>CBFGMS010000048.1:0-33453 GCA_965649985.1 uncultured Gammaproteobacteria bacterium | reverse complement strand
CTGGACCTTGAACCGGCCCTCCCAGAATCGGCCCTTGCAACGGTCTTCGCGGTTGGCGCGGCGGGCGATGGGCTCGGCCAGACAGCGCATGAGCCAGGACAGGTCGGACAGGCGACCGCGGATGACCTGCAGGCGCTCAGGATCGGACATCAGGCGCTGACGCTTGGCCTCGATCGCGACCTCGGAGTCATCTTGCGGCGGAAACAGACGCACCCAACGGGCAGCGACTTCACCCTCGCTCCAGCCGGCGGCGATCTCGGGTGCCAGCTGCACCACCAGATGCAGATGGTTGCTCATCACCGCATAAGCATGGACGGAGATGGCGAAGCACTCCGCAAGCGCGCCCAGTCGCTGCTCGACCCACTGCTTTCGGTATTCGAACGAATGCCCGGTGTAGTGGTCGACCCCGCACAGGAATGCGCGGCGGACACAGCGCTGGACGCAGTGATAAATGCCGTCGGAACCGGGCGGAACGAGCTGGGCGCGGGCTTGCGTCATGCAGCGAGGATAGGTGCAGCGGCTGGAAACGTCTGTCGGGGAAGTGCCCGCTCGGGGGTAGGGATTTTCTGAATTGTGGGTGTCCTTGTTCCCTCTTGGTGTCCTTGTTCCCTCCTTCCGATCATGATCTCCGCGCTCGGCGATGCGACGCATGGCACGTCGCCCGCCACGCCGCCGTGCGGACCGCTGCCGTGCGGACGAATCCGGTGCGGGTCCGGAATACGTGCTCCATTCGCTTCGTGCACACTCGTGGATCGCTCCGTTCGGAACCGCCGTCGCATGATCGATCTCCGCACGCTGCGACTCTCCGACCTGCATGGCGTGGCACGGCTGGGCGTGGAGGCGACCGCCGGGCTCACCGATGTGGTGGAGGCCATGCACGCGGCCATCGCGCGCCCGCACCTGGGCCTGCGCGGCGCGGCGCCGGCACGCACGGCGGGCATCGCCGGACTGGTGTACCGCGGCATCCGCGGCACGACGCGGTTGGCCGGCACCGGGCTCGGTCTGGTGCTGTCGCGGCAGGATGCGGCGCCTTTGCGCACTTCGGCCGAGCGCGAGGCGGTGATCGCGGCCCTGAACGGGGTGCTGGGCGACCATCTGGCGGCCACCGGCAATCCGCTGGCCATCCCGATGCGACTGCATCATGCGGGCCGGCCGCTGGCGCTGGATGCGGGAGCGCTGTCGGACGCCGTCCCGACGCCGAGCGGCAAGCTGCTGGTGCTGGTGCACGGGCTGTGCATGAACGACCTGCAGTGGACACGCAACGGCCACGACCACGGGACGATGCTGGCCGAGGCACTGGGCTGCACGCCGCTGTACCTGCACTACAACACCGGGCTGCCGATCGCGGAGAACGGCCGGCGTCTGGCCGAGCGGCTGGACGCCCTGCACGCGGCCTGGCCGGTGCCGGTGGAGGAGATCACCCTGATCGGCCACAGCATGGGCGGGCTGGTGTCGCGCAGCGCCTGCAGCCACGCCGCGCGCGGCAAACAGCCCTGGATGGCCGCGCTGCGGCATCTGGTCTGTCTGGGGTCGCCGCATCACGGTGCGCCGCTGGAGCGGGGCGGGCGCTGGATCGACACGGTGCTGGGCGCGATGCCGTTCGCCGCGCCGCTGGCGCGCGTGGGCACGCTGCGCAGCGCGGGCATCACCGACCTGCACCATGGCCTGGCGCGCGCCGCGCGCGAAGATGCGCCCTCCGCGCCGCTGCCGCGCGGCGTGCGCTGTTACGCCATCGCCGCAAGCACGGCGGCCGCCGGCCCGAATCCCGCCCGTTCCAATCCCGCCAGCACCGCCGCCGCGGGTGCGCGCCGCCGCGACACCCTGCATGCCCGCTGGATCGGCGATGGCCTGGTGCCGGTGGCGAGCGCGCTCGGCCATCACCCCGACCCGCGGCAGGCGATCGGCTTCGCCAAGCGCCGGCAGTGGGTGGGGCACGGCATGCATCACCTGGATCTGCTCGACCATCCCCAGGTGGCGGACCGTCTGCTGCGCTGGCTGCGCGCCGGCGGTTGACGCCGACGCGAAGCCGGGGCGCTGTCCGACGCAGGCGTGTCGCGGGCGTGTCGGCCAGCAGCGCGGGCTGGCGGCTTGCCATGCAAGCGCTTCCACACCGCTCGTACAGCACACACGATGCCTGCGCGGCCCCTTCAGGCCTTCACGCCCTCACTCCGCCCGACACATCGGCCCGCGGCAGGTGCCGGTGGCGATGTCGAACACCGAGGAATGCCCGGGATTGCCGGTGGGCTCGGCCACACCTTGCGGCAGGTAGAACACCGCCAGATGCGCGCCGTAGAGACCCGAGGGGAAGCGGAAGGGCTTGAGCACGGTGTAGCTGCGGTCGTTGAGCATGGGGTGGGTGGCACGCTCGTGCGCCTGCTCGCCGTACAGGGCGCCGGCGTCGCGGGCGGCGGTGCGCCAGGCCTCCGCATCGGCCGGCGTGGCGCGGCGGAGAAGGCCGTCGCGCAGAGCGGCCTGCAGACCGGCATCGCCCGCCGGCAGCGTGCCGGCGACCGCGAATTCCGCGGGCTCGGGCGCATCGGCGTCGGTGATCAGCGCACCGCCGGCGGGGCCG
The DNA here is from genome assembly GCA_965649985.1 of uncultured Gammaproteobacteria bacterium. Taxonomy (GTDB): domain Bacteria; phylum Pseudomonadota; class Gammaproteobacteria; order Xanthomonadales; family Xanthomonadaceae; genus Lysobacter_I. Next base: position 30,881 of record CBFGMS010000048.1, on the reverse strand, counting down.
ATCATCGCGCGCCCGCCCTGCGCGACGTGCACTTCGTCCACGCCGCGGCCGAAGGCGCGCTCGGCCACGCCGTCCAGTCCCCCCGTCGGCCGGGTCTCGACGTAGGCGAATCCGCAGGCGCCGCGGTTCTGATATGTGCTCACGCCGGTCGGCGTGCCGGCCGGCAGGCCGGACAGGCGCTGGTCGTGGTAGCCGGTGGCCAGCACCGCGACGATCTCGGTGCCCGCGGTCCAGCCCACGCTCCAGACCGTCGGCTCGTAGGCGCCGAGCAGCAGCGCGACGCGTTCGCCGGGCCGGTTGACCGCAACCCGCATCAGCGTGGCCTGGTGGCCGCTCTCGTCGATCTCCAAGCCCGCCGGCGCGCCGGCATGGGCACCTGCGGCGAGGATGCGCACCGAGGGGTCGGAGACCACGGCCGGGAAGCCGCAGCCGCTGGCGTCGAAATCGAAAGGCTTGGTGCCGGGCGGCGGCGCGCCGGGCGCCGCTGCGGGCGATGCCGCGGACGCGGTCTTGCCGGCCTGTGCGACCTCCGCCGCCTCCAGCGCCCCGCGCGAGGCCGGCGTGGCCGGTTCGATGGCCTCGGGCGGAGGCGTGTCCGGCGGCGCGCACCCGGCCAGCCACAGCGTGGCGCCCAGGGCGAGTGCGGTACGTGTTGTCCTGATCGACATCGTCATGACCTGCCCCTGTGAAGTCGGGAGCGTTCCTCCGTGGTGCGGCCAGCATAGAGCGTGCGGCTCAGGCCTGACTGTGCACCAGCATCGCCAGCAGCGCATAGCGCGCGGTCTTGGCGACGCCGACGAGGGCGAGGAACACCGTCAGCCGTTCGCGCATCACGCCTGCGGCGAGGGTGAGCGGGTCGCCGACGATCGGCACCCAGCTCAGCAGCAGGCTCCAGCGTCCCCAGCGGGCGTACCAGCCGCGCGCGCGCTCCAGCGCCGCAGGCTTCACCGGGAACCAGCGGCGCTCGCTGAAGCGCGCGATGCCCACCCGCGCCACCTCGCGTCCCAGCCACCAGTTCACGGTCGCGCCCAGCACGTTGCCGACGCTCGCCACCAGCACCAGCGCCCAGGCGGCGTGTCCCTGCACCAGCAGTGCCGCCAGCACCGCCTCCGACTGCGCGGGGAGCAGGGTGGCGGCGGCGAAGGCGGCGACGAACAGCGCGGCGTATTCCATCGCCGCAGTGTAGGCGCTCGCGGCGCAGGGCCGGGGCGCGCCACTGCACAGATGGACGCATGGCATCGCGTGCCGTGCCGCGGGCCGCGGGCATGGGCGCACGATGCCATGCGATGCCACGCAACGCCCCTCGCCCGCGTGCAGGCCACCGTCGACAGCGGTTACCCTTGCGCCCCCGCCTGCAGACCATCGCCGTGCCGCATCCCGTCCTCCCGCTGTTGACCCGTCACACCGCCGACGCGCTGCTGCGCGCACACGCCTCCGGCGCGAGGGAGTGGCAGGGCTCGCTGGATCTCGGCCGCACCGAAGAGGTCGTGACGCTGTCGACGGACGGGTTCGTGTGGCGCGGACAGCGTCATCCCTGGCCGGCGGGCAAGCTCAAGGACCGCACGCTGTATTACCCGGACGGCGGGGACTATGCCCCCGTGTCGCGCTACGACGGCGCACTGATCAAGCTGGTACCGACCGAGTGGGGGCCGCCCACCTTCGAGATCGACGGCATCAAGATGCTGCCGACCGCGAAGACCTCGCCGCTCGAAGACGCGCGCCGCAAGGTGGCACTGGTGCGTCCGCAGGGTGCGACGGTGCTCGACACCTGCGGAGGGCTGGGGTATTTCGCGGCCTGCTGCCTGGAGGCAGGTGTCGCGCGAATGCTGTCCTTCGAGAAGAATCCGGATGTCCTCTGGCTGCGCACGCTCAACCCGTGGTCGCCGGACCCGGAAGCACCGGAGCATGGCGCACGGCTCGACCTGCGCGAAGGCGATGTGTCGCAGGCCATCGCCACGCTGCCGGAGGGCACGTTCGATGCAGCGCTGCACGACCCACCCCGGTTCGGCATCGCCGGCGAGCTGTATTCGCAGGCGTTCTACCACCAGCTTGCGCGCGTGCTGCGGCGTGGCGGGCGCCTGTTCCATTACACCGGCATGCCCAATGCCTTGACCAGTGGCCGCAACGTGCCGCGGGAAGTGGCGACGCGTCTGAAGGTGGCCGGTTTCGATGCGGAGCAGGCGCTGGACGGTGTATTCGCTGTGAAGCGCTGAGGACGGGCTCGGCCTTGGCGCTGGGCTGGGCGGTGTGGGAACGTCGGAACGAGGGAGTGGACACCGTCAGGATGCCTCACCTCTGCACCCGGCCAGGAGATGACTGCCACGTCATACCGATCAATATCGTTGTATGCCGGTGGATCAGCGCATGCCGATCGATCCATGCCGCCCCATCAGCAAACGATCGCGATCATCATGGAAACTGCGACGGCATCGCGGCGGCTGCGCCGACATTCGCCGGGTCGTAGGCGTGCACCGAGGCATCGGCCGGATCGCCCATGGCCACGGTCGAGGACGGCTCGGTCGCCGGCAACGGCGCCGCGTCGCGCGTCGGCAGGGTATGCGCCGCGAGGATGCGCGCAGCCTCGTCCGCACGCTGCGCATGCGCGGCGAGCTCCGCTTCCGGCTGACTGTTCTGCGCCCTGAAGCGCGCGCGGTCTTCTTCGTACTGCCGGCGCAGCTCCGCGGCCGTCGGCCGAGTGGATGCAACCGTCTCCATCGCCGGGATCGGCATGGTGGACTCGATCGGGCGCGGCAGCGTGGCGGAATGGCGCCCCATCGCCTGCGCGACATAGCCCTGCGCGGGCGGCGCAGGCGGCGCGTGCAGCGACTGCACCGCATCGGCCCGCGCATGCGCGCCCTGCGCGGAAGTCGCGGCATTCGCGTTCGGCGCATCCACCATGACCACCGCATTCAACGCGATGAGGCCGAGCGACAGCGACACCATGAAGGCGGACGCCACCTGCAGCGCCGCGCGCTTCCTCCAGTCCTGCTGAAGCGAACGGAGTTCGAGGAGGCGACGCGGGACCAGCCGGCGTTCGGCCTCGCCGTACACGGTGCCGCCGATGCGGCAAGCCGATTCCACCCCGCGTTTCGCGCAGTCGCGCGAGCGCGACGCGGCATCGCTGGCGCGACGCTCGATGCGATCGAGCCCCGCCATCACCACGCGCGAGGTCGCACCGGGGTAGCGGAACCCGGCACGCGCACCGCATGACGCGCTCGCCTGCGGATGTGTGGCCGAGCCCATCCCTGCAGAGGGCGGGTTGGGTGCCTGGTTCGGTGCCTGGACGGCAGGCGCCTGCCGCGCGAGGGATACGGATGTGGACATGGCGGAATGCGAATCGGGACGCATGTGAAGCGGCTCCATCTCGGGTTCGGCACAGTCTCGTCACGCATCGCCGAGCGCAGCCTGACTCTGCCGGATGGCGGCGTTCCGGTTCATGGACGGTATGCGGGACACGCTGAAAACACCGGGTTTTTCTGCGATACGCACTGCCCCCGCAAGGCGGGTCGTGCACAACGAATGCCGGCCTCGACCCGGAGGCCACGCAGGTCGATGCAGGTTGCGCACGGCCGCCCGTTCCCTGTGCAAGGACACAGCCCCCTCTGGCCAGGGCATATCGCTTCGATACCGTTCCGACACCGCATGCGCACCGCATCGGCACCGAAGCCGTACGAATACATGCGCAAGCCACAGCGGCCTTGAAACCAATGGCTATACTCCCGACCACTGGCAGGACGCCCCACACCTTCGCCGGCACGCACTCGCAGTGGCGCCTCCACATCGGGCCATCCATCCGATGCGAGCGCCACACCGATATCCAGAACATCGTCATCGCACAGGGAGAGCCTCAGGATGAGCATCACACGTCGTCGTTTCCTCGCCGCCAGCGCCGCCGGCGGCGCGGTCCTCGCCACCGGTGCCGGCCCGGCCTTCGCAGGCAAGGCCGGCAGCACGCAGGCCGCACCGCGCTGGACCCGTCATGACGTGACCACCCCGGAAGGTCAACGCATGCTGGAAAGCTATGCGCGCGGCATCGAGGCGATGCTGGCGCTGCCCCCGGACGACCCGCGCAACTGGTTCCGCAACGCATTCACCCACTTTTTCGACTGTCCGCACGGCAACTGGTGGTTCTACGCCTGGCACCGCGGCTATGTGGGCTGGTTCGAACGCACCATCCGCCGCCTCAGCGGCGACCCGGGCTTCGCGATGCCCTACTGGGACTGGACGCGTCAGCCGGAAATCCCCGCATCGATGTTCAAGGGTGCGCTGACGCCCACCGACGCGGCATTCGCGCCGTACACGCGCAACATGAAGGTCTTCACCGACTTCATCAAGCCGGCGCTGGAGCGCTACTGGAGCACGCTGTCCCCGCAACAGCTCGCGCAGCTGAAGACCCGCGGCTACACCAGCCTGGATGTCGCCTGGAAGGACGTCACCGGCGAAACCATGATCGACGGCCAGCCGGCCGGCATCGCCGGCAACATGGCCTTCGCCATCACCTGCGGCGCCCGTTACCTCTCGCCCGACAATCGCGGCCTGGATGCAAGCACGCGCACGGCGGTCTCGGCCAACACCGTGATCGCCGGCCTGAAGCCGCAGACGTTCTACGACCCGTCGATCAGCCTGAGCTTCACCAGCTCCAGGACCGCGACCCATCTGATGCAGCCGGTGAACGGCGTGAACGAGTTCTCGGTGCTGGAAGGCCAGCCCCACAACCTGGTGCACAACTGCATCGGCGGCGTGGGCGCGATCGACTGGGGTCCCTACGGCAACATGACCAACTTCCTCTCGCCGGTGGACCCGATCTTCTTCCTGCATCACGCCAACATGGACCGGCTGTGGCATGTGTGGACGCAGAAACAGCTGGCCAATGGCCTGCCGATCGTGCCGGAAGGCACGACGCCGGATGGCAAGAAGCTCTACGACCTCTTCATGGATGAGCCCTTTCTGTTCTACGTCCAGCCGGACGGCACGCCGGTCGGCCCCACCGACGCGAAGGCGGTCTTCGACACATCGGCCTTCGACTACGGCTATGCGGGCGGCTTCGCCAGCGACTACCGGCCGCGTCCCAAGCTGCGTCGGCCGCCCGGCCCGGCGAAAGCCAGCATCGACGAGGACAGCGCCACGGTGGCCCTGAGCGCGACGATGGTGGAGCGTCATCTGGCCGATACCCAGGGCGCCACGCTGATCGCCGAGATCACCTTCGATCGGCCGCATGGGCTCTCCACCGCACGCAGCTTCGACGTGCTGGTCAATGCCCCCGACACGGTCACCGATGTCGAGCCCGACAGCCCCTACTACGCCGGCACGCTCGCCTTCTTCGGCCCGGGCATGGCGGGCATGGACATGGCGCACACCACCACCTTCACCCTGCCGCTGCCACGCACGCTGCCGGCCTTCAGGCAGCTGCAGGACGGCACCACGACGCTCGACATCCGCCTGGTTCCGCAGGGCGGCATCGGCGAGGCGCCGAAGGTGAGCGCGGTGACCATCGTGTCGGTGGACTGAGGCGCCGCTCATGCGGCATGCGCTGGCGTGGCGGGACGGCATGGACGTGCGCATCACGCGCTGCAGCGGCCTGCACGTGACGCGCATGCTCTGCGTGGCCTGGCTGTGCCTGCTGTGCGTTGCGGCCTGCGCCCATCCCTCCCGGCAAGCGGACACGCCGATGCAGGCCGAGCCACGACACCGCGACGGCGTCTACACCGTCGTCCTCCCCCGCCCGCACAGGGCGGGGGAGCCGCTGATGCTGGAGGTCGAACTGGGCACGAGCGGCGCCGGCATGCAGGTGGTGCTGCGCACGCTCGACGGCGAACTGGTCGGCACCGTGTCGCCGCACGGCATCCGGCATGGCGCGGCAGGCGGCACTCATCTGGTGCCGGTGCCCGCCCACCTGCTGCAGCGGATCACGGGCGAGACACGCTGGCGCCTGCAGGTGCGCATCGAATCCTCGGCCAACACGCCGAAACCGGCCGATGGGCAGACGGTGCGCGCAGTCCGGGCGGTCTACGTCGGCGAGTGATCGCGCCCGTGCCCCGGCGACCGGCACCCGACGGTCCCGACGCCACACCCGACGTTTGCCGCCGCGCGGCACATCACCACGCACGCCAGCGCATGCGGCAGTGCGTCATGCCCTTTCGTGCAATGGCCCGCGTGGCCGCGACGGCGGATAAGGGGAGACCGGCCGGGGACGCCGGCACATCCACATCGCGGTGCTGCCGCCAGGTTCCCGACCACGACCGCTCACCCTGCGAGGGACATCGCATGATCCGCAGCGCACGCTCAGCATTCGCCACCCGCCTTTTCGCCTCCTTCCGCACGGTGCCATCGACCGCGACGAAGGCACGCATGCCCGTCATGGCCGCCGCCGGGAGCGCGCTCGCCGCCTGCGGCCTGCCGGCCCTGCTTGCACTCGCCGCGGCCCTGCCCGGCACCGCGCAGGCCCTGGACTGCGGCAGCAACAACGGATTCGTCTGCACCGGTGCCGCCACGCAATACGGCGGCGGGTTCTCGCCCGGCGTGGGCCATGGCGGCTTCGGCGGCGGCAACTGCACCGCCACGCGCACGCCGGTGGTGTACATCCACGGCAACGGCGACAACGCGATCGGCTTCGACATGCCGCCGGGCGCTGTGAACGGTTATGCCAGGCCGCAGTATTCGGTCTACGACGAACTCAAGTCGCGCGGCTACAACGACTGCGAACTGTACGGCGTGACCTACCTGGATGCCGACGAACGCGCCGACCCGCAGTACAACTACCATTCGCCCGACAAGTACGCCATCCTCAAGACCTTCATCGACAAGGTGAAGGCACGCACCGGCAAGAGCCAGGTGGACATCGTCGCCCATTCGCTGGGCTCGAGCATGGCCATCGCCATGCTGCGCTACTACAACTACCAGGGAAGCGTGCGGCGCTTCATCAACATCGGCGGCGGCCTGCGCGGACTGAATACCTGTTACTACACCGGCTATCAGTCGGCCTATGCGCCGGTCTGCAATGCCGAGGCATGGGTGTGGCCCTACAACCACTACACCTTCGGCTATTACCCGAGCACGGGCGTGACCTACTACGGTTACAACCGCTGGACCGGCAGCGGCAGCACCAGCCTGCGCGCCACGCCGTCGGCCTTCACCGCCATCCGTTTCTACACCATCACCGCCGGCAACTACGACCAGGTGCACTGCTTCACCGTGGCCTACGCATCCGGCTGCCGCGACGGCGCGCTGTTCAACACCACCGCGGCGGTGAAGGCACAGATCGACATCGGGTTCGGCAGCAGCGCCTACGCCTACGACTGGGACTGGGCGGACGGCAGCCCGCAGAACATCGGTGGCGGCGACACCAGCAACGGCGTCGGCCATTTCCGATCCAAGACCAACGCGGGCCGCATCATCTACAACATGCTGGCCACCACCTGCACCACCGGCTGCGCCAATGGATATGCCGGCGTGAACGGACCGGCCGTCAACCGCTGACGAAACGACCGCGCGCCGGTCGCCCGACGCGCGGTCTTTGACGGAACGGATGATGGAACGGCCGCTCGACCGGGCACATGCCTGATCGAGCGGATGTCCGGCCGGGCGGCAGCGGGCGCAGGTGCAGATGTGCGCATGCGCATCACGCGCACCCGGCACGTCCACCCGGCGCGCGTCAGCTCAGACGCACTTCCGCGGTCTTGTCTGCGTACATCTTCTTGGGGTCGCGGCCGAACAGCAGCTGGATGCCGGCGATCAGGCTGGAGCCGTTTTCCCAGACGTGAGCGTGTTCGGCATCGAAGCGCAGCAGGCGCAGCTTGGGATCGGTCTTGCCGCCCTCGTACCAGGCGGCGATGAACGGGTTCCACAGACGCTCGATCACCGCGGGATCGTTGTGCACCTGAATGGGGCCTTCGAGGCAGGCGAACAGGTCGTGACCCTTCGCGACGTAGCACGCGCGTGCTCTCGAAGCGCCGCCCGCCAGGCCCTGCACGATGCCGTTGTCGTCGGAGGTGAAGATCCACAGCGGGCCCCTGCCGTCTTCGAGCAGCGCGGTCATCGGTTTCATGTGTTCATCGTGCCCGGCCAGGCCCAGCATGATGGTGCGCTCGTCGTCGATGCCCTTCATCAAGGCCTGTTCGAGTTTTTCGGGGGTGGTCACGGCGACTCCTTGGGTGTGGGGGACGACAGTGATGCCGCAAGGGCCGTGCCAACGTGTTCCCGTCCGCGGACATGCCTGAAAACAAGGCATCGCAGGGCGTCATGACGCGGCACCGCCTGCACGACGGACGCTTCCATCGTGCAGCGCTGCAGCAGACATCGTGCGATCCACACGATGCACCACCGCACGTCAGAGGCCGGGCCGTACCGGAGCCCGGAACCGCAACGGTACGCATGGGCCGCCTCCTGTAGCACAATGCGCCGTCCCGTCCTTCGCCTGGTTCTGCCCATGCTGTGGCTCCGCGTGGCCTCGATTCTGCTGCTGATCGTGGCCAACACTCTCCTGCACGCCACCCCGCTCCTGCTCGCGGCCCTGTTGAAGGCGCTGGTGCCGGTCGCCGCCTGGCGCCGCGCCTGGAACCCGGTGCTGACCTGGCTGGCCAGCCGCTGGATCGCGGTCAACAGCGCGATGATCGACCGCTTCACCCGCACGCGCTTCGTGGTGCAGTTGCCGGCGACGCTGCGCGAGGACGGGCACTATCTGGTACTGGCGAACCACCAGAGCTGGGTCGACATCCTGGTGCTGCAGAAGGTGTTCAACGGCCGCATCCCCTTTCTGCGCTTCTTCCTGAAGCGGCAGCTGTTCTGGGTGCCGGTGCTCGGCCTGTGCTGGTGGGCGCTGGATTACCCGTTCATGGGCCGCTACAGCCGGCAGCAGATCGCGCGCAGGCCGGAGCTGGGCGAACGCGACCGTCAGGCCGTGCGCCTGGCCTGCGCCAAGTTCCGCGAGATCCCGGTGTCGGTGATGAATTTCGTCGAAGGCACCCGCTTCACCCCCGAAAAACACGCGGCGCAGGGCTCCCCCTACCGCCATCTGCTCAAGCCCAAATCCGGCGGCGTGGCCTTCGTGATCGATGCGATGGGCGACACCCTGCACACCGTGCTGGATGCCACCATCCTGTACCCGGGCGGACGGCCGTCGATGATCGACCTGATCGCCGGCCGGGTCCCTGCCGTGCACATCCATGTCCAGGAGCGCGAGATCCCCGCCGACCTGCTCGGCGGCGACTACACCCACGACCCGGCGTACCGCGAACGCTTCCAGCGATGGATCAACGGGCTGTGGGACGGCAAAGAAATGTTGATCGACCAGATGGCGCAGGCCGCCAGCATGAAGGTCGTCCACGCTGACACCGCGAACGCGGCGGACAGCCGCAACGCATCGTCTGGCTGAGTCCCTGACGCCCCGTCCCTGCGGCGGCTGCGCCGGTCAGGCCTTCGGCCCACACCCGTCGCATCCCCCGCACGCCGCGGCGGATGCCGCGGGGGCCGGCGCGATCCACCGTCCCAGCGTCCGCACCCACATCGGCCTGCCCGCGCGCAGCAGCGGGAGCGCGAGCGCGGTGCGCAGGCGGCGTTCGAACGCGGGGGCCTGTGCGCGCAGCACGGCCCAGGCACTGAGCGTCACCGCGACGGCGACGACCGCATACTGCACCGCCAGCGGCAGCCAGGAGGCACCCTGCATCAGCCCGCCCCCAGCGCCACGGCCAGCTGGTAGGTCAGCAGCGAGGCGAGATAGGCCAGCGCGAACAGATAGCCGGTGGCGAAGCCGGTCTGCTTCCAGGAATGCGTCTCGCGCCTGATCGTGGCCAGGGTGGAGATGCACATCGGCGCGTAGATGTACCAGACCAGCAGCGACAGCGCGGTGGCCAGGGTCCAGTCCTGCGCGATCAGCGGGGTGAGCGCCTGCACGGCCGCGTCGTCGTTGGCGGCGGACAACGCATAGACGGTGGCGAGCGAGGACACCGCGACCTCGCGCGCGGCGAGTCCCGGGATGAGCGCGATGCAGATCCGCCAGTCGAAGCCGAGCGGCGCGAAGACCACGGTCATGGCATGGCCGATGCGGCCCGCCAGACTGACGTCGAGCGGGTTGCCGGTGTAGCCGGGAGGCGGCGCCGGGAACGACAGCAGGAACCACAGCAGGATGGTGAGCGCGAGGATGATGCCGCCGACGCGCTTGAGGAAGATCATCGCGCGTTCCCACAGGCCGATCAGCAGGTCGCGCGGGTGCGGCAGCCGGTAGGACGGCAGCTCCAGCAGCAGCGCATGCTCGCTCTTGTCGCGGCGCCAGCGCTTCATCACGGTGGAGACCAGCAGCGCGCTGGCCACGCCCGCCGCATACAGCGCGAACAGCACCAGTCCCTGCAGGTTGAACACGCCCCAGACCTCACGCTGCGGGATGAACGCCGCGATCAGCAGCGCATACACCGGCAGCCGCGCCGAGCAGGTCATCAGCGGCGCGACCAGGATCGTGGCGATGCGGTCGCGCGGGTCCTGGATGCTGCGGGTGGCCATGATGCCGGGCACCGCGCAGGCGAAGCTGGACAACAGGGGGATGAAGCTGCGTCCGGACAGGCCGGCGCCGTACATCAGCCGGTCCAGCAGAAAGGCCGCGCGCGGCAGGTAGCCGGACTCCTCCAGCGCCAGGATGAAGGCGAACAGGATGAGGATCTGCGGCAGGAAGATCAGCACCCCGCCGAGGCCCGCGATCACGCCGTCCACCAGCAGGCTGTTCAGCGGCCCCTCGGGCAGCGCCGCGCCCACGGAGGCGCCCAGCCAGCCGGCGCCTGCGTCGATGGCGTCCATCAGCGGCGTGGCCCAGGCGTAGACCGCCTGGAAGATCAGGAACATCACCGCCGCCAGCGCCAGCAGGCCGAACACCGGATGCAGCAGCCAGCGGTCGAGCGCATCGTCCACCTGCGCGGTGCGCCGCGGCATCGTCACCGCCAGGGCCAGCAGGCGTCGGGTTTCGGCGTGCAGCGCGTCGGCGACGGCCTGGGCGTGGGTCTCGACCGGGCCATCGGCCGTGGACAGCTGGACGGCCGGCACCGTCGGCGCCTCGGCCATCGCGTCCAGCTGGGCCACCAGCGCGCGGCCGCCGTCGCGGCGCACGGCCACGGTCTCGACCACCGGTACGCCCAGCTCGCGCGCGAGCGCCTGCAGGTCGATGGCGATGCCACGCCGGCGCGCGGTGTCCATCATGTTCACCGCGAGCACCATCGGCCGGCCGAGCGCGCGCACTTCCAGCGCGAAGCGCAGGTGCAGGCGCAGATTGGTGGCATCGACCACGCAGACCAGGATGTCCGGCGCGGCCTCGCCCGGGTAGAACCCGCGGCAGATGTCGCGGGTCACGGCCTCGTCCAGGCTGGCGGCCTGGAAGCTGTAGGCGCCGGGCAGATCCAGCAGCGCGTATTGCCGCCCGTCCGCACCGCGCATGCGGCCTTCCTTGCGCTCCACGGTCACGCCGGCGTAGTTGGCCACCTTCTGCCGGCTGCCGGTCAGCAGGTTGAACAGCGCGGTCTTGCCGCAGTTGGGGTTGCCCACCAGGGCCAGACGCAGCGGCGCGGTCCCGGCGCTCATGCCGCACCCCGGCGCACGCGCACGCGGGCGGCCTCGCTGCGGCGCAGCGCGAACCGGGTGAACCCCACCTGCACCAGCAGCGGGTCGCCGCCGAACGGGCCGGAGGCGACCACTTCCACCCGTTCGCCATCGACGAAGCCCAGCTCGCGCAGACGACGGGCGATCTGGTCCACGCCGGCGGCCGATGCCGCGGCTGCGCCGGAAGGCACACCGGGCCCGCGGTCGTCCACGCCGTCGACCACCGCGGCGGTGCGCGGCGGCAGTTGATCGAGCCGCAGCGGATCGCCCCCCTGTGGGCCCTGCCGGGGCGGATCGAGTTTCGAATCGTCCGGGGTCACGCGGGCTTCTCTCACACGGGCGTCCAAACGCTAATGATTCTCAATGATACCGCGCCGCCACGGCCCGCGGCATCTCCGGCGGGCCGGCGAGGTGCGCTGCGGATATCATGCGCTCGACCCCGCGCAGGCACCGGCGGCCGCTGTCGAACGTCACCGCCTGCATCCCGCGCCTCTGCCGGCCACCGTGCCGCGGCCCGACGGCGCCCGCCCGCCATCCCGCAGGACCCTGCATGACCGATCATCTGCAGTACCACCGCAACGGCGCCATCGTGCATCTCCGCCTCAACCGGCCCGAGGTGCACAACGCCTTCAACGCCACCCTCATCGAGACCCTGACTTCGGCGCTCGAAACGGCCGGCAAGGACCCCGCGGTGCGCCTGGTCGTGCTGGAGGCCGAGGGCCCCAGTTTCTCGGCCGGCGCCGACCTGAACTGGATGGCCGACATGGCCAACGCCAGCGAGGCCGAGAACCGCAGCGACGCCCTGGCGCTGGCCCGGCTGATGCGCACCCTCGACGAGCTGCCGCGGCCGACCATCGCCCGGGTGCAGGGGGCGGCCTTCGGCGGCGGCGTGGGCCTGGTGGCCTGCTGCGACATCGCCATCGGCGTGCCGGAGGCGAAGTTCGGCCTCACCGAAAGCCGCCTGGGCCTGCTGCCGGCGGTGATCTCGCCCTACGTCATCGCCGCGATCGGCGCGCGCCAGGCGCGGCGCTGGTTCGCCACCGCCGAAGTCTTCGATGCCGCCGAGGCCCTGCGCATCGGCCTGCTGCACGAGGTGGTGCCCGCCGACGCGCTCGATGCCGCGATGCAGCGCCAGGTCGACCTGCTGATGAAGGCCGGCCCCTTCGCCGCCGCCCACGCCAAGAGTTTGGTGCGCCGGGTCGGCGCCAGCCGCGACCGCGACCGCCTGGACCACGACAACGCCGACCTCATCGCCCGCCTGCGCGTCTCGCGCGAGGGGCAGGAGGGGATCGGGGCGTTCCTGGAGAAGCGCAAGCCGGCCTGGACCGGACAATGACGCAGACGCCCGCAGTCCTCCATCGCAGGGGACTCAGCCGCCTCGACACTCACTGCAATCCTTCCCTGGACAGGGAAGGAGAGGAATGACCCATCCGATGTTCTCCAAGATCCTGATCGCCAACCGCGGCGAGATCGCCTGCCGCGTGATCCGCACCTGCCGTCGCCTGGGCATCCGCACCGTGGCGGTGTATTCCGATGCCGACGCCGATGCGCAGCACGTGCGCCTGGCCGACGAGGCCCACCCCATCGGCGGTGCGCGCCCGCAGGAGAGTTATCTGCGCGGGGACGCCATCCTGGAGGTGGCGAAGGCGAGCGGCGCGCAGGCCATCCATCCCGGCTACGGCTTCCTCAGCGAGAACGCCGACTTCGCCGATGCGGTGGAGGCCGCGGGCATCGTCTTCATCGGCCCCAAGGCCGGTTCGATGCGCAAGATGGGCAGCAAGGCCGGCGCCAAGGAGCTGATGCAGGCGGCCGGTGTGCCGGTGGTGCCGGGCTATACCGGCGAGGACCAGTCGCCCGACCTGCTGCAGCGCGAGGCCGACGCCATCGGCTACCCGCTGATGATCAAGGCCGCGCACGGCGGCGGCGGCAAGGGCATGCGCATCGTGCGCAGCTCGGCGGAATTCCTGCCCAATCTCGAAAGCTGCCAGCGCGAGGCGCGCAACGCCTTCGGCCGCGACCGCGTGCTGCTGGAGCGCTATGTCGAGCACCCGCGCCATATCGAGATCCAGATCTTCGGCGACGCGCACGGGCAGGTGATCCACCTCAACGAGCGCGAGTGCTCGGCGCAGCGCCGCTACCAGAAGGTGCTCGAGGAATCGCCCTCGCCCTTCCTCACCACCGCGCTGCGCGCGGCGATGGGCGCGGCCGCGGTGCAGGCCGGGCACGCCATCGACTACCAGAACGCGGGCACGGTGGAGTTCATCGTCGGGCAGGACGGGAACTTCTACTTCATGGAGATCAACACCCGCCTGCAGGTGGAGCACCCGGTGACCGAATGCACCACCGGCCTCGACCTGGTGGAGTGGCAGCTGCGCATCGCCGCAGGCGCGCCGCTGCCGCTGGCGCAGGACGCCATCCCGCAGCGCGGCCACGCCATCGAAGTGCGGCTGTATGCCGAAGACCCCGAAGCGGGCTTCCTGCCCGGCTCCGGAAAGCTGACCCGCCTGCGCCTGCCCGCGCCCGATGCCCATGTGCGCATCGACTCGGGCGTGGTCGAAGGCGACACCGTCACGATCTTCTACGACCCGATGATCGCCAAGCTCATCGTGCACGATGTCGACCGCCCGCGCGCCCTCGCCCGCCTGCGCGAGGCGCTGGCGCAGTGCGCGATCGAAGGCCCGAAGTCGAACATCGCCTTCCTCGAACGGCTGATCCGCCACGCGGAGGTGGTCGAGGCCACCATCGACACCGGCACCCTCGACCGTGACCTCGACGCCTTCATGCCCGCCGCGCCCGAGACCGCGCAGCTGCGGCGCATGCGCGCGGCCGCCGCCGTGGTCTGCCTGCTGCAGGAAGAAGCGCGGACCCGCACCCACGCCGCCACCAGCGGCGACCCCACCTCGCCCTGGGCACGCGCCGACGGCTGGCGCCTGGGCCACGCCGGCCAGCGCCGGCTGGTGCTGGAACACGACGGCGCCGCCCACACGCTGACCGCACACGGCGCCGACGGGCGCTACCGGATCGAGGACGACGCCGGCACCGTGCAGGTGGAGGGAGCATCCCTGTCCGAAGACACGCTGTTCGCGCGTTTCGACGGTGAGGGGCAGCGCCTGCGCGTGGATGCCGGCCGCGGCGAGACCGCGATCCGGCTGCACGACGGCGAGCGTCGCTGGCGTTTCGTCCGTGTGCCGGCCTACCGCGCCGACGACGGCGACGCCGGCACCACGGGCGACCGTCTGGTCGCGCCGATGCCTGGCCGCATCGTGGTGATCCGAGCACAGGTGGGGGACCGTGTCGAACAGGGGCAGGAGTTGCTGGTGATGGAAGCGATGAAGATGGAGCTGGCGCTCAAGGCGCCGGGCTCCGGCGTCGTGTCCGAGATCCGCGTCGCCGCCGGCGATTTCGTCGAGGCCGATGCGGTGCTGGTGCTGCTGGGCGCGGAAGGAGACGACGCGTGAATCCCGCCGCAGCACCTGCAGAGGGCCTGCCACCCGAGGTCCGCATCGTCGAAGTCGGCCCCCGCGACGGGCTGCAGAACGAGAAGGCGCTGCTGCCGGCCGCGACCAAGATCGCGCTGATCGACCGCCTCTCCGCCACCGGCCTGCGCAGCATCGAGGCGACCAGCTTCGTCAGCCCCCGCTGGGTGCCGCAGCTGGCGGATGCGGCCGAGGTGTATGTGGGCATCGCCAAGCACCCCGGCGTGCGCTACCCGGTGCTGGTGCCCAACGAACAGGGCTACGAGCGAGCGAGCGCCGTGGGCGTGGACGAAATCGCGGTGTTCACCGCGGCCTCGGAAGCCTTCAACCAGCGCAACATCAACGCCTCCATCGCCGAGTCGCTGCAGCGCTTCGCGCCGGTGATCGAGCGCGCGAAGGCCGACGGCGTGGCGGTACGCGGCTACGTGTCCACCGTGCTCGGCTGCCCCTACCAGGGCGAGGTGCCGGTGGCCGAGGTGGTGCGCGTGGCGCAGGCGCTGCACGCGATGGGCTGCTACGAAATCTCGCTGGGCGACACCATCGGCGTCGGCACGCCGCACAAGGCGGCGGCGATGCTGCGCGCGGTGGCGAGCGAAGTGCCGATGGCCGCGCTGGCGGTGCATTTCCACGACACCTACGGCCAGGCGCTGGCCAACATCCTCGCCTGTCTGGAGGAAGGCGTGGCGGTGGTGGATGCCTCGGTGTCCGGGGCCGGCGGCTGCCCCTACGCCACCGGGGCCAGCGGCAATGTCGCGAGCGAGGATGTGGTGTATATGCTGCACGGCATGGGCATCGCCACCGGCATCGACCTCGACGCGCTTTCCGCCACCGGCCGCTGGCTGGCGGCGCAGCTCGGTCGCCGCACCGGCAGCCGGGTCGGACAGGCCATGGAACCGGCCACCGCCACGGGAGGCGCCGGCGGAGCGACATGACCGGGCGCAGGCGCACGCAGCAGCGGCCGGCGGCGCCGGCGGACCTGTCCGATCTGCAGGACACCCTGGCCGCGCTCGAGCGCGCCCTCGACACGGACGCGTCCACCGACGCAGCCACCGCAGGCGATGCCGCGGAAGACCCGCGCGCCCTGCTCGCCCGTGCGCACGCCGCGCTGGCCCGGGCGATCGACGAGATCGACGCCGAGCATCGCCGCTACACCACCCTGTTCGACGCCGTGCCCGACCCGGTCAGCATCATCGACTGGGACGGCACCGTGCTCGACGTCAACAAGGCCGGCCTGGAAGCCTATCGGCGTCCGCGCGGGGAGATCGTCGGCAAACCCATCGAGGTGCTGAACCCCGACCTGCCCAAGGACCATCTGGTGCCGGTGTGGGAGGCGCTCAACCGCGGCGACACCTACGTGGTCGAAGTCACCAACATGCGCGAGGACGGCAGCCGTTTCCCGGTGGAAGTGCATTCCGCGGGCTTCGAGTACCTCGGCCGCAAGCACATCGTCGCGGTCGCGCGCGACCTCAGCAAACGCTGGCAGGCCGAGACCCGCTACCGGCTGCTGCTGGAATCCATCGATGTCGGCGTGATCCTGTTCGATCGCGAGATGCACGTGATCTCGGCCAACCCGGCCGCACACCGCACCATCGGCGCCGAGCCCGGCCAGGCGGTCCACGAGATCCTGCGGGCGGCGGACTGGAAGGTCGTCGACGACCGCGGCCGGCCGCTGTCGTTCCCGCAGTGGCCCACCAGCCGCGCGCTGCAGCAGGCGCAGGTCATCAGCAACACGGTGGTCGGCCTGTATCACCTGCCCAGCCAGCGCATGTCCTGGGTGTCGGTGACCGCGGTGCCGGTGTTCCAGGCCGACGGCACCCAGCCGCAGTTCGTGTTCGCGATGTTCAGCGACGTGACCGCGCTCAAGCGCGACAACGTGCTGTTCCACCGAGCCCAGGAGCTGGCGCGGATCGGCGGGTGGGAATGGGACCGCAGCCGCCAGCGGCTGTATCTCACCCACGAGGCGCAGCGCATCCTCGGCCGCGAGCCGGCGGCCGAGTCGATGGAGGACCTGCTGATCGGCGTGTACGGCCCGGACCAGCCGCGCCTGCGCGCGGCGCTCGACCGTCTGGTGGCGCACCACGGCAGCTTCGACCTGGAGCTGCAGTACGTGCGCGGCGACCGGCACACGGTGTGGCTGCGCTTCATCGGCGAGACCGAGCGTGGCGCGCCGGGCAGCTCGCGCCTGGTCGGCACCCTGCAGGACATCACCGAACGCAAGCACGCCGAGGAAAGCCTGCGCGTGCAGGCGCGCACCGACCCGCTGACCGGGCTGCTCAACCGCGACGCGATCCTCTCGGAGCTGGACCAGCGCCTGGAAGACCCCACCCTGCGCAGTCTGGCCGTGCTGTATGTCGACCTGGACCGCTTCAAGGTGGTCAACGACGTGCTGGGCCATTCCGCCGGCGACGAACTGCTGGCCGCCGCAGCGCAGCGCATCGCCGCCGCGGTGGGCAGCGAAGGCCTGGTGGCGCGCTTCGGCGGCGACGAATTCCTGGTGATGTGCCACTACAACGACGACGACGGCCGCCCGGAGCGCATCGCCCAGTCGGTGCTCGACGCGCTGTCGGATGCGTTCCGTTTCGACAGCGACGAATTCAACATCACCGCCAGCATCGGCATCGCGCGCGCACCCGAGCACGGCGAACGCCCGCAGACGCTCATCCAGAACGCCGACGCCGCGATGTACGACAGCAAGCGCCGCGCGCGCAACGCGTGGCAGTCGTTCAATCCGGAACTGGCGAAGTCGCAGGCCGACCGGCTGTGGATGGAAACCCATCTGCGCCGCGCCGCCGAGAACGAGGAATTCCACCTGGTCTACCAGCCGCAGGTCGACCTGCTGCGCGGCCGGGTGGTCGCGGCCGAGGCGCTGATCCGCTGGCAGAACACGCAGCTCGGCGAAATGCGCCCGGACCGCTTCATCGGCCACGCCGAAACCACCGGCGACATCGTGCGCATCGGCGGCTGGGTGCTGCGCCAGGCCTGCCGTCAGGTCGCGACCTGGCGCGATGCGGGGCTGGGCGTGGTGCGGGTGGCGGTGAACGTGTCCTACCGCCAGTTCATCGGCGAGGACCTCGCGCAGAGCGTGCGCCGGCTGCTGGACGAATACTCCCTGCCCGGCGCCGCGCTGGAGCTGGAATTCACCGAACGCGTGCTGATCGAGGATGCGCCCGACACGCTGCGCACCTTCGCCGAGCTGCGCGAGATGGGCGTGATCCTGACCATCGACGACTTCGGCGAAGGCTACAGCGCCCTGAACTACCTGCGCCGGCTGCCGATCCACGGCCTGAAGCTCAGCCAGCTGTTCGTGGCGGGCGTGCCCGGCAAACACTCCGACGTGGCGGTCTGCCAGGCGGTGGCCGGGATCGCCCGCAGTCTGGACCTCGGCCTGGTCGCCGAAGGCGTGGAATCGGAGGCCCAGCGCCAGTTCCTGCTGCGCCTGGGCGTGCCGATCGGCCAAGGGTTCCTGTTCGCGCCCGGGCTGAAACCCGACGAATTCGCGCGCAGGCTGCAGCAGGGCAGCCTGTACCACGGCACCAGCGGCTGACCGCCCTGCCCACCCATCGCCCCACTCCACCCACATCCACGCAACGACAGATCCATGCACGACTCCGGCACGTTCCGCATCCGCCCGATCGACGCCCGCGACGATGCCGCCGTCGCCGCCATCATCCGCAGCGTCATGCCCGAATTCGGCGCCACCGGCTGCGGCTTCGCCATCAGCGACCCGGAAGTGGACTGGATGCACCGTGCCTATTCCGCGCCGCGCTCGGCGTACTTCGTGGTCGAACGCCGCGGTGCTCCTGCGCCGGCCGGCCACGGCGACGGCGCGCAAGGCGCCGGCAGACCGGACGATGAAGCGCAGGCCGTGTGGACGGTCGAAGGCGGCGGCGGTGTGGCGCCACTGGCCGGCGGCGCGGAGGACGTGTGCGAACTGCGCAAGATGTATTTCCTGCCGAGCGTGCGCGGCCTGGGCGCCGGCGCGGCGATGATGGCGCGCTGCCTGGACGCCGCACGCGGCTTCGGTTACCGCCAGTGTTACCTGGAAACGCTCACCGGCATGGACGCGGCGATGCGCCTGTACGAACGCAGCGGCTTCCGACGCATCGACGCACCGATGGGCGCCACCGGGCACGGCGGCTGCAATACCTTCTACCTGCGGGCACTGTGAGCCGGGCGCCGGCCAAGCTCCCGCCACAGGACAGACACGATGCGCACGGAAGGCAGACTCAAGACCTGGAACGAGGCGCGCGGCTTCGGCTTCGTCGTGCCGGACCGCTCCGCAACCGACGCCGGCATGCCCGGCCCTCCTTCGGCGCGGGGAGGCTTGCAGGACGTGTTCGTGCATGTCTCGGCCCTGCCGCCGAGCGGCCGGCGGCCGGTGGTGGGCGAGCGTTTGTCGTTCGAGGTCGAGACCGGCCCTGACGGCAGGCCTCGCGCGTGCGCGGTGACCTATCTGGACCCGGCGCCACCCGGCACGGGCTCGCCCGACACGAGACGTGCCCACCGCCCGCAGAACGCCGCAGGACAGGGCTCCGGCCGGCACGACACGCGCGCCGCTCGGCCTTACCGCGGGCCGCGCGCGCCGGCAGGCGGTCTGTTCGGCTGGCCTCTGGCGCTGCTGCTCGCGGCCTCCGGGGGCGTGTGGGTGCTGGGCAAGATCGGCGGCCCCGGTTCAGCCGCCCCGGCCGCGCCCGCCTCGTCGGCACTGACCGCGACAACGCCTGCGGCGGCGGCACCTGCCGCGGCCTACCGTTGCGACGGCCGCCGGCACTGTTCGCAGATGTCCTCCTGCGCGGAGGCCTCCTGGGTTCTGCGGAACTGCCCGGACACGAAAATGGACGGCGACCGCGACGGCATCCCCTGCGAAGACGGCCTGTGCGGCCACTGATCGTGTCCGTGCGGGTGTGCGGCATGGGCTAAAATCCCACTTCTTTGTCATTCGGGGACTCCCCATGCAATTGTCCGACACCCGCGCCATCGTCACCGGCGGCGCGTCCGGCCTGGGCCTGGCGACCGCGCGTCATCTGGTCGCGCACGGCGGCAAGGTGGTGCTGTTCGATCTCAACGACGACAAGGGCGCCGCCGCCGTGGCCGAGCTGGGCGAGGCCCACGCGCGCTACGTGCGCGTCGATGTCTCCGACGAAGACGCGGTGACCGCGGCCATTGACGAGGCGGCCGGGTTCCTCGGCGGCCTCAATGTCGCCATCAACTGCGCCGGCATCCTGGGCGCGGGCCGCGTGCTCGGCAAGGAAGGCGCCATGCCGCTGGCGCAGTTCCGCGGCACGGTCATGGTGAACCTGGTGGGCAGCTTCAACGTGGCCAAGGCCGCCGCCGCGCGCATGCAGCACAACGAGGCCAGCGCCGACGGCGAACGCGGCGTGATCGTCAATACCGCCTCGATCGCCGCGTTCGAAGGCCAGATCGGCCAGGCCGCCTATTCCGCCAGCAAGGGCGGCGTGGTCGGCATGACCCTGCCGATGGCGCGCGAACTGGCGCGCTTCGGCATCCGCGTGATGACCATCGCGCCGGGCATCTTCTGGACGCCGATGGTCGACACCATGCCCGAGAGCGTGCAGCAGTCGCTGTCGGCTTCGATTCCCTTCCCCTCGCGTCTGGGCCAGCCGGATGAATTCGCCGGGCTGGTCGGCTACATCCTCGGCAATGTCTATCTCAACGGCGAGACCATCCGCCTGGACGGCGCGACGCGGTTGGCGGCGAAGTGAGCGCACCGCCGCTCTCGCCGGTCGAGCGCTATTTCATCGAAAGCTTGCGAACCTCGGGAAGACGCTCGTGGGGGGCCGTCATCCTGCGGGGAGCCATCTTAATCGGCAGCACCTTCACCCTTGGCGTGGCGCTGGCCATCGCTGCCTTCCACGACACACGTCCCGACTTCGTCGCGGCAGCCGCCATCGGCATTCCCGCCGGTGTGCTGTTCTCTCTCGCCGGGCAGTGGGTCATCCGACGGGTTCTGCACATGCACGACGCCCAATCCGGCACCTCATCATCAGACAAAAGCAATCCACTATGAAAGCCTACGACATCAAGAAGGGCAACGTCGTCGAACACAACGGCACCGCCTGGCAGATCCGCGACATCGAACGCAGCTCGCCCCAGGGCCGCGGCGGCAACGTCAAATACCGCTTCACCATGTACAGCGTGCCCGGCGGCAACAAGCTCGACCTCAGCGTCGGCGGCGACGACGAGCTGAAGGAAGTCGATCTGGCCCGCCGCCAGGCCACCTTCTCGTACAAGGACGGCGAGGCGTTCGTGTTCCTGGACGACGAGGACTTCACGCCCTACACGCTCGACCCGGACATGCTGGGCGATGCCGTGGGCTACATCACCGACGGCCTGACCGGCTGCTATGTGCAGATCATCGACGACGCGCCGGTGGGCCTGCAGCTGCCGCAGAGCGTGGCGCTGGACGTGGTCGAAACCCCGCCGGAACTCAAGGGCGGCACCGCCACCAAGCGCCCCAAGCCCGCGCGCCTGAACACCGGCATCGAAATCCAGGTGCCGGAATACATCGGCAATGGCGAAAAGGTCTGGGTGAACACCGTCACCGGCGAATTCGCCGGGCGCGCGGACTGATCGGGTACAGACGACTCGGGATACAGACGACTCGGGTACAGACGACTCTGGATACGGACGACACCGGCGGCCCGCCTCGTGCGGGCCGCGTTTCGGCTGCCACCCAATACCCACCATCCGTTTCCGCCACCTCCTGCCTGTCGCTCAGAGCGGAGCGAGGGGCCTACTTCCGCTTCGACGCCTTGCGCGCCTGCGAGCGCAAGCGCGATGCATCAAGCCGGCACAGTGCGAAGCAAGCCGGGTCGAACCGATGCCTGGCGCGGATTGAACGGCTGCGCCCATGTCCGTCCACCTGCCTGTCTGCAGGCACGCACCAGCCTGAATTCAGTCGGGCCTGAAGGCCCTCCTACATAAGCGCCTGTGTAGGAGGGCCTTCAGGCCCGACCGTCGCCATCACGCCGCAGGGAATGCACGTTTCGCAGCCATCGTCTTCCGGCTGCATTCCGACCGGCTTCCCGCCATCGCGGCTTGCCCACCCGACGGGCCCATGCCTGTCCTGCTCAGACCGGCGCCTGCCGCTGCCGCCATTTGCTTGCCATGCGCACGATGGACGGGTCCATGCCGGGCTCCTCCAGCAGAGCCGCGATCGGCCGCCAGGCCAGCGCATGCGATTCGTCGCTCACCACGAAGGTCTCGTCCCTGCCCGCGTGCACGATGAAGCGCAGGTCGTAGTGCCAATGCCCCGGCACGTCCCCACGCGCGGGGATCCAGTGCCGGTCGATGTCGAAGATTTCCGGCTCCACCCGCAGCCCGCTCAGCCCCGATTCCTCCTCGGCCTCGCGCAGCGCGGTGCGGGCGATATCGGTATCGCCATCGGCATGGCCGCCCAGCTGCAGCCAGCGCTCCAGCTTGCGGTGATGGGTCATCAGCAGCCGCGTCCCGGTGCCGTCCACCAGCCAGGCGGAGGCGGTGAAATGCCCCTCCAGACGCTCCCGGCCGAAGGCGTGCACGCCCTCGGCGAGCAGCTCCAGGAAAGGCTGCACGTCCGCCGCTTCGTCCGGCCAGCGCTCGGCGTAGGCCTGCAGGGCATCGCGCAGACGCGGCAGGTCGTCGGAGGAAGCGGCGGGGACGGCAACGGCTGCGGGGTCGGACATCGATGGAGGCTCCGTCTTGCGATGCGGAAATGAAGGCGCGGGGCGCGGCCGGCGGGCGTGGATTCGAAGGCCGTGCCAGGGATGCGGCGGCCCGGCTGCGTGCTGCAGGCGCACGTCGCACCGGCATGCCGCACGGCCCGAACGGATGCGCCGCACAGACACGGGTGGTCGCCGCGGCCGCACATCATACGGGCCCAGGCAGGCGGGCACCGATGCATCACGGATTGCGGGCCATCGCGAATCTGCCTATCGTCGAGGCTTCTGCGGCGTGCAGCCGGTCACGCCCACGCCACCGCCCGACAGGAGTGCGGCACGATGAATTCAGGGTCTCTGCTCACCGTCCTGCTGCCGCTGGCGCTGGGCATCATCATGCTCGGGCTGGGCCTGTCGCTCAGCGTGGAGGATTTCCGGCGCGTGGGGAGACAGCCCAGGCCGGTAGTGGTGGCGCTGCTGTGCCAGACCGTGCTGCTGCCGCTGCTGTGTTTCGCGCTGGTGAAGGCGTTCGGCCTGGCGCCGGCGCTGGCGGTGGGCATGCTGCTGCTGGCGGCCTCGCCCGGCGGCACCACCGCAAATCTCTACAGCCATCTGGCCCATGGCGATGTGGCACTCAACATCAGCCTGACCGCGGTGAATTCGCTGCTGGCCGTGGTCACCCTGCCGCTGGTGGTCAACCTCTCGCTGGCGCATTTCATGGGCGAGGGCAGCACGCTGCCGCTGCAGTTCGACAAGGTGCTGCAGGTGTTCCTGATCGTGCTGGTGCCGGTGGCGATCGGCATGGCCCTGCGCGCGCGCTTCCCGGGCTTCGCGGCGCGCATGAACCGGCCGGTGCGGCTGGTGTCGGTGCTGTTCCTGGTGGCCATCATCGCCCTGGCCGTGTTCAAGGACTGGAACACGCTCGTCGACTACGCCCCGTCCATCGGTCTGGCGGCGCTCGCGTTCAATCTGCTGAGCCTGGCGGTGGGCTACGGCGTGCCGCGGCTGCTGGGCCTGCCGGCGCGGCAGGCGATCGCCATCGGCATGGAAATCGGCATCCACAACGGCACCCTGGCGATCGCCGTGGCGCTCAGCCCCGCGCTGCTGAACAACCCGACCATGGCCATCCCCGCCGCCATCTACAGCCTGATCATGTTCGTCACCGCGGCGGTCTTCGGATGGCTCGTCAGCCGACGCGGCCCCCCGCCGGCCTGAAGCCGCGCAGCGTCTTTCAGGCCGGCCCGGGCGCCGCGCTGAACGGTTCATCCGGGATTCGATACCTCGACGACCATCATGTCGGGTCGCCACGTGACCGGACATTCCACGATGACCACGCCTTTCCCGCAGCAGCAGACGCCCTCCCCGCAGCCCGGCCGCGACCCGCGGACCGTGCTCGATGTCGAGGTGCCGATCTCCGGCAACCCCGCGCACCCGGTCAATTCCGCAGGCGCCAGCGTCTATTTCTCGCGCACGGACAATTTCGTCGGCAGCGGAATCCCACCGCTCGACGATGCCCAGCGCGCGCAGATCCTCGCCGACGCGATGCGCAGCACCGGGCCGGGCAAGGTGCTGCTGCTCGAAGCCAGCGGGCCGCGCGACGGGAACTACGTCGAGGAACTGCGGCGCGCGCTGCCGGCGGCGCTGGAGATGGTGCCGCCCGAGCAGCGGCCCGAACTCCGACTCTTCATCTCCGACGGCCGGCCGGTCGCCGGCGGCAGCCCGAACAGCCAGGACCAGCCCTACAACGACTTCTCCACCTTCCTGCAGAGCCTCGACGCCCAGCGCGCCAACAGCGGCACCGTGCAGATCGACAATTCGCAGTCCGTGGCGCGCGCGGTGCCCAACTGGAACAACCCGGAGGTGGTGGACTTCTATCTGCGCGAGCGGGTGCAGCCGGCGATCGATCTGGCGAAGGAGCTGGGCATCGGCACGGTGGTGGTGGACGACCACATCGGCGTGCCGGCCGGCGCGAACATGAACGCCTTCAAGCGCGTGAACGGCTTCAACGACCAGCAGGCGACCAACGCCATCACCGGCGCCTACGAACGTGTGCTCGGCACGATCGAAGCGGCGGGACTGAATACCGGCCTGTCCACCGCCGCGGAGCCCGGGGTGTACGGCAGGGACGGCCCGACGGCGTCGCTGAGGATGGGCATCGACATCGCGCGGCTGGCGCCGCACGCGGACATCGTGGAAATCCAGGGCTATCGGAACTCGGGGGCTGCGGTCCAGGCCATGACCGACCGTCTTTACGACGATGTGAGCCGGAATTTCGACCGCTATCGCGGGGTCGATGAATTCAAGGTGGCGCTGGTCACGAAAGCCAATGGCGAGCCGCTCAGCCAGCAGACCCTGATCGATCAGCAGCGGGCGATCGACCGGCTGGAAGATCGCCTGGGCGACCTGTACCGCAGCCGCGGCGCCGAGCCCCCGGCGGTCACCACCTCGCTGTGGGCGCACCAGAATTTCCATGAGGATGCGACGCTCCGCCTGGGCGACGGCGTCAGGGACAATGTCGGCAGGAAAGAACGCGTGCAGGAACTGCAGGAAGCGCTGAACGCGGCGGGCATCCGGGTGGACGGCAGACCGCTGGTTCCCGACGGCGACTTCGGCGGGAATACCCTGAGCGCGGTCACCCAGTACCAGCAGCAGCAAGGCCTGCCCGCCACCGGCGTGGCCGACAAGGACACCCAGGTCGCGCTGGGCATCTATCCCGGGCTGCGCCTGCAGACGCCGGAGCAGTTGCAGGCACCGCCGGTCACGCCGCCCACCGACCAGACTTCGGCACCGACGCCCGTGGTGCCGACCACGCCCGACCAGCCCGTCGCATCGCTGCCACCGCAGCCAACCGCGCCGACGTTGCAGGTTCCGCCCGGCCTGTACCGCGAGGGCAGCGAAGGCGAAGGCGTGCGCACCCTGCAGCAGGCGCTGAATCTCAACGGCGCGCAGCTCGCGGCCGACGGCGACTTCGGCCCGCTTACCCGTCGTGCGGTGGAGCAGTACCAGCGCGCCAACGGCCTGCAGGTGGACGGCATTGCCGGCCCGCAGACCATCGGCCATCTCAACGAAAGCCTGCAGCGCCAGCAGCAGGGCCAGACCCAGACCGCTTCGGTCGACGGCGCCGCCCCCTCCATGACGAATGTCGTCGCCGACATGGGCGGCGCGCAGAACCAGCTGGCGGCCATCACGCGCGACCCGCTGTACGCACAGGCTCAAGAGGCGCTGAAAACGCTGCCGGAAGGCACGTTCGCCGAGCGGCGCGAGCGGGACAACATGGCCGGCGCGCTGGTGTTGGCCACGCGCGAACTGTACGGCACGGCGATGACCTCGATCGCCGAAGTGCGCATGAACGCGCGTGGCGACGGCGTGCTGGCGCTGGCGACGGGCGGCGACGACGAATTCCAGATGCGCAGCCATGTGGGCCTGACCCAGGGCAAAAGCACGCCGCTGCAGGACAGTGGCGAGGCGCTGCTGCAGAAGGGCCTCGCCGTTGCGCAGCAGCAGGGCACGCAAGCGCCAGGCATGCAGCAGCAGGACGCAGCGCCGCAGCGGGTCGAGCAGCCCGCCAGCGCAGTGCTGGTCGCGCAGAATTCGCCGTCTCCCGACACGCCGGAGCAGGGCACACCCTCCCGCGGCCTGCGTGTGTAAACCCCGCGCGTCGGCGGGAGGCATGCGCCTGCCCGCGTGCGTGCCGACGGCCGCACATGCCGGTCCTGAGGGCGGTCACAACGACGACAGAGTGCGCGGCTTGTGGTCTGCGGGCAGGGGGCGCGTCGTCGAAAAGCAGTCTCCGATGATCGCTTCGTCCGTGTCGCCCCGTCTGTTCTGCGCCGCCGCGCTGCCGGGGTCGCTGCCGGGTGCCTTCATCGCGCAGGCCCGCGCCGAGGTCTGTGAGCTGGGCTGATCGTATCCGCCCGACAACCGACAACATGGAAGCCCGCAACCCGCGCAACCCGTCGCCGCCGTGCGATCCCACCAACAAGGCCGGGCCTGAGCGGCCGCTCCGCCTGCCGAGCTTCTGGTTCGGCGTGTCCAGCCAACTCAACCTCAACCGGCACATCGGCCTGCCCTGCCCGGCCAGCCCCACATCCTGCCACCGCGCTGGCCGCGCGCTCGATGCATCGTCGACGGGGTGCAGGCCACCGACGAATACGGCAACCGCCACTCCAAGGCCCGGCGCATGGGCATCGTCGAGATCATCTGAAAGGACAGGATCGGGTCCTCCGGCCGTGCCGACGAAGGCTTCCGCGCCTGCTCCGGCTGCGGCTGCGGGCCCACTACGACCACGTCCGATTTCAGTTTCGGCCGGGAAGGCGCGCTGAAGCAGGCCTCGCGGTTCACCGCCAACCATCATCCGGCTCGCGCCTCGTGCCGCGGTGGCACCGCGGAGGTGAAGTACTGGACCTACCCGAGCGAGTCGCGCCCGGGCCACCGTGGTCAACAAGGCCAATGCGCCGGTCATCGCACTGTACGGCGCACCGGCCTGTCTCAACAGCTGTTCCATCCCCCCTGACCCACGTCTTTCGCGACGTTGGGCGCATATTGACCGCATGTTCGCGGCAGGATGCCCAGGGACTCCGGCTGCAACGGCACGACGCCACCCGATGCGGGTGGCGTCGAAGGGGACTCGCCGGGATGCGGTGGCGCGCCTGCCGACTTGCTGATGCCGGCTACGGCCGCTCGGGGGGCAGTCCACGCCACCGGTCAACCCGTGCGGAGGAGTGAACATCCTGGAAACGGCACACATCGTTCGGCGATCATTCGGCAATCACGACGACAACGCGCACAACACCCTCATTCAGGCCGCGCGCGGCGTGGCCTGCTTGACCGCGTCGATCACCGCGCTGCAGAACGCAGGCAGGTCGTCCGGCTTGCGGCTGGTGATGACGTGGCCATCCACCACCACCTCGGCGTCTTCCCAGTGCGCGCCGGCATTGCGCAGGTCGGTCTGCACCGACGGCCACGACGTCACCTTGCGGCCTTTCGCGGCGCCGGCCTCGGCCAGCAGCCAGGGGCCGTGGCACACGGCAGCCAGCGGCTTGCCGGCCTGGTCGAAGCTCTTGATGAAGGCGACGGCCTCGGCGTTGGTGCGCAGGCTGTCGGGGTTGATCACACCGCCCGGCAGCACCAGCGCGTCGTAATCCTGCGGCGACACCTGGGACAGCTCGACGTCCACGTCCACGTTGTCGCCCCAGTCCTTGCCCTTCCAGCCGCGGATGCTCGGCCCTTCGGGTGCCACCACCTGCACGGTGAAACCGGCGTCCTTGAGCTGCTGCAACGGCTCCATCAGCTCGGACTGCTCGAAGCCGTGGGTGGCCAGGATGGCGACGCGCTTGGGCGTGGATGCCGTCGACGTGGATGCGGTCGCTGTGGATGTCTGGGTCATGGGGAATACCTCGCATGCGGGGGAGGCATCACCGTGCACACCCGCGACACAGCCGCAGGTGAATGCCCGGGCCACCCGCCTGAAGCCGCGCGATGTGCACGAACGCACCGGTTCCGGCGGTGAAAACGCATGACTCACGCGCCCGCAGGGCCGCAGGCCGCAGCGAGGGTCCCTCGCGGCCTCGCATCGCAGGCACCGCCGCATCCGGCAACGCCGGATTCACGTACCAGCCGCGTGCCGTGCGGGCACGCGCCTGCCGCATCCACCTCACCCGCCCCCTCACCCGCATCCCTCACGGAGGAACGGTCGATGACCGACCCGGTTTCCAACGAACTGACCCAGATCGTCTACGTCAGCCGCTCCACCTTCACCACCATGCCTGCCGAACTGGGCATCGAACCCAGCGTGGCCCGCATCCTCGCCCAGTCCCGGGGCAACAACGCCCGGCGCGGGCTGGTGGGCGCCCTGTACTTCGGCGACGGCTGCTTCTTCCAGTGCCTGGAAGGGCGCACCCTCGAGGTGGACCGGCTGTACGCCACGCTGCTGCGCGACCCGCGGCACACCGATCTGCAGGTGTTGAGCCGTCGCGCCATCCCGCACACCAGTTTCTCCACCTGGGCGATGAAGTACGTGCCGCTCGACGCCGAGATGAAGGCACTGATGCGCGAACTCGGCATGGACCGCTTCGACCCCTACCGTTTCGACACCGCCACCGTGAACCGGGTGCTGGACATGCTGGCCGCCGGCGGCGACCTCAGCCTGGAGGACGCCGGCACTGCCACGCAGGCTTCCACCGGCAGGGCGCCGGCTGCGGCCGCCGGCGCATCCACCGCGCCGCGCCTTCCGGACGACTCCGGTGCCGGTTGGGTACGCCTCGCCTGGGGCGTCGGCGCAGCGGGCGTGGCGGCGATCGCCGCCGCCATCGCCTTCGGCGGGTTCGGCTGAGCACGAGTCCCGCGGCCTGCCGGGCCTGCGTGAGCACATGCCACGCAGGCGGCAGGCCCCCGCTCTGCACGGGGCACGTGCTCGACACACGCCGCCCGCGCACGTAGCACGGGCCGGGGCGCAGCTACCCCATGTATGCCCCGCCCGGCTGTGCGCCTGTGGGCTGCCCGCCTTCGTCCTCCTCCGCCCCCGCCCAGGACGCTGCGCGGTGGCGCGGTTACCGCACCGCCTCCGCCGCGTACACCACACGCCCCGCGATCAGGGTGTAGCGCACATCGGCGAAGGCCTCGACATCGACGGCGGGGTCACGGGACAGGATCACCAGATCCGCGTCCATGCCCTCGGCGATGCGCCCCTTGCGCGCAGCCTGGCCGAAACGCCTGACCGGCGTCGTGGTCAGGCTCGCCAGCAACCGGCGCCAGTCGAGCCCCGCGGCATGCATCAGCCGCAGCTCGTCGCGGGTGTCGTACACCTCGGCGTATCCCGCGTCGGTGCCGAACAGCACGTCGCCACCGGCCGCGGAAAATGCGCGCAGTTGGTCGGATCCATTCGCAAGCAGGCGCTCGAGGACGGCGGCAGGCGCGCCTTCCCTGCGCGCTTCCACGTTGATCAGCGCGAGCGTGGGCACCAGCGCGATGTCCGCATCCACCAGCCGGCGCACCAGCGGCTCCGGCCAGGGGTCGATGTTCGGGGTGGTATGCGCGAACACCGTCACGCCCGCCGCCATCGCGACCTCCATCCCTTCGGTATTGCTGGGATGCGCGAACACAGGCTTGCCCACGTCGCGCGCGGCCGCGGCCACCGCGCGGGCGATGTCCAGGTCCATCGGCAACACGCCGATCTCGCCGCCCACCATCGAGCCCGCGAACATCTTCACGCCGTCGGCGCCCTGCGCCAGCTGCCGCCGTGCACGCGCGGAGGCCTCGTCCGCCGTCGCCACCTCGGCCTGCCTGAGCGACCACCCGCCCAGCGTGTCGGGCACGTAATCCGGCACACCGTCCTTCGGGAAGAACGGCTCGTCGACCGTCAGGATGGCCGGGCCACGCACCGCGCCCGCCGCGATCCGCGCGCGCAGGCCGAACGCATTGCCCGGCGCCGAGGCGATGTCGAACACCGTGGTGAACCCCCAACGCAGATAGGCCCCCGTCAGCGCATCCGACAGCACGTCATCGGCATGCCCGGCCGCATTGTCCAGCGGCGGCGCGATCAGGTGCACATGGCTGTTCCAGAAACCCGCCACCAGCGTGCCGCCACCGGCATCCAGCACCGTCATGCCCTCCGGCACCGGGACGCTGCCCGCATCGCCGAACGCGGCGATCTTGCCGTCGCGGACGATCAACGTGCCCCGCGGAATGGGCGCCGCCTCCGGGCCCGCCACGATCCGCGCATTCACCACCGCCACCGTCTGCGCACGCACACACGGCACGACGGCCACGGCCAGCAGCAGGCCCACCCACACCAGCACACGTCCGAACGTCGTCATCACGCGGTCCTGCGGGAAAACGCCATCATACGTCGGCGACCAGGGCGGCCGCGGGGCGTCCGATGCCGGGGCGTTACAGTGACCCGCCGCGTAGGCACCCCTACCGAGGCCCGGGTGTCGGGTAATTACTAAACTTGTACACGATTCCCATGGCCAAATTTCAGGACACTCAACCTTCCCAGTGACTGTTCCACACATCGCCCCCCTCCCCGACAATCCGGAGATAGCGTCGTCCCGGCCAGCAACAAAAAACGGCCGCCCTCGCGGGCGGCCGTCGTGTATTGGTCGGGGTAGCCGGATTTGAACCGACGACCACTTGTCCCCCAGACAAGTGCGCTACCAGGCTGCGCTATACCCCG
>CBFGMS010000047.1:0-34145 GCA_965649985.1 uncultured Gammaproteobacteria bacterium | reverse complement strand
GAAGGAAGCGTCGGGGAATCTCGCCCAGGTCCTCGACATCCTGCGCGACCGTCCGGAGTCGTTCTCGGTCCTCTCCGGCGACGATGAGATGACCCTTGCCATGATGTCCGCCGGCGCCGACGGCGTGATCTCCGTGCCGGGCCGGCAGGGCCCGGCGCACGATCGCCGAGCGCAACCTCGCCCTGTGCTTCCCCGAGCTGGACGCGCAGGCCCGCGAAACGCTGCTGCGCGCGCATTTCACCGCGCTCGGTATCTCGCTGTTCGAGTTCGGCCGCGCCTGGTGGGGTTCGGTGGAACCGCAGCGCCGGGGACTGGTGGTCGAGGGCGTGGAGCATCTCGACGCGGCGCAGGCGCGCGGCAAGGGCACGATCGTGGTGTCCGGGCACTTCACCACGCTGGAGATGTGCGCGCGGCTGGCCTGCGACCATGCGCCGCTGGCCGGGATGTACCGGCAGTACCCGCAGGCGGCGATGGAATGGGCGGTGCTGCGCGGGCGGTCGCGCTATGCCGCGGGCATGTTCACCAAGCAGGACGTGCGCGGCGCGGTGAAGCACCTCAAGCGCGGCGGGCTGCTGTGGTACGCGCCCGACCAGGACCCGAGCCGCGGCGACAGCGTGTTCGTGCCCTTCTTCGGCCAGCCGGCCAACAGCCTGAGTTCCACCCATCAACTGGCGCGGCTGTCGGGCGCGGCGGTGGTGATGTTCCAGCACTGGCGGCGCGCCGACGGCGGCTACACCCTGCGCTTCTGGCCGGCGTTCGAGGACTTCCCCTCGGCCGACGCCACCGCGGACACCGCGCGGGTGATCGCGGCGATAGAAACCATGGCGCGCGAAGCGCCCGAGCAGTACCTGTGGATCCACCGCCGGTTCAAGCGCCGGCCGGATGGCGTGTCGCCCTATGGCGATGCGGGGCGGCGACGCGGCTGATCCGTGTCCCCGGCCGGCGCCTGAGTCGGGCCGGCCACCGCGCGCTGCAGCGCGTAGTGCTTGGCGTATTTCTGGAACGCGTAGAAGGCATGCACGCGGGCGGCGATGAAGCCGGCCCAGCCGGCGCGCCAGTGGCCGCGCAGCAGCCAGTAGCGCAGGAAGGCGAAGGCCGGATACAGCACCATCCGCGTGCGCAGCCAGCGCACGCGGCGGTGCGCGCGCTCCTCCGCCTGCAGGGTGGAGTACCGGTTGGCCTTGGCCACCTTGGCGTCGACCGTGAGGTCGCCGCGGTGCCACAGCAGCGCGTGCAGGTCGCCGACAGCACCGTCGGCGACCACGGTTTCGTGCACCGCATGCCCGCTCATCCGCGCCCGGCGGCGGTCGAACAGGCGCAGATAACGGTTGTGGCGGCTGCGCGGCGCCTGCCAGCGCCAGAACAGCCATTCGCGGCGACGCAGGCGGTAGCCGGCGCAGGCCGGCGCCTGGAGCAGCGCGCGGATTTCGGCGGCGGCCTCGGGGCCGAGGAATTCGTCCGAATCCAGCAGCAGCACCCAGTCGTGGGTGGCGTGGTCGATGGCCGACTGCTTCTGCGCGCTGTAGCCCTTGAACGGCTCGACGATCACCCGCGCACCGTGCGCGGTCGCGATCTCGCGGCTGGCGTCGGTCGAGCCGGAATCCAGCACCACGATCTCGTCGCAGAACATCAGGCTCTCCAGGCATTCGCCCAGGGTCGCCGCGCTGTCGAAGCAGGTCACCACTGCCGAGAGCGGCTGTGGCTTGGGCCCTGCGCGCTCGATGCTCACGTGCCGCCCTGCGCCGCGGACGGGCCGGCGCGCCCGTAGAGGCTGCCGGCGTAGAGCGCGGCCAACAGCAGGGTCACCCCGCCCCAGAACGTGGAATAGAAGGCCAGGTGGGTGTTGAGCGGGAACACGGTGACCGCCAGCGCCAGCATCGCCGGCCGGGTGGCTTCGCGTGCGGCGGGCTCGGCATAACGCCAGGCGCGCCAGGCGAGCGCCGCACCGGCCAGCCACAGCAGCAGCCCGATGCCGCCGGTCTCGCTCAGCACCTCCAGCACCAGTTGGTGCGCGTGCAACGCCGGGCCGATGCCCCACTCCGGGTGCGCCTCGGGCGTGGGGTCGCAGCCGGCGAAGGCCTTGCGGAAGCCACGCGGGCCGACGCCGTTCACCGGGTGATCGCGCGTCATGCACAGCGCCGCGCCCCAGATCCGCGTGCGCCCGGACAGGGCGCTGTTGACCCCGGCCTCATCGCCGGTGAGCGCACGCGCCGTGCGTTCGATACGCTCGCCCACCTGCGGCACGGTCACGCCCAGCAGGGCCAGCGCCACCAGTCCGAACCCGAACACCATCGCCAGGCGCTTCCAGCCGAGCAGGCGCCAGCCCGACCACAGCAGCACCAGGCCGAAGCTGATCCACGACGCGCGCGAGCCGGCCAACAGCACCACCGCCCCCACCGCCACGGCCGCCAGCAGCCAGCCGGCGCGGCCCAGCCGCGCGGAGGCGGCGAAGAGCGCGAACGGCGTCAGGGTCGCCAGCACCACGCCGAGCTTCAGATTGCAGGGGCCCAGCACGCCACCCAGCCGGTCGAGCAGCGCGTAGTCGTTGGCATCGCACAGGCGGTGGCCGCTGATCGCGAGCTTGGCCGCATCCATGCCCGCGAACAGCGGACTGGTGCCGGTGGCTGCCTGGATCAGCGCATCCAGCGTCCAGATGGCGACGATGACGCCGATGCCGCCGAAGACGATGCGGCGGCCGCGCGCATCGCCCACCGCGGCCGCGGCCAGCCACAGGAACGGGAGGTAGCGCAGGTCCACCAGCGCTTCGCGCCAGGCCCGGCCGGCATCGATGGCGTCGACCGCCGCGATGGCCTGCGGCAACCAATAGGCGCAGAACAGAACGCTGGTCAGCGCCCAGGCCTGCGGGCTGAGCAGCGCCGCGCCGCCGCCCACGCGCGCGCGCAGGAGCAGCACGATGGCCGCCAGCGCGCCCAGCACCATCACCCCCTCGGCGATGCCCGGCGCGGGCCACAACGCGACGAAGGCCAGCACCCAGGCCGGCGCCCAGCGCCAGCCGGCGGGCGCCGCGGCGGCGCCGGGGCCGGAGTCGTCACGGGCAGGGGGAGTGGAAACGGCAGTCATGGGGGAGGCGGATCGAGGAAACGTGTGGGGCGGGAAAGCGGGAAGGCGGCGTGTCTGCGGACGGCTGAGCTGGAATGGACGGGACTGGACGGCGGAACACCTTGCCGACGCGATGCAATGAACACGCGGGGACCGAACACGCCGCGACGATGGGGCGACCGGCCGATCCATGCCATGCACCGCGGACATGCCGGACTGCGCCGGCCGCCCATCACTCGACCGCGTGCCGCATGTCACGCGGCTCGGACAGCAGCTCCGCATAGCAGGCCAGCGTGTCCGCGCGCATCCTGGCCAGGTCGTAGCGGCGCAGACGCCCGGGCATCGTAGCCGGAAGCGGCGCGCGGTGCGCGAGCCGCGCACGGACGACGCTGTGCAGGGCCTCGGTATCGAAGGCCCGCACCGCGCCCTCCGGGTCCAGTTCCGCCAGCAACTCGCCCACCCCGCCGTGCGCCCAGCCCACCACCGCACGCCCGCAGGACAGGGCCTCGATCACCGTCCGTCCGAACGACTCGGGCTTGCGCGAGAGCTGCAGCACCAGGTCGCTGGCGGCATAGGCGCGTGCGATGGCGTCGGTGGGCGGGGTGATGGCAAGCGCATGCGCGAATCCGCCGAGCGCCGCTTCGGTCTCCAGATCGGCGATGTACTGCTCGCGCCCCGGTTCGCGCGCGCCGGGCATCCACAACCGGGCATCGAGACCTTCATCGCGCAGGTTGCCCAAGAGCGCGAGCGCATCGGCATGCCCCTTCAGACGCGTGCCGCGCCCCGGCAGCAGCAGCAGCGGCCCCTCGCCGCCCAGCGCGGGATGCTGCGCCGCCGCCCAGGCGCGCGCCGCCGGGTCGGGAACGGGGGCCGCGGGAAACATCGCCGGATCCACGCCGCGCGGGATGATGCGCAGGCGCGCGGGGTCGGTGCGCGGGTAATGCCGCAGCACGTAGCCGCGGACGGTGTCGGACACGCAGATCACGCGTTCGCCGCGGGTCATCACCGCGCTGTAGCGCGAGGGCGAATTCAGCCCGTGCACCGTGGTCACGAAGCGCGGGCGGGTGGACGCGGGCAGGCCACGCCAGGCCAGCAGCGTCAGCCAGGCGGGCAGGCGCGAACGGGCATGCACGATATCGGCGCCGGTTTCGGCGAACAGCCGACGCAGGCGACGCACATGGCGGAAGGTGAGCGGCGACTTGCGGCCGATGTCGAGCGCGATGTGTTCCGCGCCCAGCGCTTCGAGCTGCGGCACCAGCCGCCCGCCCGCGGACACCACCAGCGCGCGATGCCCGGCGCGGACCAGGGCTTCGGCGATTTCGAGCGTGGAACGCTCCACCCCGCCGCCGTGCAGGGCGGGCAGCAGCTGGATGACGGTCCATGGCCGTTCCGCGCCATGCGCTGCGGTCGGCCCGGATGAGGGTGCGGGAAGCGTCCCGCTCATCGCGGACACACGCCCCGCATGCGGGGTCGGGTGATCAGGCGGGTGCGGGCCCGCGCGCCGGAAGCGAGCAATGGACTGCGCCGCGCGGTGGGGCGGGGCTCAGTCGGCCAGGATGAACAGCGCACCGCAGTAGGGGCACGTGCTGCGGCCGCCTTCGGCCTCGATCGGCAGGTACACCCGCGGGTGCGAATTCCACAGCGCCATCTCCGGCGTCGGACAGCTCAGCGGCAGGTCGCTGCGGTGCACGGTGTACTCGGTCTGGGCGTTGGCGGGTGCGTTGGGGGCGGTCATGGCGGGAATCCTGCGCGAATGCCGGGCATTCTATCGCAGTCGCCGCAGCGGGCGTCGCTGCGCACACCCCTGTGACGGAGGCCGCCGATGCAGATCCCCACCGCTCCACCTGTCGTCGAGATCCTCGGCCGCAGCAGTTCGCACTACACGCGCATGGTCCGTCTGCTCGCGCATGCGCTCGGCGTGGACTACACGCTGCGCCCGGTCCACGACCTGATGAGCGAGGACCCCGCCACCTTCGCCGGCAATCCGGCGCTGAAACTGCCCGCGCTGCGCATCGGCGACGCGGTCCGCACCCACGTGTACTGGGGCAGCACCAATACCTGCCGTCAGCTGGCGCGCCTGGTGCCGGGTGGCGAGGCGCGGGTGTTCTGGCCGGAGCAGGCGAACGCGCAACTCGACGGTCCGCTGCTCGCCAACGCGCACGAGGTGCTGGCGCATGCGATGGCGGCGCAGGTGGAGGTGGTCTTCCACGAGGTGGTGTCGCAACGTACGGCCGATGCCGCCTCGCGCAAGCGGCGGAGCAGTCTGGAGCTGTGTCTGGCCTGGCTGGACGCGGAACTCGACGCCATCCACGCCGCGCTCCCGACCGGGCGCATCGCGCTGTTCGATCTCGGCCTGTTCTGCCTGCTGGAGCATCTGCCGTTCCGCAACCCGATGGATCTCTCGGGCCACCCGCGGCTCACCGCATTCGCGGCGGCGTTCGCTGCGCGGCCCGAAGCGCGGGCCACGCCCTATGCATTCGACCCGCGGCCAGAGGACTGAGCCGCGGGTCCCTACCGGCAGTGCGGCGGCCTCAGGCCAGCAGCGCCGCCGCCTCGCGCAGACGTTCGCCGAAGGCGCGTGCGGTGCGCAGGTCGCCTGCCACCATCTCGTCGGTGGACGCATCCGACGGCGTGGTCGTCATCAGGCCCGAGAAGGACGCCACGTAGTTCAGGTCGTCGCGGGTCGACGCCTTGCTGTTGCTCGGCATCATGCCCGTGCCCACCCACAGCATGCTGTGCTGCTGCGACAGCGTGAAGAAATAGTGGAGGGTGGAAAGCTTGTCGCCGTTCATCGACGCGGAGTTGGTGAAACCGGCGGCCAGCTTGTTCTTCCAGCCCTGGCTGAACCAGATCCTGGACGAGGCGTCGGCGAATTTCTTGAACTGCCAGCTCACGCTGCCCATATAGGTGGGCGAGCCGAACACGAT
Source organism: uncultured Gammaproteobacteria bacterium (assembly GCA_965649985.1). Lineage (GTDB taxonomy): Bacteria > Pseudomonadota > Gammaproteobacteria > Xanthomonadales > Xanthomonadaceae > Lysobacter_I. The sequence continues at coordinate 28,158 of CBFGMS010000047.1, read as the reverse complement.
GACATCGGCCGCATCGAGCGCGGCCCAGGCCTCGTCGGAGAGCTGGCCGTCGGCATCGATCGCGAGCAGACGCCCGCCGCTGGCCTCGGCGACCGCCTCGGCGATCTTGGTCGTGTGGCCGTAGCCGCTGTGGTAGACGATGGCGATGGACTTGGACATGGAGACTCCGTGTAGGGGATATGCGCGCAGCCGAGGGACGCGGGCAGCAAGGGCCCGACGCCCCCGCTCGCGCGGGGTCGTGAACGATCGAGCAGACACGCTCGAGAAGACGCGCTCGAGAAGACCGGGAGCACCGGCTCCGCCGACGGCGGCGCCGGTCATCGGCCGCGGATTACTCGGCGGCGGGCTTGGGCACCACCGCTTCGGTGGTGATGCTCAGCACCACCTCGTCGCTCACGTTGGGCGCGTACAGGCCCAGCCCGAAGTCGCTGCGCTTGAGGGTGGTGGTGGCGGCGAAACCGGCGGCTTCGCGCTTGGCCATCGGCTGCATGCCCAGCTTGTTGATGGTGGTGTCCAGCACGACCGACCGGGTGATGCCCTTGATCGTCAGGTCGCCGGTGACCAGCAGCTTGCCCTTGCCGTTGGCCTTCACCGAGGTGCTCTTGAAGGTAATCGTCGGGTACTGCTCGGCATCGAAGAAGTCGGCGCTGCGCAGGTGTTCGTCGAACTTCGGCACATGCGAGTTCAGGCCCGCCAGGGGGATGGTCACTTCCACCTTCGAGTCGGCGACCTTGTCGGGGTCGTAGGTGATGGTGCCGTCGACCTGGCCGAAGTGCGCCACCGGGTTGGAGAAGCCGAAGTGGCTCCAGCTGGCGATCACGTCGGTGTGGTTGGGGTCGATCTTGTAGGTCATCGGCGCAGCGAAGGCGACGACCGAAGCGGCGGAAAGCGCGAGGGCGAGCAGGGTACGGGTCATGGCGGTGTCCTTGTGGGCGTATCGGGGGATGGAGGGTCGACCGCCGCGTGCGGAATCCGCAGGGCGTGCGGCGGAAAACCGGGTGGCGGCGGTGAAAGGAAGGTCATGCGGCCGGTGCGGCGGCGATCACTCGATCCGGCAGACTTCGTCGAACGGCGGGCGCGGCGAGCGCGCGAAGATCGAACTGCGGTCGCCGATACCCAGATTGATCAGGAAGTTGGAGCGGATGCGCGTGCCGGCGAAGAACTCGGCATCGACCTTGGCGTTGTCGAAGCCCGACATCGGCCCGGTGTCCAGGCCCAGCGCACGCGCGGCGAGGATGAGGTACGCACCCTGCAGGCTGCCGTTGCGCAGGGCGATGGTCTCCAGCGCGTCCTCGGGCTTGTCGGCGAACCAGGCGCGCGCGTCGGTATGCGGGAACAGCACCGGCAGCTTCTCGAAGAACGCCAGGTCGTGCCCGAGGATCACGGTCACCGGCGCGGCCAGGGTCTTTTCGCGGTTGCCCTCGTCCAGCGCCGGCGCCAGCCGTGCCTTGGCCTCGGCGCTGCGCACGAAGATCAGACGCGCCGGCCACATGTTGGCGCTGGTGGGGCCCCACTTCATCAGCTCGTACAGGCGATGCAGGGTGGCATCGTCGATCTCGCCGCTGAACTGGTTGTAGGTCCGCGCGGTACGGAACAACTGATCGAGGGCGGAAGCGTCGAGGGCGCGGTCTTCGAAGGCGGGGGGCATGCAGATCTCCGTGAATCGTGAGGACGTGTCCGAGCCGGCAGTGTAGAGTCCGCGCCAGCTGCGCACAGCCGCAGGGCGGAAACGTATTGGCTACCAAAACAGAACAATGAAACAAACAGGCCATCATTCGCTGCAAATTTGTGCGCTCAGCGATGGCCGCGCCGGCAATGCCCGTCAGGCGGAAGCGCTGGCGGCAGCCCTGCTCGGCGCCCCCGGTGTGCAGAGCGGCGGCAACACGCAGAGCAACCCCGCCATCGCAGCCGGCCTGGGCCCGGCGAGCTGCACCCTGCAGCCGCGGCTGCCGTGGCGACTGTGGGCGCCACGCGGTGGGCCGGGGACGACATCGGCATTCGGGCCGGACTTCCAGGCCCTGCTCGACAGCCCTCCCCGGCTGGCCGTCGGCTGCGGGCGTCAGGCCGCGCTCGCCACCCGGATGCTGCGTGCGCGGGGCAGCCGGGTGGTCCAGATCCTCGACCCGCGGCTCGACCCTGCGCACTGGGACCTGCTGGTGGTGCCGGAACACGATGCCCAGGCGCGGCCTGCCCTGCGCCGGGCCGGCAATGTACTGACCACGCTGGGCAGCCTGCACCCCATCGACGACGTCTGGCTGGCGGGGGGGCGTGCGGATTTCCCGGCCCTCGGCGAGCTGCCCCGACCGATCACCGCCGTGCTGCTCGGTGGGCCGACCCGGCATGCGCGGTTCGATCGGATGGCCTTCGAAGTACTGGCCTCGAAGCTGGAGGCGGCGCTGGCCCGCGACGGCGGGAGCGTGCTGGTGCTCGCCTCGCGGCGCACGCCGCGCGAACTGCGCGGCGTGCTGGAACACCGCTATGCCGACACTCCCGGACTGGTCTGGCGCAGCGAACGCGACGGGCCCAATCCCTATCGGGGTGCCTTGGCCTGGGCGGACCGGATCGTGTGCTCTCCGGACTCGGTCAACATGATCACCGAAGCCTGCGCGACGCAGGCGCCCGTGTATGTCTTCGACCCAGGGCGGGTGCGCGGCCGACCGCGACACTTTCTGGATGCCCTGCTCGCATGCGGACGGATCCGACCGATGCAGGCCGGTGACAGCGGCACCGTGATGACGCCTTTCGAAGCGGAGCCGCTGCGCGAGACTGCCCGCGTGGCGGCGCAGGTGCGCGAACGGCTGGGCGACTGAATCTCTCGATGGAGCCCCCGACCGGGCGACCCCGTCGCACCGCAGCAGGGTGGTCGGGCGCAGCCATGCGAGGGAAGTCGACCCCGGCGCGTTCCAGTATCCGGACCCAGGATCTGGACGCTCAGCCGCTGGGCGCGCTGAACACATCCTCGCCCGGGGCATGCCTGCGCTCGGCACGCACACGCGTCTGCCGGCCGATGCCTGTCGCCACCGCGCCGGCGGCGACGGCCGTCACCGCCAGAAGCGGGTGACGCTTGAGCGCACGCACCACTGCGAGCCCGGCGGCCGCCGCCCATGGATGGCGGAGCAGGGTCGCCGCCAGGCCGACCCAGCCGCTGCGGGCGACCACACCCGCGCTCAGCCCGCCGACCGCATTCAGCAACCCACGGCCGCGACGCGTGCCGCTGCGCAGGTCGTCGAGCGCCATCGCCATCTCGCCGCGCTGCAGCTCGCCGCGCATGCGCAGCATCTCCATCTTCATCCGACGCAGTTCACGACGTTCAGCGCCCATCGGCGAGCTCCTGTGCGGCCGTGGCCGGCGGGGTGCTGCGGCCGGCGACATGGACCGGTTCTTCCGACACGGGTTCGGGACCGTCTTCGGGCGGTGCACCGAAGGCTTCGGCCATCACCCGCTGGTCTTCGGCCAGCTGACGCATGGTGTCGGCCAACGGCGCGGGGGCATCCTCGATCTCGTCGATCAGGCGGCTGAGCAGCCACCAGGCTGTGCCGCCGAACAGCAGCACGAACGCGAGCAGGCTCCACGGCCCGACATAGGGCCACAGCAGCGCGGTCACGAGCGCGGTCAGGGCGATCAGCGCGAGCTGGATCAGCTGCGCCGCCACCAGGCCGCGGACGCACCAGCGCAGGATGCGCTCGCGCGCCAGGGAAAGTTCGAGCGTGGCGTACTCGACACGGGTCCTGAGCAACGCGAGTCCGCCGGTCAACAACCGGCGGAGCGCGTCCAGTGTGCGGTTGCTCATCGCGGAGCCGCGATCAGCGACGCGCGACCAGCAGGCCGAGCAGGAAACTCGCGCCCGCGGCGACGCCGATCGCACCCCACGGATTCTCGTGCACCCAGTCGTCGGTGGCGCGCGCGGCCGCCTTCGCGTTGCGGCCCACGGCGTACTGCGCATCGTTGAGATGCACCTTGGCCTTGCGCAGTGCGTCGTTGGCACGGGCGCGCAGTTCGGTGGCGCGTTCGCCGGTGGCGGCGGCGGCCTGCGCGAGCAGCGCTTCCACGTCTTCCAGCACCACCTTGGCGTCGGCGACCAGCTTGCCCGGCGGCAGGCCGTTCGCATCGGAGGACAGGGTGTCCGTGTTGGCCGTGTTGGCCGAATCGATGTGCATGTTCATGCATGTCTCCTTGTTTCTCGGGCGCCCGGTACGGGCCGCCCTGCGGGGGGATGGGCATGCCGCGTCCCATGCCGGATTCATCAGTGCCGGCTTCAGTGGAGCGAACCGGCGCATGCGGCAGTGGGATGTGACCTGCGAGGCGAGACCTCCCATTCAGGATAGCCCTCCGCCATGGGCATGGGCAGCAACCCGCCCGGCCCGGGGCGGTTGCGGTACGGCTTCCGTACATCTCCACGCATCAGGCCGGCCGGAACCACCGCAACGCGCACGATGCCCGTGCACGATCACCTGCGCAATGCATGCAGGCGGCAGGCCGTGGACCGATTTCGCGCAGCGCTGCGCGAGCACACATGCGTCGACGGGGTCATTCACCGAGCCCCTGCCCCGTCCAGGCGGCACGCACCGAGACGCGCGCGGACTGCAAGGCCGGCGTGGTGGGCATCAGCCGCCTGCGACGGTCGAGCGTGCAGCGCAGGCCTGCGTCCAGCAGCGCGCCATGCGCGCCGTGCAGCCGTTCGGCCGTGTCCGCATCCAGCACGCCACCGCGCGACAGCGCCGCGATGAGTCCGGGCGTGTCGCGCGGCACCAGCAGCGCGGGTATGCGTGCGCCATCGCGCAGCACCAGGAACTGCAGCAGGAACTCCAGATCCACCAGCCCGCCTTCGCCCTGTTTGAGGTCGAAGCGGACGGCATGGCCACCTGCTGCCGCTCCGTCCACGGCCGCGGAGCCGCCACGCTCGGCGCGCGGCTCCACGGGCGGCTCGCTGCGATCCAGCTCCGCACGCATGCGCGCGCGCATCTCGCGCACGTCGCGCACGAGCGCCTCCGGGTCGCGTGCCTGCGCGAGGGTCTGCGTGCGCACGCGCTCGAATTCGGCGCACAGACCGACGTCGCCGGCCACCGCACGCGCGCGCACCAGCGCCTGGTGCTCCCAGGTCCAGGCACGCTGGCGCTGGTAGTCCTCGAAACTGGCGAGCGTGGACACCAGCAGACCCTTGGCGCCGTCCGGGCGCAGGCGCACGTCGACCTCGTACAGGCGACCGGCGGCGGTGGGCGTGCTCAGCAGGGCCACGATCTTCTGCGCCAACCGCGCCGTCCAGCGCGCCGGGTCGAGCGGACGCGCGCCGTCGGACGCGATGTCCGACGCGGCATCCGCCGGCAGGTCGTAGAGGAACACCAGGTCGAGGTCGGAGGTGAAGCCCAGCTCCTCGCCGCCCAGGCTGCCGTAGCCGAGCGCGGCGAAGCGCAGGCCCGGCACGTCGCCGTGCTGCGCGCGCAGTTCGGCCCGCGCCACGCCATGCACCGCGCGCACGATGGCATCGGCCAGCCAGGCCAGCGCGCGGGCGCTGTCATCCGCGGACTGGCGGCCGTCGAGCGTGGCCAGCGCGATGCGGAACGACAGCAACTGCCGCGCTTCGTTGAGCGCCAGCAGCGCGGCCTCGGAGTCGTCGAAGCGCAGCGCTTCGCGACAGGCCGTCTCGAACGCCTCGCGCCCGGGCAGCGGCCCGCCCACACGCACGTCCAGCAATTCGTCCAGCAGCAGCGGGTGCCGCGCCAGGCGGTCGCCCAGCAGCGCGCTGCGCAGCAGCACGTCGATCAGGCGGGTGAGCGCGGCCGGCTGCTCGTCCAGCAGGGCCAGGTAGCTCGCGCGGCGCAGGATGGGGTGCAGCGTCGCCAGCAGACGGCGCAGCGCCAGCAGCGGCGCATCGCTGTCCGCCACCGCTTCCAGCAATGCGGGCATCACCCGGTCCAGGCGCGCGCGCGCCGCGTCGGAAAGATCGCGCACACCCGGGCTGCGCGCGAAATCGCGCAGCGCACGGTCGCCCTCCTCCACCGCGGCCGCATCGAAGCCCGCCGCCGTCAGCGCATCCGCCTCACCGCCGTCGGGCAATGCGCGCCAATACCCGGTGAGCGCGGCCGGCGTGGCCTGCGTCTGGCGCGGCGCCAGCAGCGCGTCGAACTCGTCGGAGACGCGCGCGCGGTAGGCCGCCAGCGCGAAAGCGAGCGCATCCCAGTCCGCGAACCCCAGCCCGCGCGCGACGCGCAGGCGGTCCAGCGCATCCTCGGGCAGGCGCTGGGTCTGCGCGTCGCGCAGCATCTGCAGGCGGTTCTCGAGATGACGCAGGAAGCGGTACGCCGCCAGCAGCGCATCGACGGTGGCCTCGTCCAGATGCCGCGCGGCCGCCAGCGCGCGCAGTGCCGGCTGCAGCCGCGGCTCGCGCAGCGCCGGCTCGCGCCCGCCGCGGATCAGCTGCAGCGCCTGCGCCAGGAATTCCACCTCGCGGATGCCGCCCGGCCCGCGCTTGATGTCGTCGGCCATGTCGCGGCGCGCCACTTCGGCCGCGATGCTGGCCTTCATCTCACGCAGCCCGTCCAGCGCGCCGTAGTCCAGATAGCGCCGGTAGACGAAGGGCCGCAGCGTCTGCAGGAACTCCGCGCCAGCCGTCACATCCCCCGCCACCGGGCGCGCCTTCTGCCAGGCATAGCGCTCCCAGTCGCGACCTTCGCGCTGGAAATACTGCTCCATCGCCGTGAAGCTCAGCGCCACCCGGCCCACACTGCCGAACGGCCGCAGCCGCAGGTCGACCCGGTGGCAGAAGCCGTCGGCGGTGGTGTCGTCCAGCAGCTTCGCCAACTGCTGCCCCAGCCGCGCGAAATAGTCCTCCGCCGCCAGCGGCCGCGCGCCATCGCTCTCGCCGTTGCCAGCGTAGGCGTAGACCAGGTCCACATCCGAGCTGAAATTCAGCTCGCCGCCGCCGAGCTTGCCGAGCGCGAACACCACCAGCCGCAGCGGCGCCCCGTCCGCTCCACGCACGTGGCCATGCCGCGCCGCGAACTCGCCCTCCAGCGCGTCCAATGCCAGGCGCAGACAGTCTTCCGCCAGTCGCGACGTGGCCGCCAGGGTCTCGTCCAGCGTGTCCAGTGCGTGCACGTCGCGCCAGATCAGGCGCACCGACTCCGCCTGCCGCCAGCGGCGCAGCAGCCCCGCCCACTCGCTACGCTGGTCGGCGGACAACACCGGCGCCGGCGCACGCGTCGCGCCATCGACCGCCAACAGCGACGGCAGCACGCGTGGCTGGCGCAGACAGGTGTCGAGCGCGAAGTCGCTGGCTTCCAGCAGCGCGGACACGCGTGCCTCGTCCCCGGGCGACAGGGCGAGATCGGGGAGCGCCGCGCGCACGCGCGCCAGCCCGCGGGACACGTGCGCGGAGAGCGCGCTGTCCGCTGGCGCATCCGCGGAACCGGATGCAGGGCCGCGCGCGGACGCATCTGCCGTCGCGTCTGCTGCCGTCGTGCCTGCTGGAGTCGTGCCTGCTGTCATCATGCGCGCCGTGATCAAGCCAATGCGGGTCAGGCACGGATGATCGCACCACGCGGCACGCCGGGCGAATCGCCGCATCGATGGCCCGCTGCATCCGGTGCACGGCACACGCGCTCCATGACGCGTCGCGTGCGGATCGCATCCGGCACGGCCCGCGCGTGGCGAGCCATCACCTGAACCTCACCCGCGCCGCCTCCATGCAGGATGCGGATCGTAACCTCCAGATAACAAGCGGAGGCGCAAGGTGATCCTGCACTACGACAGAAGGCCGCAAAGGCCGCAACGGCACTCCGCCATGCATTGGTCGTAACGGCACTCAGCCGCGCCGCACAGCCCCCATCCCTCCGCAACTGAGCATCCTGCCCCGTCCCACGACGAGGGCCTTGGCTTCGGCCATTCCGGAACCGCCCCAGGCGGCTCCCATTCGCAAGGAATTTCCCCATGGTGACCCCGAACACATCCAACCAGAACACATCCAACACGCCCTCCACCGCGCTGAACCTCCTCGACGCCGCGATGGCGAACGGGTCGTTCAAGACCTTCGGCACCGCGGTCGAGAAGGCCGGCCTCGGCGACACGCTCCGCGGCAGCGGCCCCTTCACGGTCTTCGCGCCCACCGACGCGGCCTTCAAGAGCCTGCCGGAAGGCAAGCTGGAGATGCTGTTCAAGCCCGAAAACAAGGCCGAACTGGCATCAATCCTCAACTACCACATCGTCAAGGGCCGCAGGAGCTCCAACGACGTGGGCAAGTGGGACAACGCGCGCACCGTGAACGGCCAGCCCGCGCCGATCAAGATGACCGACGGCAAGGTGAGCATCGACGGCGCCCACGTCACCTCGGCCGACATCGACTCGAGCAACGGCGTGATCCACGGCATCGACAAGGTCAATCTGCCGAACAAGCCGCAGTAACGGCCGCGCCGCAGTCGACCTGCGGCGGCACTGCGACATCGAAACGAGACGGCGGGGGACTTCCCCCGCCGTTTCCGCGTCTGCGGAGCGAGATCATGTCCCGCCGTCGCGCCATGCATCCGCATGCGCGAGCAGGGCCTTACGCAGCGCCGCAGCCGCGCCGGCAGGGCCTTCCCTGCGCTGTACCAGGTGGTACTGGAGCGCAGGCAGATCGGGAATGGGGCGCGCCACCACGCCTGCCGGCATGCGGCAGCAGGCATTCACCACGGCCAGCCCCATGCCCAGACGGACCAGGTGCAGCATCAGTTCCCAGCCCGAGGCTTCCACCGCCACGTGCCAATCCACCTGTGCCGACTGCAGCAGCAGCGAGACCATGGTGCGGTGCGGCCGTCCTGCGGGCGGCACGATCAGCCCGGCCCCGGCCAGGTCTTTCAGCCGGATGCCGCGCCTCGCGGCCAGCGAGTGTTTCTTCGGGAGTGCGAGCACCTGCCCCACGCGGGTCAGCGGCTCCGCGGCCAGATCGCGCGGCGTGGTGTCGAGCACCGCCACACCCAACTGCGCACGGCCGCAACGCACGGCCTCCACCACCGCCGCGCCATCGGCGGTGATCAATTCGAGACGATGCCCGCGCTGCGCGAGGTGCGCGCGGATACCGCGGCCCAGCAGATACAGATACGCGCCCTCGCCCGCGGCGAGCGCGACCGGCTGCGCGCCGTCCTTCTGCAGCAGCTCGTCCTGGAACGCCGTGGTGGTGGCGGCCAGTTCGCGCGCCAGGCGCTGCACGCGGCGGCCGACCTCGGTGATGCCGCCACAGCCACGCAGAGCATTCCGAACGCGACGGCATGCGACCCGCCATGGGGATCGTCCTGGGCATGGAGATGCATCGCCGCGACGATCAGCAGGCCGAACAAGGTAAGTGCGCCTGAGAATGCGGTGAGGATCTTGTCGAAGACGGCGGGCATGGGCGTGGTTCGCCGGCAGGGCCTCGCAGTCTGGTCGTCGCGACGCGCCTTGCGCGCGTGCGGCGGAGCCTCCGGACGGATGCCGCCGCAGCGCGCATCCGTCCGGGGGTCACGCGTGGATCACTGGCCGCGGGTACCGTCGATGTAGCCCTGGGCCACGGCGAACGCCCGGGCGCCGACCTTGCGACCGAGGGCGCGTCCCTGCTGGTCGCCATCGCGGAAGTGGATGCCGCCGTACAGCCGCGAGATGCCCGCCTCGTCCGCGGCGGCGGAGAAGGTGGGCCAGGCCAGGGTGAGGTCGCGGGCCGGCACCAGGCCGGGTTCGACGATCGACGACCCGGCGCGCACCACGGCCGCGTTCGGGAAGTTGTCGGTGCCGGTGAAGCGCTTCAGCACTTCGGCGCCGGACGCGCTGAAGGTGCTGTGGCCCGACATGTACTCGGCGAACGGCGGGGTGACGAAGTTGGCCGCCTGGTACGGGCGCCAGTTCTGCCCGAGGATCACGCGGGTGCCCAGGCCTTCGCCGCCCCAGGCCAGGATGCGCCGGTTGTTGAACAGGGCGTGGATGGTGGTGACCGGACGCGCGTAGTCGTACTGCCGCTTGTAGCCCCACACCGCGATGCTGGAATCCATCAGCGCGTTGCCGAGCGCGAAGAACATCTTCACGTCCTGCGACAGGCTGTGCCGATAGCGGTTGGACACGTCGGTGGCGAACATCACCCAGGTGCCGGGCGGGGTTTCCGAGGTGGGGCCGTCGGCCCACCATTCGGCGATGACCTTGCGGCGGTCGTCGAGGGTGGCGCTGTAGCCGATCACTTCCACCGACTGGCGCCAGAACTCGAAGCTGCGCAGCGGCGCGGGCGACTTCACCGGGAATTCGTCGTAGCGGGTGAGGCCGAAGGGACGCACGCCGCCCCAGTGCGGCACCAGGAACTTCTGCACGTTGAAGCCGCCGCTGCCGTTGGGCACGGCCAGCGGCTGCCAGCGCGTGGGATCGGCGATCAGGGTCGGGCTGTTGACCGGCTGGTAGCCGGTGTAGTCGCTGTAGGGCGCGCCGCCGTTGCGGTCGCCGAGCTGGTTGGAGCCGTCGTTGCGGCGGTCCTGGATCACCGCAGCCGCGGCCACGTTGCCCACGCCCTGCGGGGTGGAGAGGTCACCGGTGTTGTCGTTGGGGTCGTAGCCGAGGCGGGCCATTTCCGCATCGAACTGCGCCTTGCGGCTGGGGAACAGCTCCACCAGCGAACGATAGGCCGCGTAGCTCACGGCCTTGCGCCGGTTGGCCTCGGTGCGCTCGGCGGCCGGGCGGCGCAGTTCGCCCCCCAGCTGGGTGCCGTTGGCGCGGCGGTCGTAGGCGGCCCAGGCGTCGTACATCGCGGTGTTGGTGATGGCCAGCGCGCGCGCGAAGATCGGCGGGCCCATGTTGGTGGCGCGCACCGCCTGCAGGGCCTGGTCGTTCCAGTCGGTCACCGCGGTCGCGGCCTGCACGGTGCCGAACGCGGACAACGCCAGTGCGCAGCCCAGCGCGAGACGCGCCGGGAGGGTCTTCAATGTCATCGGATACTTCCCCAGTCGTGATATGCCGTCCATGTACGGCGTCGGCGCGGGCGCACCGACGCACCGGACGGACGGGACGCGAGCGTCCGTGCGGCTTGCCGGCCCCTTCATGCCTCGCGGCATGACCGGCGGAAGCTGAATACGGAGAATCCGGCCTGCGGCGGCCAAACCGCGACGCAGTTCGCCATTTTGACGGATCCGTGCCGGTGCGCCCTGATCCGTGCCCGGCCACCCCACGCCTGCGCCGACCGCATGCATCACGGGGCCCCCTGCGAACGAATTCGCCTACACTTGCCCGCACCTTTCAGACCGCATGCCCGATGAGCGACACCGCACGCCCCGCTTTCCACGGGTTCGAACAGATCCCGCTGCGCGAATACGCCGAACGCGCCTATCTCGACTACTCCATGTATGTGGTGCTGGACCGCGCCCTGCCCTTCCTCGGCGACGGGCTCAAGCCGGTGCAGCGCCGCATCGTCTATGCGATGAGCGAACTCGGCCTCAACGCGCAGGCCAAGCCCAAGAAGTCCGCGCGCACCGTCGGCGATGTCATCGGCAAGTACCACCCGCACGGCGACAGCGCGTGCTACGAGGCGCTGGTGCTGATGGCGCAGCCGTTCTCGTACCGCTATCCGCTGATCGACGGCCAAGGCAACTTCGGCAGCAGCGACGACCCGAAGTCGTTCGCGGCCATGCGCTACACCGAAAGCAAGCTCACGCCCATCGCCGAGGTGCTGCTGGGCGAGCTGGGCCAGGGCACGGTGGACTGGACGCCCAATTTCGACGGCACGCTGGAAGAGCCGACCTGGATGCCGGCGCGTCTGCCGCACCTGCTGCTCAACGGCACCACCGGCATCGCGGTGGGCATGGCCACCGACGTGCCGCCGCACAACCTCAACGAAGTGGTCAGCGCCTGCGTGCGCCTGCTCGACGACCCCGACGCCACCGTGCGCGACCTGTGCGAGCACATCCGCGGCCCGGACTACCCGACCACCGCCGAGATCATCACCCCCGCCGCCGATCTGCTGTCCATGTACGAAACCGGCCACGGCAGCGTCCGCGCGCGCGCCACGTGGACGCGCGAGGGCCAGAACATCGTGGTCACCGCCCTGCCCTACCAGGTCAGCCCGAGCAAGGTGATCGAGCAGATCGCGCAGCAGATGCGCGCCAAGAAACTGCCGTGGCTGGAGGACCTGCGCGACGAGTCCGACCACGCCAACCCTACCCGCATCGTGCTGGTCCCGCGCAGCAACCGGGTCGATCTCGACCAGTTGATGGGCCATCTCTCGGCGACGACCGACCTGGAAAAGAGCTATCGGGTCAACATGAACGTGATCGGCCTGGACGGTCGTCCGCAGGTGAAGAACCTGCGCATGCTGCTGGGCGAATGGCTGCAGTTCCGCACCGACACCGTCACCCGCCGCCTGCGCCACCGGCTGGAGAAGGTCGACAAGCGCCTGCACCTGCTGGCCGGCCTGCTGATCGCCTTCCTCAACATCGACGAGGTGATCCGCATCATCCGCAGCGAGGACGAGCCCAGGCCGGTGCTGATGGCGCGGTTCGGCCTGGACGAGGTGCAGGCCGACTACATCCTCGACACCAAGCTGCGCCAGCTGGCGCGCCTGGAGGAGATGAAGATCCGCGGCGAGCAGGCCGAGCTGGAGGCCGAGCGCGCGAAGATCGCCGGCATTCTCGACAGCCGGGCCAAGCTCAAGAAGCTGGTCAAGGACGAACTGCTGGCGGACGCGAAGAAATTCGGCGACGCGCGCATGTCGCCGCTGGTCGCGCGCGAGGCTGCGCAGGCCATCGACGAGACCGAGCTGGTGCCCAGCGAGCCGCTCACCGTGGTGCTGAGCGAGAAGGGCTGGATCCGCGCGGCCAAGGGCCATGACATCGACCCGGCGGGCCTGAGCTACCGCGACGGCGACGGCCTGCTGTGCGCGGTGCGCGGGCGCAGCACGCAGCAGGTGGCGTTCCTCGACTCCACCGGCCGCAGCTATTCCACGCTCGCGCATACGCTGCCGTCGGCACGCGGCAACGGCGAGCCGCTGACCGGGCGCTTCTCGCCGCCGTCGGGTGCCGCGTTCCAGACCATGGCCAGCGCCGAGAACGACACCCGCTTCGTGCTGGCGTCCTCGCACGGCTACGGCTTCGTCACCCGCTTCGAGAACCTCACCGGCCGCAACAAGGCCGGCAAGGCGATGCTCAGCCTGAGCGAAGGCGCCACGGTGCTGCAGCCGGTCGCGGTGACCGGCATGGAGCAGGACCGCATCGTCGCGGTGACCAGCGCCGGGCATCTGCTGGTGTTCCCGGTGGCCGAACTGCCGGAACTCGACAAGGGCAAGGGCAACAAGATCATCGAGATCCCCAAGGCCAAGCGCGGCACCGAGAAGGTGGTCGCGCTGGCGGTCGTGCCGCCGGGCGGCACGCTCACCGTGAAATCCGGCGCGCGCACGATGTCGCTGGCGTTCAAGGACCTCGAACCCTACCTCGGCGCCCGCGGCAGCCGCGGCGGCCTGCTGCCGCGTGGTTGGCAGAAGGTGGAAGGGCTGGGGGTGGAATGAGCCCGCTGCGTTCGCCCGACTGCGCCACGTCTCACGCCACGCATCGCGTGCACGGAGACGGATGACGGCATGGACGCCGGTTTCTGGCACCAGCGCTGGCAGAACGCCGAAATCGGCTTCCACCAGTCCCGTCCGCTCCCGCTGCTGTGCAAACACTGGCCCACGCTGGGGGTCGCGCCAGGCGCGCGGGTGTTCGTGCCGCTGTGCGGCAAGTCGCTGGACATGGTCTGGCTGGCCGAACAGGGCCATGACGTACTCGGCGTGGAGCTGTCGCCGCTCGCGGTGGCGGCGTTTTTCGCGGAGCGCGGACAGGTGCCGGAGGTGTTCGAGAGCCGCTACGGCACGCATTCGGTCGCACACTGGCAGGGCCGGCGGATCGAACTGATCTGCGGCGACGCCTTCGCGCTCGACGCGGAAGCGCTTCGTGGCTGCGATGCCTTCTACGACCGCGCCGCGCTGATCGCACTGCCGCCCGCGCTGCGCGAGCGCTATGCCGCCTGGCTCCACGGCGCGTTGCCCGTGCACAGCCCGGGCCTGCTCATCACACTCGAGTACGACCAGCGCGAGATGGCCGGCCCGCCGTTTTCGGTGGACGAAGACGAGGTGCGCAGCGGCTTCGCACCACGACGCGAGGTCTCGCTGCTGGAGCGACGGGATCTTCTCGACGACGAACCCGGTTTCGCCGCGCGGGGGCTGCATGCCTTGCATACGGCGGTCTATCGGCTCGACCCCATCACGACAAGCTGACGCATTTCGCCGCAGGACCAGGCGATGAACGCAGCATGGCAAACGCATCACGGGGCACGAACACCATGAGTTATCTGCGCGGCGAACACTATGTCTGGAGCGATGGCGAACACCTGCACATGTGGGTGCCGGCTGCAGACCCGCTCTGCGAGAACATGGAGCATTACGGAGCCGGCATCTCGATTCCGGAGCACCTGGCCGACCTGCTCGCAGTGATGCGGTTCGCCGAACTCCTTGCATCGGGCCGGGCGTCTGCCGCGATCGAAAGCGCTGCTGCGGTCGGCAACGCCGGCGCGGATCAACTGCGCAACTATCGCGATGCATTGATGGCCTTCGCCCAGTCTCTCGGCCATGATCCGGCATCGGCCAATTCCTTACTCACCCCATCCTCCGGTACGAGGCCGACAGAATGAAACGCTGGATCAAGCGCCTGCTGCTGCTCGCACTGTGCCTCGCCATCGCAATCGCAGCCAGCGCCTGGCTGCTCCTCCGCGGCAGCCTGCCTGCGCTCGACGGCGACCAGTCGCTGGCCGGCGTGTCCGCCCCTGTGTCGGTCGAACGCGACGCGCTCGGTGTGGTCACCGTGGACGCCGCCAACGAGGCCGACGCCGCGCGTGCGCTCGGTTACGTGCACGCGCAGGAGCGTTATTTCGAGATGGATCTGCTTCGACGCAGTGCCGCGGGCGAGCTGTCGGCGCTGTTCGGCAGCGTCGCGCTCGAGCGCGATCGCGGGCAGCGCGTGCACCGCATGCGCATGCGCGCGGCGCGCGAGCTGGCCACGGCCGAGCCGGAGAAGCGCGCGACCATCGACGCCTATGTCGCGGGCGTGAATGCCGGGCTGTCCGACCTGCGCGTTCGGCCGTGGCCGTATCTGCTGCTGCGGCAGACGCCGCAGCCCTGGCGCGCGGAGGATTCGCTGCTTGCCGGCTATGCGATGTATTTCGACCTGCAGGATGCCGAAAACGCGCAGGAGCTGGCGCTGTGGCGGTTGCGTCCGCATCTTCCGCCGGCGCTGTACGACCTGATCACCCGCGATGGCAGCGCATACGACGCGCCGCTGGTCGGGAGTGAGCGCGGCGACGCCGTGCTGCCCGGTCCGGAGGTGGTGGACCTGCGCACACTGCCGATGCCCGACGAGCGCGCGCAGACCCGATTGCCGGACCGGGGCGCCCCCGGCAGCAACAACTTCGCGGTGGGCGGCGCACTCACCGCGCACGGTCACGCCATCGTCGCCGACGACATGCACCTCGGGCTGCGCGCACCCAACATCTGGTTCCGCGCGCGCATGCGTTACCCGGATGCGCGCGCGCCCGACGGCCGCGTGGACGTCTCGGGTTTCACCCTGCCCGGCCTTCCGCTGGTGGTGGTCGGCAGCAACGGGCATGTGGCCTGGGCCTTCACCAACAGCTATGCCGACACCGCGGACTGGCGCATCGAGCGCAGCTGCGCCGAAGGGCAGCCGCGCAGCGCGCAGTGCACGGTGACCACCGTGCACGAGGAGCGGATCGAGGTGGCCGGAGGCGCGACCGAAATCCTGCGGGTGGAGGACACCGACTGGGGCCCGGTGCTGCGCCGCGAAGACGATGGCCGCCTGCTGGCCCTGCGCTGGAATGCGCATCTGCCCGGCGCACTCGATTTCGGGCTGATGGGCATGGCCCATGCGCGCGATCTGGACCAGGCGCTCGCGGTCGCGGACCGCACCGCCGTGCCCACCCAGAACCTGCTGCTCGGCGACGCCGGCGGCCGTATCGCCTGGCGCCTGCTGGGCCCGCTGCCGCAGCGCGATGCCGGCTGCACGCCACGCGAACCGATGCCCGCGACGGCATCGCCGGCCACCGTCACCTCCAACGCAGAACCTGCCGTCACGGCGCCCGCCGTCGTCGCGGCGGACGACACCGACGCCGTGACGCCCACAGCGGGCTGCGCGCCCTGGTCCATCGCCACCGACCGTTCGCCGACGCTGATCGACCCGGCCGACCATCGCCTGTGGACGGCCAACAACCGCACGCTCGACGCCGAGGATCTGGCGCGGCTGGGCGATGCCGGCTACGCGTTCGGCCCGCGTGCCCGCCAGATCCGCGACGGCCTGCGTGCGAAATCGCGTTTCGAAGAGCGCGACCTGCTGGCGATCCAGCTCGACGACCGTGCGCCCTTCCTCGGCGAATGGCACGCACTGCTGCAGCAGGAAGCCGCGCGCGGCGGCACGGCGCTGCAGGCGCTCGCCGACGCGGCGAAGACATGGGAAGGCCGCGCGAGCGTGGATTCGGTCAGCTATCGCATCGTCCGCGCCTGGCGGCTGGCGGTGCACACGCGCATCGCCAACGGCCTGACCGCTCCGGCGCAGGCGGCGCTCGGCACCGGCTTCGTGATGCCCAACGCGCAGCAGCTGGAAAGCGTGGTGCGTCCGCTGCTGCGCGAACGGCCGGCGCATCTGCTGCCGCGCCGCTACATCGCCTGCGCGAGCGCCGATGCCCCCGCGTTCTGCGGTGCCCGCCAGGGCTGGGACGCCCTGCTGGAAGACGCTGCCCACGGCGTGCGCGAAGACCTCGAAGCGCAGGGCCCGCTGTCCGGGCGCACCTGGGGCGAGCGCAATACCGCCGCCATCTGCCACCCGCTGTCGCGCGCCATGCCCGGCTTCGCCAAACCCTGGCTGTGCATGCCCGCCGACCCGCTGCCGGGCGACGGCAGCCTGCCGCGCGTGCAGAGCCCGAGCTTCGGCGCATCGCAGCGCATGGTGGTGGCGCCGGGCCGCGAGGCCGAGGGCATCGCGCACATGCCCGGAGGCCAGAGCGGCCACCTGCTGTCGCCGTTCTGGGGCGCGGGCCACGACGACTGGGTGCATGGCCGGCCCACGCCCTTCCTGCCCGGCAAGGCCGCCTACCGCCTGCAGCTCACGCCGACACCGTAGGGCGGGCCGGGGCCCGCCGATGCATGGCATCGATCATGTAGGGAATGACGCGATGCGCGCGATGATGCGGCTGCGGCAGTCGTCAGATCGTGACGGCGGGCCGGGGCCCGCCCTACGCTCGCATCACGCCGTCGCCAGCGCCGCGTCGTGCACGCCCGCCACTGCGCGACCGGACGGATCCGCGGCATTGGCGAACGCCGCATCCCAGGCGATGGCCGCGGGCGAGGAGCAGGCGATCGACTTGCCGCCCGGCACCGTCCGCGCGCAGCCTTCGCCGGGGAACTGCTGCTCGAACAGGTGGCGGTAGTAATACGCTTCCTTGGTCTGCGGCGTGTTGATCGGGAAACGCGCCTCGGCCGCGGCCAAATCGGCGTCGCTCACATGGGCCTCGGCATGCGCCTTCAGCCCGTCGATCCAGCCGTAGCCCACGCCGTCGCTGAACTGCTCCTTCTGCCGCCACAGAATCTCCTTCGGCAGATAGCCTTCGAAGGCCTCGCGCAGCACCGCCTTCTCGATCGCGCGGCCGCCGTGCGGGCCGGGGCGCACCATCTTCGCCGCGGCATCCATGCGCATCGCCACGTCGAGGAATTCGGTGTCGAGGAACGGCACGCGTGCCTCCACACCCCAGGCCATCATCGCCTTGTTGGCGCGCAGGCAGTCGTAGTTGTACAGCGCATCCAGCTTGCGGATGGTCTCGGCGTGGAACTCGCGCGCGTCGGGCGCCTTGTGGAAGTAGAGATAACCGCCGAACACCTCGTCGCTGCCCTCGCCGGACAGCACCATCTTCACGCCCATCGCCTTGATCCGCCGCGCCAGCAGGAACATCGGCGTGGAGGCGCGGATGGTGGTGACATCGTAGGTCTCGATGTGGCGGATCACCTCCGGCAGCGCGTCCAGGCCTTCCTCGAAGGTGTAGGTGAAGCCGTGGTGCACGGTGCCCAGCGCATCGGCCGCGACCTGCGCGGCGGCGAGGTCGGGCGAGCCGTCGAGGCCGATGGCGAAGGAATGCAGCCGCGGCCACCAGGCTTCGGTGCGGTCGCCGTCCTCGATGCGGTGGCGCGCGAAACGCGCGGCGCAGGCGGCGACCAGCGAGGAGTCGAGGCCGCCCGACAGCAGCACGCCATAGGGCACGTCGCTCATCAGCTGGCGATGCACCGCGGACTCGAAGGCCTCGCGCAGCTCGCGCGGGCTCACCTGCACGCCGGCGGTCGCGGCCTGGTCGCGCCAGGCGCGCTCGTAATAGCGATGCAGCTCACCCGTGGCGCTGTCGAAGTAGTGCCCGGGCGGGAACTGCGCGACGTCGTCGCAGACGCGCACCAGCGCCTTCATTTCCGAGGCCACCCAGACCCGGCCATCGGCATCGTGGCCCCAGTACAGCGGGCAGACGCCGATCGGGTCGCGGGCGATGATGAAACGCTGCGCTTCGGCATCCCACAGGGTGAAGGCGAAGATGCCGTTGAGCCGGTCGAGCCACGCCCCGATGTCGCCGCCGCGCGCCTTGCTCTCGGCATAGAGCGCGTTGACGACTTCGCAGTCCGAACCGGTCTGGAACGCATACGGCACGCGCAGCGCGCCTTCGAGCGCGCGGTGGTTGTAGATCTCGCCGTTGACCGCCAGCACCAGGCCGCGGTCCTCGGAATACAGCGGCTGCGCGCCGCCTGCCGGGTCGACGATGGCCAGCCGCTCGTGCACCAGCAGCGCCTGCGGCGACACGTGCACGCCCGACCAGTCGGGGCCGCGGTGGCGCTGCCGCGCGGAGAGCGAAAGGGCCAGCGGTCTGAGCGGGCCGAGGTCGGCGCCGGGACGCAGGTCGAAGACGCCAAGGATCGAGCACATCGGGGAGATCTCCTGAGAATGTTCCGTTTCGTGGGCCCCGAAAGCGCGAAACCCGCGCTTCCGGCGCGGGTTTCTGGGACTGGGCGGTGTCGCTGGAACTTATGCCTGGTCGCCGTCTCGCCTCGCGCGCGCGATGCCGCCGCAATTATTCGCATTGCGGTTGTTGGCGCGGTTGGCATTGGCGGTGCGGCAGATCATGCCCGCACACTAACCCGCACTCCGCAGGCTTGGCAAGCCCCTTGCCCCGATGAATTCGACGTCAGTCCCGCCCGACCGTCCAACCCGCCAACGCAGGTGACAGGTCGGATGACACGTCCGGCTCAGGCCGTGGGCAGCAGACGCTCGATGAGGCGCAGATACAGATCCGGCAGCCGCTCCAGATCGGCCACCGCCACATGCTCGTCGACCTTGTGGATGCTGGCGTTGACCGGGCCGATCTCCACGCACTGCGCGCCCAGCGGCGCGATGAAGCGCGCATCGGACGTGCCGCCTCCGGTGCTTTCCTCCGGCGCCGCGCCGTGGACCTCGGCCAGCACCGCGCGCGCGGCGGCGCGCAGCGGGCCCTCCGGGGTGTAGAACGGTTCGCCGCCGCGGTGCCAGCGGAGCGCGTATTCCAGCCCGTGCGCGTCCAGCACCGCCTCGCATTCGCGCTCCAGACGCTCGGCGTTCCACTGCGGGTTGTAGCGCAGGTTGAACAGCACGCCCAGTTCGCCGGGAATCACGTTGTTGGCGCCGGTGCCGGCGTGGATGTTGCTGATTTGAAGACTGGTGGGCGGGAAACTTTCGTAACCGTCGTCCCAGCGGCGCGCGGCGAGTTCGGCCAGTGCGGGCATGGCCTGATGGATCGGATTGCGCGCCTTCTCCGGATACGCCACATGGCCCTGGATGCCCTTGACCGTGAGCGTGGCCGACAGCGTGCCGCGACGGCCCACGCGGACCAGATCGCCCAGTGCGGCCTTCGACGAGGGCTCGCCGGTGATGCACCAGTCGATGCGCTGACCGGTCTCGCGGAAGTGATCGGCCACGCGACGCACGCCGTCCAGCGCATCGCCCTCCTCGTCCGAGGTGAGCAGCAGCGCCACCGTGCCTGGATGATGCGGATGCGCGGCGACGAAACGCTCCAGCGCGATCACGAACGCGGCCACACTGCCCTTCATGTCGGCGGCGCCGCGGCCGTAGAGCACGCCGTCGCGGATCGTCGGCTCGAACGGGTCGCTGGCCCAGGCCTCGACCGGCCCGCTCGGCACCACGTCGGTATGCCCCAGCAGCACCAGCACGGGGCCCTGCGCTTCGCGCGCTTCGCTGCGATGCCAGGCCCAGAGATTGTCGGTGTCGCCGTAGCGCAGGTGTTCGCAGGCGAACCCGGCGCGCGCAAGGCGCGCGGCGATCATCGCCTGGCAGCCGGCGTCCTCGGGCGTGACCGAACGGCGCGCGATCAGGTCGCGGGTCAAGGCCAATACATCGTCCACGTGCGTAGTCATGCGCCCACTCCGAACCGCTTCTTGAAGCCGTTGTCGCTGAAGCCCTGGCTGACCACGCCGTCGTCGGTGACCACCACCGGGCGGCGGATCAGCTGCGGATATTCCTTGAGAAGCAGCTTCCATTCCGCGTCCGAGGCCGGCGTCTTGCGGTTGGGCGGCAGCGTGCGCCAGGTGGTGGAGGACTTGTTGATCATCGCCTCCCAGCCGCCCAGCGCATCCTTCCACGCGACCAGGGTCTCGGGCGACTGCCGCTGGTCGCGGTAGTCGACGAAGTCGTGCGCGATCTCGAAGCGCTTGAGCCAGTTGCGGGCTTTCCTGCAGGTGTCGCAGTTGGCGAGGCCGTACAGAGTTGTCATGCTTGAACCCTCACGCGGACAAGGCCGCTTACCGTTTCGATTTGTACGCAGTCCTTGCGCAGAACTTCAGCGATGGCGCTGGCCCTGTCGACAAGCCGCGGTTTCACTTGCCTGCCGTGGCATCCGATCTCCGTCGGATCGATATCGACCCATTCGATGGACCGCAACGGTGCCGGGCCAGTGGGTCCGGTCTCTAGGTAACCGTCCGTGGGCGCGATCAGCCAATCGCACCACATATCGGGCTCGGTCGAGTCTCGCAGTTTGATCCGGAAGCGGAGCTTGAACTGCAGACCGCGCAAATTCTCGACGATTTGCATCCATTCCGTCATGCACGCAGATTCCCGAAGCCGCAATCAATCCGCCAGCCCGCGCAGCAGGTCGTTGATCGAGGTCTTGCTGCGGGTCTTCTCGTCCACCTGCTTGACGATCACTGCGCAGTACAGCGAATGCGAGCCGTCGGCGGCCGGCAGCTGGCCGGACACCACCACGCTGCCCGGCGGCACCGATCCGTAGGAAATCTCGCCGGTGGCGCGGTTGTAGACGCGCGTGCTCTGGCCGAGGAACACGCCCATGCCGATCACGCTGTGGTGGCCGACCACGAAGCCTTCCACCACTTCCGAGCGCGCGCCGATGAAGCAGTGGTCCTCGATGATGGTCGGGCCGGCCTGCAGCGGTTCGAGCACGCCGCCGATGCCGGCGCCACCGGAGAGGTGGCAGTGTCTGCCGATCTGCGCGCAGCTGCCGACCGTGGCCCAGGTGTCGACCATCGTGCCCTCGCCCACGTAGGCGCCGATGTTGACGAAGCTGGGCATCAGCACCACGTCCCTGCCGATGTACGCGCCGCGGCGGGCGATGGCGCCGGGCACCACGCGCGCGCCGAGGGCGCGAAATTCGGCCTCGCCGTAACCGGCGAAGCGTGCGGGCACCTTGTCCCAGAACGGCGCGGGCTGCGCGTCGACCACCTCCATCTGCTGGGTGCGGAAATACAGCAGCACGGCCTTCTTCAGCCATTGATTGACCTGCCAGCCGCCCGCATCGCCGGGCTCGGCGACGCGGAATTCGCCGGATTCCAGCCCGGAGATGACGCGATCGACGGCCGGTTTGACCGAGGCCTCGATCTCGTCGGCGGCGAGGTCGGCACGGCGCTCCCAGGCGTCGTCGATGGCGGTCTGCAGGCGGGCGTGGGTGTCGTTCATCGTGTGCGGGTCATCGGTGGGAGTGGAAGGGGACGCATCGGGCAAAGCCGGCAGGGCGGCGCTCAGGACTGGATGCCGGTGTCGATGGCCGCGACCAGCGCCGCGCGCAGTGCGTCGGCGGCCTCCGGCTCCAGTGCGCCCTGGTCGTCGACGGCATCGTCCTCGGCGATCAGGAAGACGTCCTCGGCCCGCTCGCCGAAGGTGGCGATGCGCGCGTCCAGCACGCGCACGCGCTGCTGGCGCAGCACGTGCGTGACGTCGGCGAGCAGGCCGGGGCGGTCGGTGCAGACCAGGCTCACCCGTGTCCGCCGGCCGTGGTCGGTAGGCTCGATGTCGATCCGCGGCGCGAAGCGGAAATGGCGCAGATGCCGCGGCTGGCTGCGCCGCGCCGGCAGCACCCGCTCCAGCGGGCCGTCCAGCGCTTCGCGCAGGGCGTGCTCGATCTCGGCGCTGTCGGGGGCATGCAGCCGGTCCGCCGGCAGCACCTGGAAGCTGTCGAAGATGGTGCCGTCGGGGCCGTCGAGCGCACGCGCCTGCTGGATGGCCAGCCCGGCCCGGTCGAGGCTGATGGCGATGGCCGCGAACAGGCCGGGGCGGTCGGCATCGTGCACGAACACGTCGTAGGCACCGGCGCGTCCGGGGATGGCGCGCGCGCCCACCACCACCGTGCCCGGCGGCGCGGCGTCGAGGCGCTCGGCCTGCCAGGCCACCTGATCGGCACGGCTGCGCAGGAAATTCTCGACCGGCATGCGCGCGAACACCGCATCGATGCGCGCGTCGTCGAAGCCGCGCTCCTGCAGCAGCGCGCGCGCCGCGTTGCGGGTCTCGGCGCGGTGCTCCTCGGCGGCGACCGGGTGCTCCAGCCCGCGGCGCAGGGCGAAGCGGGTGGCGTTGTGCAGATCGGCCAGCAGCCGGTCCTTCCACGCGTTCCACAGTTTGGGCGAGGTGCCGGCGATGTCGGCGCAGGTCAGCAGATACAGGTGATCCAGGCGCTGGCGGTCGGCCACCTCGGTCGCGAAGCGGTGGATGACTTCGGGGTCGGTGATGTCCTGCTTCTGGGCGGTGACCGACATCAGCAGATGCTTGCGCACCAGCCACTCCACCAGCGCGGTGTCGGCCTCGCCGAGGCCGTGCGCCTCGCAGAACTCGCGTGCGTCGACCGCGCCGAGTTCGGAATGATCGCCGCCGCGGCCCTTGCCGATGTCGTGGAACAGCCCGGCCAGCAGCAGCAGCTCCGGCTTGCGCAGTGCGGGCCAGAGGGTGTGCGCGATCGAGAAGCGTTCGTCGGGCTCGCCGCCGGCGAAGATCGCCAGATTGCGCAGCACCGCCAGCGTGTGCTGGTCGACGGTGTAGACATGGAACAGGTCGAACTGCATGCGCCCGGAGACCTGGGCGAAGGCGGGGATCCAGCGGCCCAGCACGCCCAGCCGCGCCATCCGCTCCAGCACCTTCACCGGCTGCGGCCCGCGAAGCAGTTGCAGGAACTGCTGGCGCAGTTCCGGCGTGGCGCGGTCGTAGGACTGGATGCGCGGCAGCGACTCGGCCAGCGCGCGCGCGGTGCGCGAGCGCAGCCCGCGCAGGCCCGGGTGCGCGGCCCAGACCGCGAACAGCTCGAACACGTGCTCGGTCGCGCCGACCAGCCACGCCGTGTCGCGCGCGGCCAGATAGCCGCGGTGCAGCTCGAAGTGCGCGTCCAGCGGCACCGGCTCGGCGGCACCGTCGAAATGCTCCTCGAACCGCTGCAGCAGACGCTCGCCGATGCGGCGCACCAGCGCAGCGCTGCGGTAGAAGCCCTGCATCATCTGCTCGACGGCGAGGCTGCCGTCGGCATCGTGGAAGCCCAGACGCTCCGCGAGGGTTTTCTGGTGATCGAACCGCAGCCGCTCCTCGCGCCGGCCGGCGACCAGATGCAGCCCGTAACGCAGGCGTCCCAGCGCACGCCGCTCGCGGTCGAGCGCCGCCGCCTCGTCCAGCCCCAGATGGCCCAGCCCGATCAGCGGCTCGAACTCGCGCAGCCCGAAGCTGCGCAGCGCCATCCAGCCGAGGGTCTGCACGTCGCGCAGGCCGCCGGGGCCGTCCTTGAGATTGGGCTCGAGGTTGTCGGAGGTGTCGCCGAAGCGCGCGTGGCGCTGCGCCTGCTCTTCGAGCTTGGCCATGAAGAACGCACGCGGCGGCCACACCTTCTCCGGCGCGGTGGCCTCGCGCAGCGCGGCTTCGGCAGCGTCGTCCGCGACGAGCGGGCGCGCTTCGATCAGCGCGGTCAGAACGGTCTGGTCGGCCGCAGCCTCGGTGCACTGGGCCGGCGAGCGCACCGCCTGGCTGGCCTGCAGCCCGGCGTCCCAGAGCAGTGTGAAGAAGCGCGCCAGGGCATCGTGATACCCCTGCTGCGCCTCCGGCTCGGCCAGCACCATCAGGTCGATGTCGGACTGCGGGAACAGCTCGCCGCGGCCGTAGCCACCCACGGCGAACAGCGCCAGCGGCGCATTCGCGGGTATGCAGCGCGCCCAGGCGTCGCGGATCAGCGCATCGACCGCACGCGCGCGCAGCGCGACCAGACGGTCGACGATCTCGCCGTGGTCGAAGCGACGGGCCAGGCGTGCATCGGTCGCCGCCAGGCTGGCGCGCGCCTCCTGCACCCAGTCGAGGTCGCCTGCGGCATCGGCAGGCACCGTGGCCTGCGGGGTCTGCGCATCGGGTACGCCCGTTGCTGCGCCGGCGTGGGCGCCGGAGGAGCCGGCCGGGTCGTCGGGAGCGGCGGCGTTCACGGGCGAGAGGCGTTCATGCGCGTGCCATGATCGTGCGCGGCGGGACGGCCCGGCGCGTCAAAGCTCGTTGTCGTCGCCGGGCAGCCGGGTCAGGATCTCCACCCCGTCCTCGGTCACCGCCACCGTGTGCTCCCACTGCGCCGAGAGCTTGCGGTCCTTGGTGACCACGGTCCAGCCATCGGGCAGCAGGCGGGTGTGGCGGGCGCCTTCGTTGATCATCGGCTCGATGGTGAAGGTCATGCCGGGCTTGAGCAGCAGGCCCTGCCCCGGCTGGCCGTAGTGCAGCACCTGCGGGTCCTCGTGATACACCTTGCCGATGCCGTGGCCGCAGTATTCGCGCACCACCGAGAAGCGCTCGGCCTCGGCATAGACCTGGATGGCGTGGCCGATGTCGCCCAGCGTCGCGCCCGGCCGCACCGTGCGGATGCCGCGGAACATCGCTTCGCGGGTGGTCTCCACCAGCCGCTTCGCCATCACCGAGGGCGTGCCGACGTAATACATGCGGCTGGTGTCGCCGTGCCAGCCGTCCTTGATGACGGTCACGTCGATGTTCACGATGTCGCCTTCCTTCAGCACCTTGGTGTCGCTCGGGATGCCGTGGCAGATGACGTTGTTGACCGAGGTGCAGACCGTGGCCGGGAAGCCCTTGTAGCCCACGTTCGCCGGGATTGCCTGCTGCACCTTGACGATGTGCTCGTTGCAGATGCGGTCCAGCTCGGCGGTGGTGACGCCGGGCTTCACGTGCGGGGCCACGACCTGCAGCACTTCGGCGGCCAGACGGCCGGCCACGCGCATGCGCTCGATCTCTTCGGGGGTCTTGATGGTGATCGCCATCCGCGCATTATCGCCCATTCCCCATTCGCGCGCGGCATGCCGGCAGTTCGCAGGCCCGCATGGCCCAAGGTGGCGGCATCAGGCTTGCCGCATGCCGGCGCGGGGGCTATCATTCGCGGGTTGTGCCGGGCCCTGCCCGTCCCATCCGCCCACGACGGGCGCAGCGCCACGGGCTTCCCGCCCCGGCAGCGGTCGAATCCACACCCGTCGCCACACACCGTTCCGGGGTGTCCCGCGCCACCGCATCGAAGCCCAGGCTTCGGCGCCACGGCCCGGGATCTGGACACGGCGCGACGGGGAGGCCCAACCCCGGAACCCCGCACCCGCCGCCTGGCGGGCGCAGCCGCCCTCACCCTTCCGGCGGCCGGTTCCACATCCTCGGAGTTTCGCAATGCCCCAGATCACCATGCGCCAGATGCTGGAAGCCGGCGTCCATTTCGGCCACCAGACCCGCTACTGGAACCCCAAGATGGCGCCGTACATCTTCGGCGCCCGCGGCAAGATCCACATCATCAACCTCGAGAAGACCGTTCCGCTGTTCAACGACGCGATGAACTTCATCTCGGGCATCGCCCAGAAGCGCGGCATCATCCTGTTCCTCGGCACCAAGCGCAGCGCGCGCGAGTCGGTGAAGGAAGAAGCCGAGCGTTGCGGCATGCCGTTCATGACCCAGCGCTGGCTGGGCGGCACCCTGACCAACTTCCGCACCGTGAAGCAGTCGGTTGCCCGCCTGAAGGAGCTGGAAGCGGCCGAGACCGACGGCACCTTCGAGAAGCTGGTCAAGCACGAAGTGCTGAACCTGCGCCGCGAGCGCGACAAGCTGGAGGCCTCGCTGGGCGGCATCAAGGACATGAACCGTCTGCCCGACGCGCTGTTCGTGATCGACATCGGTCATGAAGACATCGCCATCAAGGAAGCCAAGAAGCTCGGCATCCCGGTCGTGGCCGTGGTCGACACCAACTACGACCCCAACCTGGTCGACTACGCCATCCCCGGCAACGACGACGCCATCCGTGCCGTGCAGCTGTACGCCCGCGCCGCCGCCGACGCCGTGCTGGAAGGCAAGGCTGCCGCGCCGTCGGCCGCTTCGGTCCGCGAGGAAGAGTTCGCCGATGCCGGCGACGGCGAGAAGGCCGACAAGCGCGGCCCGCGCCGCGGCGCCGGCAAGAAGGCCGAGAAGGCCGACGACGCGGCCCCGGCCGCCGAATAAGCCCCGCGGGGCCTCGGCACGACGCGCCGCCACAGGCGCGTCATCCACAGGTCATCCGGCCGCGCGACCATGCGCGGCCGTTCCATTCACGCGCGTAGGAGCGGCTTTAGCCGCGACATCCCTCCACCGCCGGCCGAGGGTCGACGGCATCGCCCGGGCACATCCGCGGCGCTGCACCGGAGCCGTCTTCGGGCATTCGCGGCTAAAGCCGCTCCTACCGCTCTTCACACATTTAGAGGTTTGTCATGGCTGAGATCACCGCCACCCTGGTCAAGGAACTGCGCGAGCGCACCGGCGCCGGCATGATGGAGTGCAAGAAGGCGCTCACCGAAAACAACGGCGACATCGACGTGTCCGCCGAGTGGCTGCGCAAGCAGGGCCTGGCCAAGGCCGACAAGAAGGCCGGCCGCACCGCCGCCGAAGGCCGCATCGCGCTCGCCCAGGACGGCGGCAAGGCCGTGCTGGTCGAGATCAACTCCGAAACCGACTTCGTCGCCAAGGACGAGAACTTCATCGCCTTCACCGAAGCCGTCGCCCAGGCCGCGCTGGCCTCCGGCGCCGCCGATGCCGAAGCGCTGAAGACCGCCAAGGTCGCCACCGGCGAGACCGTCGAGGAAGCCCGTGCCGCCGCGGTCGCCAAGCTCGGCGAGAACATCCAGGTGCGCCGCGTGGCCCGCATCGAGACCGCCAACAACGTCTCCGCCTACGTGCACAGCGGCAAGATCGGCGTGCTGGTCGAGCTGACCGGCGGCGACGCCGACCTCGCCCGCGGCATCGCCATGCACGTGGCCGCGATGAACCCGCCGTACAACAAGGCCGCCGACGTGCCGGCCGAGTTCCTGGCGAAGGAGAAGGAAATCGAGCTGGCCAAGATGTCCGACAAGGACCGCGCCAAGCCGGCCGAGATCCTGGAGAAGATCATCGGCGGCAAGATCGCCAAAATCGTCAACGAGAACACCCTGTACGGCCAGCCCTACGTGCTGAACACCGACCAGACCGTCGAGCAGGCGGTGAAGGCCGCCGGCGCCGACGTGGTGAGCTACGAGCGTCTGGTGGTCGGCGAAGGCATCGAGAAGGTCGTCGAGGACTACGCCGCCGAAGTGGCGAAGGCGATGCAGGTCTGATGACCTGACGCCCGCTTCGCGACGCGTTCGCGAACACAAAAAACCCGCGGAAAACCGCGGGTTTTTTGCTGTGTGGGTTTCCCTTGTTCCTCGAGGGATCATCTCTGCCAGGATCAATCCGCAACCGCAATTGATACCGAACCGAGCCGGCATGCAAGCCTGCAGATGACTAGAACCTATCTCAAAATTGCCTGAGCAGCAAAACCACGGCAGAAACCTGCACA
>CBFGMS010000046.1:0-34923 GCA_965649985.1 uncultured Gammaproteobacteria bacterium | reverse complement strand
CCGCGAAGGCGGCCGTACCGTCGGCGCCGGCGTGGTGGCCAAGATCCTCAAGTAATCGGTCGCCCTTGGCGACCAAGCCGCCCCCGTGGAGATGGGGGCGGCTAACCTGGGATTCCCATCCGGGTCAAGATGCTGCGTTTCCCCGGCCACCTCGAGAGGCGGCCGGGGGATGTGGCATAACCTCGTTGTCGGACATGCTTGCGTGTCCGCTGTGATGGCCGCTATAATGCAAGACCACTCCGCAAAAGCCCTTTTTGGTCTTGCGCGGTACAGCGAAATGAGGTGCAGGAAGCGCCTCGTCTTCGCCGGACAGGGAAACGTCGCACGGCAGTGCCCCGCCCGTTCCGAATCTATTCGGAACACCGCTGGCAGGGGCCTGTTGCTGCGTTCGCACTTTCCGTCTGGCGGGTCGGGTAACCGGCCTGCCTTTGTTTTTGGGATCGATTTGCCCCTTGTGGGCCGGCTTTCGGGCTTGACTCTTTCCGAAAGGTTCGCGGTTTCAGTGAGTTGGATGTGACCAGCGGTACAAAAGGGGGTTCGGCGCACCCAGCCGTCGAGCCTGTCGCTCTTTCAACGAGGAATTTCCGTCATGGCGGATCAAAAAATCCGGATTCGGCTGAAAGCGTTCGATCATCGTCTGATCGACCGTTCGGCCAGCGAGATCGTCGAGACGGCCAAGCGGACGGGCGCCCAGGTGCGCGGCCCGATCCCGCTGCCGACCAAGATCGAACGCTACACCGTGCTGGTGTCGCCGCACGTCGACAAGGACGCGCGCGACCAGTACGAGACCCGCACGCACAAGCGCGTGCTCGACATCGTCGACCCCAACGACAAGACCGTGGACGCGCTGATGAAGCTCGAGCTCGCGGCTGGCGTCGACGTCCAGATCAAGCTGACCTGAGGCACGGACCATGACCGCGAAGAAATATTCGTTGGGCATCGTCGGCCGCAAGGCCGGCATGAGCCGACTGTTCACCGACGACGGCAAGTCGATTCCGGTGACCCTGATCGAAGCCACCCCGAACCGCATCGTCCAGATCAAGAACGCGGACACCGACGGCTACACTGCCGTGCAGGTGACCGCCGGCGTCAAGCGCGCCTCGCTGATCAACAAGCCGGAAGCCGGTCACCTGGCCAAGGCCAAGGTCGAAGCCGGTCGCGGCCTGTGGGAGCTGCGCGTCGAAGCTGACAAGATCGGCGATTTCGAGATCGGCGGTGAAATCAAGGCCGACATCTTCGAAGTCGGCCAGCTGGTCGACGTCCAGGGCGTGACCAAGGGCAAGGGCTTCCAGGGCACCATCAAGCGCTGGAACTTCACCATGGGCGACGCCACGCACGGCAACTCGCTGTCGCACCGCTCGCCGGGTTCGATCGGTCAGCGCCAGACGCCGGGTCGTGTGTTCCCGGGCAAGAAGATGTCCGGCCACATGGGTGCCGAGACGCAGACGACGCAGCGCCTGGAAGTGGTCAAGGTCGACGCCGAGCGCGGCCTGATCGCGATCAAGGGCGCGGTCCCCGGTGCTCCGGGCGGCGACGTCATTGTCCGTCCGACCAGCAAGTAAGGGAGAGGACAATGGAACTCGCCATCAACAACAGCAGCAACAAGATCACCGTCTCCGACGCGATCTTCGGCCGCGAATTCAATGAAGACCTGGTTCACCAGGTGGTCGTTGCCTATCGCAACGCCGGTCGCGCCGGCACGAAGGCGCAGAAGACCCGCGCCGAAGTCAACGGCACCACCAAGAAGTCGAAGAAGCAGAAGGGCGGCGGTGCGCGTCATGGCGCCCTGACGGCTCCGATCTTCGTCGGTGGCGGTCGCGCCTTCGCCGCGAAGCCGCGCAGCTTCGCGCAGAAGGTCAACCGCAAGATGTACCGCGCGGCGATCGCCGCGATCCTGTCCGAGCTCAACCGCCAGGGCCGCATCACGATCGTCGAGTCCTTCGATATCGATGCGCCGAAGACCAGCGGCCTCGTCGCCAAGCTGGGCGGCTACGAGCTGGGCAGGCGCCCTCTCATCGTCACCGAGGACGCTTCGGAGAATCTGTACCTGTCCTCGCGCAATCTGCCCTACGTGCAGGTCCGCGACGTGCAGGGTCTGGATCCCGTCGCCCTGGTCGGCGCCGACAGCGTCCTGATGACCGCCGACGCGGTCAAGAAGATCGAGGAGTGGCTGGCATGAACGACATGCAGCTCTATAGCGTGATCCGTGCCCCGCGCGTGTCCGAAAAGACCGTGCGCGCCCAGGAAAACAATCAGTACGCCTTCGAAGTGGCCACCGATGCCACCAAGGCCGACATCAAGGCCGCCGTCGAGAAGATCTTCGACGTGCAGGTGAAGTCGGTCAACGTGGTCAACGTGAAGGGCAAGTCCAAGGCGTTCCGCTACCGCAATGGTCGCCGCAGCGACAGCCGCAAGGCCTACGTGACGCTGGCCGAAGGTCAGTCGATCGACGTCACCGCGATCAAGGTCTGAGGAATCGACGATGCCATTGATGACATTCAAGCCCACCTCCGCCGGCCGCCGCAGCGCCGTGCGCGTGGTGACGCCCGATCTGCACAAGGGCTCGCCCTACGCTCCTCTGGTCGAGAAGCAGGGCAAGACCGGCGGTCGCAACCACCACGGTCGCATCACCACCCGTCACATCGGTGGTGGCCACAAGCAGCACTACCGCATCATCGACTTCAAGCGCGACAAGGAAGGCATTCCGGCGCGCGTCGAGCGGATCGAGTACGACCCGAACCGCACCGCACACATCGCGCTGCTGTGCTACGTCGACGGTGAGCGCCGCTACATCATCGCGCCGAAGGGTCTGAAGGCCGGCGATCAGGTGATCGCGGGCAACGATGCTCCGATCAAGGCCGGCAACACCCTGCCGCTGCGCAACATTCCGGTGGGTTCCACCGTGCACTGCATCGAGATGAAGCCCGGCAAGGGCGCCCAGATCGCCCGCGCCGCAGGCGCCGGCGTACAGCTGGTCGCCCGTGAAGGCACCTACGCCATGCTTCGCCTGCGTTCGGGCGAGATGCGCAAGGTGCCCGTCGAGTGCCGCGCCACCATCGGCGAAGTCGGCAACGACGAGCACAACCTCGAGAAGCTGGGCAAGGCGGGCGCCAAGCGCTGGCGCGGCGTCAAGCCGACCGTCCGCGGCGCGGCCATGAACCCGGTCGACCACCCGCACGGTGGCGGCGAGGCGAAGGCCGGCCAGGGCAACCCGCATCCGGTCACCCCGTGGGGCGTCCCGACCAAGGGTTACAAGACGCGCAAGAACAAGCGCACCCAGAAGTTCATCGTGCGCGATCGCAGGAGCTAACCGACCATGGCACGTTCACTCAAGAAGGGTCCGTTCGTCGACCACCATCTCATCAAGAAGGTGGAGACCGCCGGCTCCAGCAAGAAGCCGATCAAGACCTGGTCGCGTCGTTCCACCATCCTGCCCGAGATGATCGGGTTCACCATCGCCGTGCACAACGGCAAGCAGCACGTCCCCGTGCTGGTCAACGAAAACATGGTGGGCCACAAGCTCGGCGAATTCGCAGTCACCCGGACCTTCAAGGGTCATGGTGGCGACAAGAAGGGCAAGTAAGGAGAGCATGATGGAAGCCAAAGCCATTCTGCGCACTGCGCGCATCTCTCCGCAGAAAGCCCGTCTGGTCGCCGACCAGGTGCGTGGCCTGTCGGCCGAACGCGCGGTCAATCTGCTGAGGTTCTCGGACAAGAAGGCCGCTGGGATGATCCGCAAGGTCGTCGAGTCGGCGATCGCGAACGCGGAGAACAACCAGGGCGCCGACATCGACCTGCTGAAGGTCAAGACCATCATGGTCGACGAAGGTCCGACGCTGAAGCGTTTCATGGCGCGTGCCAAGGGTCGCGGTACCCGCATCCTCAAGCGCACCAGCCATATCACCGTGATCGTGGGCGAGGGCAAATAATCATGGGTCACAAAGTACACCCCACCGGTATTCGCCTCGGCATCGCCAAGGACTGGAACTCGAAGTGGTATGCCGGCAAGAAGGAATACGCCGGTTATCTCGCCGCCGATCTGAAGGTCCGTGAACTGCTCCGCAAGAAGCTGTCCGCCGCCGGCATCAGCAAGATCCTGATCGAGCGTCCTGCCAACACCGCGCGCGTCACCGTTCACACCGCCCGTCCGGGCGTGGTGATCGGCAAGCGCGGCGAAGACATCGAGAAGCTGCGCAAGGAGATCAGCGCGGTGATGGGCGTCCCGGCGCACATCAACGTGACCGAGGTCCGCAAGCCGGAGCTCGACGCGCAGCTCGTCGCCGAGTCGATCGCCCAGCAGCTCGAGCGCCGCATCATGTTCCGCCGCGCGATGAAGCGCGCCGTGGGCAATGCGATGCGTCTCGGTGCACTCGGCATCAAGGTCAACGTCGCCGGCCGTCTCAACGGTGCGGAAATCGCCCGGTCCGAGTGGTACCGCGAAGGCCGTGTGCCGCTGCACACCCTGCGCGCCGACGTCGACTACGGCTTCGCCGAAGCCCACACCACCTATGGCGTGATCGGCATCAAGACCTGGATCTACAAGGGCGAAATCTTCGATTTCTCCCAGGTCGGCCAGGAGAAGCAGGACGACAGCCCGCGCAGCGAGCGTGGCGATCGTGGCGATCGCGAGCGCCCGCGCGGCCCGCGTCGCGACCGTGAAGCGAGGGATTAATCATGTTGCAACCCAAGCGAACCAAATACCGCAAGGTCTTCAAGGGCCGCAACGAGGGTCTGAGCTGGAATGCCAACCAGGTCAGCTTCGGCGAGTACGGCCTGAAAGCCACCGCGTCCGGCCGTCTGACCGCGCGTCAGATCGAATCCGCGCGTCGTGCCATCAGCCGTCACGTCAAGCGCGGCGGCAAGATGTGGATCCGCGTCTTCCCCGACAAGCCGATCACCGAAAAGCCGATCGAAGTCCGCATGGGCTCGGGCAAGGGCAACGTCGAGTACTGGGTGGCGCAGATCCAGCCCGGCCGCATGATCTACGAGATCGAGGGCGTCGATGAGGCGACCGCGCGCGAGGCCTTCCGTCTCGCCGCCGCCAAGCTCTCGGTGACCACCACTTTCGTGACCCGGACGGTGCGCTGATGGAACTCAAAGAACTCCGTGGCAAGTCGGCCGACGAGCTGAAGACCCATCTTGCCGATCTGCACAAGGAGCGCTTCTCGCTCCGCATGCAGAAGGCCACTGGCCAGCTCGCCAAGACCCATGACATCCGCCGTGTCCGCCGCGAGATCGCGCGCGTGAACATGCTGCTGGGTCAGAAGAAGTAAGGACCGACCATGAACACTACCGAAAAGAAGCAGCGGACGGTCCAGGGCCGCGTCGTGAGCAACAAGATGGACAAGACCGTGACCGTGCTTGTCGAGCGTCAGGTCAAGCACGAGCTGTACGGCAAGTACATCCGCCGCTCGACCAAGCTCCACGCCCACGATGCGGAGAACAGCTGCAACGAAGGCGATATCGTGCGGGTGGCCGAATGTGCCCCCATGTCCAAGACCAAGAACTGGCGCGTCGTCGAAATCGTCGAACGCGCGGCCGAATAAGAGGAGGGCTGACACATGATCCAGATGCAAAGCCATCTCGAAGTGGCCGACAACTCCGGTGCGAAGGAAGTGATGTGCATCAAGGTGCTGGGCGGCTCCAAGCGCCGTTACGCAGGCATCGGCGACATCATCAAGGTGTCCATCAAGGACGCTATTCCGCGCGGCAAGGTCAAGAAGGGCGAGGTGTACAACGCCGTCGTCGTTCGCACCCGCAAGGGTGTGCGCCGCGCCGACGGTTCGCTGATCCGCTTCGATGCCAACGCCGCCGTGCTGCTGAACAATAAGCATGAACCGATCGGGACCCGCATCTTCGGGCCCGTCACTCGCGAGCTGCGCTCGGAGAAGTTCATGAAGATCGTTTCGCTCGCGCCCGAAGTGCTCTGAGCGAGGACCCAGACATGAACAGAATCAAGAAAGGCGACCGCGTCCTGGTCATCGCCGGCAAGGACAAGGGCAAGCAGGGTGATGTGGTGCGTATCGAGGGTGACCGCGTGGTCGTCTCGAACGTCAACATCGTCAAGCGCCACACCAAGCCCAACCCGCAGGCGGGCCAACCCGGTGGCGTGATCGAGCGTGAAGCCTCGATCCACATTTCCAACGTCATGCTGTTCGACCCTGCCACCGGCAAGGGCGGCCGCATCGGTATCAAGAAGCTGGAGGATGGACGCAAACTGCGTGTGTTCCGCTCCAGCGGTGAGGCGGTCGACGCCTGAGGAATGCACGAATGACGACTCGTCTGGAAACGTTCTACAAGAACGAAGTGATGCCGAAGCTGATGAAGCAGTTCGGCTACACCAATCCCATGCAGGTGCCGAAGATCGAGAAGATCACGGTCAACATGGGCGTCGGCGAAGCTGCCGCCAACAAGAAGGTGCTCGAAAACGCCGTCGCCGACATGGCCAAGATCACAGGCCAGGCGCCTGTGGTGACCAAGGCGCGCGTCTCGGTTGCGTCCTTCAAGATCCGCGACGGCTGGCCGATCGGCTGCAAGGTCACGCTGCGCCGCGCGAAGATGTATGAATTCCTGGATCGCCTGATCAACGTCTCGCTGCCGCGCGTGCGCGACTTCCGTGGCGTGTCCGGCCGTGCGTTCGACGGTCGTGGCAACTACAACATGGGCGTGAAAGAGCAGATCATCTTCCCGGAAATCGACTTCGACGCCGTCGACGCGATCCGCGGCATGGACATCGCCATCACCACCTCGGCGAAGACCGATGCCGAGGCGAAGGCGCTGCTCGAAGCCTTCCGCTTCCCCTTCCGCAACTGATCCGGGATATCACGACATGGCCAAGACCTCGATGGTGAACCGCGAAATCAAGCGGGCCAAGCTGGCGAAGAAGTACGCCGCCAAGCGCGAAGCGCTGAAGAAGATCATCAACAGCCAGGACGGCAGCCTGGAAGAGAAGATGGATGCCGCTGCAAAGCTGCAGAAGCTTCCGCGCGACTCCTCGCCTGCCCGCCAGACCCTGCGCTGCGCCCTGACCGGCCGTCCGCGCGGCGTGTACCGCAAGTTCGGCCTCGGCCGCAACAAGCTGCGCGAAGCCACCATGCGTGGTGACGTGCCCGGCCTGCGCAAGGCCAGCTGGTAAGTCCGCCGCCGGCTTCCACCCAACCGGGTGGATAGCTGGTAGCATATGCGGTTCCGCAGGCCGGCCTTTGCCCGGCCTGTCGCCGTCTCGGCTGATGCCGATTCGGCAGATTCTCCCGGTTCGCCGGGCCACAACCCAAGACAGATTTCGCGAAAGCGGATATCGGTGCTACTCATCAAGGTGACTCTCAATGAGCATGACTGATCCCATCGCCGACATGCTGGTCCGCATCAAGAATGCGGCCGCGGTCGGCAAGCCGACGGTGAAGATGCCGTCCTCCAAGATCAAGGTCGCGATCGCCAAGGTCCTCAAGGACGAAGGCTACATCAACGACCTGCGCGTGACCGAAGCCGGCCCGAAGGTCGAGCTGGAGATCGTGCTGAAGTATTTCGAAGGCCGTCCGGTGATCGAGCGCCTGCATCGCGTCTCGCGTTCCGGTCTGCGTCAGTACCGCGGCAAGGCCGATCTGCCGAAGGTGCTCGGCGGCCTGGGCGTCGCCATCATTTCCACCTCCAAGGGCATCATGACCGATGCGCAGGCGCGCCAGCAGGGCGTCGGCGGTGAAGTCCTGTGCTTCGTGGCATAAGGAGAACGGTCCCATGTCCCGCGTCGCCAAGAAGCCGATCGCCCTCCCGAAGGGCGTCGAACTGAACATCCAGGCCGAAAACGTGACCGTCAAGGGCCCGAAGGGCACCCTGTCGATCACCAAGCCGGCCGACATCGAGGTCAAGATCGAGGACGGCAATGCCCAGCTCTCGGCCAACGACCCCGCGCAGATCGCCCTCACCGGCACCCTGCGCGCCATCATCGCCAACATGGTGCACGGTGTGAGCCAGGGCTTCGAGCGCAAACTCGACCTCGTCGGCGTCGGTTACCGCGCCTCGATGCAGGGCAAGGATCTGAGCCTTTCGCTCGGGTTCTCGCACCCGGTGGTCTTCGCGGCCCCCGAAGGCATCACCATCACCACTCCGACGCAGACCGAGATCGTGGTCGCCGGCGCAGACAAGCAGCGCGTAGGCGAAGTTGCCGCCAAGATCCGCGCGTTCCGTCCGCCGGAGCCCTACAAGGGCAAGGGCGTGAAGTACTCCGACGAAACCATCATCCGCAAGGAAGCCAAGAAGGCGTAAGGCGGTCCTCCGACCGTCGTTGCCGATCCGCTTCCGAGGTATAGAGCAATGGAAAAGAAAATCGCCCGTCTGCGTCGCGCCAAGTCCACGCGATCGCATATCCGCAAGCTCGGCGTGCCGCGCCTGTCCGTGCTGCGCACCGGCCAGCACATCTACGCGCAGGTCTTCACCGCCGATGGTTCCAAGGTGCTGGCTGCCGCCAACACCATGCAGGCCGACGTCCGCGACGGCCTGAAGAACGGCAAGAACAGGGAAGCGGCCGCCCGCGTGGGCCGCATCATCGCCGAAAAGGCGAAGGCTGCCGGCATCGAGTCCGTCGCTTTCGATCGTTCGGGCTACCGCTACCACGGCCGCGTGAAGGCCCTGGCGGACGCCGCGCGCGAGGCCGGTCTCCAGTTCTAAGCGTTTCGTGTTCTTCGTGGGATGGGCGCCTGCCTGTCCCACTGCGGTGCGGGTGCGGGCCTCGGTCGGCACCTGCCCCGAGACTGGGGCTTGAAACGGGCCTGCTCGGTCCACATCGGTCTCGAACGAAACGTCATGCCGCCGATACGGTCCGTATCGGACGCCGCCCCGGGTTTCCAGGGTGGCGGAACGCCCGCTCCACACCACAACCATAAGCGGCCAAGCCGCAAATCCATTCACAACCGAGAATCGAAATGGCAGAACAACGTGAACAGCGGGGCCGCGATCGTGATCGCAACCGCGAAGAAGTCGATGACGGCATGATCGAAAAGCTGATCGCGGTCAACCGCGTCAGCAAGACCGTCAAGGGCGGTCGTCAGTTCACCTTCACCGCACTGACGGTGGTGGGCGACGGCAACGGCAAGGTCGGCTTCGGCTATGGCAAGGCGCGCGAAGTGCCGGTCGCCATCCAGAAGTCGATGGAGTACGCCCGCAAGAACATGAGCAATGTCGATCTGAACAACGGCACGCTCTGGCACCAGGTCAAGGCCGGTCACGGCGCTGCGCGCGTGTTCATGCAGCCCGCGTCCGAAGGTACCGGCGTGATCGCCGGCGGCGCGATGCGCGCCGTGCTCGAAGCGGTCGGCGTGAAGAACGTGCTGGCCAAGGCCGTCGGTTCGCGCAATCCGATCAATCTGGTGCGCGCCACGGTCAAGGGCCTGTCCAGCATGCAGTCGCCGACCCGCATCGCGGCCAAGCGCGGCAAGAAGGCGGAGGACATCTTCCATGGCTAATCAATCCGGCACCGTCAAGGTCCGCCTGATCAAGGGCCTGCGCGGCACCCAGGCCCGTCACCGTCTGTCGGTGAAGGCGCTGGGCCTCAACAAGCTCAACGACGTGCGTGAACTGAAGGACAGCCCGCAGGTGCGCGGTCTGATCAATCAGCTTCACTACCTCGTCCGCGTGGAGGAGTAATCATCATGCGTCTCAACACTCTCAAGCCCGCCGAAGGCGCCCGCAAGGACGCCGTGCGCGTCGGTCGCGGCATCGGTTCCGGCCTCGGCAAGACCTGCGGCCGCGGTCACAAGGGTTCGTTCGCGCGCGCCGGCAAGGGCAAGATCAAGGCCGGCTTCGAAGGCGGCCAGATGCCCATGCAGCGCCGTCTGCCGAAGATCGGCTTTCGTTCGCGCACCGCGCAGGACACCGCCGAAGTGCTGCTGTACCAGCTGGACAAGCTGGAAGGCACCGTGGACTTCGCCGCGCTGCGCGAGGCCGGCCTCGTGCCGACCACCGCCAAGCGCGCCAAGATCGTCAAGAAGGGCGAGCTGAGCAAGAAGCTGGTCGTCAAGGGTCTGCTGGCCACCGCCGGCGCCCGTGCGGCGATCGAAGCCGCCGGCGGCAGCATCGAGGAGTAAGGGCATGGCGCGTAGCGCGACAGCGATGGGCGGTCTGGGTGGTCTCGGCAAGTTCACGGAGCTGCGTCAGCGGCTTCTGTTCGTCCTCGGGGCATTGCTGGTGTACCGCATCGGCTGCTACATCCCGGTGCCGGGCGTCAATCCCGATGCCATGGTCGAGCTGATGAAGACCCAGGAAGGCACCATCGTGGACATGTTCAACATGTTCTCCGGTGGCGCCCTCGAACGCTTCAGTCTGTTCGCGCTCAACGTCGTCCCCTACATCTCGGCCTCGATCATCGTCCAGTTGCTGGTGCAGATCCTGCCCAGCCTCAAGGCGATCCAGAAGGAAGGCGAGTCCGGTCGTCGCCGCATCACCCAGTGGTCGCGCATCGGTGCGATCCCGCTGGCGGTGTTCCAGGCGGCCGGCATCGCCTTCGCTCTGCAGACGCAGGGCGCCGGCACCGGCATCCCGGTGGTCTATTCGCCGGGTCCGGGCTTCATCCTGACCGCCGTGGTCGCACTGACCGCTGGCACCATGTTCCTGATGTGGCTGGGCGAGCAGGTCACCGAGCGCGGCATCGGCAACGGTGTTTCCCTGATCATCTTCGCCGGCATCGTCGCCGGTCTGCCGGGTGCGGTCATCACCACCCTCGAGCAGGCCCGCAACGGCGACATCAGCTCGCTGGCGGTCATGGCCATCATCCTGATCGTCGCGCTGTTCACTTTCTTCGTGGTGTTCGTCGAGCGCGGCCAGCGCCGGATCACGGTCAACTACGCGCGCCGCCAGGGCGGTCGCAACGCGTACATGAACCAGTCCTCGTTCCTCCCGCTCAAGCTCAACATGGCGGGCGTGATTCCGGCGATCTTCGCGTCGTCCATCATCATGTTCCCGGCGACTGCGTCGCAGTGGTTCGCGCAGACGGGTGAGGTCACCTGGGTGCAGCGCGTCACCCAGGCCCTGTCGCCCGGCGAGCCGCTGTATGCCGTGCTGTTCTCGGCGCTCATCGTCGGCTTCGCATTCTTCTACACCGCCCTCGTGTTCAATTCGCAGGAAACCGCGGACAACCTGAAGAAGTCGGGCGCGTTGATCCCCGGCATCCGCCCGGGCAAGGCCACCGCCGACTACATCGATGGTGTGCTGACCCGGCTTACGGCCGCGGGCGCGGCCTATCTGGTGATCGTCTGCCTGCTGCCGACCTTCATGCAGCAGGAGCTCAGTGCCTCGTTCTACTTCGGCGGCACCTCGCTGTTGATCGTCGTGGTGGTGGTCATGGACTTCATCGCGCAGATCCAGGCGCATCTGATGTCGCACCAGTACGAAAGCCTGCTGAAGAAGGCGAATCTGAAGGGCGGCGGTCGCGGTCTTCCGCGACTCTGACTCGCCGTCATTCCGCGCCCTGCAAGGGCTCGGATCGGAGAACAGCCCTGTCCTGAGGAGAGGGCTTCCATAATGCGAACGCGTGCTCTATAATCGCGCGTTCAGTTTCGACTGCATGCCTGTGCATCGGTCGTGAAGCATCGTCAGGTTCGTCCCGGGGCACACCCCGAACGGCGAACCCATCAAGGGCGACTCGCGCGGCGGTTCCGGGCGCGGGTGGCTCCAGGCCTGTGCTGACACCTGAGGAGTGTCGGCCGGTTGCGTCGGTCGGGCATCTGCCTGCCGTGCCGCCAGTCTGGTGCCGTCGCCGGAGCATGGGCACTCTCCCCATGCCGGAAGTGGTCGTATGTGCCGGCAGGCATGCACGACACACCGCGGCAACGCGGAACTTCTTCATGTGCCGGAATACGCCGAGTTTCAATTTCTTTTCAACCAGTGCCACACCGAGCCGGGGCGACCTGGCCGCAAACCGTTGGAGATCCGCGCATGGCGCGTATTGCAGGTGTCAACCTGCCTGCCCAGAAACACGTCTGGGTCGGGCTGCAAAGCATCTACGGCATTGGCCGTACCCGTTCGAAGAAGATCTGCGAGGCTGCCGGCGTCACTGCCAGCACCAAGATCCGCGACCTGTCCGAGGCCGAGGTGGAAACCCTCCGTGCCGAAGTGGGCAAGTACATCGTCGAAGGCGATCTGCGCCGTGAAGTCGGCATCGCGATCAAGCGTCTGATGGACCTGGGCTGCTACCGCGGCCTGCGCCACCGTCGCGGCCTTCCCCTGCGCGGCCAGCGCACCCGGACCAATGCCCGTACCCGCAAGGGTCCGCGCAAGGCCATCAGGAAGTAAGGGGCATAGATCATGGCTAAGCCGGCAGCTAACAAGACGAAGAAGAAGATCAAGCGCGTCGTCACCGACGGCATCGCCCACGTGCACGCGTCGTTCAACAACACCATCGTGACCATCACCGACCGCCAGGGCAATGCGCTCTCGTGGGCGACGTCGGGCGGCTCGGGCTTCCGCGGTTCGCGCAAGTCCACCCCGTTCGCCGCGCAGGTGGCCGCCGAGAAGGCGGGCAAGATCGCGCTCGACTACGGCGTGAAGTCGCTGGAAGTGCGCATCAAGGGCCCCGGCCCGGGTCGCGAATCGGCCGTGCGTTCGCTGAACGCTGTCGGCTACAAGATCACCAACATCATCGACGTGACGCCCATCCCGCACAACGGGTGCCGTCCGCCGAAGAAGCGTCGCGTCTGACCGCGGCCTGAGGAGCAGAGAACACCATGGCTCGTTATATCGGTCCCACCTGCAAACTCGCCCGTCGCGAGGGCGCAGACCTCAGTCTGAAGTCTCCGGCGCGTGCGCTGGATTCGAAGTGCAAGCTGGAGCAAAAGCCCGGCCAGCACGGCGCGGCCCGCAAGGGCAAGCTGTCCGACTACGCCACCCAGCTGCGTGAAAAGCAGAAGGTCAAGCGTATCTACGGCCTGCTGGAACGTCAGTTCCGCAACTACTACAAGAAGGCTTCGAACCGGAAGGGCAACACCGGCGAGAACCTGCTGCAGATGCTCGAAACCCGCCTGGACAACGTCGTCTATCGCATGGGTTTCGCGGTCACCCGTCCTGCCGCCCGCCAGCTGGTCTCGCACCGCGGCGTCCTGGTCAACGGCAAGTCGGTGAATCTGCCGTCGTATCAGGTCAAGGCCGGCGACGCGATCGTGCTGTCCGAGAAGGCGCAGAAGCAGCTGCGCGTGCAGGAAGCGTTGAACGTGGCGCAGACCATGGATCTGACCCCGTCCTGGGTCGAGGTCGACAGCAAGAAGTTCAGCGGCGTCTTCAAGGCCGTGCCGGATCGCAGCGATCTGCCGGCGGACATCAACGAAGCGCTGATCGTCGAGCTGTACTCGAAGTAATAGACGCGTGGCCGCCGGCCTGCGCCGGCCGCCTGCGTCGCCCCCACGGCCGCTGCGCGTTTCGCGCCGCGGCCGCCTCCCCATCCGGGGCAGGCATTCCGAGACATTCGCCGCGGGCGTTCCGCGGCCCCAGGAGACATCACAAGATGACGGTATCCGCCAACCAGGTCATGCGTCCGCGCGCTCCGCAGATCGAGCGCCTCGCCGGCAATCGCGCCAAGGTGGTGATCGAACCGCTGGAACGCGGCTACGGCCACACCCTCGGCAACGCGCTGCGCCGCGTGCTGCTGTCTTCGATTCCCGGCTACGCCATCACCGAGGTCGAGATCGACGGCGTGCTGCACGAGTACACCACGGTCGAAGGCCTGCAGGAAGACGTACTGGAAGTGCTGCTGAATCTCAAGGACGTCGCCATCCGCATGGGTACCGGCGAATCCGCCACCCTGAGTCTGAACAAGCAGGGCCCTGGCATCGTGGTGGCCGGCGATATCAAGACCGACCACAACGTCGAAATCCTCAACACCGAGCATGTCATCGCGCACCTGACCAAGGACACCGCGCTGAACATGCGTCTGAAGATCGAGCGCGGCTTCGGCTACCAGTCCGCCGCCTCGCGCCGTCGTCCCGACGAAGAAACCCGCGCCATCGGCCGTCTGATGCTGGACGCCAGCTTCTCGCCCGTGCGTCGCGTGGCCTATGAAGTCGAGGCCGCGCGCGTCGAGCAGCGCACCGACCTGGACAAGCTGGTGCTGGACATCGAAACCAACGGCACGATCGACGCCGAGGAAGCCGTGCGCACCGCGGCCGACATCCTGACCGATCAGCTGTCGGTCTTCGGCGACTTCACCCACCGCGACCGTGGCGCCGCCAAGCCGGCCACCGCCGGTGTGGATCCGATCCTGCTGCGTCCGATCGACGATCTGGAGCTGACCGTGCGTTCGGCCAACTGCCTCAAGGCCGAGAGCATCTATTACGTCGGCGACCTGATCCAGAAGACCGAAGTCGAACTGCTCAAGACCCCGAACCTCGGCAAGAAGTCGCTGACCGAGATCAAGGAAGTTCTGGCCCAGCGCGGTCTGTCGCTCGGCATGAAGCTCGAGAACTGGCCGCCGGCCGGCATCGCCGCCCACGGCATGCTGGGCTGAGGCTCACCGCAGGAGCGGCCACGGCCGCGATCACTTTCAACTTGGCTCGTGTTCGCGGCTAGGGCCGCTCCTACACCGGGCCGCGACACGTTCCATAGGAATCACGACCATGCGCCACCAGAAATCCGGACGCAAATTCAGCCGCACCAGCAGCCACCGTGAAGCGATGTTCCGCAACATGACGGCCTCGCTCATCAAGCACGGCCTGATCCGTACCACGCTGCCCAAGGCCAAGGAACTGCGCCGCGTCGCCGAGCCGCTGATCACCCTGGCCAAGATCGACGGCGTCGCCAACCGCCGCCTGGCCTTCGCGCGTCTGCGCGACAAGGAAGCGGTGGGTACCCTGTTCACCACCCTCGGCCCGCGCTACCGCGAGCGTCCGGGCGGCTATCTGCGCATCCTGAAGTGCGGCTTCCGCGACGGCGACAACGCGCCGATGGCCTACGTCGAGCTTGTCGATCGTCCGGAAGCTGCGGCCTGATCGCAGCCACTCCCTGGCTCCGATGCACAGTCGCGCATCGGAGCCGTTGGTCAGGCAGGGCAGGTATATCAGAGCGGTGGTCGCCGTCGTTCGCGACACGCCCCTCGGATTGCGTGGAGGCAGGCTGCTCGTAGCCCTTCCGGCTGCCGGCGCTGCGGATCGGCTTGCCGGAAGGTGCAGGAGCCGACAGGTGTCCACATCACCGCCCATCGTCTGTAGACGCCTTGTATCCATGCCCACTGCGTGATCGCGACATCCGGGGAACCCCTGTGCGGGATCCCTGTCGGAACCCCGGCGCTGCCGGGGTTTTTTGTGACTTCGGCAGCGGGTATGCTGCGATGCAGCAGGTTCGTGCCCCTCGACCTGAAATTCCGACATGACCCTCAATCCGCTCCGTTGGTCCTTTCGCGCCCAGGCGCTGCTCGGCTTCGCACTCTGTGCGGGCCTGATCGGCTTCGCCCTG
Source organism: uncultured Gammaproteobacteria bacterium (assembly GCA_965649985.1). Classification (GTDB taxonomy): domain Bacteria; phylum Pseudomonadota; class Gammaproteobacteria; order Xanthomonadales; family Xanthomonadaceae; genus Lysobacter_I. The sequence continues at coordinate 19,494 of CBFGMS010000046.1, read as the reverse complement.
TTCTCCCAGAGCTACTGGGAGCTCAAGCCCTGTCCGCTGTGCATCTTCCAGCGCATCGCATTCGCGGCGCTCGGCCTGGTCTTCCTGCTGGCGGCGCTGCACGCGCCGGCATCGGCGCTCGCGCGACGCATCTACGGGCTGTCGGCGCTTGTCGCCGCCGGTGTGGGCGCCGGGATCGCCGGCCGCCATGTCCACCTGACCACCTTGCCGCCCGACCAGGTGCCCTCGTGCGGGCCTCCGCTGGAATTCATGATGGAGGTCAACCCGCTGACCGACGTCGTTCGCATGGTGCTTACCGGCTCTGGCGAGTGTGCCAAGATCGATTGGACCTTTCTTGGTCTGTCGATGCCCGCCTGGGCATTGGTCTGGTTTGTCGTTTTGGGCGTGTTCGCCCTGCTGATCGCCTTCAAGCCGCGTCCCGCGGCGCCCTGAGGAACTGGAGTGTCCCCATGAACCGTCACGACCTGTTGCACGCCGTCCCCGAGCCCGCCGCCGACTGGCAGCCCGCGAGCTGGCGTCGATACCCGGCACTGCAGCAGCCGCAGTATCCGGACGTGGCGGCGCTCGATGCGGTGGTGGACGAGCTGCACGCGCTGCCGCCGCTGGTGACTTCGCGCGAGGTGCTCACTCTCAAGCAGCAGCTCGCCGATGCCCAGGAGGGCAGGCGGTTCCTGCTGCAGGGCGGCGATTGTGCGGAGAGCTTCGTCGACTGCACGCCGGACATCATCTCCAACCGCCTCAAGGTGCTGCTGCAGATGAGCCTGGTGCTGGTGCACGGGCTGCGCCTGCCGGTGGTGCGCGTGGGCCGCTTTGCGGGGCAGTACGCCAAGCCGCGCTCGTCCGACAACGAGACCCGGGGCGATGTCACCCTTCCGTGCTACCGCGGCGACATCGTGAATGCGCCCGAATTCACCGCCGAGGCCCGCGTGCCCGATCCGCGGCGGATGGTCAAGGCGCACGCGCGTTCGGCGATGACCATGAATTTCGTGCGTTCGCTGATCGATGGCGGGTTCGCCGACCTGCATCACCCGGAATACTGGAACCTCGGCTGGGTGGGGCACTCGCCGCATGCGGCGGAATACCAGCAGATGGTCGAAGGCATCGGCGATGCCGTGCGCTTCATGGAAACGCTCGCCGGGCAGGCCATCCACACCCTGCGCAGCGTCGAGTTCTTCACCTCGCACGAAGCCCTGCTGCTGCCCTACGAGCAAGCGGTGACCCGCCAGGTGCCGCGCCAGAGCGGCTGGTTCAATCTGGGCACGCATTACCCGTGGATCGGCATGCGGACCGCCGCGCTGGACGGTGCCCATGTCGAGTACTTCCGCGGCATCCGCAACCCGGTCTCGCTGAAGGTCGGCCCGTCGGTGACGCCGGACCAACTCATGCGGGTGATCGACGCGCTGAATCCACACGACGAGCCCGGCCGCCTGAGCCTGATCCACCGGATGGGCGTGGGCCAGATCGCCGAGAAGCTGCCCCCGCTGCTGGAGGCGGTGCGTCGCGAAGGCCGTCGCGTGCTGTGGGTCAGCGACCCGATGCACGGCAACACCGAGTCGACCAGCAACGGTTACAAGACCCGGCGCTTCGACAACATCCGCAGCGAGGTGGAGCAGGCGTTCGACCTGCACGCCGCGGCCGGTACACGGCTGGGCGGCGTGCATCTGGAGCTGACCGGAGAAGACGTGACCGAGTGCACCGGCGGTGCGCGCGATCTCACCGACGCCGATCTGGAGCGTGCGTACCGCAGCAACGTCGACCCGCGCCTCAACTACGAACAGGCGCTGGAGATCACGATGCTGATCGTGCGCAAGCGTGCGCAGGTGCAGGCGCCAGCGACGCTCTGAAGCTGTCGCATCCGTCGGCCGTCGCCGAAAGGACGGGGCGGGGCGGTATGCGGCGTGGTTTCAGGGATTGCAGATGTCGCAGTGCGCCGGATCGGCGCAGGCCAGACCATCGCTGCGCGGGCGTTGTGTGCTGTGGCCGCAGGCCGGGCAGGCATGGACTTCCGCGAGGAGGCGCGTCGTGGGCATGCCGCAGCCTTCGCAGGGCAGGCCCGGCAGTGCCCGGGCCATCCCGAAGCCCGGGGCATCGCACTGCGGGCACAGGCAGCGCAGGCGCTGCGCCAGGCGTTCGCCGAGCAGGGCGATCTGGCGCATCCGGGTCGGATTGAGATGCGCGCGCATGTCGGTATCGACGCGCGCACGGCCCTCAGGCGAGGCAGCGATGCACGCGGCCACCGCGCGCTCCAGCGCGTCGCGTTCGACGATGCCCTTCACGACCCGCATGCCGGGCCGGAACGGTTCGCTGCGCACCATCACCGCGTGCGACGGGAAGCCCCAGCGCGAGAGTCGGGCCACGTCGAGGCCTTCGCCGTCGCGCAGCCAGCCGCCGCCGTGGTTGGTCTCGTGCGTGTCGATCCGCTCGTGCACCACCATCCCTCGCGCGTCGTCCACCAGCACGATGGTCTCGCGATGCAGCGGCAGCAGGCCGACCACCGGGTCCGGCCCGAAGCTGCCTTCGGTCGCGAGGCCCAGGGGCAGGCCGGTCGCGGCCATCGCCAGCCGCGCCTTCGCGATCGCGGTCTCCAACGGCGGCTGCGTGCGCGCGATCTCCCCGCTGAAGGTGCCGAGCAGATCGGTATCGACGCCCTCCGCCAACACCAGCCTGGCGCCCAGCGCGGCGAAGGCCGGCGCAAGTGCGTCGGCCTTGCCGTGCAGGGTGGCCAGCGCGATCCGCGCGCCGGCGTACGGCGATGCTGGAGTGCTCATCGCGCGATGCCGTGCCGGGTGCCGGGCTTATTCGCCCTGCGCCTGGGAATACCCGCGTGCGCCGTCGAAGGTGTACAGGTGCTCGGTCTTGATCGCGTCGAAACCGGCCTCGGCCACGCGCAGCAGCAGCCGTGCAACGGCCGCCGGCTTCAGCACGCCGTCGCCGGCGGCGATGAAGCGGCAGCGCCAGTGGTCGGTGCGCAGGGTCTGCGGATTGCCCTGCGGATAGACCTTCACGCCGCGGTTGGTGATCAGCGCGAGTCGGAAGTCCGGGCCGGCCAGCCGCTCGAGGGCCGGGCCTAGCCGGTCGGGGTCACGGTTTTCGGCGTCCCAGTCGAGAAACACGTCGACGCCGGTCAGGGCCTTCCGTGCCTTGATCCGCGGTGTTTCGGGATGGGCGGCGACGCTGGCCAGCGTCGGGCGCGGAGGGGTGGCTTCGGGGGCCGGATAGTCGACGGCGGCCATCCGCTGCGGGCGCCGGCCGAGGCGCGCGATCACCGCTTCGGCGAAGGCACGGGTGCCGACCCGCTCGCGGCTGGTGCCTTCGCGGAAGATGTCGCCGGTGTGCACGCCGTCCTCCAGCGCGCACAGCCAGGCGTTGTGGATGTCGGTGGCCGGCTTCGCGCGGCCAAGGTGCACGAGCATCATCACCGCGGACAGCAGCAGCCCGGAGGGATTGGCGATGTCCTGGCCCGCGATGTCCGGCGCCGAGCCGTGCACCGCCTCGAACATCGCGCAGCCCTGGCCGATGTTGCTGGAGCCGGCCAGACCAATGGAGCCGGCCACTTCCGCGGCCACGTCCGAGAGGATGTCGCCGTAGAGGTTGGGCGTGACCACCACGTCGAAATCGGTGGGACGGCTGGCGATGCGCGCGGTGCCGATGTCGATGATCATGTGCTCGCTGCGGATCTCCGGGTACTCCGCGGCGATCTCGTCGAAGACCCGGTGGAACAGGCCGTCGGTGAGCTTCATGATGTTGTCCTTGCTCATGCACGTGACCTTCCTGCGCCCGTGCGCGCGGGCGTACTCGAAGGCGTAGCGCACGATCCGCTCGCAGCCGGGGCGGGTGATGAGCTTCAGGCACTGCACCACTTCCTCGGTCTGGCGGTGCTCGATGCCGGCGTAGGTGTCTTCCTCGTTCTCGCGCACGATCACCACGTCCATGGACGGGTGCAGGGCGGTCACGAACGGGTGGTAGGACACGCAGGGCCGCAGGTTGGCGTACAGGCCGAGCGTTTTGCGCAGGGTCACGTTGACCGACTTGTAGCCGCCGCCCTGCGGGGTGGTGATCGGGCCCTTGAGCAGCACCTTGTGCGTCTCGAGCGCCTGCCAGGTGTCCTCGCCGATGCCGGACGACAGCCCGCTTTCGTAGGCCTTCAGGCCGACCGTGACCCGGTGGATCTCCAGCGCCGGGTCGGCGGCGCGCAGGACCGCCAGGGTCGCGTCCATGATCTCGGGTCCGATCCCGTCGCCGGCGGCCACCGGGAGCGTACGGGCGGGCAGCCGCGCGGGGACGTAGCCGGCGGTCGCGGCCGCCTGTGAAGAGAGGGTGGGCGGGGTGTCGGGGTTGAGCATGGCATTCATTTCACGACTCCATTTGCATGAAAATATTGTCATGCATTATTTGTCGGTAGAATGCGTTCGTCAAGCCCCTGCATGCATCACTGCCCGCACACATGCCATGAGCGCCCACGCGACGTCCGGTTGGACCTTTCTCAGCAATCACACCCATGTCCTGGTCTGCCTGACCGCCGAGGGCGAGCCGACGGTGCGCGACATCGCCGCACGGGTCGGGATCACCGAGCGCGCGGTGCTGCGCATTCTTGCGGAGCTGGAGGAGGGCGGGGTGATCGCCCGCGAGCGCGACGGCCGGCGCAACCGTTACCGGGTGCACGGCGAGATCCGTCTGCGCCATCCGCTGGAGGCACACTGCCGGATCGGGGAACTGCTGGCGTTGATCGCCGCCGGCCCGGTGCAGAGCGACCTGGCCTCAGGCGATGGGGAGGAGGGGCGGCCCGGCGCGCAGGCCGGCGGGCCTGTAGCGGAGATGTAGTCTCTGGATTCCCTGTGGATTCCCGGCGTACGGCGCACGTCCCCACCGGCCGCAGGGCATGCGGCCGATCAGGATGGGGGGCAGTCGGATGCGGGTCTGGTGCCGATCACTGGACGATCCGGCCGGGGGTCAGCGGGCGCCACGGGCGGCGGGCACCGGCTCACCCGCCGATTGCGCGATCCAGCCCATCGCCGCGGCCAGCGCGGGGTCCTCACCGGCGGCGAGCGTCGCCACGGTGGGCGTGATCACGACATCCGGGGCGACGCCCTGGCCTTCGATCCGGCGGCCATCGGGGTCGGTCATGTCCGCGGTCGGGAAATACAGCCAGTCGCCCGAAGGCAGGCGTGCGGTGATCGCGGGCAGGGCCATGCCCGCGCTGGTCTCGCCGAACACGCGGGCCCGGCCGGTGGCCTGCAGGCCTGCGGTGAAGATTTCCGAGCTGCTGGCCGAGCCGCGGTCGATCAGCACCGCCACCGGCCCGCCGAGGCGTCGCAGCCGGGTGCCGTCGTCGGCGACGCGGCGCGGCAGCACGGTCAGGCGCAGGGTGCCCTGCGCGGTCTTCATCGCGCCCAGGCTGGTGGTCTTGTCGTAGAGCAGGCCGCCGACGGCGGTCATGGAAAAGAGCTGCCCGCCGGGGTTGCCGCGCAGGTCCAGGATCAGCCGGTCGCAGTCGGGCTGCTCGCGCAGAGTCGCGGCGAGACGGTCGAAGGCCGGCTGCGCCCACAGGTCGAATTCCACATACAGCGTGCACGCGCCGGTTGGCAGGTTCAGCCGTTCGGCCCGGTAGCGGAAGGGCATCGGCGGCATGCCGGGCATCAACTGCAGGTAAGGCCCGGGCGTCTCGCGGGCGGTCAGGGCGACCACCCGCGGCTGGCCCAGGGTGTCGCGGAGCCGCAGGCGGACGGTGTCCTCCGGGTCGAGGTCGGACAGCCGCTCGTTGGCGGCCATCTCGAAGCCGAGCAGGGCCCGGCGACGGGCCATGCCGTCCGGCTGGGCCAGCACGCTGGCCACCGCAGGCGCGATCGCCCAGTCGTCGATGGCCTCCAGCTGCCACCCGGGCCGCAGCCCGGCCGCGGCCGCGGGCGAACCCGCCTCGACCTGCAGCAGATGCAGCGCGTCGCCGATCACCATCACCCGCAGGCCGAGCGCGGCGCGGGTCTGGGCCTCATCCTCCGGCGTGGAGGCGTCGTCTTCGGCATCGGCCTGTGTATTGGCCAGTGCATCGGCCTCTGCACGGCCCCCGGAGTCGGCCGCGTCTGCGACGGTGTCGGAGCGTGAAGGCTTCGCAGCCGATCCCGACCCACGGGAGGGCTTCGTCCCGGCCTCGGCGGATGCGTCCGGGCCGGCGTTCGCCTTCGATGCCGGCCGTGCCCTGGGCTGCGGAATGGCTTCGGCCGGGATCAGGCCGAGGTGGGACACGCCCACCGCCTGCAGCAGGCGATTGAGCTCGCGGCGCAGGGCGGCGAGGTCTTCGGCGCCTTCGATCGCCGGCCGGTGCCGGGCCTCCAGCGCCGCCCAGTCGATGTCGTCGCGGTCTTCGCCGAAGCCGCTGTCGCGCAGCTTCTCCCAGACCACAGCGAAGGTCTCCGCTGCGCGCAGCGGTGCGGGGGACGTGCTCTTGACGGCCGGGTGGGCGTTCGGCGGTGCGCCGCGTGGCGCTGCCTGCGGATCCGCGTCCGGGGCGGCCTGGCCCGACCACGCCGCGCAGGCCGCCACAGGCAGTGCGCCGGCCAGCAGCAGCGCGGCGGTGCGCAGACGGGCGCTCACTCCGCGCCCGCCTCCGTCCTGGCTTCGTCCTTGCCCACGTCCTCGGCATCGGCATCGGCATCGGCATCGGCCTGGGTCAGCGCGACGATGGCCGCCGGCAGGGCGAAGGCAGAGTCGGGCGGCGTGCCGAATTCGAAGCTGTCGATGGTCATGATCTGGGTCATGCCCATGGTCTTGCCCTGCATCCGGCTCGCCATCTTCACCGCGCCGTACTGCTTGTAGTCGTAGAGGTGCATGGTCTGGCGCGTTTCGCCCATCGGCGAGGTCGAGGTGAATTCGCTGGACAGGGCCAGGCCGTCGTCCACGTCGAAGCAGGTCGCGGTGTCGTTGCCGTCCTTCCAGACGATTTCGACGCGGTAGCAGGGCCGGCCCTCGGAATCGGCGAGCGCGACGGTCTTCATCGACTCGATGGCCGCGTCGGAGAAGGTCAGCACGTCCGGGTCCATCTGCCGGCGCTGCTCTTCCAGTTCCTCGCCCTCGATCAGGCGCGGGCCGAGCATCGGGTCGATCGACCATGACACGCCGCCCACCGAGCCCATGCTGATCTGCATGCCCATCATGGTCATGTTCATCACCAGGTCCTCGCCGCGCGCGTACAGCACCATGTCGCCACGCATGCCGTTCTCGGCCACTTCGATGCTGATCTTCGCGGTGCCGTCGCCGCTGTCGCGCAGGGCGTCGGCGCCACCGATGGCGGCGAGATGGCGGTCGATCAGTGCGCGCGGTGCGGGCAGATCCTTCGCGGCGACCAGCGCGGGTGCGGCCACGAGGGCGAGGGCGACAGCGAGGCCGAGGCGGCGCGAGGCCATGTGGGTCGGGTGCATGCGGAACTCCGTGAGGGGTGCGGCCGGACAGCCGCTGGGTAGTGGGATGCTGTCGGGCCCGGGCCGGCGACGCATGTGCTGAAAGCTCAGCCGGGGTCCGTCTGCGCCGCCAGCCCGGGCACCAGCCCGGCGAAGGCACGCGGCAGCACGAGCGCGTCGCAGTCGGGATTGTCGCGGAATGCGGCCAGCTCGGAGTCGCGCAGCGTGAGCCGCTCGGGGACCGGTGGCAACCCGCAGGGGGCGCCCAGCGGCTCCAGGCGCAGGCACCGCCCGCTGTGCGGCAGGCGGTGCAGCACGAAGCTCCGGCACGGGAACCCCGCCACGGGCGGCGCGCCGGACGTCTCGGAGCCGTGGGTGACCGGAGGCACCACCGCTCCGCACAGCGCCCGCATGCGTTCCCGGTCCAGCAGCAGGCTGCGGCCTTCGCCGAGATCGCAGAGCAGGAAACTACCGTCCAGCAGGCCGGGCAGGGCCGCCAGCGCGGCGTCCTCGACCTGGATCACGTCCACCCGGCCCTCGCGCAGGTCGCGCGCACGCTCGCGGTCGCTGCGGGTGTCGCGGCGCCAACGACGGTAGGCCAGCCGGCCCGGGATGAGTGTCAGCGCGGCGTAGATGGCGATTCCGATCACCAGCGCTGCGGCTTCGGGCAATCGACTGAGCGGCAGGCCCGCCTCTTCCAGCGCCGCGAACAGCAGGCTGCCGAATGCCGCGAATGCCAGCCAGGCGATCAGGAGATAGAAAACGAAATGCACCAGGGGCCAGGGCAGCGCACGGAGCCGGTACAGGCGACGGGGCGGCGGCAACGCCGCGCGTTCGGCGTCTTCGAGTGGACGGGATGCGAAGCGTGCGGGCATCGGCGAGGGCTTGGATGACAGGCGTGGGCGGCGGGCTTCGGATGGACGGAGGGCTTCGAACCGAAGGCTCAGGCCGTGCGTGTGCGTTGCCGACGCCATACATCGCGCGCCAGCACGGCGACGATGGCGAGATTGATCGCGACCACCGCCAGTTCCACCCACCCCGGTTCGCGGAGCAGTGCCCAGAATTCGAACGGCAGATAGACCGCGGCGCTCACGCAGCCCAGCCAAGAGGCCCACAGGCGTTCGCGCCACAGGCCCCAGGCTTCCAGCAGATGGAGCGCGCCGTATGCGGCGGCGCCCAGGGCGACCGCGTGCACCGAGGCCGGGTCGACATGGCGCATCACGCTCGCCACCGCACTGTGGTGGGCGTCGAAGCGGAACACCTCGATCAGCCACGCCAGAAAGCGGCGGATCGGCGCCGGGCCCAGCAGCTCCAGGCCACTGGCGGCGAGCAGGGCGAAGAGGCTTTTCGCCGCTTCCAGCGCGGCGATGGCGCGCAGGCCGCGGTGGCCGTCATGGCCGGGGGATGCGGCGGCCGAGCGAACGTCGTCGCCCGTGCCGCCGCTGTCGGCCATCGCCGTCACGCGTCCGTGCCCGTCCGTGCGCCGCGCGGCGGTCAGGCCGCGCGGGAGGCGCGCTTGCGGTCGGTTTCGGTGCGCAGCTTCTTGCGCAGACGGATCTGCTTGGGCGTGACTTCCACCAGCTCGTCGTCGTCGATGAACTCCAGCGCCTGCTCCAGCGAGAACTTTATCGGCGGGATCAGGCCTTCGTCGTCGTCCTTGCCCGAGGCGCGGAAGTTGGTGAGCTGCTTGCCGCGCAGGGCGTTGACGGTGAGGTCATTGTCCTTGCTGTGGATGCCGACGATCTGGCCCTCGTAGATCTCCTCGCCCGGCTCGATGAACAGCCGGCCGCGTTCCTGCATCGCGATCTGCGCGTAGGCCGGCGAGGGGCCGGTGCCGTTGGAGATCAGCACGCCGTTCTGGCGCTGGCCGATGCTGCCCTCGGTCTTCGGGCCGTAGTGGTCGAAGACGTGGAACAGCAGGCCGGTGCCGGCGGTGAGCGTGCGGAATTCGGTCTGGAAGCCGATCAGCCCGCGCGCCGGGATCAGGTAATCCAGACGCACGCGGCCCTTGCCGTCGGGTTCCATGTTCTGCAGCAGCGCCTTGCGCTCGCCGAGACGGCCCATCACGCCGCCCTGGAACTGCTCTTCCATGTCGACCACCAGCGATTCGATCGGCTCCTGCATCACGCCGTCGATCTCGCGGATGATCACTTCCGGACGCGACACGGCCAGCTCGTAGCCTTCGCGGCGCATGGTCTCGATCAGGATCGACAGGTGCAGCTCGCCGCGGCCGGACACCTTGAACTTGTCGGCGTCCTGGGTGTCCTCGACCTTCAGCGCGACGTTGTGCTGGGTCTCGCGGGTGAGGCGGTCGCGCAGCTGGCGCGAGGTGAGGAACTTGCCGCCCGAACGCTCCTTCACGCCGGCGAAGGGCGAGTCGTTGACCTGGAAGGTCATCGAGATGGTCGGCTCGTCGACGGCCAGCACCGGGAGCTGCTCGACGGCGTCGGGCGCGCACAGGGTGTCGGAGATGCCGATGCCCTCGATGCCGCTGAAGGCGATGATGTCGCCGGCCTGCGCCTCGGGCACTTCCACGCGCTCCAGGCCCATGAAGCCGAGCACCTGCAGCACCTTGCCGTTGCGGGTCTTGCCCTCGCGGTCGATCACGACCACCGGCTGGTTGGTCTTGACCTTGCCGCGCTGGATGCGACCGACACCGATGATGCCGACGTAGTTGTTGTAGTCCAGCGAGGTCACGCGCATCTGGAACGGGCCGTCCGGGTCCACCGGCGGCGCGGGCACGTGCTCGCAGATCGCCTCGAACAGCGGGGTCATGTCGCCGCTGCGCACGTCCTCGCTCATGCCGGCGTAGCCCTGCAGGCCGGAGGCGTAGACGGTGGTGAAATCCAACTGGTCGTCGGTCGCGCCGAGGCGGTCGAACAGATCGAAGGTCTGGTCGAGCACCCAGCTGGCGCGCGCGCCCGGGCGGTCCACCTTGTTGACCACGACGATCGGCTTGAAGCCCATCGCGAAGGCCTTCTGGGTGACGAAGCGGGTCTGCGGCATCGGGCCGTCCATCGCGTCGACCAGGATCAGCACCGAATCCACCATCGACAGCACGCGTTCCACCTCGCCGCCGAAGTCGGCATGGCCGGGGGTGTCGACGATGTTGATGCGCCACTGCTCGCCGGTCCTGGGATTCGTCCAGCGGATCGCGGTGTTCTTGGAGAGGATGGTGATGCCACGCTCCTTCTCCAGGTCGTTGCTGTCCATGACCCGGTCCGGGACCACGGCGCGCTCGTTCAGGGTGCCGGACTGCTTGAGCAGCTGGTCGACGAGGGTGGTCTTGCCATGGTCGACGTGGGCGACGATGGCGATGTTGCGGAGGCGTTCGACGGAGTTTTGGGCAGACATGGCGAATGGGCGCCGCAGACAGGCCGGGCGCGAATTGTCGTGGAGGGAAGCCGGCTATTATAGCGGGCTGCCGCGAGCAAACGCTCCAGCGGCGGATGATTCGTGTCTCCGGGCCCGTTCAGGCGTCGGCCGGGCCGGCCCCGGGCCGCCCGGAAACGCCTCGAAACGCCTGAAAATCCCTCGAAATCGCGCTCCGGATGCCTGCCGACCCGCACCGGCGCCTGCTGCCCACCCCTCCGGAGCCCGCCCTTGACGCCGCACGCCCCCCGCCCGCGCCAGCCCTGGAAGCCGCCGATGTGGCTGCTGCTGGTGGATACCCTCGGCCTGTTCGCCCTGGGCCTGGGCCTGATGATGCAGTTCGCGCCCGAGTCCGCCCCGGCGCAGGCGCTGCCCGCGGCCTTGCGCCTGCCGCTGCTGATCGTGGGCGGCGTGACCTTCGTGCTGGCCTGGTATGCGATGGTGCGCATGCTGCTGTCGGCCCGCGACCGGCGCTGAAGCCTCGCGCCGGCTGCCCGCTGGCGGGCCGCGTCGCGGCGGGACGGCGCCGCGATGGCGCCACCGCCTGCGGGGCCTTCGCCCGCCGGCCGGACGGCCACGCGGGAACACATGCATGCGTCGGGGTTCCGTGCCGATCCGTACATCGGCCGGTGCGGTGGCTCGTGGTAGGGTGTCGCCCCCGTCCACACACCCGACACCAGACCCATGTCCCTGACTGCCATTTTCGACACCGACCGCGGCCCCATCCACGTCGAGCTGTTCGCCGACAAGGCGCCGCTCACGGTCGCCAATTTCGTCAACCTGGTCCAGCGCCGCTTCTACGACGGGCTCAGCTTCCACCGCGTCATCGCGGACTTCATGATCCAGGGCGGCTGCCCCGAAGGCAGCGGCCGCGGCGGCCCGGGCTACCGTTTCGAGGACGAGACCAACAACGGCGTGCGCCACGAGCGCGGCGTGCTGTCGATGGCCAACGCAGGCCCCAACACCAACGGCAGCCAGTTCTTCATCACCCACGTCGCCACCGGCTGGCTGGACGGCAAGCACACCGTGTTCGGCAAGGTCACCGAAGGTCTGGACGTGGTCGACGCCGTGCGCCAGGGCGACAAGATCAAGTCGATCCGCATCGAGGGCGATGCCGAGGCCGCGCTGGCGGCGAAGGCCGACCGCGTGGCGGAATGGAACAAGGTGCTGGCGGCCTGACCGCCTGACCGCGCGCTCCGCAGCCCGGGGCGCGCGCGCCGTGACCGCATCACCGACAGCACGACCGACACCGATACACGCACCGATACACGCCGAGGGGAGCCCTCAACGCCATGGCCGAGACCGCATCGATCGCCCCCGTGGAGGGCACCACTCCCGTCCGCCGCGATGGTCCCGTCGATGTCGAGCGCATGGCGCCGGCCGAGCTGCAGGCGGTCGTCCGCTGGCTGGGTTACGAGCCGCCGGCGGAGATGGGCCCGCGCGACATCGCCGCCGCCGCCGCGCTGGTCCAGGCCCTGCCTGGCGATGCGGTGGCCGCGGCGCTGCATCCCGGGGCCAGCGTGGACTTCTCCACACCGCTCGGCGGCCTGGCGGTGCCGGGCGTGCTGCCGGCCGGTGGCGGGCAGTCCTTCGTCGCCGGCGGCCAGGTGTCGCTGTCCGAAGTGCGGACCGGCCCGGGCGGCGAGCGCAGCCAGGTGCTGGAAATGTCCGCCGAGATGACCAGCGAGTACGGCGCGCACTATGGTCGGACCGATCTCAACCGCCTCTATCGCTACGGCGAGCGCTTCGGCGCGCTGCCGCAGGGCGTACGCGACTGGGTGGACGGCCTGCCCGCGGCGGGGCAGTGGGCAGTGCGCGGGCCGGAGTTCCGCGGCTCGCTCGAAGCCGCGACCTTCAGCGGCGGCCGGCTGAGCTACGAGGCGGTGGTGCCGCCCGAGCTGGGTGCGCGCATCGCGGCCGGCGATCTGTCCGCGGCGCCCAATCCCATGCAGCCGCTGGCCATGCCGGTGGGCTCCTCGGTGGTCATGCGCGGCGAGGCGATGGAAGGCACCTCGTTCGCCGCCGCCTACCGCATGGTGCGCGGCCAGGAAACCCTGACCGAGCTGCAGGGCCAGGGCTTCAGCGTGCGCCGGATGGAAGGCGACATCGTCGAGGTGAGCAGCGGCCCGGTGGCCGCGGTCGAACGCGATGCCTTCCTCGGCGTGGGCCTGTCGTCCCTGAACGTGGGCATCGGCCGTGACGACCGCCTGTCGAGCGAACAGCTGCAGGTGGCGCGCATGGACCTCGGCACGCCCGAAGGCCAGGAGGCCTACCGGTTGTTCATGCAGACCGGCAGCGTGCCCGACCGCGCCGGGCCGGGCATTCCCATGGCCGGCGCGCGCGACCAGCTGAGCTACGAAAGCCAGACCAGCGCGCAGCTCAACATCGGCCCGGTCTCGATGAGCACCACCCTGGCCGACACCAGCTACGAGAACACCCTGACCCGCTGGGGCGACGGCAGCGCGGAGCACCGCGTGTCCGGCGATGCCTTCAACGGCAACAGCTTCGAGATCACCTCCACGCTCCGTCCGGACGGCAGCGTGGACGCGGGCAGCCGCACCTGGCAGGCCACGCTCTACGACCTGCACCCGGCCTCGGCCAGCTATCTGCAGACCGCGTTCACCGGCGCCGAATACAACGGCGACATGCCGCGCGGCACGGCACTGGATGTCAGCTTCAGCGACGCCGACCTGATGCGCATGCGCGACATGGCGCGCGACCAGTTGGGGCGGATCAACCCCGACGTGCTGGCGCGGATCGATGCGCGCCCCGACGCCTCGCATGCGGAGCGCACGCCCGATTCCACCAGCATGCTGCAGCGGATCGCCGCGGCGCAGACGCCCGAGGAGGTGTTCCGCGCCAGTTTCCTCGCGCCCACCGCTTCCACCGGGCAACTGGCCGAGACCCTGCTGGGCCTGTCGTTTCACGCGCGCGAAGGCGAGCAGGTCACCCTGCCGGGCAGCGCTACGCTGCGCGATGGCGAGATGCGCACGGTGTTCCAGCACGACGGGCAGGCGCCTGCGCCTGCAGTAGAGACCCCGGCGGTGCCCGCCGCGGCCCCGGCCGACCCTCGACTGCCCACCGACCCGGACCATGCGCTCTATCGTCAGGCCAGCGAAGCGGTGTCGCGCCTCGACGCTTCGCTGGGGCGCTCGCCGGACGACGCCAGCGCCACGCTGGCCGCCAGCCTTACCGTGCTGGCGCGTGAACAGGGCATGCGCATCGACCACGTGATGCTGAGCGCCGGCAACGGCACCGTGGGTCATGGCGAGAACGTCATCATCGTCCAGGGCGACCTCGACGACCCCGCCCGGCGCACGGCCTCCATGCCCACGCCGGACGCCGTGCGCACCCCGGTGGACGAGAGCTTCGGGCGCCTGGACGAGATCCGCCGCACCGAAGCCCAGGCCACGCCCACACCGACGCCTGCGACACCGGTCGTGGAGACGCCGACGGTCGAGTCACCGGAGCTGGCCGTCGCGGCCCAGCGGCGCTGAGCGCCACCGCATGCCTGCGGCCAAGGGACGTCTGCGTTCCGCATTGATGCTGGGCGCCGTGCTGGCGACTGCCGGCGGCGGCCTGCTGGCGGCACGCCTGCACGGTGCAGGGAAGGCCACCCTGCCGCCGGACAGCGTCTGCCGCGGGACTCCCTCCGCAGGCCGGCTGGAGCAGCCCGGCCGCCTGCCGATGCGGGGCGTCAACTTCCAGGCCTACGGCCGCGCGGGCGTCGTCGCCGGGCGCACCCATGCGCACGTCCGCGCCGTGCGTGCGAACCTGGAGGCCTACGCCGCCCTTGCCGAAGACATGCCGGATGCCGCCTTCGTCTACGGCGAATCGGGCCATGCCGACGGCGGGCCCTTCCCGCCGCATCGCACCCACCAGAACGGGACGTCCATGGACTTCATGGTGCCGGTGCGCGACCGGCACGGGCGCTCGGTGCCGCTGCCGGGGCATGCCGGCAACCGCTACGGCTACGACCTGGAGTTCGATGCGCAGGGACGCTGGCGCGCGGGCACGGACGACGAACTCCGCATCGATTTCGAGGCGCTGGGCGCGCACCTGCATGCGCTGGCGCGCAACGGCCGCGCGCACGGCGCGCCGATCGCGCGGGTGATCCTGGCGCCCGAATACCTGCCCTTGCTGTTCGCCACGCGCCATGGCCCTGCGCTGCGGCGCTCGCTGCGCTTCACCCGCGGAAAGGTGTGGTGGCGTCACGACGAGCACTACCACATCGATTTCAGGATTCCCTGCGAGCCGCTGCGCTGACAGCGGCCCGCAGGCGGCGACGCCTCAGAGTGTCGTGAACTCCACCACGAAGCTGGTCTGCGCCGGGCAGGCGAAGTCGCCGATGGCGTCGTCGTAGGCGAAGCGGTAGACGTTCTTCGTGGCGCTTCCCAGGTTCTGCACGTAGGTGGAGGTGTTGGCCCCGGGCTTGCCGGCCGGCTGGTCGCAACTGCTCGCGGTGCCGAAGGCGCCGCTGCAGCAGTAGCGTGCCGCCTGCGGGCTCTGGCTGCCGAACTTGGCGCTGGCATAGGTGCATGGGCTCATGCAGCCCTGGAACTCGCCGGCGGTGTCGGCCACCAGCAGATTCCATGCGCCGCGCCGGGTCTTGCCCGGCAACTGCGAGCTGGCGCGGCAGGTCTGCGCGGTGGCGTTGATGGTGGCCAGCGGTGCGCTTTCGCTGTACAGCCCGGCGCCGAGCACGTTGGAATTCTCCGGCGGCACGGTGTAGGTGCAGGTGGCGGGCGTGGCCGGGTAGGCCTTCACGCCCACGTTGTAGCCGTCCACCGCCGAGACGTCGACATTGGTGGCGCCGCTGGGGAATTGCTGCCCGGCGGCATTTATACGCACCGGCAGGCTGCTGAGTTCGATCTTGGTCGCGTAGGGCTGGTTGTTGCCGTAGCCACCGCTGCTCACCCAGTCGCCCTTGGCGTTCTGGTAGGCCGTCATCGAGAACGCGTAGGAGATCAGCCCCGCCGGGTAGGCGCTGCCTTCGGCCTTCCTGTCGTCCACCTGGAACACCACGCGTTGGCCCTGCTTCACCTCCAGCAGGTCGGCCTTGTTCACGCAGGCCGGGTTGCTGGGGTTGGCGCTCACCGTGCAGTGCATGCCGATGCGGATCGCGGGGTACTGCGTGTTGTTCACGAACACGATGCCGCGTTTGCCGTAGTCGGTGTCGACCGGGGTGACCGGCGGTTTGGCCGATGCCGGCCACGGGCTGGCGCCGAAGGCGACGGTGTAGACGTTGGAGGTGGCCACCGGCGGGTTGAGCACGGCGCCCGGGCAGGTGGTCTTGCCGTCGATCGCGCCCGCGCTCAGCACCAGCCTGCAGCCGTACCACTTGCGGCCCTTGCGGTAGTACAGCGACCAGGTGCCGGCGGTGGTGGCGTCGTAGCCGCCCAGGAACGACTGCTGCGCGGTGCCGTAGAGATAGCCGGTCTGCTTCTTGTCGCGATACACGTAGACCGGGACATTCACGCCCGAGGCGGGCAGCTGCCACATCAGGAAGTCGGTGGGCGCGGCCGGCGGCGCGGCGTCGGGGCTTGCGCCGGCCTGGGCGGCGACGGGGCCGGCGAGGGCCAGGCCCGCACCCAGCGCGCAGAAGGCGAGGGCGGTGCCGAAACGACTCGCACGGCGGCCGGTCAGGTGAGAGGCGGGCTGGTGTGAGGCGGACTGGTGTGAGACGGACGGATCACGGACGTGCATGCGCAGCTCCTTGTCGCAGGCCGATTCCCCGGGTCGACCGTTCCCGTCGGACGGATGCCGATGCCCGCATCCTAGACGCAGCGGTCGGATTTGCCTATTACAGGAGGCGGCCGTGGTCTTGCAGGGGCCTCGCACCGACATCGGAGCGACATCACAGCGACATCGCGCCTGCATGGCACAGACGCGTGTCCGCGGCCCTTGCCGTCATCCGCCGCCGGGCAGGCTGATCCACCAGCAGTCGTAGGCGCGGCGCAGGCCCAGCACCACCGGAATGGACGCGGCGCGCTTGCCTGCGGTCTGCTGCAGACGCAGGCCGGTGACCACGGTGCGGGTCCGCGTGGTCGCCTGGGCGGCTGCGGAGCCTGCGGCGGGTGCCGACGGCACGGAGGCCGACGAGTCGCCGGCGGAAGGGTCTCCGTCCCACTGCATGACGTCCGGATGCGAGGCGGCAGGACGTGGCGCTGCCGCCGCTGCGGCGCGATATCGACCAGCGGCCGTTCGACGATGCTCTGCAGGCGGTTGAAGGTGCGGACCGCGTCCGCATCCGACACCCCGGCCCACAGGTAGAGCATGCCCAGCCGGTTGGCGTCGCCACTGTCGATGGCCGAGCTCAGGTCGCGGATCAGCATGGGCAGGCTGCGCGCGCAGGCGCCGCGGTAGGCGCTGCCGCGGCGGCCCGTGCGTTCGGCGTGCGGTACCCGCGAGGCGCTGTCGACGGCCTCGCAGGAGCGGTCGGTGAACACCGAATTGCCCTGGCGGTCCACGCAGCGGCTCACCTGCGCCTCGGCCCGGCCGGGCAGCAGTCCGCCGGCCAGCCCCATCATGCCGAGCGCGGCGGGCAGGCACAGCGCGCGCAGCACGGCGCGGCGTCGGGCGGAGGTACGCGGGGCCGCGGGCTGCGGCCCACGGTGGTGGTACACGGGGATGAGGCGGTTCACGGCGTGGACGGTACTCGCGTGCAGTGCACCGCGGCCACCGTCCAGGCGTCGCGCGGTGCCGCAGTGCTGCGTGGATGCGGCGCCGCGCCCGATCCCGGTGCGCCGGCCTTCCGCATGGCATGCCGCGGACGGCCGCGGCGAACCGTCGGCAGTGATAGCACGTCGTCCTGCCCCGCAGCTGAACCCCGCCGCAGGGGCCATGCGGAACTGTGCCCGCGGGCACAGTGATGGGCGGTGGCGAGCCGGCTCAGCGGGCCGGTCAGCGGCCCAGGCGCGTCAGCACCGACTGCGTCGGCTTCGCCAGATTGAGCGTGTAGAAGTGCAGCGACGGCGCGCCACCGGCGGCCAGGCGTTCGCACATGCCGGCCACCAGGTCGGCGGCGAACTCGCGGATGGCCTCGGCATCGTCGCCGAAGGCCTGCATGCGCTTGGTCACCCAGCGCGGGATCTCCGCACCGCAGGCGTCCGAGAAACGCTTGAGCTGGCTGAAATTGGAGATCGGCATGATGCCGGGCACGATCGGCGCCTCCACGCCCAGACGGCGCGCATCGTCGACGAAGCGGAAATAGGCATCGGCGTTGTAGAAATACTGGGTGATCGCCGCGTCCGCGCCGGCGTCCATCTTGGCCTTGAAGTGCTGCAGGTCGGCCAGCGCGTCGTCGGCCTGCGGATGCGTTTCGGGATACGCCCCGACCTCGATGTGGAAATGGTCGCCATGGGTCTCGCGGATGAAGCGCACCAGGTCCGCGCCGTAGCGCAGGTCGCCCATCCGCGCCATGCCCGAAGGCAGGTCGCCGCGCAGCGCGACGATGCGCCGGCAGCCGATGGCCTTGTACTGCTCCAGCAGTTCGCCGATCTCTGCGCGGCTGCCGCCCACGCACGACAGATGCGGCGCGGCCTCGAAGCCGTGCGTCTGCTTGAGGTGGCGCACGGTGTCGGAGGTGTAGCTGAGCGTCGAGCCCCCGGCGCCGAAGGTGCAGGACACGTACTGCGGCGCGTAGCGCTTGAGCTTCTGCGCCGTGCGGTCCAGCTGCCCGCGTTGCTCTTCGGTCTTGGGCGGGAAGAATTCGAACGAGAGGGAGATCGGGGCGGTGGGCATGGCGGCGGTCCTTGGCGGCATCCTGTCGAGGGCGGCGCATTGTATCTCTTTATCGCGATGGATGTATTGTCATGCCCGGCTGCCGTGCTGTCGGCGGCCGGGCAGGAAACCCCGTTGGGACGTGGTCGTAGACCCGCCGGGCCTCAAGGCCCTCCTGCGGATTACGGCACTGTCTTGGTCGGGCCTGTAGGCACTCGTGCGCTGCGTTGTGTTCCGTAGGAGGGTCTTCAGGCCCGACCCAGACGAGCAGGGGGCACCGTCGCCAATCGCGGCCTCGCCTCTCGCCGCCCCGAAGTGCGACCGGGGCCGGCCCGTGCGCGCTACGCTGCCAGTCCCGTATCCAAACGGCCGCTCGCCGATGTCCATCGTCCTCACCGAATTCGCCCGCCCCCGCCTGTTCCCGCGCGAACCGCGCCGCAACACCATCCAGGACTGCACGGCCGAGGCGTTCGAGCAGCACCTCAATGCACACCCGCCGCTCGCCGTGCTCGACGGCTACGCCCCGTTCTGCAAGCTGCACGTCCACCGCAACTGGACCTCCACCCGCTGCATGGCCATCCCGATCGACGACGCCAACCGCCACCTGCTGCGCAGCGGCTACGAAGCCCGCACGAAGGATGAACTGCCGGTGCTGGTGCGCTGGTTCGAGGGCGTCGACCCGCCGGTCGCGAACTACCTCATCCCCATCCTCTACAGCCGCGAACAGATGGCCAAGGAGGGCACCCCCATCGACGCCGACTGGGGCGTGGTCGGCTGCCTGTACACCATGGAGCCCATCGAAACCCCGCTGGCCCCGATCACCATGCTGCGCAACGCGCTGGGCGTGGAGGAAGGCGGCTCGGGCGTGGCGATCGACCGCGAGGCGTATGCGCGGGCGGTGGCGTTCTGGGATGCGCATGCGAATTGGAAGGGGTGAGCGGGCACGCTCGCGAGCCATGGCTCGCGTGCCCGCGAACGCCCGCACACGGATGTGCGGGCTGGATGTTTC
>CBFGMS010000045.1:0-35896 GCA_965649985.1 uncultured Gammaproteobacteria bacterium | reverse complement strand
TGCTGGACGAGGCCGACCGCATGCTCGACATGGGCTTCCTGCCGGCGATGAAGCGCATCCTCGCCAAGGTGCCCAGCGAGCGGCAGACGCTGCTGTTCTCCGCGACCTTCGACCCCGCGATCCGTTCGCTGGCGCTGGAGTTCATGCGCGAGCCGAAGCAGGTGCAGATCGCCGCACGCAATACCGTGGCCGAGACCATCACCCACCGCGTGCATCCGGTGGATTCCGGTCGCAAGCGCGACCTGCTGGTCGACATCCTGGCCCGTCGCCACACCGAACAGGCCATCGTCTTCGGCCGCACCAAGCACGGCTGCAACCGCCTGTCCGAGCAGTTGGAGAAGGCAGGGCTCAAGGCGATGGCCATCCACGGCAACAAGAGCCAGTCGGCGCGGCAGAAGGCGCTCAACGCGTTCAAGGACGGAAGCATCCGCATCCTGGTCGCCACCGACGTGGCCGCGCGCGGTCTGGACATTCCCGATCTGCCGCTGGTCATCAACTACGAGCTGCCGAACGTGCCGGAGGACTACGTCCACCGCATCGGTCGCACCGGCCGCAACGGCGCCAGCGGCGAAGCGTTGTCGCTGGTCAGCGCCGACGAGGCGCCGCTGCTCAAGCAGATCCAGCGGGTGCTGAAGGCCGAGGTGTCGATCGAGCAGATCGAGGGTTACGCACCCCAGCAGCCGCTGCGCCTGGACGCCGCCGGCAATGGTCCCGCGGCGCGGGTGCCGGGCGCACGCCCCCAGGGCCAGCGCCCCGCGCGCAAGCCGCATCGTGGCCACGGCAAGCCGTCCGAACGCGGTCCGCAGGCCCATGCCGGCCACAAGACCAGCCGTGGCGAAGCGCGCCGGGCCGACGGGACGTCGGGCCGTCAGGACGCCGGTGCCGGCCGCGACCGCGGTCCGCGCCGACGCGGTGGCGGCGGTGCGGGGCAGGGCGGCTGAACCACGCTGCCCGGATCGCCGGCCCGCTCGGCCGTTCCACTCAGGCATCACCCGGAGGGCTGCACGCAGGTGCGGCCCTTCGTGTTTCAGACCAGAGCGACCGTTTCGGCATGAACCGCGGCTGAGCCCCGGGTGTGACCGGCATCGCGGTCGATTCCGCACGGTCTCCGTCACGAACAGGCGCCATCGCCTTGTTTCGGATGGATTTGGGCAGAGTCGTTGGCGTCCCTGCCGCGCGGTTTGCCCACACTGTCGGATCTGACAGTGTCTATCGACGCCCCCGCCTGCGTGGGCTACACCGGTTGCGGGCAGGGGGGCTTGCGAGAGGCCGCCTGTCTGTCATGCGTGCGTCGACCGGCATCGCCCGGGTCGGACATGCCCTCAACATGCACCCACGGCAATCCCATCGATCACAAGGAGTGAGCAGATGCGCATGTGTCCCCGAGTCGCAACGTCCGCCGTCTTCGGCGGAGCGTTCATTCGTCGCCTGGCCGTCCCAGCCGGTGCGTTTTTCCTGACGCTCGGCCTGTCGGCCTGCGACCTCCCGCTGATCGCACAGACCGAAGCCGCCCCGGGCCTGTCCGGGGCGCGTGCGGCAGCGCCGGCCCCAACCTTCTCCGCCGTCGCCACCGCCTTCAATGCGTCGACCGCCGGCGCTGTCGGCTTCAAGACCCAGGCGAGCGCACAGGCCACGGGCGAGGCGGACTACGCCTCGGGCGTGTCCGACATCGACGTTCTCGAACTGGAAAAGCCCGACCCGGCGGGAAATGCGCTGCTCGAGGTGCGCTTCCGTGAGGACGCCAGACCGGAGATGGGCGAGATCGCGCTGACCATCGACCAGCGCAGGACCGTCCTCCTCCGCGATGCGGACGACCCTCTGAAGTACGTCGGCTTCGTGGACTTCGACTTCGCCGCCTTCGACCGCGAGCAGGCGGACCGCAGGAAGCTGGTCGAGCAGACCGGCGAATCCAGCGCGGTGCTGTTCGACGGCCGCGAGTATCTGGGCAGGCAGCCGCTGATCTTCGACGGCGAGGCCTCGCCGAAGGCCTTCGTGATCCTGCGCCGCATCCGTCTGCTGCGCAGCCTGATCGCGATGCCGCCCGCCGCGGTGGACCCCGGGCGCGAACTCTTCATCACCGATCTGTCGGTGGTGCAGGACCCCACGCGGACCTACGATGTCTGCAACAACTCCGGCAACCCCAACGGGGCCTGGGCGTTCAAGACACTGATGACCAACATGGCCAATCAGTTCGTGACCGGCATCGACCCGGCGTTGTTCGTGGAGAACTGGGTGCGCAGCTGGCAGGTCTCGCACACCATCAACAGTTTCACGGTGCCGGCACGCGCCAACATCGGGCCGCTGGTGCTCAACAACTGGCCGCGTCTGGCCAACGGCAGGCTGGACCTGGACCGCTCGCCCTTCCGCCTGCTGGCCATCGTCAACCGCGTCGACTTGCGCGGCAATCCGGTCTACGGAGGGGGCGGCGGCGACGCCGGCGAAGGACGCCTGGTCTATGGCGTGGTCAACCGCAGTGCGGGCGGCGGGTGTTCCATGACCGAGTTCACGGTGATCTTCGAATACGGCGTGCCGATCAGCGGCTGCAGCGCGGTGCAGAGCTACGCGCAGCAGTGGGTGAACCTCGGCGCCACGCCGTTTGGTGCGACCTTCAACGCGCGGCTGCAGCAGATCACCGACCGCTTCACCACCATGAACGCCGCGCCGGGCCGGCCCAACAACAGTGCGCTCAACCAGCTGCGCACCAACGAAATCGCCCTGGCATCGCCATGGGAGCTGCGTGAATTCGTCCTGCCGCGCGGCAACGGGTTCCTGCGGATCGTGAGCACCCAGGACACCCCGCATCGCGCCACGTTCATGAACACGGCCATCCTGGCCAGCTACATGAACTCCACCGTGCGTCCGGTGCCGGTGTCGTGGATGGGTGTGCCCTTCCTGACAGGGTCGAGTCTCAATCCAAGCTTCGCCGACGGCGCTGCATGGAATGCGCCGGGTGCGATGAATGGGGAGCGTCACGATGTGTCGCTCAGAAGCTGCGGCGGCTGCCACGGCTCGGAGGCGCGCGCCAACGGCAATCCGTTCGAGGTATTCCCGCCGGGGATGCCGGAAACCCGGTTCGTGCATGTCACTCCTCGTTTGACGGGGCAGCAGAGCCAGCTGTCGAAGTTCCTGCTCGGCACCGGCACGCTGGCGGCCCCGTCGACCTTCCGAAAGAACGACCCGATCAACGGCGTGCCGCAGCGCAGGTTCGGCGATCTGCTTCGGCGCCAGCAGGACCTGGCGAACCTGATGAATACCTCGTGCCGGACCGCCGGCCTGGCGCATGCCCTGCGCTTCCAGCCGCTGGACGTGGTGCATTGAGTCCGCACCCGGCCCGTCGCTCAGGCGGCGGGTCGGGTGGTTTTCGCGAAGGGCGGCCTAGATCCTGGCGGCAGGCCCCGAATCCCGCCGGGTCTCGGTCTGCATCGAACGTCATCGCACGGCACCGACCCCATCCGCTGGCCTCGCGCGTTGGCTAGACTCGACGGGCGGCACCGCCGCCGCGAGGAGACGGGGAGATGTGGATGCAAGTGAGTCGATTGATCGGCGTGGCCGCCGTGTTCATGGCGGTCTGCGCCTGCGCGCGGTCCGGTGAGGTCGCGGCGAAGGACGATGCCGGCACGGCATCCGCACCCGCCGAGACCCGGACGCTGAAGGCCTACGGCAGCGATGCTGCGCTGCGCAAACAGTTCGCCGAGTGGCGCAAGGAGGCCGAGCGCGAGCGCCGTGCGCGCGCCAAGCATCCCCAGCCCGTGTTCGCGCCATCAGCACCCCCTGCGCCTTCTGCGCCGCCGCCTGTCGTGCTCGAGTCCGCCTCCACGGATGCGGCCGCCTCCACGGCCGAGGCGGGAGCCGAGGCCTCGATCACGAACGTGCAGACCGCCGGCGTCGACGAGGGCGGCATCGTCAAGCGCCGCGGCGATCATCTGGTGGTCCTGCGCCGCGGCCGCCTGTTCACCGTGCGGATCGGCGACGACAGCCTGCAGCCGGTGGCACAGGTGGATGCGTACGGCCCGGGCATCGACCCGTCCGGCGCCTGGTACGACGAGATGCTGGTCTCGGGCGACACCATCGTAGTGATCGGCTACAGCTACCAGCGCGGCGGCACCGAGCTGGTGTTGTTCGATCTGTCGGCGGACGGCGGCATCGCGTATCGCGCCACGTATCACCTGCGCAGCAACGACTACTACTCCTCCAGCAACTACGCCAGCCGCCTGATCGGCAACACGCTGGTGATCTACTCGCCGATGTTCCTCTCCTGGCACGACGAGAACCTCGAGGCGCAGTTGCCCGGCTTGCGGCCGTGGCGCAAGGACCTGCCGCGCGATGCGGCCTTTACCCGCATCCTGCCCGCGGGACGCATCTACCGCGCACCGCGCGAGCTCGACCCCGACGCCGGCGTCGCACTGCACACGGTCACCGTCTGCGACCTGGCGCAGCGTGAGCTGGATTGCCGCTCGACCGCCGTGCTCGGCGCGCCCGGACAGACCTTCTACGTCACCGGCGAGGCCGCCTATGTCTGGACCAACCCGTGGTCCTGGCGCGACGACGATGCGCCGCGGGTCTCGGACGTGTTCCGCATTCCGCTGGACGGCGGCGCACCGCGCGCCATGCAGGCCCTGGGTGCGCCGATCGACCAGATGTCGTTCCTGGAGCGCGACGGCCATCTGAACGTGCTGCTCGGCTCGCAGGCCAACGGTCAATGGATGTGGGCACCGGAGCGCGACGCCGGCGCGCTTGCGCTGATGCGCGTGCCGCTGTCGCTGTTCGCCGATGGCCGCGACGCCGCCAGGCCCGAGCACTATCGTCTGCTGGGCGAGGATGCGCTCAGGCGCGGTTCGGTCCACAACCGTTTCGTCGGCGACTGGCTGCTGCTGGGCAGCGGGTCCGCCTGGTCCCGGAGCGATCGCATCGCGCCGGCCTTCGCGATCCGCTATGCGGGTGACGGCGGGTTCCAGCGGTTGCAGCCGGGGCACGGCGTGGAGCGGATCGAGGCGATGGGAAGCGACGCGATCCTGATCGGCAGCCGTCGTCAGGATCTGCATTTCACCTCGCTGCGGCTGGGCGAGGATGCGGCCGTCGCCCATGTGCGGGTGCGCCCGAACGCGGCGCAGGGCGAGTCGCGCACGCACGGCTTCTTCTACCGCGCCGAGGGGCCGGACACAGGCTATGTGGGCCTGCCGATCATCGGCCGCGGGTCCAATGGCGAGCAGACCGCGTCGGTGATCTTCCTGCGCAATCGCGCCCTGCAGCTCAGTGCGGCGGGCGAGCTGGACGCGCGCCGCGGACCACGGCGGGACGACGCCTGCAAGGCCAGCTGCGTCGACTGGTACGGCAACGCACGCCCGATCTTCATCGGCGAACGCGTGTTCGCGCTGATGGGCTACGAGCTGGTCGAGGGCCGCTACGACGCTGCGCGTGTGGTGGAGCGCAGACGCGTGGATTTCGCACCCACTTCGCCTGCGGTGATCGCGGACTGACCCGCGTGCGGATCGGGGCGTCGGCCGTGCCCCGATCACCGGCTGACCGCATTCGCGGCACGGGAGACCCGCGCCATCGCGTGATGGCGCAGGATCCGGTCAGTCCCCGGCAGGCTCGCACTTGGGCTTGCGCCCGAGCAGGCCGCCGAGCATGCCGGGCTCCTCGCACTTGGGCTGTTTCGCACGCTCGGCCGCGCGCTGCCGGGCGATGCGCTCCAGCTCGGCCTGTGCCCTGGCCTGCTTCAGCTGTGCCAGTTTGGCGCGGATCTGCGGCATCGCCGCCAGCGCGGCCTTCTCGCCTTCCAGGATGGCGCGGCTGCGCTGCTCGAAATCGGCCGGACCGATGTCGTTGACCTGCGGGCGGATGATCACGTTGGCGCGGGTCATTTCCTGCTCGCCCAGCTTCTGGCCCATGATCGCGATCGACTGGTTGACCACGCCCAGCAGGCTCTCCGGCGTCCTGCCGCCGGCCTTGGTCGAGATGTCCACCGCGATCACGAAATCCGCGCCCAGCTGGCGCGCGGCATCCACCGGCACCGGGCTGACCACGCCGCCGTCGACGTAGTAGTAGTCGCCGATCTTCACCGGCTCGAACACGCCCGGGATACTGCACGAGGCGCGTACGGCCTGGCCCACGTTGCCGCGCGCGAACACCGTGCGCTCGCCGGTTTCCAGCCGCGTGGACACCGCCGCGAAGGGCAGGCGCAGCTTTTCGAACGGCCGGGCCTTCACCATCTCGTTGACGTAGTCCTGCAGCTTCTGCCCGCGCACCAGCCCGCCGTTGAACAGGGTCACGTCGCGGATGCGCGCCTCGTCGAGGGCCACCGCGTGTTCCTGCGTCTCGAACACGGTCATGCCGCTGGCGTAGAGCGCACCGACCACGCTGCCGGCGCTCGTGCCGGAAACGACCTCGGGCTTGAAGCCGTTCGCCTCCAGCATCTTGATCACGCCGATGTGCGCGAACCCCTTGGCCGCTCCGCCGCCGAGGGCCAGGCCGATCTTGATCTTCACCGGTCGTGGCTGCGGCGCCGGCGCGACGGCCTGCTGCGGCGGATCGGGACGGGTGGGCGCGCCGCAGGCGGCGAGCAGGGTCAGCAGCAGGGCGGCAAGCGCAGGGCGGAACGGACGCATGAAGGGCGCGGAAGGGACGAAGGGGAGGGGCGCCATGATCGCAGCAATTCGCGCGGTGGGGGTGAATGCGTGCGCGGACCGCGCGCCTCGCGCATCGCCGATGTGTGCGTGCACCGTATCGTCCGTGGTCTGCCTCTCTTGCTTGTCCGCGACCACTGGAGGAGTTCGACCGCATGCCCGCCATTACGCCCGCGCGTCCGTGTCACGACGAACCTTCACCCGTCCGTGCCGGTGATGGAGCCCGCCGGCCGGTGTCCGCGTGTCCGCGATGGTCGATCGCCTTCATCCTGCTGGGCCTGTCCCTGCAGGCGCAGGCGGCAGGTACGGGTGGGGTCGGCGCCTGTGGCGTGCGCAGCGGCGAGGTGCGCGTGCCGGTGGTGGAGCTCTACACCTCCGAGGGCTGCAGCAGTTGCCCGCCGGCGGATCGCTGGCTCACGCGGCAGGTCGCGGCAGGCGGGCATGACGTGCACTGGCTGGCCTTCCACGTGGACTACTGGGACGACCTCGGCTGGCCAGACCGTTTCGGCGCTGCCGCGCATTCGGAGCGGCAGCGGCAGCGCGTGGCCGCTGCCGGACGCCGCACGGTCTACACCCCGCAGGTGATGGTGGGGTCTGAGGTGTTCGCGATGTGGCGCACCGACCGTCCGTTCCGGCGCCAGCTCGACGCCGAGCGTGGCCCGGCGCAGGCCGGGCTGGCCCTGCGTCTGCAGACCGACGGCGGGGGCGCACGCCTGCATGTCGGCGCTGCCCTGACATCGACAGGCGCCGCCACGGACTTCCCCAGCGTATGGGTGGCCGAAACCCGCGACGCCCGGTTCACCGAAGTCCGTGCCGGCGAGAATGCCGGCACGCGCCTGCGCCACGACCGCGTCGTCGTGGCGCTCTGGGGGCCGTGGCCGCTGGAAGGCGGGCGCTTCGCGCGCACCGTGACGACGACGGCGGGAGAGATCCCGGACGCGGCATGGACCGCGTTCGTTCAGACGGCGGACGGCCGCATCCTGCAGTCGCTCCGCCTGGAAGGAGGCGATTGCCGCTGAAGTGTGGCGAGCGGGCATGCCGGCCATTGCCGTGTGCGCGCCGGATTCCGACCCGGGCGCTCCTCCTCCGGTGAGGCTGTCTTCCGCATCCGCATCCGCATCCGCGTCTGCGTCTGCGTCTGCATCCGGCAGGCTGCGGAATGCGCAGCACCTCCATGGCTCGACATCGATTCCCGCGGCTGCGATCATCGGGCGCTTGCGTGATGCCCGGGCACCCGCCCGTCGCGGTGGGCGGCGCCGGCGTTGAACGCGATCCGCCCGCCGTCCGCGGGTGCCTGCATCCACAGGGAGCCGCATCCGCGTTACCCGCCACATCCCCTCATCCATCTCCAGATGCCGTCATCCGCACCCGGCGGCATCCGATCAATATCCCGGAGCAGTCTTCATGGCTGATATTGACTCGACGGCAGCGGCCACTGCCATGCGACAGGACAACGTGCGGGTCGACGAGGCCAGAACCCGGGCCGCCGATGCCGCGATGCGCTACGACGATGCTCCGATCGCCCGGCTGACGATCGAGCAGACCCGCGCCCTTGCGGCCAGCGTGTCCTGGACCCAGAGCGGAGGCGACCCGTCCGCCGAACACCGCCTGGGCTTCGTCGGCCAGTACATGCTCACGCCCGGCCAGCTCGCCCGCGCCGGTTTCGTCGATGCCGACCGTTTCGCCGATGCCATGGGCGGCTACCGCTCGGAATGGAAATGGGCCGCCGACGGTGGTGCCCGCCAGTTCCTCGGCGACCCCGGCAACTGGCGGCAGGGACTGGATGTCCAGGCCTATCGCGGCTCCGAACAGCTGCAGAACGCGTCCTTCCACGCCTACTGCGAAGACGCCTACGGCCGCGCGCGCGCGCGCGGCGTGATCGACGGCAGCGAAAAAGCCCCGCTGCTCGCCGGCTATCTGAAGGTACACACGGTGATGGGCGAGGGCCCGGCCGACGCCGCACTCACCGGCGGGCGCAAATTCGAGCTGCCCGGTCGCGACAGCAACTACCGCCTGCTGCACCACCTGTCGCGCGGGTTGGACGGCATGGAGCCATATCTGGCCGCCGCAGCCGATCGTGTCGCGGCGCTCGGCTCTCCGGTGCCCGTCGCCGCGGGTCCCGCTTCCGCGCCCGGCACCACCGGCGACCTGCGTCTGGATCAGGCTGCACACCCCGATCACCCGCGCTTCGCCCAGGCTCGCGAGATGGTGCAGCAGCGCTTCGGGCTGCAGGGCGACGCGCTCGACAATGCCGCCGCCGTCGCCACTCTCCAGGCCCGCAGTGCAGGCCTCGAGCGCTACGGCGAAGTGCTGCCCGTCGCCAATGGCGCCTGGGTCATCGACACCCACCGCGACGACCCGGCGCATCATCGCTTCCTGTTCGATGCCCAGAAGGCCGCGGGTACGCCGCTGGTGGAGACCAGCCAAGCCTACAACCAGACCTACAACCAGGCCTTGGAGATCGGCACGCCCTCCGAACCGGCGCAGGGCAGGCTGGCACAGGCCGCGGTCGAGATCGAGCCGATCCAGCGCGGGCCGACGGTCTAGCCAGGTGCAGGCAGGTGGTCGATGGCGGCGCCCGTCCGGCAGTCGTCTGATGCTGGCCCCGACGCCGCGATGCGAATGCCCCGAGTGGACACAAAAAAACCGACCTGCTTGCGCAGGCCGGTTTTTCGTACTTTTTCCGGACTGGCCTCCGTGATGAGCGGGGCGATTCCATCAAGTCATTGAAATATTGGTGGGCGGTGCAGGGTTCGAACCTGCGACCCTTGCCGTGTGAAGGCAATGCTCTACCGCTGAGCTAACCGCCCGATGCCGATTGGCGAATCGGGCGCGCATTGTACGGGCAGCGCGCCCGGCTAGGCAAGACACCCGGTGGATCCGCGATCAAATTCCCCGGGAGCGGTCCCGGCATCACTCAATCTGTGCCGCCGCGTAGGCGGCGTCCAGCGCCTCCATGGCGTCCACCGGCTTGAGCTTGCTGGCCTTCTCGTAGGCGCCGGCCGCATCGTCTTCCTTCTTGTCGCCGTGCAGCAGCAGGAGCAGGTTGCCGTGCTCGACGTGCGCGATGGGCGAGTTCGGGGTGAGCTTGAGGGCCGCCTTGATGTGCTTCTCGGCTTCGGACGCCTTGGCGCCATAGGTCAGCCCGCCGATCATGCCGCCCACCTTGGCCACGATCTCGCTGTGGTAGATCGCCATTGCCGTGTGTGCCTCGGCGTGCTCGGGGGCCAGTTCCAGGGCAGTGTCGAGCGCGGTGCGGACCTTGCCGGCGACCCCGTCCTTGAGCGCCTTGGCGATCGAGATGCCCTGGCTGTAACGGCCCAGCGCGAAGGCGTAGCGGTAGTGGCTGTTGGCCTCCTCGGGCAGGGCCTTCATCGCGGCTTCGGCCAGCTTCACGGCGTCTTCGAAGCGCTTGAGCATCTCCTGTTCGTCGTCGACCAGATAGGTGGCGTGGATGCCGATGGCCTTGATCGCCACCGAGGCGCCCACCGGGCCGAGGGCTGTCCCGGCCTCGTAGGCGGCCTTGAAGTCGCCGCGGTGGAAGGCGCGCCATGCCTCCTGCAGGGCCTCGGCCAGCGCCGCCGCATCCTTGCCCTTCGGTGCTGCCTTGCCGGCGGCGTCGATCAGCGCCTGTGCGCGCTTGAGGTCGGGGTAGGGCTCGCAGTCGCCGGCGTGCAGCTTGGGCCAGGCTTTCTTGAGGGCATCGCCAGCGTAGGCGAAGCCCTTGGCATCGTGCGGAAAAGCGGCCCAGGCGGATTTGGCCATGATCGGGTGTCCTCGTCGGTGTGCACGCGATGGTGCGGTGTGCGGATCGCGCCAGCATCCCGCGAGACGCCGGTTCAGGCAAGCCCCAACGGGCAAGCCGCATCAGGCAGGACGCTTGCACGCAAGGCATCGAAGGCAGGCCCGCAGGCCGACGCGTGCGATCGCACCTGCCGCGCGTCTGCCGTGCCGATGCGGTGGGAGTGCCTCCGGCCCTTGCAAATCAGGCAGCCGCAGTAGTGTGTTTGCTCGGAGCGGGCGGCGCATGATGCTTGCATCCCCACAGCCGCGACGCGGCACCCCCACGGAGAACATCATGGCCCGCACCAAGAAGTCCCGCACCGTCCGCAATGCCGCTCCGGCCGACACTACCGCGCGTCACCTGTGGCTCGCCGGCCTCGGCCTGGCGGTCATGGCCCGTCGCCAGAGCCTGGCTGCTGCCGACAGCCTCGCCCGTCGCGTCGCCGACGCCCGTCGTCAGGCCGTCGAGACCGCCATCGACACCCGCAACACCCTGACCGATGCCGCGCTCACGCTGCGCGCCCAGGTCGAAGCCGGTGCCGGTGAAGCCTATGGCAGGATCGAAGCAGCGGTCGCTCCGCTCGCCGCCCGTTTCGGCCTGGCGAAGCCGCGTCGCGCCACCCGCCGCGCGCGCAAGCCGGTTGCGAAGAAGGTCAGCCGCCGCGCGCCCGCCGCGCGCACCGCCCGCAAGCCGGTGCGTCGTACCCGCAAGGGTTGATGCTGGCGCCTGGCGCGACGCCATCGCCGAATGCACGAAAGGGCGCCGAGAGGCGCCCTTTCGCTTGGTGGGTCATGGCGATGGGGCGTTGCGATCGGAGTGGACCGATCCATCACCGTGCGATCGATGCCGACACGGAAGCGGCGCATATGACCACGCCCCTCTACCGGATGGGTGGGCCGCAGGCTGTGATCAGTGGCGATACGCCTGGATCAGCGTGTTCAGGTGCACCCGTTCGGCATCGCGCAAGAACGGTGCCAGCAGCATCATCACCTGGATGATGCCCTGACGGATCGCCTGCTGTTCATCCTTGTCGCCGCGCACGGCCGAGTAGTTGAGCCAGAAGGTCGACAGGACCAGCACATTGGTCGACGCGGCTTCCAGCTCGTCGGCGGTGCCGCGCATGATCCCGGCCTGGCTGAGCCCGCGCATGACCAGATGGGCACGCTCGTCGGCGCGCTTGAGGATGCGCGCGAAGCGCAGGCGCAGCCGCCGGTTGCGGGCGACGATCTCGACCAGGTCGCGATACAGGAAGCGGTAGTCCCAGATGCATTCGAACACCAGGTGCAGTTGCAGCCAAATGTCTTCCAGTTCGGGCAGGCGGCCGCTGGGGGCGGCGAGGGCCTCGTCCATGCGCTCTTCGTAGCGCCCGAACAGGTGTTCGATGATGTCGTCCTTGTTGCGGAAGTGGTAGTACAGGTTGCCCGGGCTGATCTCCAGCTCGTCCGCGATGTGGTTGGTGGTGACGTTGGGCTCGCCCTGCGCGTTGAACATCGCGAGCGACGCGTCGAGGATGCGCTGTCGGGTCTGGCGGGCCATGCGTGGGTGGGTCGACTGCGGTGGAGAGAGGCGGCGCGCCTCAGCCCGCCAGCTTCTTCACCAGGTCCACATATTTCTGCTTGGCTTCGTCCTGGTCGGTGCCCTTGAGCTTGGCCCAGGCCTCGTACTTGGCCGTGCCGACGAAATCGAAGAAGCCGGGCTTGTCGCCCTTCACGTCGCCTTCGGCGCCCTGCTTGTAGAGCGCGTACAGCCGCAGCAGCGTGTCGTTGTCGGGGCGTTCGGACAGGCCCTGCACGTCTTTGGCGGCTTGTTCGAAACGGGTGTCGAGATCGGACATGACGGATGACCCTCCTGTGGAGCCGGCATCTCAGCACGGCGGGCAGGATGGGTCAACCTCGTGCGCGGCCCTGCCGGGCGCAGTCCGCGGCACACCCGGGAGGTCATCGGTGCCGGGCCTCGTCGCCTGCGCGAGGGCACCTGATGCAGCGCACAAGCGGCTCGACGGCGCTGTCGGATTGTCCTTGCCGGTCCGCTCTGGCAAGTTAGGCGCCGGGGGCCGCGTCGCGGCCGAGACGGATGAGGGTGAGGACATGACGTATTTCGTGACGGGCGCCACCGGCTTCATCGGGCGCTTTCTGGTCGACAATCTGCTCAAGCGCAAGGGCACCGTGTACGCGCTGGTGCGCAAGGATTCCCAGAAGAAATTCGATGCCCTCGCCAAGAAGATGGGCTGGGACCCGAAGCGCGTGGTGGCGGTGCACGGCGACATGACCGCCGAGAAGTGCGGGCTGACCGCCGCGCAGCTGCGCACGCTCAACGGCAAGGTGAAGCACTTTTTCCACCTGGCGGCCATCTACGACCTCACCGCCGATGCCGAGACCCAGCGCAAGGCCAATGTCGACGGCACCCGGTACGCGCTGGATCTCGCCGCCGCCATCGGTGCCGGCTGCTTCCACCACACCAGCTCGATCGCCGCCGCGGGCCTGTACCCGGGCATCTTCCGCGAAGACATGTTCGACGAGGCCGAAGGCCTGGACGACCCGTACCTGCGCACCAAGCACGATTCGGAGGGACTGGTGCGCGCCGAGAAGCGCATCAAGTGGCGCATCTACCGCCCGGGCATGGTGGTCGGCCACTCGAAGACCGGCGAGATGGACAAGATCGACGGGCCGTACTACTTCTTCACGTTCCTGAAGAAGCTGCGCGAGATGTTCCCGCCGTGGATGCCGATGCTGGGCCTGGAAGGCGGGCGCATCAACGTGGTTCCGGTGGACTTCGTGGCCGATGCGATGGACCACATCGCGCACAAGCCCAAGCTCGACGGGCATTGCTTCCATCTGGTCGACCCCGAGCCGATGCGCGTGGGCGAGGTGCTCAATACCTTCGCGCGCGCCGGCCACACGCCGGAGATGACCATGCGCCTGGACGCGCGCATGTTCGCCTTCGTGCCCAGCGGGATCCGCGGTGCGGTGGGCAGCCTGCCGCCGGTGAAGCGCTTCATCGGCATGCTGCTGCGCGACTTCAAGATCCCCAAGGAAGTGATGAAATTCATCACCTATCCCACCCGTTTCGACAACCGCGAGACCGAGCGCGCGCTGAAGGGCAGCAAGATCGAGGTGCCGCGCCTGGAGACCTACGCCTGGCGGCTGTGGGATTACTGGGAGCGCCATCTGGATCCCGACCTGTTCGTCGACCGCACGCTGAAGGGCAAGGTCCGCAACAAGGTGGTGCTGATCACCGGCGGTTCTTCCGGCATCGGCCTGGCCACCGCGCAGCGCGTGGCCGAAGCCGGCGCGGTGACGATCATCGTCGCCCGCGGCGAGGAAGAGCTCTACCGGGTGCGCGACGAGATGAAGGCCAAGGGCGGCAAGGTCTTCGCCTACACCGCGGATCTGGCCGACATGGCCGACTGCGACCGGCTGGTGTCCACCGTGCTCAAGGAACACGGGCATGTGGACATCCTGATCAACAACGCCGGGCGCTCGATCCGCCGCTCGATCGAACTGAGCTACGACCGTTTCCACGATTTCGAGCGGACCATGCAGCTGAACTACTTCGGCTGCCTGCGCCTGATCATGGGGTTCATGCCGGCGATGGTGCAGCGCCGCAAGGGGCACATCATCAACATCAGCTCCATCGGCGTGCTGGCCAATTCGCCGCGCTTTTCGGCCTATGTGGCATCGAAGGCGGCCCTGGACGCGTTCAGCCGCTGCGCGCAGGGCGAGCTGTCGGGCAAGGGCATCTGCTTCACCACCATCAACATGCCGCTGGTGCGCACGCCGATGATCGCGCCGACCAAGATGTACGAGAGCGTGCCCACGCTGAGCACCGACGAAGCGGCGGATCTGGTGGTCAAGGGCATCATCGAGAAGCCGGGACGGATCGCGACGCGCCTGGGCATCTTCTCCGCGCTGCTGAACGCGGTGGCACCGAAGGCCTACGAGGTCATCATGAACACCGCGTTCGAGCTGTTCCCCGATTCCGCGGCCGCGAAGGGCGAAAAGGGCTCAGGGAAAGAGTCGGCGCCCAGCCAGGAGCAGATCGCGTTCGCGGCCCTGATGCGCGGCGTGCACTGGTAAGCTTCTCGCCTCGTCCCCGGCGCGGGGAACAGCGAGCAGACGTGCGAAAGGCAGCCGTTCGGCTGCCTTTCGTCGTTGTCGAGTTGATCCGCGACCGTGTGCCCCCTGCCGGCACGATGCGGCGACTGTCATGCGCAGTGGCGGGGCAGGCTGCGTTCCGTGGGGCCTCGGTGGGGAAGCGGCCGTGGACGCCGATTCGCAGGCAAAAAAAACCCGCCGATCCGATGCCGTGAGGGGAGGGGAGCTACGGTCGGGATCTTCGGCGGGTAAAGCAGGAAACCATGGGTGCACCGGATGCGGTGCGCCTGAATCAGGCTTCTGCAACCGTTTGCAGCAGCGCGCGACATTGAAGCATATCGCGGGTTTCAGCGGGTTGCAGCTTGATGCTTCATCGCGTGAACGGCGCAGGGCCGCTCACGCGCGGTGTGGCGGGGTCGATCAGGACTCGCTGGCCGGAGCCGAGTCGCTCTTGGCCTTGGTCTTGCGCGCGCGCTTCGCCGGTGCCTTCTTTGCGGCCGCCTTGGCCGGCGCCTTCTTCGCGGCCCTGCGTGCCGGAGCGGCACCCCCCTGACGACGCAGCTCGGCGGTCAGCGCATCGACCTTTTCGCTGAGGTCGTTCAGATCGTCGCGGCCGGGGACGCCCAGCTTGACCAGGGCGCGCTGCACGCGGTCCTCGAAGACCTTTTCCAGCTTGTCCCAGGTGTCGGTGGCGCGGTCGCGGGCCTGGCCTACGCGGTTTTCGACGGCATCGCGCACGACTTCGGCGCGGCCACCGGCGAACTTGCGCATGTGCTGTTCCAGACCCATGCCTTCCTTGACGAGACCTTCGAACAGCTTGGTGCCTTCGGCCTGGGCGCGGGAGAACGCGCCGACACCGGCCAGCCACACCTGCTGTGCGGATTCGCTGATGGTCTTGGACAGGCGTTCCATCTCGGGCTTGGAGGCCGATGCCTTGCCTGCCGTGGATTTCTTGCTCGCGGTTTTCTTCAGCTTGGCCATGATGCCCTCCCAATGGGGCGCGTGATCGATTGCCCGACAGAATGCGCCGTTTGTCTAGAGTATTCACACAAGCCCGCGAGGCGCCGTGGACACCCTGCGCGATGCCCGGCCGTCGTGCATGCCGCAGTGCGGAGGGCCGCTGCGCAGCCCGGTGCGCAGGCACATCCACACCGCATGCCGCGCGCCTTGGCGCGCAGGGATCAGCCGCGCCCGCGTCGCGCGATCAGATGCTCCGCATCGTCCAGCGCACGGCGCAGGCGGGCGGTGGTTTCGGTGCTGCGGGGCGGGCGTGCGCCCAGGCCGCTGAGCACGGTGCGGTGACGGTCGGCGAGGATGTCCTCGCGCAGATGGATGCCGTGACGCGCGAGCAGCGGGCCCAGGATCTCCGCGCGCGTGCGCAGGTCGTTGAGCGTGTTGCGATAGCCGAGCTGGCACACCCGGCGCCGGCTGGCGAAGCTGAAGACGTTGGTGAAGAACATCTCGCCGTCGTTCGAGTTGGGCTCGAAGATCAGCTGATCGATGTCCGGGAACTGCTGGGTGTATTTCGCCAGGCCCACCTGCATGCGCGACTGCAGCAGCGTGCGGAAGGTCTGCGACATCACCGCCGGCAGGCCGCCCTGCCAGATCCGGTGCGCGTCGTGGCGGCCGCCGGTGCCGGCGTTGCTGTCGATCTGGGTGGAATCGAAGGGCACCAGCGGGTTGATGCCGAGCAGCAGGTCGATGCCGCGCTCCAGCACCACCGAGGCATGCATGGTGCGGCGCAGCGCGCCGTCCACATAATGCCGGCCGCGCACCTCCACCGGCGGATACAGGCCGGGGAGGGCGGCGCTGGCCTGCACGGCCTTCGAGATGCTGATGTCGCGCCAGCCCTCGTCGCCGAAGCGCACGGCTTCGCCGCTGTCCAGGTCCACCGCGACCACGAACAGGTCGCGGTCGAGCTGGCGGAAATCGTTGGTGCGGCCGCGGCGGCCGAAGATCTCGCGCAGGAAGCGCTCGACTTCGGTGTTGTCGAACAGCCCGGCCGGCACGAGGCCGCCGAAGCGCAGGATCCAGTCCGACAGGCGCGACTCGCGCGGGCTGAGCAGGCTGCTCCACCAGTCCATGGTCAGGCGCGGCAATGCCGAGGCGCGCCGCAGGTATTCGAACACCGCCGGCCGCAGGAAGGTCTCGGGGCGGAAATGCACGTCGTCGCTGTCGCCGGTGATGAAGATCCGGCACATCTGTTCGGTGGTGATCTGGTTGACCAGGCCGGCGGCGAGAAAGGCGCCGCTGCTCACGCCGACATAGCAATCGGCGCGGGTGAGGTCGAAACCATCGAGCGCCTCGTCCAGTGCGCGCAGTGCGCCCAGCTCGTACATGGCACCGATCGGTCCGCCGCCGGCGATGGCGAGTCCGATCTTGGCGGTGGTGGGCGCCGGGCGCTTGCGTGCGCCGCGGCGGGTCAGCGGAGCCCCCGCAGGGCGTGGGGCTTGATGGAGAGACAGCATGAATGCACGCGGAAGGGAATTGATCGAGTGTAGCCCAGTTGCGCGGAGCCGACGGCCGGGACCTCTGCGACTTTAGGCCAATGCCGCCCAATCCTGCGCAAGTGCATGATCGGAAAGCGCAAAGGTGCGGGGTGTGCGCAGCATGCGAAGGCGTCATGCTGCGCTGCAGGCAGCGGTCGCGCCGCTGCCGTGGCCTGCGTGCGGGACGCATGACGGGTGGCCGACCTGCACGACAGCGCACATCGGGCTTGACCATCGCGATGGGGGTCCTTATCTCTGCCCGGATGAGCAGACAGCAATTGGCAGACCGACTCACCCGCCGCCTGGCCTGGCATCAGGCGGCGCTGGACCCCGAGCGCGACCCGCGCAATGCACTCGCCTGGCTGCCGGTGCTGCGTCGCTGGCAGTCGGCGCGGCTGGCGCAGAGCTTCGAGGCCTTTCTCGACGACCCGGGCCGTCGGCCGGCGGCGGAGTTCTTCCTGAGCGATCTCTACGGCGACCGCGACTTCAGCCGCCGCGACGCCGACATCGCACGGGTTGCGCCGAAGATGCAGCGGCTGCTGCCGACGGGACTGGTCGAGACGTTGTGCGACGCGATCGAACTGGCCACGCTCAGCCACGCCTTCGACCTGCGCATGGCCGAGACCCTGCATGCGATGGCGCCGCGCTCGCGCACGCTGGATGTGGAGCGTTATGGCGAAGCCTACCGTCAGGTGGGTCTGCCGATGCTGCGCAGTCACCAGATCGATCTGATCGTCAAGGCCGGGCACGGCCTCGGCATCGCACTGAAGACCCGCGGTGTGGCCACGCTGCTGAGCGTGCTGCGCGGGCCGGCCAAGGCGATGGGGCTGGGCGAGCTGCAGTCGTTCCTGGAGCGCGGATTCGGCGCCTATGCCGAGCTGGACGATGTTCCGGCCTTCGTGGCCGACATCGAACATGCCGAACGCGAAGTGGCGAGCCGCCTGTTCGCGGACCATCCGAAGCCGTTCGATATACCGCGCAGGCCGGGCAGACCGGCCTCTGCGCGTCGCGCGCGCGGCAAGCGGGCCTGATCGCCCGCACGCCTGCAGCGGCGGCTTCAGGAAAAGCGTTCGTCCAGCACCCGGCGGATCTCGTTCTCGATCGGGCCGCGGAAGGCGGACAGCAGGAAGCCGAGCTTGGCGCTGATGTGCAGATCCTTGGCCGCCAGGGCGATGAAGCCATCGACGCCCGAGCGGGAGAAATGCATGCGGTCGCCCTCCCAGCGGTAGTCCATATCGAAACGCTCGGAGAGCTTTTCGGCCAGCTCCTCCACCGCCTTGCGCGCCTCCTTGGGCTTGAGCGAATGCGTGTGGTGGATGTCGATGCCGGACATGGGGTCTCTCCTGGGACGGGCCCGTATTGTGCGCAGCCGCCGCGCCGGTTCCAAGTGCGCGGCAGCGGGCGCGGTCCGCCGGGCGTTCTGCGGGGATGAGCTGCAGGATGATCTGCAACGTGCAGGCCAGGCGCACGGGCGTGGTCGCGCATGCCGGGCCGGGTA
Organism: uncultured Gammaproteobacteria bacterium; assembly: GCA_965649985.1. Classification (GTDB taxonomy): domain Bacteria; phylum Pseudomonadota; class Gammaproteobacteria; order Xanthomonadales; family Xanthomonadaceae; genus Lysobacter_I. The sequence continues at coordinate 17,405 of CBFGMS010000045.1, read as the reverse complement.
TCCCTGCAGCGCACCGCGCGCCCGTCGCGAGCACCGGGACGGGAGGCCCGGGCGCCGTCGCGGATGAGGCCTGCGGGATGCCGTGATAGATTGCCGCCGCATGGAACGTCTGAAGCTGCGCTTCCCCGAACATCATCATCCGGACATGCCCCTCGGCGACGGGGTGCATTGCATCGGCCGTATCGGCGATACCGTGGGCCTGGTCAGCGACCACGATGCGCCGACGATCCGCCTGTATCTGGACCGTCGCGGTGCGTGGATGACGGTCGCCGATGGCGCGCGCGGCGTGCACGTGAACGGCCGTCCGGTGCGCCGGATGGCGATGCTGCGGCCGGGCGACGCCATTTATCTGGACGGCGTGGAAATGCTGCTGGTGCCCGAGCGCACCCCGGAGCCGCTCCCCGACGCGCTGCGGCACACGCCCGGGGAATTCCAGGGCGACGCCCGGGTGCTGGTGCGCGCGGTGGGCGGTCGCTATCACGGGCGCAGCTTCACCCTGGAGGCACCCCGCCTGGTCGGGCGCAGCGGCGATGCGGATATCCGCATCGACGACCCCGCCTTTCCGGAGCGCCATGCGCGAATCGAGATGATCGGGCGTCAGGTGGTGCTGCGCGATCTGGCGGCGGGTGAGGGCAGCGTGGTCAACGGCATGCCGGTCCGGGATGCCGTGCTGCAGCCCGGGGACCAGATCGTGTTCGACACCCACCATCGCTTCGTGATCGAGGCGCCGGCGCGCAGCCTGCGCCAGCTCGGCCAGACCCGCGACCCGCCCGACCCCGCGCCGGAGCGGCTCAAGGCACCCGCACCCAGCCTGCGCCGCCCGTGGCTGCTGCTGCTCGCCGCGGCAGCGCTCGCCAGCGTGATCGCGGCCCTGCTGCTCTGGGGCGGCGGCTGAGACCGGCCGTGGCCGATCAGCCGGCCGTCGGTTTCGTCTCGCGCCCCACCGCATCCATCGCCGCTGCCGCCCGGCGCCGGCGGCGCCAGGCATGCGCCGCACGCCAACCCAGCAGCACGGCGAGGATGCCGGCGTACAGGGCAGGTTCGCGCAGGTCGGATTTCACCAGCCACCAGAAGTGCAGCACCGCCAGCAGACCGATCACGTAGACCAGCTTGTGCAACTGGCCCCAGCGCCGGCCGAGCCGCCGGATCCAGCCCTGGGTCGATGTCACCGCCAGCGGCACCAGCAGCAGCCAGGCGAGGAAGCCCATCGTGATGTACGGCCGTTTCACGATCTCCTCGAAGATCAGCGTCCAGTAGCCGCGCAGGTCCAGCACCAGATACGCGGCCAGGTGCAGGCTGGCGTAGGCGAAGGCATACAGGCCCAGCATCCGGCGGAAGCGGATCAGCACCGGCTGCCCGGTGAGCTGGCGCAGCGGCGTGACCGCGAGCGCGATCAGCAACAGGCGCAGCGCCCAGATGCCGAGCCGGTGCTCGATCTCCGCCACCGGGTCGGCGCCCAGCGCGTCGCTTCCGTTGCGCCACACGTCCCAGAACTGCCAGGACAACAGGGCCAGCGGCGCCAGGCACAGGGCGTGGACGAGGGTCTTGGCGGCGATCAGTGCGGGGGAGCGTTTGGGCATGGGGTGTGCGCGGCGATGGGGGTGGGAGGAATGGGCGTCCGGCCGATGCGTTATGCCAGTCGCCGCGCGATGCATCGATCACGCGACACCGCAGGTCCAATCTCGATGCCGGTTCAGTACCACTTCCTCAGATCCATACCCTTGTACAACGCCGCCACCTGTTCGGCGTAGCCGTTGAACATGCGGGTGGGAATGCGCTCGGCGAACAGCTTGCTGCCGCTGCCGGCGATGCGCCGTTCGGTCTTCTGGCTCCAGCGCGGGTGGTCCACCTCGGGATTGACGTTGCTGAAGAAGCCGTATTCGTCCGGCTGCAGCATGTTCCACGAAGTCTTCGGCATCTTCTCGACGAAGCGGATCTCGATGATCGACTTGATGCTCTTGAAGCCGTATTTCCACGGGACCACCAGGCGCACCGGCGCGCCGTTCTGCTGCGGCATCGGCTTGCCGTAGAGGCCGGTGGCGAGCAGGGTGAGCGGGTGCATGGCCTCGTCGATGCGCAGACCCTCGCGGTACGGCCAGTCGATCGACGGGTAGCGGATGCCCGGCATCTGCTCGGGGTCGGCGAGCGTGGTGAAGGCGACGTATTTCGCCTTCGAGGTCGGTTCGAACGTTTTCAGCAACGATGCCAGCGGCACGCCCAGCCACGGGATCACCATCGACCAGCCCTCCACGCAGCGCAGGCGGTAGACGCGCTCCTCGGGCTTGAAGCCCTTCAGCAGTTCGGTGAGGTCCAGCGTGCCGGGTTTGGCGCATTCGCCGGACACCGTGACCTTCCACGGCGAGGTGCGGAGGGTCTTCTTCGCCTGCGAGGGGTCGGTCTTGCCGGTACCGAACTCGTAGAAGTTGTTGTAGCTGGTGACATCCTCGTAGCGGGTGAGCGGCTCGTCGGTGCCGAGGCCGGCCTTGAGCTTCTCCGGCGAGAGCACGACCTTCGACGGGGCCGGCGGCGGCTCGGCTTCGGCGCAGCCGGCCAGGGCGAGCGCGGGCGTGGCCGCCAGCAGTTGCATCAGCCGGCGCCGGTCGCGGTAGACGGCTTCGTCGGTGATCTCCGAGGCGGGGATGCGCAGGGCGTCGCGAAGGGAAGGGGGCAGCGGCATGGCGGGCTCCGGGTGGGCTGGACCACTATAAGACGCCGCCAGAGGGCGATCGGTTGCGCGTGAAACGGAAATTGGGTGGCGCGCCCGCCGCCCGGCTGCCCGCATCGACTGAAAACGCCATGAAAACAGCCTCGAATGGCTGTGCCCATCCCACAAGCATGGTGCGCTGCGGCATACTCGGCAGCCCACCCCACCCCATATGGATGTCACGATGTCGCGCGCCTTCAATTTCAGTGCCGGTCCCGCCACCCTGCCCGAGCGCGTGCTGCGCCAGGCGCAGGAGGAAATGCTGGAGTGGGGCGGCTCCGGGGCCTCGATCGTCGAACACAGCCACCGCGGGCCGGAATTCATCGAAGTGGCGGCCAAGGCCGAGGCCGATCTGCGCACCCTGATGGCGATCCCCGACGACTACGCCGTGCTGTTCCTCTCCGGCGGCGCCACCACCCAGCAGGCGCTGATCCCGCTGAACATCGCCGCCCCCGGCCAGGCCGTGGACTACGTGCTCAGCGGTCACTGGGGCAAGACCGCGGTCAAGCAGGCCAAGCCCTACGTGGACGTGCGCGTGGCGGCGACCAGCGAGGCCGGCGGCTTCCGCGACATCCCCGCGCGCGGCGACTGGCAGCTGTCGAGCGATGCCGCCTACGTGCACATCACCGCCAACGAGACCATCCACGGCGTCGAATACCGCGACACGCCCGACGTGGGCGATGTGCCGCTGGTCGCCGACTTCAGCTCCAGCATCGCCTCCGAGCCGGTCGACATCGCGAAGTACGGCGTGATCTACGCCGGTGCGCAGAAGAACCTCGGGCCGGTGGGCATCACCGTGGTGATCATGCGCAAGGACCTGCTGGAGCGTGCCGGCCAGCCGCGCGCGGACATCTTCACCTATGCCTCGCACGCCAAGGCGGAGTCGATGCTCAACACGCCGCCGACCTGGAACTGGTACATGCTCGGCCTCAACGTGCGCTGGATGCTCGACGAGGGCGGCGTGGAGGAATTCGCCCGCCGCAGCCGCGCCAAGGCCGATCTGCTGTATTCGACGATCGACGGCTCCGGCGGCTTCTACCGCAACGAGGTGAACCCGGCGGTGCGTTCGCGCATGAACGTGCCCTTCATCCTCCACGACGAGGCGCTGGACAAGCCCTTCCTGTCCGAGGCGAAGGCCGCCGGCCTGCTCGCGCTCAAGGGCCATCGCGCGGTGGGCGGCATGCGCGCCTCGATGTACAACGCGCTGCCGATCGAGGCGGTGCAGGCGCTGGTCGATTTCATGCGCGATTTCCAGCAGCGCCACGGCTGAGCCGCCGCGCGCTTCGACCCGGCCGGCATCGCTCCGGCCCGACTGACGTTCCGAGACCCTCGTCGATGGCAAAGAAGACCCGTACGCCTTCCGCCCGCAAGCCCGGCGAACCGGGCGCGCCCGCCGCGCGCAAGGCGGCCACGCGCAAGGCCGGTGCAGACAGCCGGGCCGACCACCCGCAGCCCGGGCAGACGCCTCCCCGCACCGGCAAGGCGGTCACGCCGGGTGCGCCGGGCAAGCCCGACCTGCAGGCCGTCCGCGAGCAGATCGACGGCCTCGACCGTCAGATTCAGGCGCTGATCGCCGAGCGCGCGCACTGGGCGCACCAAGTGGGCAAGGCCAAGGGCAAGCTGGCCGCGGCGGTGGACTACTACCGCCCCGAGCGCGAGGCCCAGGTGCTGCGCCGCGTGGTGGACCGCAACGAAGGCCCGCTCAACGATGAAGTGCTGGTGCGCCTGTTCCGCGAGATCATGTCAGCGTGCCTGGCGCAGCAGGAACCGCTGCGCGTGGGGTACCTCGGGCCGGAAGGCACGTTCTCGCAGCAGGCGGTCTACAAGCACTTCGGCCATTCGGCCAAGGCGCTGCCGCTGGCGAGCGTGGAGGAAGTGTTCGACGAAGTGGCCGCGGGCCATGCCGACTTCGGCGTGGTGCCGGTGGAGAATTCCGGCACCGGCACCATCCAGAGCACGCTGGACCTGTTCCTGACCTCGCCGCTGATGATCTGCGGCGAGATCGAGCTGGGCGTGCACCAGTACCTGCTCTCGCGCACCGGGCACATCGAGGACATCGAGCGGGTGTACTCGCACGCGCTTTCGCTCGCCCAGTGCAAGAGCTGGCTGCGCCAGCACCTGCCCAAGGCCGAGAAGCACACGACGGTCAGCAACGCCGAGGCCGCACGCCGCGCGCGCAACGCCGACGACACTGCGGCCATCGCCGGCGAGAACGCCGCGCATGTCTACGGCCTGAAGGTGGTGGCCGGGCCGATCCAGGACCGCGCCGACAACACCACCCGCTTCCTGGTGATCGGCCGCAGCTCTTTCCCCAGCTCCGGCAACGACCGCACCTCGCTGCTCGTCTTCATCCGCGACCAGCCGGGCGCGCTCTATCGCATCCTCGAACCGCTCGCCCGTCGCGGCATTAGCATGAACCGGATCGAGTCGCGTCCCGCCCACGGCAAACTGTGGCAGTACGCGTTCTTCATCGATGTCACCGGCCACGCAGAAGAGTCGCCGCTCAAGGATGCGCTGGCCGACATCGACGACTACGCCGGCGACGTGCGCGTGCTCGGGTCGTACCCGGTGGCGGTGCCGTGACGCTTGGAGGCCGTGGCCGGCGTCGGGCACGCGGGAGCGCCTGACGCCTTCCCCGCCTCCCGGCCCCCGGTCGCGCATCCCCGAGCGCGAAGCGCAACGCCCGAATCCCGCATCCTCCGGCTCTTCCATGACCCACGACGCCTTCTACTCCGTGCTCGCCCAACCAGGCATCCAGCGCTTGCGTGCCTACGACCCGGGCCACGACCTCGTCGCGTTCCGGCGCCGATTCGAGGGTCGCTTTCTCGTGGAACTGGGGTCGAACGAGAACTCCCACGGCCCCAGCCCGCGGGCGAAGGAAGCGGTGCTTGGCACGCTCCACGCCAGCTTCCGGTATCCCGACCCGCTGGGCGGCGACCTCAAGCGTGCGCTGGCGGCGTATCACGGCATCGACACTGCACAGATTCTGCTCGGCAACGGCTCGCACGAGCTGCTGATGCAGGTCGCGCAGGTGTTCGCGGGCCCGGATGCCGCCGTGGTCGCCTCGCGCCACGGCTTCGCGGTCTACGCCATCGCCGCGCAGGCCGCGGGCGCGCCGCTGCGGGTGGCCGATTGCCATCCGGACGATCACGCGATGCCGCGCGGGCACGACCTCGGCGCGATCGCCGCGGCCATCGATGCCGGCACGCGGCTGGTGTATCTGGCCAATCCCAACAACCCCACCGGCACGTGGTACGGCGCCGAGGCGTTCGCCGCGTTCATGGCACGCGTGCCGGAGGATGTGCTGGTGGTGGTGGACGAGGCGTATGCCGAGTACGTCGATGCGCCGGAGTGGGCGAGCGCGCTGGGCCTGATCGCGGACCATCCCAATCTGCTGGTCACCCGCACCTTCAGCAAGGCCTACGCGCTCGCCGGGCTGCGCATCGGCTATGCCGTCGCGAACGCGGGCCTGATCGCTGTGCTCGAGCGCGTGCGCGAGAGCTTCAACGTCAACAGCGCCGGGCTGGCGGCGGCCGAAGCCGCACTCGGCGATGGCGACCATCTGCAGTGGGTGGTCGCCCGCAATGCCGAACAGCGCGCGGCGCTGGCCGACGCGCTGCGCGCGCGCGGGCTGAAGGTGTTTCCGTCGCAGACCAATTTCCTGCTGGTGCAGTTCGCCGAACCCGGCGACGATGCCCGCGTCGCGGCACTGGATGCGGCCCTGATCGATGCGGGCGTGGTGCTGCGGCCGATGGGCGGCTACGGGCTCGGCCACTGCCTGCGGATCACGGTCGGCACTGCCGACGAGAACCGGCGCCTGCTGGCCGCGCTGGATGCGCTGCGTTGACGGCCGCGGGTTCCTGCCGCCGCATGCGCGCCGGCTGCGCCCGAGCGAGCCTGCGCCAGAACCGGCCGCGGCCGGCATCACCGAACCACGATACCGACACATGGGGCATGCAACGCAATGAGTGATTCCGAGCACAAGGACTGGACCCCGCGCGCCGGTGCGCCCCTGCACGGCCGCATCCGCGTGCCCGGCGACAAGTCCGTGTCGCACCGCGCCATCATGCTGGCCGCGCTGGCCGAGGGCGTCTCGCGCATCGACGGCTTCCTGGAAGGCGAGGACACCCGCGCCACCGCGGCGGTCTTCCAGCGCCTGGGCGTGAAGATCGAGGCGCCTTCGCCGCAGTCCCGCATCGTGCACGGCGTGGGCCTGCGCGGCCTGCGCGCGAGCGCGGAAGCGCTGGACTGCGGCAATGCAGGTACCGGCATGCGCCTGCTGGCCGGTGTGCTGGCCGGGCAGGCGTTCGAGAGCACGCTCGTCGGCGACGCTTCGCTGTCGAAGCGGCCGATGCGCCGGGTCACCGAACCGCTCGCGCGGATGGGGGCGCGCATCGACACCGCCGACGGCGGCCTGCCGCCGCTGCGCATCCATGGCGGTCAGGCCCTGCGTGGCATCGACTACACGCTGCCGGTGGCCAGCGCGCAGGTGAAGTCGGCGCTGCTGCTGGCCGGCCTGTACGCCGAAGGCGACACGGTGGTGCGCGAACCGCATCCCACCCGCGACTACACCGAGCGCATGTTGACCGCCTTCGGCTGGCCGGTGGAGTTCGAGCCGGGCTTCGCGCGCGTGCGCGGCGGTGCGGGCAACGCGCATGCGCTGCGCGCGACGGATGTGCACGTGCCGGCCGATTTCTCGTCGGCGGCGTTCTTCCTGGTCGCGGCCAGCATCGTCCCCGGTTCCGATCTCACGCTGGAGGCCGTGGGCATGAACCCGCGGCGTACCGGCCTGCTGCAGGTACTGCGCGCGATGGGCGCGGACATCGCCGAATCCGGCCAGCGCCGTCACGGCGGCGAATCCGTCGCGGATCTTCGCGTGCGCGCAGCAGACCTGCGCGGCATCGATGTGCCCGAGGCCGTGGTGCCCGACATGATCGACGAGTTCCCGGCGCTGTTCGTCGCCGCGGCCTGCGCCGAAGGCGTCACCCGGATCCGCGGCGCCGCCGAACTGCGGGTCAAGGAATCCGACCGTCTGGCGACGATGTCCGCGGCGTTGCGCGCGCTCGGCGTCCGCGTCGACGAGACCGACGACGGTGCCGACATCCACGGCATGCAGGGCAGCGGCACCCCGGCAGACGGCGGGCCGTTCGCCTTCGCCGCCGATGCGCCTCCCGCCATCGACAGCCACGGGGACCACCGCATCGCCATGGCCCTGGCCGTGGCCGCCCAGCGCTGCCCGGCGCCGTTCACGGTGAGCGACGTGGCCAATGTCGCGACCTCGTTCCCCGGCTTCGAAACTTTGGCGACGGGCGTGGGGTTCGGCGCGTTCGGGTGAGGGATCGCCGGAAGATCGGGATTGCCAGATCCTTCCACCGTCATCCCGAGCGCAGCGAGGGGCCTGCTTTACGCCTCAAGGCAGACGCAAGCAGGTCTCTTGCTGCGCTCGGCACGCCATTCGAGGCGCTGCCGACCGGGGTGATCGCAGCCAGGGGCGATCACAGTCAGGACAGTGATCGCAGTCGTACGTGGCGGCCGCATGCGGCCGCCAGGCGTGGCCGCCATCTGCACGCTCAACGCCGCTCCAGCACCTCGTCGCGCACGCCCTGGCGGCGCAGTTCCAGCACGCGCGGCGTGATCGCGGCGATGCGCGCCTCGATGCGGGCACGGCTGTAGTAGTCCAGGTCGTCGCGCTTGAGCAGGGTGTTGAGCTGCAGCAGCGCGCGTTCCGGCCGGCCGTAGAGATTCTCCGCCTCGGCATGGGCTTCGCCGGCGCGGACCGGGTCGCCGGCGATTTCGCTGATCCGCGCGTAGGTACGCTGGAACACGGGGTCGTCCTTCGAACGCGCCAGCAGTGGCCGGAGCAGGTCCTGGGCGTGCTTGCCGGCTTCCGGGGTATTGCGCTCGGCCAGGATCTGGCTGTATGTCAGCAACGTGGGGCGGTGCTGGGGCATGCGTGCCAGCAGGCGCTCCAGCCGTGCGTCGGCGGCGGCCGCGCGGCCGGCGCGCGCCTCGGCCTCGGCCATGCCGAGCACGATCCACGGGTCGCTGCCATGCGTGTCCAGCAGCGGCTTGAGTTCGGCGATGGCCTCCGTCGCCTCGTCGGCGCGGAGCAGCGCGACCGCCAGCCCGTAGCGCTCGGCCGCATCGAGCGGCCCGGCGCGTTCGCGCTGGCGGTATTCACGCACCGCCTCGCTCGCGGTGTTGGCGCTGAGCACACGGATGCGCTCGCGCGCCCAGCCGAACTGGCCGCCGACGTCGGCGAAACTGCTGGCGGGCAGCTCCAGGCCGGAGGGCAGCAGCGGGTGTTCGCTGGCGATGCCGGCGCCGGTGCCGTACAGCGGCCTGGCCGCGGTCATGCCCTCGGCGCGCTGCTTGGCTTCGCTGACGCGGGTGGTCGTGACCGGGTGGGTGCGCAGGTAATCGGGCGTGCGCTCGCGCGCGCCGCCCTGGTTCACCCGCGAGACCGTCTGCATGCGCTGGAACATCCGCGCCATCGCCGCCGGGTCGTAGCCGCTGCGGGCGAGGGTGCGCAGGCCCAGGCGGTCGGCTTCGGCCTCGTTGGAGCGGGTGTAGTCGATCTGTCGCTGCGCGGCCAGGCCCTGGCCGATGGCGACCGCAGCCATGGCGCCGTCGTCGGACGAATTGCCGCCGGCGGACTGCGCCACCGCGATCGCGCCCAGCATCGCCAGCAGGATCGGCACCTGGTCCTTCTGCGCCCGTTCGGCGCCGCGCAGCACATGCTCCTGGGTGACGTGGGCGACCTCGTGCGCCAGCACGCTCGCGACCTCGTCCTCGGTTTCCGCTGCCAGCACCAGGCCGGCGTTGGTGCCGATGTAGCCGCCCAGGGTCGCGAACGCATTGAACTGGCGGTCGCGCAGCATGAAGAAGGTGAAGGGGTGGTCGGGCTCGTCGCTGGACGCGGCCAGGCGGCTGCCGACCGACTGCAGCCAGCTGTCGATCAGCGGATCGTCAAGCACATAACCGTAGGCACGAAGCTGGGTCAGCAGCAGGCTGCCGTATTCCGCCTGCTGCGCGGGGCCCAGCAGTTCGCCCGCGGACGAGCCGATGTCGGGCAGGCGGGTGTTCTGCGCGGGGGCGCAGACGGCGGCGACGGACAGGGTGAGAGCGGCAACGGCCGGCAGCAGACGCATCGGGAGGCGATCCGGAAGGCGGGGCGGGCGGCGGAGCCCGACGGAGGGGAAGAGAATAGGCGTTGAGGCACGAGGGTGGGCGGAATCCGGTGAACGAGGCCGAAACCGCGAGCCAGCGATGCGCCCGGTGCTGTCATGCGCATCGGCCGGTCGGTGTCTGCCGGCGTCCGCCAGACCGGAGGCATGGGTTCGACATGGCCGGGCGGCCAGCGTTCCCGTCGCAACACAGCGGTGCGCGGCCCTCACGCACCGCTGTGTTGCGGCCTGCAGCCGCACTGCGGGGTGGGGCGAGGGTGGAATTGCGCGGAGCGTCGCCCCATCATGCCAGCCTCCCGCACGCATCCGGCCACCGGAGACCCGCCTTGAACGACACCACCTCGAACGACGGAGCCGCCCCCGCCGTTCCGATCACGATCTACACCACCCTGATCTGCCCCTACTGCGTGGCCGCGAAGAATTTCCTCAAGAGCAAGGGCCTGACCTGGACCGAGGTCCGGATCGACACCGACCCGGTCGAGCGCGAGAAGATGCTGGCCCGCGCCAAGCGCACCAGCGTGCCGCAGATCTTCGTCGGCGACCTCCATGTCGGCGGCTTCGACGACATGATGGCGCTGCATCGCGCGGGCAAGTTCGAGCCGCTGCTGACGGGGCAGGGCGCATGAGCGGCGCGCCGACCGAGGGCGACCGTCTCGCCGAGTTCACCGCGTTCCGCAAGCGCATGAACGAACGCATCCTGGCCGAGCCCAACCAGGTGGTGCGCCGGTTCTTCGCACTCGACACCCAGACCTACCAGGCCGGGGCGCTGGATGTGAAGACCAAGGAACTGCTGGGTCTCGTGGCGTCGCTGGTGCTGCGCTGCGACGACTGCATCAGCTATCACGTCGCCCAGTGCAGGCAGGCCGGCGTGAGCCGCGAGGAGATGTTCGAGACATTCTCGGTGGGCCTTGTGGTGGGAGGCTCGATCGTGATCCCGCACCTGCGCCGTGCGGTGGACTTCCTCGACCGGCTCGAGCAGGGCGAAGCCGCCGCCGCGGACGGCCCGCACGCGCACGATTGACGCACGCACGGCGCATCGGCACGGCCCGGTGCGCTGCGGGCACCCCCGCTCTGCGCGAGTGCAGGGGCGCGTCGGTTGCCTCACACCTCGCCATGCACCGTGTGTCGGGCGCTGTGTGTCTCAGACGCTGTCGTAGTGTCGGAGCAGGGCGAAGAAACGCTCGAAGTCCTGCCACCAGACCGCCTGTTCCATCCAGGCCTCGTCGTCGAAGTCCATGAAGGCCACGCGCGGCTCGCCCGGCTGGTTGTAGTCCAGCACCAGGCTCTCGCGATACCACTGCGCAAGCACGACCATCCGCTCCGTGCCGCCGGTGAACAGGCTGCCGTAGGTGTTGCGGTCTTCCGGGTCGGCGAAGGCCAGGAAGCTGTCCCACGCGGTGGTCAGGGTCTCGGTGGGGTACAGGTCGTTGTAGCCGCTGAACGGGGTGAGGATGTCGTCGTAGCGCCGTGGCATGGTCACGCCGGCCCTGGGAATGCACATCTGCGACAGGCTGCCGCCATTCTGCACGCGGTACAGCCGTCGCAGGCCTTCCGGAAGGACGACGCCCAGACGCGCTTCGGCCGCGCGGATCTTCTCGTCGCTGCCGGCCGAGGCCTCGGTCGCCGTGCCGTCGAAACCCTCCTCGCCATAGTGCCCGTGCGAAAAGTGGATGCCGCAGTAGAAGGTCTCCGGCGTCACCGGCTCCGGCCGCAGCCGGATCTCGGCGGGCAGGGACGAGGCTTCGGTGCCCGTGCTGTCGGCCATCATGGCCCCGGTCAGGACGTTCCTCGGGGCCGTGACCTCGCCGTTGGCCGGCCGTCGCGGGCCCAGGTCGGTGCCGTTGTCCGCGAGGCGTTGCATACGGTCGATTCGTGCCGCCAGCGTGGCCATGGCTGCGCAGACCAGGCCAAGCCCCAACGGCGCCAGCACATCGACCGGGGAGGGCGGCTGGAGCATCCAGAGCCTCCCCGAGACTGCCGCCAGGCCGGCACCCAGCAGGTACAGCACGCCGACCAGCATGCCCTGGATCGCGATCGTCGGCAGCAGCGAATGCAGGCTCGGCCAGGGAGCAGGTTTGCCGGTTGTCGCGCTCCAGGTGGTCCTGCGGCCGACGACGAAGCTGGCCGCAAAAACGGTGACAAGGGCTGCGATCGCCAGCGGTGGGCGTGCATGCCAACCGGCGAACGCGGCCGCGGCGAGCAGTGCGAGGCCCGACACGATGCGCAATGTGGCGGAGAGCGGGTGCAGGCGAAGTGTGGCAGCGGCGGCGGGCATCGGCGTTCGTGAGCGGCGCGCATCGTCGCGCAGCCGCCAGTGTGCCCGGATTCCTGCATCGGCGGTCAGGAGCAATTTGGGGGAAAGGGCGCCGATACGGCATAATAGCCGGCTGTTTCGATCATATTCCGCCACGTTGGCCGCATTGCGGCCACCATTACGCCTGGAACCCCACGCATGTCCCAGACCATCACCGTCATCCGCGGCGACGGCATCGGCCCCGAGATCATGGACGCCACGCTGCTGGTGCTCGAAGCCCTCGGCGCCGGCCTCCAATACGAAGACGCCGACGCCGGCATGGTGGCGCTCGAGAAGCACGGCGAGCTGCTGCCTCAGGCCACGCTCGACTCCATCCGCCGCAACCGCATCGCGCTCAAGAGCCCCCTGACCACGCCGGTGGGCGGCGGCTTCAGTTCGATCAACGTCGAGCTGCGCAAGCGTTTCGACCTGTACGCCAACGTGCGTCCGGCCAAGTCCTTCCCCAACACCAAGTCGCGTTTCCAGAGCGGCGTGGACCTGATCACGGTGCGCGAGAACACCGAAGGCGCGTACATCGGCGAAGGCCAGTCCGTGTCCGAGGACGGCGAAACCGCGGTCCTGACCCAGAAGATCACCCGCCGCGGCTCCGAGCGCATCGTGCGCTACGCGTTCGAACTCGCGCGCAAGACCGGTCGGAAGAAGGTCTCGGTGGTCCACAAGGCCAACATCCTGAAATCGACCTCCGGCCTGTTCCTGCGCGTCGCGCGCGAAGTGGCCGCCGAGTACCCCGAGATCGAATGCAACGAGCTGATCGTCGACAACTGCTGCATGCAGCTGGTGATGCGCCCAGAGCAGTTCGACATCATCGTCACCACCAACCTGTTCGGCGACATCATTTCCGACCTGTGCGCCGGCCTGGTCGGTGGCCTGGGCCTGGCCCCGGGCGCCAACATCGGCACCGAGGCGGCGATCTTCGAGGCCGTGCACGGTTCGGCGCCCGACATCGCCGGCAAGGGCATCGCCAACCCCTGCGCACTGCTGCTGGGTGCGGCGCAGATGCTCGACCACATCGGCCAGCCCGACAACGCCACCCGCCTGCGCAAGGCCATCGTCGCCACCCTGGAAGCGAAGGACAGCCTGACCCCCGACCTGGGCGGCGAGGGCACCACGCAGTCCTTCGCGAAGGCCATCGCCTCGCGCGTCTGAGTTGTCACGCTTCTGGCTGGCAAGGCCGGGAGCGGGCAGGCGCTGCTGAGCGCCCTGCAGGACGCATGCGGAACCAGATGAAAAACGGGGCGCCCATCGGCGCCCCGTTTTTTCGGCATCTTCGGCCGACTGCGGCCTGCCGCACATCGCTGTGGCCAGGCCGATGCCGCGGATTGCGCGGCATCAGTCGTCGCTGCGCAGCTTCGCCAGCAGGCGCAGGAATTCGACATACAGCCACACCAGCGTGACCATCAGGCCGAAGGCGCCGTACCACTCCATGTACTTTGGCGCGCCGGCTTCGGCGCCGGACTCGATGAAATCGAAATCCAGCACCAGGTTCAGCGCGGCGATCACCACCACGAACAGGCTGAAGCCGATCCCGATGATGCCGGAGTCGTGGATGTAAGGCATGTCGATGCCGAACAGCCGCAGCGCGATCGTCGCCAGATAGACCAGCATGATGCCGCCGGTGGCCGCGACCACGCCGAGCTTGAAGTTCTCGGTGGCCTTGATCAGGCCCGAGCGGTACGCGAACAGCAGCGCGAACAGGGTGCCGAAGGTGAGCGTCACCGCCTGCACCACGATGCCTTCGAACTGCGCGTTGTAGATCGCCGAGATCGCGCCGAGGAAGAAGCCTTCGACGAGCGCATACAGCGGCCCGGTGATCGGCGACCACTCCTTCTTGAAGGTGGTCACCAGCGCCAGGATGAAGCCGCCGATGGCGCCGCCCCAGACATAGACCATCGCGCCGGGCGCCAGCACGCCGGGAGCGGTGAAGGTCTGGCTCCATGCGAAGGCAGCGGTGAGCACCGTCAGCAGCAGCAGGAACGCGGTCTTGTTGACGGTGCCGTTGATGGTCATCGTCTGGATGCTGGCGGACAGGACGGCGCCCGAGCTCAGATCGAGGAAGGTGGATTCCGAAAGGACGGGGTTGGCGCTGCGGCCGATGTTCATGGATGTCTCCGGTGGGCTGTGCCTTGGGGCCTGCGGGCTGTGGTGCGGACGGAGGGCCGCACCCGTCGCCACCGCTGCGACGACGTACCCCCCGCGAGGCCACAGCATAGCCCGTGGCGCTGTCGGAGCGCGAGCGGACGGCAGGGCGGTGACGCGCCGATGCCCGTCCTCGCGTTGACAGGGCCGACACCGCTTCGGACAATGCCCTCCCGCGATCTCCCGGCCAGGCCGAGCGCCCGCGGAACCATATCGACGGGGTATAGCGCAGTCTGGTAGCGCGCCTGCTTTGGGAGCAGGATGTCGGGGGTTCGAATCCCTCTACCCCGACCATTTCCGCGTCCGGCACGGCATGCCGCCCGAGAGGCGGCGCTGTCTGCGACGTGCTCCGCGGGGCCATTGTCCCGGGCAAGCCGCCCACGGCCATGGGCTGGGCCGCGGCCCGTTCTCCTTCTTCACTGCGCCCGTAGCTCAACCGGATAGAGCACCGGCCTTCTAAGCCGGCGGTTGCAGGTTCGAGTCCTGCCGGGCGCGCCATTCGTCCCCAGATCGCACCTCGGTGCATGACGGGCTTGCATCCCGTAGCCCATTGCGGGTTACAATTTCGTTCTTGCTCCTCCGGCGCGCTCGCACCGAAGGGCAGCGGAGGCGGCACCCGGTCTTCATCGCCGGCCCCGGCCGTTCCACCGCACGCTTCACGATGGTGGCTGTAGCTCAGTCGGTTAGAGTACTGGATTGTGATTCCAGTGGTCGGGGGTTCGAATCCCCTCAGCCACCCCATCTTTTGCATGATCCTCATCCCGCGCAGATCGTTGTGTTCGCGTCCGATGCTGGTATCATGTGCGATATCGGGCCGTTAGCTCAGTTGGTAGAGCAGTTGACTCTTAATCAATAGGTCCAAGGTTCGAATCCTTGACGGCCCACCATCTTCAACGAAACGCCGACGCTCAGTGATGAGCGTCGGCGTTTTCGTTTGGGCGTTGATGTGCGCAGAGGCGATGCGAGGCGTTGCAACAGTTCGCGTATCCAGGCGCCTTCGTTTGCCCGCGCCTGTGCAGTGCGAATCCTGTGCGGGCCGCCCATCTTCGACGACACGCCGACATGCAGTGAGGAATGTCGGCGTTTTGATGTTCGGCGCGCACGTCCGGAAAGGAAGCCATCGCGCAATCCAGATGCGGGCCTTGGTGGCGGTGCGATGGCATCGCCATGCGATTCCGTCCCGGCATCCCGTCGCGCTAGAATGCCGGCCTCGCGAGGGTGGCGGAATTGGTAGACGCAGCAGGTTTAGGTCTTGCCGCTGCAAGGCGTGGGGGTTCGAGTCCCCCCTCTCGCACCAGATGGGTCTTCGAGCATGCCGGGGGCGGCCATGTCCCCGGCGCCGGCCCGTTCTCCCGGGCAGTGGCCCCGCCTGTATGTGTGGCCGATTCCGCAGCCTGACCGCTGGCTGCGCGTTGTGGAGCCACGTCAGCCCATCGCATGAAGCGGCTCGGCGCCTGGTCTTACGCCAGGAAGGATGAGGTGCGGCGGCATGTCGAGCGAGCCGTGGCGCGATCATCCGCGGCGAATGGGGTGGGTTCGGTGCGATTGCGCCACGCGATTTGGCTGCCTCCTGTCCGGGCGCATGCGCGTACTCTTCCTTGTCCCTGGAGGGCGTCGACAGGGCCGGAATGTCGCAGCGCTGGCAGCCGGAGCCGTTATCGGCCAAACTAGGAGGTTCCGCCGGGACGGCAGATGCGTCGAAAGCCGCAGAGGCCCGCCGCCGGCCAGGAATTCCGCATTCCGTACAGTCTTCAACCCAACTAGGCCGCCGCCCGGGGCGCGCGGCAGGAGCTTCGATCCATGCAAGTGTCCGTCGAATCCACCGGCAATCTCGAACGCCGCATGACCCTGCGCCTGCCGGCCGAACGCGTCGACACCCAGGTCGGCGGCCGGCTGCGCGAAATCGCCCGCACCGCCAGCATCAAGGGCTTCCGTCCTGGCAAGGTGCCGGCCAAGCTCATCGAGCAGCGCTATGGCGGCCAGGTCCGCGGTGAAGTGCTGGACGAACTGCTGGGCCAGGGCTTCGATCAGGCGGTCCGCGACAATGCCCTGCAACTGGTCGGTTCTCCGCGGATCGAGCCGTCGGAGGAGGCGGGCGAGGGCGAGCTGGCCTACGTGGCCACCTTCGAGATCATGCCGGACTTCGGCGAGATCGATGTCGCCAAGCTGAACGTGGTGCGCCACACCTCGGAAGTCACCGAGGACGACATCGACCGCATGATCGAGAACCTGCGCGTGCAGCGCCGCAGCTGGACGCTGGTGCAGCGCCCGGCCGCCGAGGGCGATGCCGCCGACCTGGAGACCTGGTCGGTGGTCGAAGGCGAGCGCATGCCGGCCGAAGGCGCCGAGCGCGGCGTCACCGTGATCGGCAGTGGTGGCATGTTCCCGGCAATCGAGCAGGCCCTGATCGGCATGTCCGCCGGCGAGGAAAAGACCGTCGAGGTGGACTTCCCGGCCGACTGGCGCGTCACGCCCCTCGCCGGCAAGCGCGCCGAAGTGCACGTGAAGATCGAGCAGATCTCCGAGCCGCACCTGCCCGAAGTGGACGCCGAGTTCATCCGCAGCTTCGGCGTGCGTTCCGGCGAGATGGCCCAGTTCCGCACCGAGATCCGCGCCAACCTCGAGCGCGAGCTGAAGGGTGCGCTGATGAACCGTCTTCGCCGTGAAGTGGGCGAGCAGCTCGTCGCCGCCTACGCGCATGTCGAACTGCCTCCGCGCGTGGTCGAGAACGAGGCCAAGGCGATGGTCGCCCAGACCGTCGAGCAGGTCCGCCGCCAGGGCCGCCAGCTCAACCCGGGTCCGGACGCCTTCAAGGACATGCTCGAGCCGGCGCGCAAGCGGGTCACCGTGGCCCTGCTGGTCAGCGAAGTGGCCCGCCGCAACAGTCTGACCCTCGACCCGGCCCGTCTGAACGAGACGCTGCGTCTGATCGCCTCCACCTACGAAGAGCCGCAGCAGGTCATTGATTTGTACCGCAGCGACCGCAATCTTATGGCCGGCCTGCAGAATCGCGTGATGGAAGAGCAGGTGATCGACTGGATCGCCGAGCGCGCCCAGCACACCG
>CBFGMS010000044.1:0-36017 GCA_965649985.1 uncultured Gammaproteobacteria bacterium | reverse complement strand
CATAGACGATGCTGGCGCCGAGATCGGCGCATTCGGCCAGAGTGGCCGCGACGCGGTTCACGCCGAACCGGGCGGCCAGCGCGTCGGCGGCCTTGCGGTCGCGGTCGATCAGGCCGACCACTTCGACGAACTCCAGGCGCGCGAGCGCGGCGAGATGATGGGTGGCGACATAGCCGGCACCCACGACGAGGGCGCGCAGCGGGCGCGCAGGCAGTGCGGGTGACGACGAGGGTGCAGCGGACACGTTCATTCGGAGCGGAGGCCGGGCGGAGAGGAGGAAGGGGCGGTGTGGGCGGAGGGCACGGCGCCGAGCCGCGTTTCGACCGCACGCAGCACGGCGTCGACGCGCGCGTCCCAGGTCTGGTCGGCGACCGCGGCCATGCGCGCGGCGATGGCCTCCGGCGCGTGGTCGGTCACGGCGGCATCGAGCGCGGCAAGGAAGCCCTCGCGGCCGTCGGCGATGCGCACCAGGTCCGAGAACGTTTCGATCTCGGGATTGCGCACGCTCACCACCGGCAGGCCAGCGGCCAGGTATTCGCGCAGTTTCAGCGGATTGGCGTTGGCCACCTGGCGGTTCAGCCGGTAGGGGATGATCGCCGCATCGAAGGCCTTGGCCCAGCCGGCGAGACTGGGATACGGCTGCGCGCCGGCCAGGTGCACGTTGGGCAGCGCGCGCAGGCCGTCGAGCGGCACATGCGCGTGGCCGACCAGCAGGAAGCTCCACTGCGGGCGCTGTCTGGCCAGCCATTCGATCAGCTCGACGTCGATCCAGCTGTGCAGCGAACCGATGTAGCCCACCACCGGCCGCGGCAGCGCGCGTGCGATGGAGGGGACCTCGGTCGCGGGATCCTGCGCGTGTGCGAACAGGTCGGCATCGACGCCATGCGGTGCGAACACGGTGTGCGCGTTGAGCGCGCGCTTGGCGTCCAGCAGGGCCGGGGGCGCGACGAACTGCAGGTCGGCGCGACGGCTCAATGCCGCATCGCGGGCGGCGATGTCCTCTGCGTCGACACCGGGATGCGCGGCGTAGTCGTCGATGCAGTAGTACACGCACAGATCCTCGCCGAGCTGGCCCGCCAGAAACCCCGGATGCGGCACCACGAACCACGACAGCCGCCTGCGGATCCCGACCCGACGCAGCGCGCGGCGCACCGCCCAGCGTCCGAAAACACGATTGAACGCATCCACGCCCGGCAGCCGGCGCAGCGGCAGCTGCGGCACGGTGCAGTGCCACAGCCCGGGTGCGACTTCGGTCGGCGGGCGCAGGGTGTCGAGCAGCTTGCGTACCGTGCGTTTGAGGTCGCGGCCGGAGCCGCCCGGCGCGCGCATGCCCGGCGAATCCACGTACAACACGGGCATGCGCCGGGCCAGACGCAGGGCGACATGATGGCTGCTGGTGCGGTTCTCGCCCGCCCAGCCGTTGCCGAAATACACCACGCCGCAGCCATCCAGCGGCGATGCGGCGTGCGCGCCCGTGTGCGCGGCCTGCGCCTGCGCTGCGTCGGACTCAGTCATCGTCCCGCCACCAGCCCACCAGCCAGGCGGTGCCACCGTGCCAGATCCAGTCCTTGTGCACGCCCTGCATCGCATCCAGATGCGGGCCAATGCGCCCGCAGGCCGGTGCGAAGAAGGTCACCAGCCCGCAGCGGCCGAGGTGACGCATCTGCGCAAGGGTTTTCTCGGGTTCGCTGAGGTAGTACAGCACCTCGCAGGCGGTGACCAGGTCGAAGCGATGGCGTTCCGCGCCCCAGGGTTGGCCGAAGATGTCGGTGGCCGCGAATTCGGCCTGCGGCAGGCGCTTTTTCGCCCGCTCCACTGCCTGCGCGCTGACGTCCACGCCGTACTGGCGGTCGCTTACGCGCGCGAGGTATTCGGTCTGGTGGCCTTCGCCGCAGCCAAGCTCCAGCACCGAACCCACGCGGCCGAAGGCGCGCTCGATCACCCGGTTGGTCGCCTCGAAACGCGCGCGCTCCAGCGCGGACTCCATGTTCCAGGGGTCTTCGACGCTGTAGGCCAGATCGAGGCGCTCGAAGTTGTCGGCGCCACCGACGCCGCGCAGCGCGTATTTCATCCACAGCCGGCGCCGCGCCTTGCGCAGCAGGGTGACGGCGCGGCTCAACATCGGCAGGCCCTCGGCACTCTGCGGCACGCAGCGACGGAGAATGGTGAAGCACTGGATCGAACGGGCATGGTGGGATGGCCGGAATGGAAGGCAGTGATCGAAAGCGTTGCGTACGGGTGCCGCGCGTGCCGGGTGGTGAGCCGACACGCGGTCGGTGCGGTCTGCGCGATGCGCCGGTCGCTCGTGTTCTGTCTCGGTGGAGGGACGAATCGGGTCGCGATGGCGGCGTGTGTGGTCGGTGTCTGTACGTCCGGCCGGGCCACAGGCGCACTCGCTTTGGGCCTGCTTTTGCTCGCACAGACGACGGGCTGCGTGCCGGCGCGGCAGGGTAGCGGGATGCGGGCGAAACGCAAGCGCGTGCCGCATGGCCGCGACGCCGACGCCATGTTGCCGACGGCATGCATGCTCAAGGTGCACAGGCCTCGCGGACGCCGGCCTTCGGCCGTTCCATCCGCACGCGCAGCGGCTGCAGCGGCGAGCTGTACCAGTCCACCACGCGGTCGCAGGCGAATTCGACCCACGAGGGGCCATACAGCCAGCGCGACGCGCGACGGTCGAGCGGTTCGCCCTGGATGTCGAGCACCGCTTCACGGCGCATGCCCTGGGCGAGCAGTCCGTCATGCGGCACTGCGCTGCGGTAGTGTGTCGCCGCCGGGTTCGCGGCATGGGGTGCGTGCACAGGCTCCGCGGACGCGTCCAGCGCCGGCGCCATGTCGGCCAGGACGCGCCAGAGCAGCACGCAGACCGCAGCGATCACGACCAGCAGGAACGAACGCGGGATGCGCTCGCGGGCCTGCGCGGGCGCGGTGGCGAGAGGACCGCGGCCATCGACGCCGGCCGATGCGAGCGTATCGGGCCACGGCGAAGCGGCCGCGTCGCTGCCGGCACCGGGCAGCCGTCCATGCGCGCGCTCGAATTCGAGCGCGGCGCGATACAGCCGGTTCAACTGCTGCAGCCGTCCGGTATTCTCGGGGCTTCCGCCCTGGTCGGGATGCAGACGCGAGACCCTGCGCCGGTACGCCGCCCGCAGCTGCGCGGGCGAGCATCCCGGCACCAGCTCGAGTTCACGGTAGAGCGCGGCGAAGTCGAGGCGTTCCGTCATCGGAGGCTGCGGTCGGGGCTGTGGAAGACATGGCGGGAAGAGAGCAGGGGAGACGGTGTGCGACTGCGATCTGCCGCAAGGCCAGGCCGCCCGCGGACGGATGCGACGACCGTCGCCAGGGCGACCGGCCGGGCGATGCCGACGGCCCGCTGTTGGCGCAACCTGGCACGCGTGCGAAAGCCGATGCCCGCACGGGCGACGCAGGTCGCGTCCCGGAGTGCGGGTGCATCGTGATCCTCACGCGGCTGCGGGCAGTCCTGGATCGCAGCGGCGCGGATGGCGACATGTTCTCCGCGCACCGGACGTTCCCCCATGGATTACCGCCTCGTCCTGCATACGACGTTTTATCCGTTGAGAAACGGACAGAAGAGAATCGACAGATGAAGCGCGGACAGGGGCCAGGGCACCGGTGATGAACTCGGAGCGGATCGACAGGCTGGACGGCAGGCCGGACGTGGCAGCTGGCGAAGCGACGCCGCATGCCGTCGGGCGTCGTCCCAGGCTCGCGCGCGCGCTGCGCGGCGCCGGCCTGTTGCCGCTGGTCGCACGGCTGCGCAGGGCCTGGCGCGAGGATCTGCGCATCCTCGCGTATCACCGTGTGCTGCCCGCGCTGGATGCCGCGGATTTCCGCTTCGACCCTGAGCTGGTCAGCGCGTCCGTCGACGGGTTCCGCGCCCAGCTGGCGCTGGTTCGCCGGCACTGCGCGCCACTGCGCTTCGACGAACTCATCGACCATCTCGACCGCGGCCGGCCCCTGCCGCCGCGCGCGGTGCTGATCACCTTCGACGACGGCTACGACGACAACTACCGCCACGCTTATCCGCTGCTGCGCGAGGCTGGACTGTCGGCCATGTTTTTCGTCTCCACCGGGCACATCGATTCGGGCCAGCCGTACCTCTACGACTGGCTGGTGCACATGCTCAGCGTGACCCCGGCCATGGCCCTCGATCTGCCGGAACTTCGTCTGCAGGCCGCGGTGCCGGCCGGGCTGTCCGCGCGCCGTGCGCTGGCCGCACACGTGCTGGACCGGATGAAGACGCTCGATGCCGATGCGCAGCGCGCTCTGGTGGAGCGTCTGGCGGACGAATGGGCGCTGCCGATCCGCAGTCACCCGGACTGCAGGCCGATGGACTGGGACATGCTGCGCGAGATGCGGGCCGGCGGCATGGAGATCGGCTCGCATGGCGTCCATCACAACATGCTGGCCAAGCTGCCGGCCGCGCGCATGCGCGGGGAAGTGTTTGCCTCGAAGGCGAGGCTGGAGGCGGAGCTGGCTGCGCCGGCCGACGTCATCTCCTATCCCGTCGGCGGGCACGACGCCTACGATGCTGCCGTGGTCGCGGCGGTGCGCGAGGCCGGCTATCGTGTGGCCTGCAGCTACGTCGCCGGTGCCCAGCCGCTCCCGCCACAGGAGCGCTACGGGCTGCGGCGCATCCCGGTGGAGCGGCACATGGACGCGGCGTGGTTCGAAGCCATGCTCGCGCTGCCGGAAGTGTTCTGTTACCGCACCCGCGCGCGTGCGGGTTGAGTAGGGAGTCCACGCGCATGTTTCCGGCCATGATGGTCTACCTGGTGCTGGTCCTGATCCGGCCGCAGGACTACCCGGTGCTCGCCGACAGCCTCGCCTATCCGCTGCAGCCCATCGCCCTCCTCACCGCGGCCGGGTTCTGGATGCTGTCGCCTCGCAAGGATTTCGGTGCGCCGCAGTTCCTGCTGCTGCTCGGCTTCTTTTGCGTGCTGATGCTCTCGCATGTCTTCAACGGCTGGATCGGCGGTGCGCTGGAGCAGCTGGAGAAGTTCGCGCCGGTGGTGCTGGCGTTCGTGGTGTTCACGCATGCCCTGGACAGCCGTGAGCGCATACGCAAGGCCATGGCGATGCTGGTGCTGTGCGCGACGGTGCTGGCGGCGCACGGCATCGAGCAGGCGCAGATCGGCGTGGGCTGGACCGGCGTCGGTCTGTCGCAGGGCACGCGCATCCAGTACGTGGGTATCTTCAACGACCCCAACGACCTGGGCATGCTGTTCGTCACCTGCATCCCGATGGCCTTCTGGCTGGGCAGTCGGGGCGGAATGATGGGGCTGCGACGGCTGTGGTGGTGGTCGCTGGCGGGCACGCTCCTGTATGGCGTGTACCTCACCGATTCGCGCGGCTCGCTCCTGGGCGTGCTGGCGATGCTGGGTGTGTACGTGTGGCAGACCCGCGGCCTGTTCATCGCCGGTGTGGGCGGCGTGTTCGCGTTCGCGGCGATGCTGGCGCTGCCTTCGCGCCTGCAGGAGCTGGACGCCAGCGAAGCCTCGGCGCACGGCCGCATCGAATCCTGGTACGAAGGCCTGATGATGTTCCGCGGCGACCCGCTGCTGGGCATCGGCCCGGACATGTATTCGGATGTGTATCACCTCACCGCGCACAACTCCTTCGTGCTGGTGCTGGCGGAAACCGGCATCGTCGGCTTCACGCTGTGGATCGCCTTCATCGGTTACGCCTTCCGGATGATGTGGGTCGCATCGCGGCCGGTCGCCGAAGCGTTCGAGCTGGACGATGGCGGACAGGACGATGTCTGGGGAGACACGGGCGCCGGCGCCAGCCGCCGCGCCGAGGCGCCGGCCGATGCGCGATGGCAGCCGATACCGGCCGCGCCGGTCGCGCCGGTCGCGCTCGAGGGCAGCGGCGTGCAGGCGGCCGGCACATCGCTGACGCTGGTCGAGATCGAGCCCAGGAACGACGAGGACGATGAGGAAGCCCGCGACCACCGCGGCGATGCGCATGACGACGCCGAGTTCGCCGAACAGCTTGCGGAGCAGGCCGAGGGCCGCAGCATCGCGCTGACCCTGCTGCTGTCGCTGGTGGGCTTCTGGACCACGGCGTTCTTCCTCAGTCGCAGCTATGTGGTGGTGCTGTACCTGGTGGCGGCGCTGGTGCTGGCGCACTATCTGGAGCTGCGCCGCCGCGATCCTGAACTGCCCGATTTCGCGCTCGGCCGCGATGCGCTGATGTGGCCTCTGCTGTCGGTCGGCGCGGTGATCGGCCTGTACGTGCTGGTCAAAGTGCTGCTGATCATCCAATGAACGTCCTGCCTCCCGCGGCGGTGCGCCTCACCGTCTTCGAGCCCCCCGCCGCATGAGCATCCGCGAGCGCGTCCTGCGCAACACCTTTTTTTCCTCGGTGGCGATGTACACCGAATTCGCGCTGGGCATGGTGGTGTCGATCCTGATCGCGCGCCATCTCGGCCCCGAGATGTTCGGTGCCTACAGCACGGTGATCTGGATCGTGGCGATGGGCGTGGCCGCGACCAATTCCGGCACGGCCAGCGCCGCGATCCGTTTCGTGGCCGAGCTGCGCGGCGCCGGGCGCGCGTCGGAGGTGCGCGCGCTGGTCGCCTATCTGCGCCGCGCCCAGCGCTGGTTCATGGCCGGGGTGCTGCTGATCTGCGCGCTGTCGCTGTGGCTGGCCGGGCAGCATGTCGCGCCGGAATTCGACCACCTGTGGCTGTTCGGTTTCCTGGTGCTGGCGGTCGCGCTGCGCGCCAACTACATGTTCAACATCGGCGTCGCCAAGGGGCTGGAGGATTTCCGGATCAACGCGATGGTGGCGCTGATCGCCGCGCCGCTGAACCTGGCGCTGGTGGCCGTGTGCATGGTGCTGGACCTGTCGGCGGAATGGCTGCTGGGCGTGTTCGTGGTGTCCGGTGCGGTGTTCGCGTCCGCCTCGTGGGTGCAGATGCGCAGGCTGCTGCCGCCGGGCGAGGAGCGCCCGAGGCTGCCGGAGGGGCTGGCGGTGCGGGTGCGCCGGCAGATGCTGTACAGCGCGGGCATCGTCAGCATCGGCTACGTGGTCGGCAGCGAGGTGGAGGTGATGTTCCTCACCGCACTGGCCGACACGCACGACGCCGGGCAGTTCAAGGTGGGGTATCAGCTGGCCTATGGCGCGGCGCATCTGGTGCCCGGCGTGTTCGGCGCGCTTCTGCTGCCGATGATGGCGAACGCGCTCAGCCAGGGGCGGGCGGTCGCGGGGCGCCGCTATGCCGCGTCCACCGCCTATCTGGCGCTGCTGGCGCTGCCGCTGACCGCGTTCGGCATCGCGCTGTCCGGGCCGCTGATCGGGCTGCTCTACGGGCCCGATTACGCACCGGCGGCGCATGTGTTCGCGGTGTGCATCGGCGGTGCGGCGCTCACCGTTTCGACCCAGGGCGCCTCGAGTCTGCTGATCAGCGCAGACCGCCAGCGTGCGGTGCTGCTGGTGGTGCTGGGCATGGGCGTGCTCAAGGTGGCGCTGGATGCGCTGCTGATCAGGTTCTACGCGCTGGAAGGCGCACTGGTGGCGTTCGCGGTGGTGGCGGTGATCAATGCGTCGGCCTACATCGCGCTGGCGCGTCGCGAGAGCGGGGTGTGGCCGGACGGTGGACGCATCCTGCGTGCGGCGCTGGCGGCGGGGCTGGCCTCGCTGCCGCTGTGGTTCCTGCCGGACACGCTGCCGAAGCTCGCGACCCTGCTGATCGGCGGTGCGCTCGGCGCCATCCTCTACCCGCCGCTGACCCTGGCCCTCGGCTGCTGGAACGCCGCGGACATCGCGCACATGCAGCGCCTGCATGCGCGCGCGTTGCGCGGCCGCCCGCCCGCGATCGCGCGCCTGCTCGCGTGGGCGTACGCGCGTGCATCCACGGGCGAGGCCGCAGCGGCTGCCGAGGCCGAAGCTGCAGCGCCTGCATCGCTCGAGGCCGGCGTCGCTGTTCCGGCACCGGCGCCTGCAGCGCCCGAGGCCGATACCAGAACGGAGCCCCGCGCATGAGCGATCTGTACCGCCCCGTGTTCCAGCATCTGCTGTTCCCGGCCTACGAGTCGGGGCTGCGCAGGCGCCGGACCCTGCGCTACCTGCGCGAGTACGAGGCGCAGCAGTGGCGCTCGGCCGACGAGATCCAGGCCCTGCAGTGGCGCAAGCTCAAGGCGCTCGTCGCGCATTGCTGGGCGGGCGTGCCGTTCTACCGGACCTGGTGGGGCGAGGCCGGCCTGCAGTCGGACGAGGACATCCGCACGCTGGAGGACTACGCGCGCCTGCCGGCGCTGACCAAGCCGGTGATCCGCGCCCACGCCGAGGCCCTGGTCGCGCCGCCGCTTCGCGATGCGCTGTACTGGAAGACCACCGGCGGCTCCACCGGTGAGCCGCTGCGCTTCGGCTACACCCGCGAAAGCTACGAGCGCCGGGTGGCGGTGATGCTGCGCGGCTATGGCTTCGCCGGGGCGCGGCACGGCGAGCGCACGGCGTTCCTGTGGGGGGCGCCGGTGGCGGCGCCCGCAGGCTTCGCGCTGTGGAAGGACCGCCTGTACCACGCCGCGTTCAACCGCCGCATGTTCAACGCCTTCGACATGAGCGAGGCGCGCATCGCCGACTATGTGGCGGCCATCAACCGCTTCCGTCCGGACACGGTGGTGGGCTATGTCGGCCCGCTGGATGCGCTGGCGGCCTGGGCCGAAGCGCACGGCCGCGCGCTGCATCGCCCGAAGCGGGTGCTCGGCGCCGCCGAGGCCCTGCACCCGCATCAGCGCGAGCGGATCGGCCGCGCATTCGGCGCGCCGGTGTTCGACACCTACGGCTGCCGGGAATTCATGCTGATCGCCGCCGAATGCGAGGCGCATGACGGGCTGCACATCAATGCCGACCACCTGCTGCTGGAGTTCGGCGCGACGCCGGCCGGAGGCGGGAGCGACTCGGGCCCGGCGGACCTGATCGTCACCGACCTGCACAACTTCGGCATGCCGCTGATGCGCTACGTCAACGGCGACCTGGGCACCCGCGGCGTCTCGTCCTGCCGCTGTGGCCGCGGCCTGCCGAAGCTGGCCAAGGTGGACGGGCGCAGGCTCGATGCCCTGCGCATGCCCGACGGCCGCCTGCTGCCGGGCGAATACGTGGTGTACGTGTTCCTGCCGTTCACCGGCATCCGCCAGTATCAGGTGGTGCAGCGCGAGCCCGACGCGCTGCTGGTGCGCCTGGTGCCCGATCACGATTTCGATGCGTCCGTGCATGCCCGCATCGAGCAGGGCCTTCGCCTGCTGATCGGCGAACACGTGCGCATTGCGTTCGAACATGTCGATGCGATCGCGCTCACGCCCAGCGGCAAACGCAGGGTCACCGTCTGCGAGCTGGGTGCATGAGCCGGCGATCCGCATCGCAGGCCGGGCCCGACGCCGCGCCGCTCGCTGCCACCCCGCACGACACCACGCAGCTCCGCACCATTGCGCTCGACATCGCGCACGTGGTCGAGAACCTGGAACGCGGCGGGCTGGAGCGGATGGTGATCGATCTGGCGCTGGAACAGCGGGACGCGGGGCATCGCGTGCGCGTGGGTTGCCTGTTCGCGCCCGGCGCGCTGGCGCGCGAACTGGCCGGGGAGGGCGTCGAGGTGTACGCCTGCGGCAAGCGGTCCGGGGCCGATATCGCGGCGGTGCTGCGCCTGCGGCGCTGGCTGCGGCACGGCTGGAGTGCGGGGGCGCACGCGACGTCCGTGCGGCGCATCGTCCACACCCACAACGCCACGGCGCACTACCACGCCGCGCTGGCGTGTCTTGCGCTGCCCACGCACCGGTTGTTGAACACGCGGCACGGCATGGGCGTGCAGGACCCGCGCAGCCGCAAGGAATGGATCTACCGCCGCAGCCTGCTGCGCACCGATGCCGTGGCTGCGGTCTGCGAGGCCGCACGCGCGCGCTTCCTGGCGCAGGGCGTGCGGCCGCGCGGAGGACTGGCCACGGTGCCCAATGGCATCCGCCTCGATACGTTCCATGCCGCGGACGATGCCCGGCGGCTCTCGCTGCGCGCGATGCTGGGGTTCGATGCGCAGACGCGCATCGTCGGCACGGTCGGCCGGCTCAGCGAGGTGAAGGACCAGGCCGCTCTGCTGCGGGCCTTCGCGCTGGCGCATGAAGCGCGTCCGCACAGCGCGCTGGTGCTGGTCGGCGACGGCCCCCTGCGCGCGCAGCTCCAGGCGCAGGCCGCCGCGCTCGGCATCGACGGCCGGGTGCGTTTTCTCGGCGATCGCGGCGATGTGCGTGTGCTGCTGCCGGGCTTCGACGTGTTCGTGCTGTGCTCGCGGAGCGAAGGGTATTCGATGGCGCTGCTGGAGGCCTGCGCCAGCGCGGTGCCCATCGTCGCCACGAATGTCGGCGGCAACCGCGAGATCGTGGCCGACGGCCGCAACGGTCATCTGGTGCCTGCGATGGCGCCTGAAGCATTGGCGGAGGCGATCGCGGCGATGCTCGATGCCCCGGACCGTGCCCGCGAGATGGGCCAGGCCGGGCGGAGATGGGCGCTGGCGGAGGCCTCGGTGGCGCGGATGGCCGCACGCTACGAAGCGCTGTATCGCGGGACGGCACCCACATGAGGGCAGGCGCGGCGTGCAGGCCGCGCATGCGGCCCCTATCCTGTCGCGTCCGGTTTGCGCCCGCCGTGCCGTTACCCGGTTATCCGGCGGCGTTCCGCGCGTCTGCATGCCACCCGTGACGCGCTGCCGCGTCGCCCACATCCATTCCGCATGAACCCACGGCCGAGAAAACTCAAGTTGCTGCGCTGGCTGCCGAACCGCTGGGTCATGACCCGCGGCCGGCCTGCGTCCCGTGCGCTGCATCTGACCTTCGACGATGGCCCGCATCCCGAACACACCGGCGCGCTGCTCGACGTGCTCGCCGAGCACGGCGCCCGCGCCACGTTCTTCGTGATCGGCCGCAACGCCGAGCGACACCCTGCGCTCATGCGCCGGATCGTGGCCGAGGGCCATGCGCTCGGCAATCATTCCTGGAGCCACCCGCAGTTCGAGACACTGGATCTTGCGGCGCAGCGCGAGGAGATCGCGCGCACCGACGCACTGCTGCGCGAATACGACGGCCGTGCGCGGCACGACTTCCGCCCGCCGCGCGGCGTGCTGCCCCGGCCGATGCTGCTGGACTGCATCCGTACGCGGCGGCGCATCGCGTACTGGTCCTACGACAGTCTCGACTATGCACGGCCGCCGGCCGAGCGTCTGGTCGACACCGCGCGGCGGCACCCGCTGCAGGCCGGCGACATCGTGCTCATGCACGACGATGACGGCGTGGCCGCGGACATGCTGCGCACCATGCTGCCGGTCTGGCGCGACGCGGGCTTCGCGTTCGAGCCGTTGCCGGAGGCGGCATGAACACGGTCCTGACGCACAGGGGGAGGCCCGCGTGGACGCCATTCTGATCTGGACGCTGCCTGCGCTTGCCCTGGTGGCGTTTCTCGCCGGCGCGGTGCTGTTGTCGGCCCTGCGCAGGCGCAACATGCACCTGTGGCTGCGCGACTACCTGCGCCGCAAGCCGCGGCCCGCGCACGACGGGCCCACGCACATCCTGTTCTGCTTCGTGGACCACTTCGAGCCGATGTGGAAGGGCGGCGACCTGGAGACCCAGCGTCGTCGCGTCGACCGCTGGTGCGACGAATACCGTGCGCTCGCCGGGCGCCACCGCGACGCCGACGGCCGTCCGCCGCAGCACGGCTTCTTCTACCCGGAAGAGGAATACGCCGAGGAGCATCTGGACAAGATCGCCGCGCTCTGTGGCGACGGCTACGGCGAGATCGAGGTGCATCTGCACCACGACAACGACACCGAGCAGAACTTCCGCGCCTCGCTGGGCCGCTTCTGCAAGACGCTGCACGAGCGTCACGGTGCGCTGTCGCGCGACCCGGAAACCGGCCAGCTGCGTTTCGGCTTCATCCATGGCAACTGGTGTCTGGACAACTCGCGTGCGGATGGGCGCTGGTGCGGGCTGAACAACGAGCTGATCCTGCTGCGCGAACTCGGCTGCTACGCCGACTTCACGCTGCCGTCCGCGCCGAGCGATACCCAGACCGCCACCGTCAACCGCATCTACTACGCCACCGACGACCCGCACGCGCCCAAGTCGCACGACAGCGGCACACCGGTGAAGGTGGGCGGCGGTACCCGCGGCGACCTGATGATCGTGCAGGGCCCGCTGGGCCTGAACTGGCGCGAGCGCAAGAAGGGCCTGGTGCCGGCGGTGGAGAACGCGGACATCCGCCGCAACTGCCCGCCCACCGAGGCGCGGGTGGATCTGTGGGTGAAGACCGGCATCCATGTGGAAGGCAGGCCGGAATGGGTGGTGGTGAAGATCCACACCCATGGCACCCAGGAGCACGACATGGACACCCTGCTGGGCGAGCCGGTCGAGGCGATGCACCGCTATCTGGAAACCGCCTACAACGACGGCGAGCGTTACGTGCTGCACTACGTGACGGCGCGCGAGGTCTACAACATCGTCAAGGCCGCCGAGGCCGGCGAAAGCGGCGACCCGAATCTCTACCGCGACTACCATCTCCCGCCGCCGCGCGCCTCGTGGGCGGGAGGGCGCCGCGCGCGCGCGCAGGTCGAGACCCTGACACGCCACGCCGGGGATGGCGTGGCGCCCGGTGCGGGTACCGACGCGCCGCGGGCCGGCAGTGCACAGGTCGAACCCGCGGTGGCGTCGCTCGCGCTGCGGCCCCTGGCGTGACCGCGCGGGAGCCGTCCGCGCCGCCGTCCGAGGGCATGCCGAACGCCGAGCGCCTGGTCAGCGTGATCATGCCGGCGTTCGACGCCGCCGCGACCATCGCGGAGTCCATGCGTTCGGTGCTCGAACAGCAGCACCGCGACGTGGAGCTGCTGGTGATCGACGACCGCTCGCGCGACGGCACCTGGGACGTCGTGCAGGCCGCGGCGGAAGCGGACGCGCGCATCGTGCCGATCCGCATGGCGGCCAACGGCGGTGTGGCCGCGGCGCGCAATGCAGGCCTCGAGGCCGCACGCGGACGCTGGATCGCCTTCCTCGACAGCGACGATCTCTGGCGCGCCGACAAACTGGCGCGACAGCTCGCGCATGTGGGCACGGACGGCGCGCAGGTCTGCTACACCGCCTACCGGCGCTTCGGCGACGACGGACGCACGCTGTCGCTGGTCCGCCCGCCACGGCGCGTCGATTACGCCGACATGCTCAAGAGCAACCGCATCGGCAATCTCACCGGGCTGTATGCGCGCGCGCTCGGCGACTTCCGTTTCCGCACGGTCGGGCACGAGGATTACGTGTTCTGGCTGCAGGTGGTGCGCGCCGCAGGCCATGCGCAACGTGTGCCCAGCGACGAACCATTGGCCGATTACCGTGTCCGCGGTGGTTCGCTGTCGTCCAACAAGGCCCGCGCCGCGCGCTGGCAGTGGGCGATCTACCGCGAGATCGAGGGCCTGGGTCGCATGCGCGCGGCCTGGTATTTCGCGCATTACGCCGCCCACGCGCTGGCGAAGCGGGCCTGAGGCGGGGCACTGGCGATCCGTCATCGTGGCGGTCGCGTGCGGCCGTGGTCGCCAACCCTGCATTCCCGGTCTTGCGTGGCCGGAGTCATCCAGCCTGCATCCCCTGCCGCATGCGGCAGGGGATGGCGCGGCATCACTGCGAGCTGTCGATCGCGGCCTGGGTGAAGACCGGATAGCCGGCCGGCCGGTAGTTGTTGATGTTGGACAGGAACTTCGCGTCCTTCATCGGGATGGTGGCCGAACCGTAGTCGAAGCTGTTGAGACGGCTGCGCATCGCGGCGTTGTCCATCGTGCCGTCGCCGCGCAGGGTGTACCAGCTGGTGACGCTCGGCAGCACCCACACGCCGTACGGGTTCTCGGGCGGCTCGGAGGACGAGGCGAAACGCATCGCATGGGTCAGCACGCCGTCCTTGTGATAGACGAATTTCACCCGGCCGTTGAGTTTGGCCACCTCGGCGTAGGGCTTGTTGAACAGGTCGCCATGCGCGCTGTAGCCGGCATGGGTGGTCGCGCCGTTCCTGGTCCAGATGGCCACGTGTTCCCAGTCGTGGCGGTGGCCGCCGCCGAAGACCGTCGCCTGGTCCTTGAGGAAATACAGCGAGAAGAAATGCACGCAGTAGCGGTCGACACCGCTGTTGATGCAGGCGTAGCGGTGCAGGGTGTTGGAATAGTTGAGGAAGTCCGAGCGGCGGCAGCCTCCGGTGATGCTGCCGCTGGCGGCCAGGCCGCCGTTCTGCTGGCCCGCGCGGCTGATGCCCGCACTGGGCAGGCAGCCGTCGCCGTCGAAATCGAAGACCGGGCTGATGGCGGAGATGCCGATGTTGGCGGGCGGCGCGGCGTTGAGGCTCGGGAAATCGTGCGCGAACGCCGGCGCGGC
This sequence comes from uncultured Gammaproteobacteria bacterium, assembly GCA_965649985.1. Taxonomy (GTDB): domain Bacteria; phylum Pseudomonadota; class Gammaproteobacteria; order Xanthomonadales; family Xanthomonadaceae; genus Lysobacter_I. The sequence goes on along the minus strand of CBFGMS010000044.1, from coordinate 21,609 downwards.
GAAGACGCACAGTGCGATGGCCGCGGCCAGTGACCTGGTGTGACGCATGGTGAACTCCTTGTCGTGTGGGAAATGCCCGGGCCGTCCGTCGTGTCGGCGAGGTCGGTGGGCGCGGGTGGTCGGGTTCGGCGCGGCATGCGTCGAGACACGCGCCGTCCGGGCGCATGTCCTGAGCGAGTGTCGGCGTCCCCGGGCCGAGCGCAGCCTAGCGGCCTTGTGCGGCAGGCGCCACCGTCCCGGCCTCCGCGGAGGGCGTGTGGATGCGGGAACTCCGCGAGCGATCTGCAGCGGGTCGGAGGAGTGCCGTGCGGATGGACGACGCGCACGGGGGGGCTGTGCCCCATGCGCAAGGCCCGCCGGAAGGCGGGCCTTGCGCTGTCCGGAGACGTTTCCGATGCCCGGCGGGCGTCAGAGCTCCTGCAGCTCCACCTGATACACGCCACTGCCGCCGCCGATGTCGATGCGCCAGCCCCGGGTGAATTCGCTGGAATTGATGGCGGTCCAGTTGCGCAGGGTGATGGTCGGGTTGACCGGCTGCAGCACGCGCACGCGCAGCCGTCCGGCGGTGACGGTGTTGCCGCTGACCGTCGGCTGCACCGGCACCTGCAACTGGAAGATGGCGCTGGTGCCGCTGCCGGTGGCGTAGTCGTCGCGCACGGTCAACGTCCGTGCGGCGAAGTCCAGACGTCGGGTCCAGCGCACGACCGCGGGGTTGCCGGCATAGGCCGGCGTCAGGTTCGAGACCACGGACAACGCGCCGTTGCTGCCCGGTGTGATCGTCGTGGTGGAGGTGGTGCCCTCGCACTGGTGGACGATGCGGTCGTTGGCGGGTGCGGCGCACTGGCGGTAGCTCGTGTCGGTGCGTTCGAAGCGCAGCACGTTGTGGACCTCGGTGCCCTGCTGGATGCCGCTGCGGCTCCAGATGTTCTCGGTCACCGCCAGCCAGTCTCCGGCGAACAGGGTGAAGCTGCCCTGGTCCTGGTGCGCGTGACTCTCGTCGTAGCGGCCGGCCACGTGCGAGAACCACATCGCGCCGGTGTCCCAGCTGCTGCGTGCGAACAGTGCGCCCGCGCCCTCGGCGCGGTAGTGCAGGCTGGAGGGCGCCGTGCCGGCGCCACCGGGCTGCAGCAGGTCGTAGCGGAAGTTCGCGCCCTGGCCCATCTGCTGCACCGAGATGCGGTTGAGCCACCAGCTGGCCACGTCCTTCGCCTGCATCGAGGCGGTGACGTTGCGCGCTTCCAGCATCAGGCGGCGGTGGTAGTCGTAGATCTCCGGCACCGAGTTGCGCGACTGGTCGCCGATCGGCGCGAAGCGGTCCATGGTCGGCACCGTGGCATGGGCCCAGTACTGGATGGTGTCGGTGGCGTGCGGGCTGACATTGGCCAGGTCGATGCGCATCGCGTCGCGCCAGATCCGGTACAGCTCGAACAGGCGCATCTGCGCGGTGCCATAGCCGGTGCCTTCGCGGCTGCCGCCGCCGGGCAGGGCGCGGTAGTAGGCCTCGAGTTTGGGCAGTTTGTCGGCCTGCAGCATGTTCAGCCAGGTGGGATTGCGCGAGGCCAGCGCCCAGGTCATGGTCGCTTCGAGGAAGCTGTAGTGGTAGTTGTTGCCCGGGTTGTTGACCGACCAGCCGCTCCACGGATGCGAGACGGCGCCCCAGCGCGCCTGCTGGTGGTTCCACACGTTCCAGATGGCCTGCTCGGCGTAGGCGCCCCAGCGCTGCTTCTGCGCGGCGCTGATGCGCGCGCGGCAGGCGTCGTAGGTGAGGGAGAGGTCCGCGATCATCGGGCCGACCTCCAGGTAGGAGTCCGCGGCCACGGCCGGACGCTGGCCGGCGGCGATCGCGGCCTCGGCCTCGCTCACCTGCCGGTCGACCAGGGTCACCGCATGGTTGCAGTACTTCGCGTCGCGGCTGATCAGATACATCAGCACCGAATCGCGCGCCTCGTAGGCATAGCCGGGGCTGCCGTTGACCGCGGCATCCACCCAGCTGCGGAACCGGGTGTAGGCGGTGCGGCCGGTGTCGACGTAGGTGAGATTCAGCGGAATGCCCTGGCGCACCACCGCACTGCTGCGCGATGCGGACGGGCCGGTGGGCGGCAGAGGGCCGTCGCGGAGACCGGGCTCCCGCCAGATGTCCGCGGCTGCATTGATGTCGCGGCGCCAGCGCTGGTGCTCTCCGCGCCCGGAACCGGGCGCGATGGCGGCGAGCCGAGGCGCACGGGCGGCGGTGGCGCTGGACGGCGGTGGACTCGCGTTTGCCATCTGCCGCGCGCCGTCGGTGGCGGGTGAGACCGAGGCCGGTCGCGGGGACAGCGCGATGCGCCACTGCGGCGCAAGGCCGCGGACGAAACGGGGCAGGTCTTTGAAGGGCAGACCCTCGAAGGCGTCCTGCAATGGCAGCCAGTGGCTGCCGGCGACGGCCGCGCCGCTGCCGGCGAACACGAGCGCGGCGGCGAGGGCGATGGCGGTGGGGCGGCGGGACGAAGACGAAAAGGGGGAGTGGGACTTCATGGGCATCGGCATTCCGGAACAGCCACGTGCGTGGCGGACGATGTCGCTGCGCGCCCCCTGTGCCTGCCATGCCGGGAGGCATGGCCTGCTGCGCGTTGCGGAGTCGGGAATGCAGGCGTGCGTCGGCACGCGCGGCCGTTCCCGGCCCGGGATCGCGGATGTCCGGACGGGGCCGGGCGGTCGCGAAACCGGGCCGAGTATGGAACCTGAACAGGGGGCGAAACGTGACCCCCGCGGTCATCACCCTGGGCAAGGGTGGAAGTGTGATGGTGGCCGTGGTCGGATGACCAAAATGGTTATTGTGTGTTCAGAAAATCATCTTCAAGGCGCTTCGGACAGCTCGACGAAGTAAGTTCCACTGCCGGTTCCGCCCTGCGGTGCCCGCACATCCAGCCGCCAGCCGCGCTGGAACTCGTCCGGCTTGAGCGAACGCCATTCCACCGCCTCCAGCCGCGCACCTGCCGGCTCCAGCACCCGGATCTGCAGCCTGCCGGCGCGTGCGCCGGGGCCTTCGATGCGCGGCGCCTCGGGCAGTTGCAGCTGGAACACCGCCTCCGTGCCGGGCGCGACGGCGTAGCGGTCTTCGATCCGCAGCCGGCGCGCGGCGAAATCCAGACGCCGGGTCCATGTGCGCACCGCGGCGTTGCCGCCGTAGGCGCCGGTGAGATCGGCGTCGATGCGCAGTCCCCCGTCCGCCAGCGGTTCGGTCCGCATGGTCGAGGTGCTGGGTTCGCACTGCGGGACGAGGTAGCGGGGGTGGCCGAGGTCGTCGCCACGGCGGCAGGGCCGGCCCAGCCCGCTGTCGCGCTCGAAACGCAGCACGTTGTGCGCCAGCCCGGTCTGGACGATGCCGCTGCGGCTCCAGATGTTCGCGGTCACCGCCAGCCAGTCGCCGCCGAAGAGGGTGAACCCGCCCTGGTCCTGGTGCGCGTGGCTCTCGGTATAGGGCCCGGCCACCACCGCCAGCCACATCGCGTCGCGGTCCCAGCCGCTGCGCGCGAACAGATGGCCGGCACCCGCGGCGTGATGGAACAGCGCCCGGCCCTCCGTGTCGCCGGAACCCGGCACGCCGTTCTCTCCATGCCTGCCCTTGCCGCGCGCACGTGTCTCGCCGCCCGCCATCAGGTCGTGCACGGTATTGAAGCCGTGCTCCATGCGCTGCACCGAGATCCCGGCCAGCCAGGCGTCGGCCATCGCCTGTGCCGCGGCGTCGTCGGTCAGGCTGCGTGCCTCCAGCATCAGCCGGCGGTGGTAGTCGTACAGCTCGGGCACCGAATTGCGCGACTGGTCGCCGATCGGCGCGAAGCGGTCCAGCGTCGGCACCGTGGCGTGCACCCAGTACGCGATGCTGTCGCGCGCGTGTGGGCTGGCGCCTGCGATGTCCCCGCCGGTGGCCGCGCGCCACAGCCGGTAGATCGAGAACAGGCGCATGTGCGCGGTGCCGTAGCCGGTGCCCTCGCGGCTGCCGCCGCCGGGCAGCTTGGCGTAGTAGGCCTGCAGCGCCGGCATCTTGTCCTCGCCGAGCATGCGCATCCAGTCCGCGCTCCCGCTGGCCAGCGCCCAGTACAGCGTCGCCTCGACGAAGCTGTAGTAGTAGTTGTTGCCCGGGTTGTCGACCGACCAGCCGGTCCACGGCCGCGGCCGCAGGCCCCAGTGCGCGCGCAGCGGGTTCCAGACGTTCCACACCGCCTGTTCGGCGAAGTCCGACCAGCGCCTGCGCTGTTCGGGCGTGAGCGTGTCGCCGCAGGTGTCGAGCGTCATCGCCACGTCGGCGATGCGCGGGCCGACTTCCAGGTAGGAATCGCCGGCGATCTCCGGTGCGCGACCGTCGGCGATGGCGGCTTCGGCCGCGGTCACCTCGGCCTCGACGAGCTTCACCGCCAGCGCGCAGTACTTCGGCTTCGGCTCCAGCCGGTACAGCAGCGCCGCATCGCGCGCGGCGAAGGCATAGCCCGGCTGCCCGGATGCCGCGGTGTCCACCCAGCGCCGGAAGCGTGCGAAGGCCGCACCGTCGCGGTCGACGTGGTCGAGGGCGATCGGAATGCCGGGTGCGCGCGACCAGTCCCGCGTCGTCGCCCTGGCCTGCGGGGTGGCCGCCGCGGCCGAGGCCGGCATCTCGCCCGCCCGCGCCTCGCCATTCCGCTCGTCGCAGCCGCCGAGGGTCAGGCCGAAGGCGAGCAGCAGCGCGAGCGTGCCCGCCCGTGCGTGCCTGCGCGTGCAGGGGGCCAGGTGTGTGTTCGCGTGCGGGCGTGCGGGTGCGCCTGCGGGCGCACACACATGCGCGGCACCGGGCGCGTGGGCGCGCGCGCGCGCGATGCAGGCGAGCACGTCCGGGTCAGCGATTCGCATAGGTCATGCCCACGGTGAACAGCGTCTGGTCGGCACTCTCGCCGATCGCGCTGCTGCGCCGCTCGAAGCGTTGCACGCTGGCCGTGGCGCTCCAGCGCCGCGTCCATTCGTAGCGCGCGCGCAGGGTGTAACGGCGGGTGCTGTCGATGCGATCGAGAGTGATGTATTCGATCCGGTCGTAGGCGGCGGAAAATCCGAGCAGCAGCGCGCGTCGCACCCGCCAGTCCAGTTCCAGCCCCACGCCGCGGCCGTTCTGGTCGAATCGGTCGTCGTCGCTGTAGCGCACGCGCTCGATGTGCGGGTTCACGCTCGCGTTGATGCGCGTGGAGCTGTAGTCGTAGCCCGCCTGCAGCCGCTCGTCGAGATAGGGCGAGGCATTCACCACCGTATCGCCGGTGACGATGGCCGGTGGCGGGCTGGCGTCGCCGGGTTCGGCGATCGTGCCGGAATACAGCGCATCGCCGGTGACGTCCGAGAATTCGCGGCTGTAGCGCAGGCCGATGCGATGACCGGGATTGGGACGCCAGCCGGCTTCCAGACGCAGCAGCGGGTCGTCGCGGCCGTCGTCGAAGCCGGTGCGGGCGCGGCGGTAGTCCAGGCGCGACCAGCCCGCATCCACGCCGAGGTCGAAACGCGCCAGCGTCCGCACGTAACGCAGATATACGTCGTCGCGGCGGTAGTCGCGGGCCAGGCTGTCGTCGTCGAAATCCACCTGCTGGGTCTGCATGTTGACGCTGAGCGTGCCGGTCTCGCCCAGCGCCTTGTTGCTGCGCAGGGCCAGCAGGACGCGCTGCGAATCGAATTCGTCGGTGACCTCGGCGTCGCTGCGGATCCAGCGCAGTTCCGCCGCGCCGCGCCAGCTGGGCGACCAGCGGAACTGCAGGGTGGGCCCGGCCGACAGGATGTTGATCTGCTGGCGGTTGCCCGGCGCATCCGCGGCGAAGGTGTCCACCGGCTGCAGGGTGAGATCGTCCACCACCGAAAAACTCAGGCGCTCCGGGATGAGGGTCCAGTCCAGGGTGCCGCGCAGGTTGGCGTTGGTGGCGCTGTCGAAGCGGTCGTCGTCGTAGCGGCGGTGCAGGGCACGGCCGGTGATCTCGGTGCGCAGGGTGGAGGACTCGTGCCGGATCAGGAAACCCAGTCCCGGCATCAGCAGCGTGCTGGAGATCGCGTCGTCCTCGGTCAGCAGCACGTTGTCGTTGTGTTCGGCCTGCAGGTCGAGTGCGTATTCGACGCGCAGCGCCTGCGCGTCCGGGGCCAGGCCGATGCACAGCATCGGGCAGACGCACAGCGCCAGCCTGCAGGCCGGTGCGATGGCCGCGGCGCCGCGCCGTGCCCGCGCGGGCCGCTGCGCTCGTGGCGATGTCGGATGCATGCGAAGCATGGCAATGCCCTCCTGCCGCTGCGGATCAGGGGCGTCGGTTGAAGACCACGCCCGCGAGTTTTTCCGGCGCGAAGCTGGCCGCGGCCTGGTCGACCAGATCGCGCGACACCTGGCCTTCGCCCACCACCAGCACCACCCAGTCGGCGAGGTCGGACAGAATGCGTGCATCGGGTGCGCCGCGGACCGGCGGTCCGTCGAGAATGATGTGGCGGTTCGGCTGTTCGGCGCGCAGCGAGTCGATCATCGCGCGCATGCGGAACGAGGACAGCGATTCGCCCGGCGTCTCGCGCGGGCGTCCGCCGGGGATCACCTGCAGCCGCGGCACGCCGGTGGCGTGCAGGATGCGGCCGAGGTCCAGCCCTTCGTCCTCGAGATAATCCATCAGCCCGTGTTCGGCCTCGATGCGCATCGCCGCGGCCTGCGCCGGATGGGTGGCGTCACAGTCGATCAGCAGCGCCTGCCGGCTCTCGTCGAAGGCGAAGGCCGCGGCCAGGTTGCGGGCCACGAAACTGCCGCCGCAGCCGTGCCGCACCGGCGCCACCAGCGTGACGAAGTTGCCGCCGCCGCGCCGTCCGTCGGCATTGTCGTGGGCGCCGGCGAGCGCCAGCAGGCGGGTGCGCAGTTCGCGGAAGGCGTCGGCGTATTCGCGCATCGACTCCTGGCGGTGGATCAGCCGCCTCTCTTCGAGCTGGCGCACGCTCAGGGACTGGCCGGTGCCGGTGTGCGCGGTGGGCAGCAGGCGGTCGTCGGTGCCATGCGGAGACTGCGGAGCGGACATCAGTGGACCCATTGCTTGTAGCCGTACACCAGCGCGAAGGCCAGGAACACGGCGAAGAGGATCGAGGCCGACATCGCGACGCGCACGATCTCGCGGCGCCGGTCGCGTGCGGTGCGGTAGGTCGGCACCACGGTGAGCACAGGCAGGCCGGCGTTGCGCTCCAGCTGCATGGGCGATCGCACGCGCGGGTCGAAGCGCACCAGCAGGAACAGCAGCCCCAGCGGCACGGCCACGGCCGCGGCCAGGCCGCCGAGCGCGATGTGGGTCAGGCTCAGCCCGGTCGGCCGCACCGGCAGTTCGGCCGGGTCCTGGATGCGCATGGTCAGGCCGCGACGTTCCTGGTCCAGCTCCATCGATACCCGTGCGTTCTCGCGCCGGCGCAGCAGGTCCTGGTAGATGTCGCGGTTGACCTCGTAATCGCGGGTCAGCTCGGCCAGCGTGCTTTCCGATTCCGCGATGCGTCGGCTGCGGCCCAGCTCCTCGCCCAGCAGCCCCTCGGACATGCTCATCCGCGACTGGGTGGCGGCGATCTCGCGCCGAGTTTCGGCCAACTGGCTGCGCAGCTCCAGATACAGGGGGTTGACGCGCGCGTCGGCGGACAGATCGCCCGACTCGCGCGGCTGGGTCTGCGCGCGCTGCATCGCGGCCCGCACGTCGGCCATCTGGTGGCGCACGCGGACCACGTCCGGATGCTTCTCGGTGTAGCGCAGCAGCAGCCCGTCCAGCTCGTTCTGCAGTTCGATCAACTGCGTGCGGTAGAGATTCTCGCGGGTCTGCACCGCGGTCACCGCGGATTCGCCCGACAGCTGGGACGCCAGCGCGCCCTCACGCGAGCGCTGCTCCATCAGGTGCATCCGCGCCTGTTCCACCTGGGTGCGCAGCGCACCGATGCGGGTGTTCACGTCGGTGGCGCTGCCGGGCTGGGCGTCGGCGTTGGCCGACCGGTAGGCCTGCAGGTTGTTCTCCGCATCCAGCAGCTTGGCGTGGTAGTCGCGCACCTGCTTGTCGATGAACTCGTAGGCCTCGCGGCTCTCGCGTTCCTTGTTGGCCAGGCTCTCCTCGATCAGCAGTTCGGCCATGCGCCGGGTGACTGCCCACGTGCGCTGCGGGTCGTTGTCGTGGTACTGGATCTGGACCAGATCCGGGCGCGGCGCGGTGATCCGGGTGCGTTCGCGGATCTGCTCGATCATGCGGTCCTGCTGCACGGCCGAGGGCGCGTCCTCGGCCCAGCCGCCGGCCTTCAGGATCTCGTCCATCACCCTGCGCCCGAACACCACGTTGCGCGCCATGCCGGCGCGGTCGATCACCTGGGTGGACACCGCCCGGCCTTCCAGCAGCGGCTGGATGATGTCGCTCTCCTGGGCCAGGATCGTCGTCGAGGAGGTGTACTTGCGCGGCACCAGGAACAGCCCGGCCAGCAGCGCGAGCAGGGCGATGGCCGCGAACGTGCCCACCAGCGCCAGTTGCCGCCGGCGCGCCTCGCGCAGCAGCATGCTCGCCAGCTCGACCGGGGGGATCTCGGGGCCGCGCGCCGGCGCCGGGCGCGGCATCGGGTTGCGGCGGACGGGGAGGGCAGGGTTGCGCATCAGAAGGTGCGTTCGGGGACGGTGACGACATCGCCGGGGGCGACGGGGTAATTGGTCTGCAGTTCGCCGCGGTCGAGGATGCGGTCCAGGCGCACCCGCCAGGTGCCGCCGGGCTGGCCGTCGCGGGCCTGACGATGCAGCTCGGCCCGGTCGGGCGCGGCGAAGTCGCTCAGACCGCCCGCCGCGAGCACCGCATCCAGCACGGTCATGCCCGGCCGGTGCGGCAGGGACACCGGCTGGCGCACGGCGCCGGTCACCCGCACCCGCGAGAGGTATTCGTGACTGCGCAGTTCGGTCAGGATCACCGCCACCTGCGGGTCGCGCACGTAGGCCGAGAGTTTTTCCTGGATGTCCGCGGCCACTTCGGACGGCGTGCGGCCGCCGGCGAGCACATCGCCGATCAGCGGGACCGAGATCATTCCGTCCGGACGCACCGGCACGGTGATGCCGAGTTCGGGATTGCGCCAGACCGCGACCTGCACCTGGTCGTCGACGCCGATGCGGTAGGCGTCGACCGCCGGCGCCGCGACCGCCGCGGTCGGCGGCGGCGTGCTGCGGGCGTCGCCATCGCTCGCACAGCCGGCCAACAGGGCGAGAAAGGCCACCATGCACACGGCCCGGGCCACGGCAGGCCACCGGCGCCCCACGGGGCGAGAGACGATGCTGCGGACGCAGGGCCGGGAAGCGGGCGGCGTCGGCTGCACCCGATCATTCGCGTTCATTCGGAGCGGATCCCCTGATCGATGGAACCGGAACGCCCGCATCCCGCGCGGCGTTTCGGCGAATGACGGGCCGGGTCGAAACCGGCCCGCCGGAGGTGGGACGGCCGGCCTTGCCCCGCGTCCGCATCGTCCTTGCCACGTGGGCTGCCTGCAGCCCAGCTGACGTGCGGGCCGCTCGGTCGAGGGAAACCGTGCGTGTCGCACAGTTTACAACGCGCCTGGGTCACGTTTTAGGACAGCGGCACTCCCCCATGGCGCGGTTGCGCCGTCGGCGGGCTTGTCGATATCGCGGTGGGCGATGCAGCCGGCTCACCCGTCTGTCGCGAAAGGGCTTGACCCATGCGCACGGGGCGGCTATGAATTAACTAATTAATTAAACGATGAGTCATCGATGGACCGCGTCTTCGAAGCCCTCGCCTCCGTGCACCGCCGCAAGATCCTCGCCTATCTCAACCAGGGTGAACTCAGCGCCGGCGACATCGCCGAACGCTTCGACTTCAGCAAGCCCGCCCTGTCCGGGCACCTGCGCATCCTTGAAGAGGCCGGCCTGATCGCCCGCGAAAAGCGCGGCCAGTTCGTCTACTTCCGCCTCGTCCCCGACCGCATCGCCAACACCGTCTTCGCCTGGGCGTCCGAACTGTGCCCGGTGGCCGGGCCGTTGAAGCGTGAGAGCAGGCAGCGCGCCGCCTCCGGCCGACGCGCCGAGGCCCGCGCCCATACCGACCCCAATACCGACGCATCCACGGCCAACGACCCGGAGACCCAGGCATGAACGCAGCGACCCGCAGGATCGATACCTTTCCCACCGCACGTCTGCCCTCGTGCTCCGGCGGGTTGCCGGTCGAGGTGGTGCTGATCGCGCAGATCGGCATCGGCGCCGGGTCTCCGCTCATCGCCTCGACCGCTGCGCTGCAGCGTGGGCATGCCAGCTACATCGATGCGCTGGAGGAGCCGTCCGCACGGATCGGCGACACCGACCTGGCGCAGGGCGACGTCACCTCGCTCTACAGCTTCGTGGTCGGTCCGCAGGGCCACCCCTTCCATCGGCATGCGGGGCACCGCGTGTTCACCGCGGTCTCGGGCAGCGGCGGCGCGCTGCTGCGGTTCTCGACCGCGTCCGACGCGCAGGTCGAGCGCGATCCGCAGGCCTTCGTCGATGCCCTGCGCCATGTCGAAATCCCGCCGGACTGCCTGTTCACCGTGCGCTTCGGCGGCGGCACCTGGCACCAATTCCTGCCGCTCGATCCCCACAACGGCCATCCGGCGCTGTTCGCGCTGTCCTGCCATACCGACGAAACGGGCGGCGATCTCGCCCCCGAGCAGCGCGCCCGCGTGCTGTCCGGCGATGCCGACATCCCGACCCTGACCGACATGCTGCCGGCGCACGTCGCCGCACGGCTTGCGGCCTGCGACCCGCGCGAGGTGCCGACGGTCGCGCTGTCGCTCAACGAGGCCAGCGCTTCGCTGAAGGGGCGCGCCTGCGCGATCGCCCGCAAGGTTTCGGGGCACGTGCGCAGCCGCCTGGCGGTCTTGCGTAGGCCGACTGGCTTTCTCGACGACAGCCGCGGGCGGCGCGTGATCGCGTCGTCCGAGCCGGAGCCGACATCGCTGCTGCGTCGGCAGTTCGCCGATGGCTTCGATCACCAGGACAGCTTCACGCTCGAGGTGTCGCGCGTCGAGCTGGGGGCGGGGTCGGCGTCCGTGCTGCTGGAGCGACTGCTCGATGGCTTCGTCCAGAACTCGCCGCGTGGCGTGGCGCGGCTGATGCGCCTGCGCAATGCGCTGGTGCGTCCGCTGCGGCTGCGCACCTCGCCGCTGGGTTGCCCGGTGTCCTCGCTGCTGGGCGATGCGCCGCTGCGTTTCGCCGGCCGCTTCCCGGTGCTGGATCTGTCGGTGGATGCGCAGGACCGCTACGCCCAGGTCGTGCTGGGCGCCGACGACCGCCACCTGCGTTTCCGCACCTGCGTGGCCGTGGAGTGTCTGCCGGGCGGTACCGTGCGTTTCTCGATGGCCACCCGCGTGCACACGCTCAATCGCTTCGGCGCGTTCTACTGGTGGGCGATCGACCGTACCCACCGCACGTATATCGCGCCGACCATGCTGCGGATGGCGGTGGCGGATGTGGTGGGGTGCGCCGAAACGCCGAGATCGATGCCGGACAAGCAGCAGACACACGCGACAGCATGAGGTCGTTGAAGCATCACTGATGCCCAGTGATCAAGTGGCCTCATCCGTAATGCCCGGCAGCGTGGCCGTTGAAGCGGGAGCGCAGGCAGCGGGACTCGGTGCGGTACACGAGTCTGGAGGCTTGGAGGCTTGTGGAATGTCGGAGGGGAGTCATGAGAACGTTCGTCGCGGTGGTCATGGCGACTCTCGCTGCGACCTGCATCCAGCCGGTCGTCTTCGTACTGAGGATGTTGCCCGACGTCCTCGCCGCCGATGATCTGTCCACCCTGTTCAGGGTGGGGCTGGAAGCGACCCCCTATGTGCTGATCGTGGCGGGCGCGGTTGTGGCGTTCCCCGGCACGCTGGTGTTCCTCGCGCTCCGACGCTTCGGCCGCGACACGCGCCGCTGGCTGGCGCTCTGGGGATTCGCGCTCGCGGCCGTACCGGTGGCATTGATCGCCTGGCCGCTATACCCATCCGACCCGGGCTCCTCATATTCATCGAGCGGCAACTGGCATGGCCGACCTGTCGAATTCGTCGTGGACAGCGTGCCCACCCTGTATGGATGGCTTGTCTATGCCGAAAACATCCTGTTTTTCGGGCTGCATGGGCTCATCGGCGCTCTGGTGTACCGGGCAGTGTGGCGTGCGATGAAGGGCGTGGGCCGACAGCTCGAACCGACCGAAGCCGCAGCAGCCGGTGTGATTCCCTAGACCACGCTCTACTGCAACAGCGCATGCCCGGTATGCAGAAGCGGCGTCGACGTACAGAAAGGCCTGATGCCGGGCTGCGATGTGCGCTGGGTGGGCATCCACTCCGAGCCGGAGCGGCACATGCCCTCGGCCTGAGCGTCGAGGATGTGCGTGAGCGGCTGGTGGTGCGCGAAGCCGACGGCCGCCTGCGTGGGGTCGGATGCGTTCGCTGCGCTGTGGGCGAGAACGCCCGGCTTGCGTTGGCTCGGGCGCCCGTTCCCGTTCTGGTCCGTCCGCGGGCTCAGCCCTCCCAGGCCGCCAGCTTCTTCTTCACCATCACGTTCTTCAGGCTGACGTACTTGGGGATGCCGTCGCGGCCGTAGGGCGGCGGGGCTTCGCCGCGGATCAGCGGCTCCAGGTAGCGCCGTGCGGCGGGGGTGATGCCGTAGCCGTCCTTGCGCAGGAAGCTGGCGGGCATCTTCTTCTCGTGGTTGGCCACCTTGTCCAGCGGTGCGGCCTCGATCCGCCAGCGGTAGGGCGCATCGGACAGGCGCTTGATCACCGGCATCGTCGAATTCATGCCCTTCAGCGCGAACTGCACCGCGGCCTTGCCGGCGGCCATCGCCTGTTCCAGATCGGTCTTCGAGGCCAGATGGCGGGCGGAGCGCTGGAGGTAGTCGGGCAGGGTCCAGTGCACCTTGAAGCCCAGCTCGTCCTTCACGCGGCCGGCCAGGAACGAGGCCACGCCGCCGAGTTGGGTGTGGCCGAAGGAGTCCTTGCCGCCGCCGGCATCGGCGACGAAACGGCCGTCCGCGGTCTGGATGCCCTCGCTGGCGACCACCACGCAGTAGCCCACGCGCTCCACCACCTTCTTCACGTTGGCCAGGAAATCGGCCTCGTCGTAGGCGCGCTCGGGGAACAGGATGAGGTGCGGCGCCTGGTCCGGGCCTTCGCCGGCCAGACCCGCGGCCGCGGCCAGCCAGCCGGCGTGGCGGCCCATGGCCTCGTAGACGAATACCTTGGTCGAGGTCTCGGCCATCGCGGCCACGTCCAGCGCCGCTTCGCGCACCGACACCGCGGTGTACTTGGCGGCCGAGCCGAAGCCCGGGCAGCAGTCGGTGACGGCCAGGTCGTTGTCGACGGTCTTGGGCACGCCGATGCAGGTCAGCGGGTAATCGAATTCCTTCGCCAGCTTCGAGACCTTCAGCGCGGTGTCGGCCGAGTCGTTGCCGCCGTTGTAGAGGAAGTAGCGCACGTTGTGCGCTTTGAACACCTCCAGCAGACGCTCGTACTTGGCGCGGTCCTGCTCCAGCGACTTCAGCTTGACCCGGCACGAACCGAAAGCGCCGCCCGGTGTGTGGGCCAGGCCGCGGATGGTCGCGGTGGATTCCTTGCTGGTGTCGATCAGGTCCTCGCGCAGGGCGCCGAGGATGCCGTTGCGGGCCGCCAGCACCTTGACCTTGCGGGCGCGGGCCTCGCTGATGACCGCCGAGGCGGAGGCATTGATGACGGCGGTGACGCCGCCCGACTGGGCATAGAGCAGGGTTCCGGTGGCCATGGGCGGGATTCTGGGGTCCTGGAGGGCGAGGGAAGGGCGGATGTGGGGCGAACGGCTTGGGAGCGGGCCCGGATCGGGTAAGCTGAGGACTTCGCCGGCAGCGAGAGTGTACCGCCCCGGCCCTGAATTCTTTAAACCTTCCACGGAGTTAGCGATGCGACTGGTTCTTCTCGGTGCCCCAGGATCGGGCAAGGGCACACAGGCGGCACGGCTCAAGGAGCACCTGCGGGTGCCGCACATCTCCACCGGCGATCTGCTGCGGGCCGAAGTGGCTGCAGGCAGTCCGCTGGGTCTGCAGGCCAAGGAAGTGATGGCCCGTGGCGATCTGGTGTCCGACGAGATCCTGCTCGGCATGCTCGAAGACCGCCTCTCGCGCCCCGACGTGGCCGACGGCTTCATCCTCGACGGCTACCCGCGCAATCTGGTCCAGGCCGACGCTCTCGGCCACCTGCTGGCGCGTCTGGGCCAGCCCTTCGACCATGCGCTGCAGCTCGAGGTCGACACCGAACGCCTGGTGGAGCGTCTGGCCGGCCGCGCCCAGGCCGAAGGACGCGCCGACGACAACCCCGAGTCCGTGCGCAACCGGCTCAAGGTCTACAACGACCTCACCGCGCCGGTGATCGACTACTACCGCCAGCGCGGCATGCTCAAAGTGGTCCATGGCGAAGGCGCGATGGACGATGTGTTCACCCGCATCGTGGAAGCGATTTCGGTGGGGACCGAGGTCGGCTGAACCGGCCCATCGTAGTCGCCATCGTCGTCGCTGTGGATTCGCAGCGACGCGCGCACTGTTCAAAACAAGACGCCCCGGCATGCCGGGGCGTCTTCGTTCACGACTGCTGCGGAAGGCTCGCCGTGGCGATCAGGGCGCCGTCGAGAGCGTCAGCCCGTAGCTCTGCAGCAGCGGGTTGAGCGGCTGGAAGTAGCTGGTGGCGAGCTGGGCCTGTTTGCCCTTGCAGCTGTAGTTGCCGCCGGACAGCACGCCTTGCCCCTGGCCGTCGTTGGTGATGAAGGAGCCGCCGGAATCGCCGCCCTCGGCGCAGACCTTGACCTGGGTCATGCCGTTGACGGTGCCGTCGGCGCCGTAGCTCACCGAGACGTTCTTGGCTTCGATGGTGCCGCACTTCCAGCCGGTGGTCCGGCCCGAGCGGCAGACGGCCGCGCCGATCGGTGCTTCCTGGCTGCCACGCACGGCGACGTCTCCGCCGCTGGCGGTCACGTACGGCCGCAGGGTGTGGCTGTTGTCCACCTGCACCCAGGCGCGGTCGGCGTTGGGGAAGTTGGAGGCCTGGAAGGTGCCGATGCGGCTGAGCGCGCGGCGTGCCAGCACGCTCGCGACATCGCCGGCGTCGCCGCAGTGGCCGGCGGTCGCGAAGCCTTGGGCGCCGTTGCGGGTGACCGAGAAGCCGACGGAACAGTAATAAGTCCCGGTGCTGGTCGTGGACAGATACTCGCTGCCGCCCTGCAGCGTGGCCAGCGGGCGCGGCGCATCGGCCATGGTGCGGAAGCGCACGGTGCCGGTGTCGGCGCCGCTGAGGGCGACGAAATCGATCGCCTTCATCATCGCGCCGGGCGCCACGTCCACGGTGACGCTGTTGCTGCGCACATCCACGAACCAGCCGTAGACGCCTTCAGGCGCACGGCCGCCGCGCTGCGCGATCACGCCGTCGAGATTGGATTTGGCGGCATCGAGGGTCCGGGCGCTGTGGCGCACGTTGCGGACCTCGACGCCCGCGGGCGCGCCCTGGGCGGCGATGGCGGTGCTCGCCACCACCACGCGGTAGTCGCCGTTGGCGCTGCGCTCGATCCAGCTGCCGGCGAAGTGGCGGCCCTGGGCCTGCTCCAGCGCCTTCGTCTGCTGCACGGCCAGGCGCTCGGCCTTCAGATACTGCCCGAGTTGCTGCTCGGAGAGGCCGAGGTCGCGCTGCATCGCCGCCTTCAGGGTCGGGTGGGCGTCGCCTGCCATGGCGGATCCAGCGGCGGCGGAGAGGGCCAGCGCGAGCGCGGTCGCGGTGAGACGTCCCCGGTATTCGGTCTTTCGCATGCGGATTGCTCCTGTCGATGATGGGTATTGCGGCGCGCCGGCGGCGCTGCGGCGGACGGAGGGTCCGCGGGCAGCACGGCCCGTCATGGCGACGGGCCGCGACGGCCGTGGCTGGACCGTAGCACGGTTTGGCGGCGCGGCAGCGCCGGCCGTCGGCATCGGCGGGCACGGCCGCCCGGCGGATTCCTCCGCTGAAATCGGCGACAATCCGGAGCCTGCGATATCGGTGTTCGAAGCGCATGCGCCGCGCGTCCGATGCTTCTGCGCCCGCATGCGGGCAGGGCGGGAGACGGTGCCGGGTGGCGATGCCTTCGATCCTCCATTCCGAAGTCTTGAAAGAGCGATTCGACCTTGAAACTACATATCCTGGGGATCTGCGGCACCTTCATGGGCGGCGTGGCCGCGCTCGCGCGCGAGCTCGGGCATGCGGTGGAGGGCAGCGACCAGTCGGTCTATCCGCCGATGTCCACGCAGCTGGAGTCGCTCGGCATCGCGCTGCGCCAGGGCTACACGCCGGAGCACATCTCCGCGGACTGCGACGAGATCGTGATCGGCAATGCGCTCTCGCGCGGCAACCCTGCGGTGGAACATGTGCTGGACCAGGGGCTGCGCTACACCTCCGGAGCCGAGTGGCTGCGCGAGCGCGTGCTGCCCGGGCGCGACACGCTGGCGGTGGCCGGCACGCACGGCAAGACCACCACGACCACCATCCTCAGCTTCCTGCTGGACCATGCAGGGCGCGCGCCGGGCTTCCTGATCGGCGGTGTGGCGGAGGATTTCGGGGTGTCGGCGCGCGTGGGCAGCGGCCGCGAGTTCGTGGTGGAGGCCGACGAGTACGACACCGCGTTCTTCGACAAGCGCAGCAAGTTCGTCCACTACCGGCCGCTGGTGGCCATCCTCAACAACCTCGAATTCGACCACGCCGACATCTTCCCCGACGTGGCCGCGATCCAGCGCCAGTTCCACCATCTGGTGCGCACGGTCCCCGCGCGCGGGCGGCTGATCGTCAACGGCGAGGATGCGCGCCTCGCCGAGGTGCTGGCGATGGGCTGCTGGACGCCGGTCGAGCGCTTCGGCCTGCTGCGCGCCGGCATGGCCGACGATGCGTTCGACTGGGGCGCGCGCCTGCTGCGCGCCGACGGCACCGAGTTCGCGGTGCTGCAGGCCGGGCGCGAGGTCGCGCGCGTGTCCTGGGCGCTGGTCGGCGACCACAACGTCATGAATGCGTTGGCTGCCCTGGCGGCCTGTCATGCGGTCGGCGTGATGCCCGCCGAGGTCGCGCCGGCGCTGGCGCAGTTCCGCAGCGTGAAGCGCCGGCTCGAAGTGCTGGGCAGCGCCGCCGAGGTCACCGTCTACGACGATTTCGCCCATCACCCCACCGCCATCGCCACCACCCTGGCGGGCCTGCGCGCGAAGGTGGGGCAGGCGCGGATCGTGGTGGCCATGGAGCCGCGCAGCAATTCCATGCGCCTGGGCGCGCACGCGGATGCGCTGGCGCCGTCGCTGGATCTCGCGGACGCGGTGGTGTTCCTGCATCGGCCGGAGCTGTCCTGGGACGCGGCGAAGGTGATGGCGGCGGTGCGCGGCGAGGCGCGCACCGCGCCGACCGCCGATTCGCTGATCGCCAGCCTGCGTGCGCTGGTGCGCCCGGGCGACCATGTGGTGTTCATGTCCAACGGCGGCTTCGACGGCGCGCCGCGGCGCTTCCTCGCCGTGCTGGATGCCTGATCCCGGGGCTTCGCCGATGCGTCGGCGGGCCTGCTCCGGCACAATGCGTCCCTTCGACCCCGCCCCCCGCGTCGCAACCGGACTCCCGGCCGCATGATCCATCTGCACCAGCTCGACCCCATCGCCGTCCAGCTCGGACCGCTCAAGATCCACTGGTACGGGATCATGTACATGCTCGGCTTCGCCGCGGCCTGGTGGCTCGGGCGTCGCCGGGTGATGGCGGGCCGCCTGCCGGGCGTCGACACCCAGGGCTACGGCGACCTGCTGTTCTACGCCATGCTCGGCGTGATCCTCGGCGGGCGCATCGGCTATGTGTTGTTCTACGATCTGCAGTCGTACATCGCCGATCCTTCGCTCATCCTGAAGATCTGGCAGGGCGGCATGAGCTTCCACGGCGGTCTGCTGGGCGTGCTCGCCGCCGTGGCCTGGTGGTGCCGCCGGCAGAACACGCATTTCTTCGATGCGGTCGATTTCGTGGCGCCGCTGGTGCCGCTGGGGCTCGGTCTCGGCCGTCTGGGCAACTACATCAACGGCGAGCTGTGGGGCAAGTACACCGAGGCCGGCTGGGGCGTGGTGTTCCCCTTCGCCGAAGCGGAGCTGTACCGGCTTGATGCCGCCACCCTGCAGGCCATGCAGGCCGCAGGTCAGCTCGACGCCTTCGCACGCCATCCCTCGCAGCTCTACCAGATGGTGCTGGAAGGCGTGGTGATGTTCGCGGCGCTGTGGTGGTTCTCCGCCAGGCCGCGCGGGCGCTACGCCGTGTCCGGACTGTTCGCGCTGCTCTATGGCGTGTTCCGCTTCGCGGTGGAGTTCGTGCGCGTGCCGGATGAGCAGTTGCAGTACCTCGCTTTCGGCTGGGTGACGATGGGTCAGGTGCTCAGCCTGCCGCTGATCGCGCTCGGCCTGTATCTGCTGTGGCGCTCGCGCACTGCGCCGGTGCTGCAGCCTGCGCCGGCCACGGAGGCCGATGCGTCCGCAACGCCGAGCGCCGAAGGGCGCGCCGGCGATCGCGACGACCGCCGCGGCTGAGCCCGCGCGCCGTCGTCCCGTCCACTCCGTCGAACCGATGCGCCAATACCTCGATCTGCTCCGCCACGTCCTCGACCACGGTACCGTCAAGGACGACCGCACCGGCACCGGCACGCGCAGCGTGTTCGGCTGGCAGATGCGCTTCGACCTGCGTGACGGCTTCCCGCTGGTCACCACCAAGAAGCTGCACCTGCGCTCGATCGTCCACGAGCTGCTGTGGTTCCTGAAGGGCGAGACCAACATCGCGTACCTGCGCGATCACAAGGTCTCGATCTGGGACGAATGGGCCGATGCGGCCGGCGAACTCGGTCCGGTCTACGGCAAGCAGTGGCGGCGCTGGTCCGGCGCGGACGGCATCGAGATCGACCAGATCCGCTGGGTGGTCGAGGAAATCAGGCGCAATCCCGACTCGCGCCGGTTGATCGTGAGCGCCTGGAACGTGGCCGAGCTGGCGCAGATGGCGCTCATGCCCTGTCATACGCTGTTCCAGTTCTATGTCGCCGACGGCCGCCTCAGCTGTCAGCTCTACCAGCGCAGCGGCGACATCTTTCTCGGCGTGCCGTTCAACATCGCCAGCTACGCGCTGCTGACGCACATGGTCGCGCAGGTCTGCGATCTGGAGGTCGGCGATTTCGTGCACACCCTCGGCGATGCGCATCTGTACAGCAACCACATCGACCAGGCGCGCGA
Source organism: uncultured Gammaproteobacteria bacterium (assembly GCA_965649985.1). Taxonomy (GTDB): domain Bacteria; phylum Pseudomonadota; class Gammaproteobacteria; order Xanthomonadales; family Xanthomonadaceae; genus Lysobacter_I. The sequence continues at coordinate 2,369 of CBFGMS010000044.1, read as the reverse complement.
GCAGCTCTCCCGCACACCGCGCCCGCTGCCGCAGCTGCGCCTGAACCCCGATGTGGAGGACATCTTCGGCTTCGTCTACGACGATATCGCCATCGAGGGCTACGAGCCGCATCCGGCGATCCGGGCGCCGGTGGCGGTGTGAAGCGCGATGTCGGCTCCTGGATGCGCGGTTGCCTGCTTGGGGGCCTTGTACTCGCTTCCGGCTGCGGGCGAGAGCAGGTAAACGCCATCGTTGCCGATGAGGTCGAGATCGAGGGGGGGCGGGAGACGCCCGCGTCGCCACGCGCGCTGCCTCCGCCTCCTCCTGTGTCGCCGCCCAGCCTGTTCAACCCGGTCTACAGCGATGCGTGGCTCTGGCTGGTCCGCGACCCGCCCGAGGAGCGCGGCGAGGTCGAGGCCGAGCAGGCGGTGCGCAGTTTCTACACGACACATCGGGCGCTCGGTGCCCGCGGAATTCCAGGTGGCTATCAGATCTCGCGCTATCGACCGTGGATCTCCCGCCGCATTGCCGATGCTTTCGCGCTCGGTGCGATCGAGCGCGATGCCTTCATCGCCGCCCATCCGGACGCCAAGCCGCCCTTTATCGACGAGGAGCTGTTCGTCAGCCTGTCCGAAGGGTTCACTGCCTACCGCATCGCTGCGCGCACGGCTCTCCCGGACGGTCGGGTCGCCTTCGAGGTGCGGCTGACCTACCGCGATCATCAAGGTCGCGCCGAATGGACAGACCGTGCGATCGTGGTCCGCGAGTCTCGGCGCTGGGTTCTGGACGACATCGAATACGGCGGCGACTGGGGATTCGCGCAACGCGGCAGTCTCTCCGGCCTGTTCAGTGCGGAGGCGAAGCAGTGAGGCGCGCGACCGGCACGCCTGCTGACCCGGTCCTCGTGCTGATCGCCGCGATGGATCGCCGTCGCGCGATCGGCCGCGGCAATGCCTTGCCCTGGCATCTGCCGGACGACCTGAAGCGCTTCAAGGCGCTCACGCTCGGCAAGCCCATCCTGATGGGGCGCAAGACCGCGGAGTCGCTGGGACGCGCGCTCCCGAAGCGGCGCAATCTGGTGCTGACCCGCAGCGGCGCGGTGCCGTTCGACGGCATGGAAGCGGTGGGCTCGCTCGACGAGGCGCGCGCGCTTGCGCGCAATGACGACGCGCACGCACTGTGCGTGATCGGCGGCGGCGAGATCTATGCGCTGGCCCTGCCGCATGCGGCGCGCATGCATCTGACACTGGTGGATACGGCGGTGGAGGACGCGGATGCGTTCTTTCCCGCGTTCGATCCCGCCGATTGGCAGTGCCTCGGACATGCGCCGCATGCCGCCGACGAACGCCATGCCTTCGCCTTCGCATTCGTCGATCACGTACGCCTACCGCCTCCGCCGGCATAGAGCGGAGCGCAGCTCCGCTGCACACCGTTCGGACTGTTTCGCACGCTCTCGCGGCGGAGCTGCGCTCCGCGTCTAGAGTTCCGTCGAGTGCGATGCCGGCCGGTAATGCCCGGTCATCCGGTAGTCGAACAGGATGTCCTCCTCCCGCGTCCCGCGCCCGATGTTGTGCAGGATGAGCGGCGTACCGCCCACGCTGCGGCGGTCGCTGACGATGCCGATGTGCGGCAGATGGCCGGGCAACATCCAGGTGATCAGGTCGCCGGGGCGATAGTCCGCGGCGCGCTGGGTCACCGCACGCTGCGGCACCGGAAGCGACCAGCCTTGGCGCTCGAACCAGACCTGCAGGTTGGGCACGCGGCGGTGGTCGATGTTGCGGTCGGGCGCGCGCAGGCCCCAGCGTTTCGGGTAGACGGCGAAGTGCGCGCGCATGTCTTCGTGCACCGCCTTCTGCAGGTCCAGACCTTCCGCGCGCAGCGCACGGATCACCACGTCGGTGCAGACGCCACGGTCTTCGGGCACATCGCCGTCGGGGTAGGGCAGTCGCACATAGGCCGGGTCGTAGTGCAGGGTCACACCGATCTGCGCCCGTGCCGCCGCGACGCGTGGCGGCACATGGGCGGCAGCCGGGGATGCCGCGCTGGATGGCGCATCGCCACGTGCCTCCATCATCACGGGCGTCACCGCTGCTGCGCGAGTGTCCGCGTGCGTGCGCGTGTCTGCATCTGCACATACCCCCGCAGATGTGCCTGCACCACCGCGCGTGGCGTGCACCGCGAGTGCCGCGGCCAGCACCGCAAGCATCGCCAGCAGGCGCAGTGGTGGCCGCATCAATCCTCGCCGCGTTCGCCGGGAGCGAGCTCGCGGCCGGGCACCTGCACCACGCACAGATCGTCGCTGTCCAGGCGCAGGGCGGTCAGTCGGCCGCCCCACACTGCGCCGGTGTCGATGGCGTGCACGCCGTGGCCGATGAACAGGCCCAGCGTG
>CBFGMS010000043.1:0-36301 GCA_965649985.1 uncultured Gammaproteobacteria bacterium | reverse complement strand
CCGAGGACGACCCGCGCAACCCGGCGGTGATCGCCGACAACGTGGGCGACAACGTGGGCGACTGCGCCGGCATGGCCGCCGACCTGTTCGAGACCTACGCGGTGACCGTGGTGGCGGCGATGCTGATCGCCGGCATCAGCTTCGCCACCTACGGCTACACCGGCGTGGTCTATCCACTGGTGCTGGGCGCGGTGTCGATCATCGGCTCGGTCATCGGCACCTTCTTCGTGAAGGTGGGCAGCGACGGCAAGATCATGAAGGCCCTGTACAAGGGGCTGATCGTGGCCGGCCTGCTGTCCGCGGGCGGCTTCTGGTACGTCACCACCGACATGTTCGGCGCCGAGAAGGGCATGCCGCTGTTCTGGTGTGCGCTCGTCGGCCTGGCGCTGACCGCGGCGATGGTGGTCATCACCGAGTACTACACCGCCACCGAATACAAGCCGGTGCAGGACGTGGCCAAGGCGTCCGAAACCGGCCACGGCACCAACGTGATCGCCGGCCTTGCGGTGTCGATGAAGTCGACCGCCGCGCCGGTGCTGGCGGTGGCCGCGGCCATCTGGACCTGCTACGAGATCGCGGGCCTGTACGGCATCGCCATCGCCGCGGTGTCGATGCTGTCGATGGCCGGCGTGATCGTCGCGCTCGACGCCTACGGCCCGATCACCGACAACGCCGGCGGCATCGCCGAAATGTCGGAACTCGGCCCGGAGATCCGCAAGACCACCGACGCGCTGGACGCCGTGGGCAACACCACCAAGGCGGTGACCAAGGGCTACGCCATCGGCTCGGCCGGCCTGGCCGCGCTGGTGCTGTTCGCCGACTACGCGCACAAGCTGGACGAGAAGTTCGGCGTGGGCGCGGTGGACTTCTCCATCGACCGTCCCGACGTGCTGATCGGCCTGCTGATCGGCGGCATGATCCCGTTCCTGTTCGGCGCCTACGCCATGCAGGCCGTGGGCCGCGCGGCCGGCGCGGTGGTGGAGGAAGTGCGCCGCCAGTTCCGCGACATCAAGGGCATCATGGAAGGCACCGGCAAGCCCGAGTACGACAAGGCCGTGGACCTGCTGACCCGCGCGGCCATCCGCGAAATGATCCTGCCCTCGATGCTGCCGCTGGTCATCCCGGTGCTGGTGGGCTGGTTCCTGGGCCCGGCGGCGCTGGGCGGCCTGCTGATGGGCACGATCGTGACCGGCCTGTTCGTGGCGATCTCGATGTGCACCGGCGGCGGCGCCTGGGACAACGCCAAGAAGTACATCGAGGAAGGCCACCACGGCGGCAAGGGCAGCGAGGCGCACAAGGCCGCGGTCACCGGCGACACCGTGGGCGACCCCTACAAGGACACCGCCGGCCCGGCGATCAACCCGCTGATCAAGATCATCAACATCGTCGCCCTGCTGCTGGTGCCGCTGTTGCCGATGGACATGGCCGGCGCCGACGCCGCGGCCATGCCGCCGGGCCATGAAGCGGCCCTGGCCGACGCCGAAGCGGCGGCGCGTCAGGCGGCGGAAGCGGCCGCGGCCGCTGCGGCGGAAGCTGCCGAGATGGCGGCTGCGCCTGCTGCGGTTGAAGCCGCAGACGAGACGGATGCGACCGCAGCGCCCGAGGCAGAGGCGGCCGAGACGACCGCACCCGACGCGCCGGCGACGCAGTAACGCCTGACGCGCGCCATTTCGTCGACGCATGCGGGTTCACGAAGGCGGCCTTGGGCCGCCTTCGGTTTGTGTTGAGCATGAGCGAGCCGCCCACAGGCTTGACCTGCGGATTACAGGGGGGAAAACGCCCCAACGGGGGCGGGTACCCGAGAGCCAACCAAACCATGACGCTTTAGGTACCGACAAGCCAAGTCATGGCCGAATACCCTGTGAAGCATCTAGACAACAAGGGGCAAAGGCATGAGTTCATCCCAGCAACCGTGTGCGCGGCGAATCTGTGAGGGCATCCTCACCGAGGAAAAACGCTACAAAATCGAGCACGGCATCCATCACAGCGAAATTTCCATCATTGATCGGATGCTCACTCGTCACATCGAACTCAAGGACAGTTATAGCGAGTTATACGAGAAGCTGTACCAGCACCCTCCCGCACTCCAAGTCTTCTTCGACCTTCTTCTGGGCACTTCCGCACTCTGGAGTCCGGAGAAGATCGCACAGGCCCGCACGAAACGCGACGAACTGGCAGATGTCAACCGGAAAATCGCGAAAAAAGCAGAGGAACTAGCGGAATTACTCGAACGCCGCGAAGATCTCAATAACACCTCCGGCTTCTGCAGCCAAACGCATTACGATGTGTGCGATGTGATCGAAGCGGCATCCGTGCACAATCACTGGTTCGGCCACTCAGTCAAGTCGCCGCTGAAGGCTCTTAGCGGTCGGTTTGACGGGAAATATTGGCCCTCGCTGGATCAGTTTGTTCGAGTGCTGGCTGTCGATGCAGAGAACGCTGGCATAGAGCCAACGAGCCGCGTGACTGCGGCGGCCACGGCGACGCGCCGATCGCTAGCCGGCTTCTTCAAAGCACTGTTTGCCGCACTAGAATCGAACAGCGCACAGAATTACGGAAAATTGCCACACGGATTCAAACTTACCGACGGCACTCTGGCATCGCTGGCTAACTGCGCATTGGGCTTGCAGTCTGATGACTTGGTCGATAGCACTTACGTAAAGCGACTACGTCAGCGCGAACGCAACGGCAGCAGATGACACTGCCTCGCAGCCACCATCGGCACACCCACTTTCAGTAGCCTACGTCAGCCGACCTGGGCAATTGCCATCACCTATTGTAGGCCTCCGCGTGCAATAGCGGCCAGTCGCCTTAATAACAGCGTTCCGTCAGGTCGCATTTGAACGACCGAGCTTGCAACGCCGGCAGTTCGGGACATCCACTTTCCGCGGCAGTTCGGGACACCCACTTTCAGAATGCATTTCTGGAGCCGCGGTGACAGCCCGCCCCGCCACGTCTCCTTCCACACCCGGCTCTCACGCGCCACCCGTTCCCGCAACTCGCACGAAATTCGCCAAATACGCGCGAATTCGCGCAGATTTCACGCAAATTTCACATCTTCGGGACTAGGGTCGGAGAGGTGATCAACGCGAGGGGAGAGACCATGCGCACGCATCGGATGTTCGATGGGTTGGAGTCGTCGTTGAGCGGGTACCTGCCGAGCCTGCTCGGCGCGGTGGCCATCCTGCTGGGCGGCTGGATCGTGGCGCTGCTGCTGGCCGCCGGGACGCGGCGCGGGCTGGCGGCGCTCAAGCTCAACCAACGGCTGAGCAGTCAGGCCGACACCCACGCCGACGTGGAGAGGATCGCCGGCCGCATCGTGTTCTGGGCGGCGATGTTGTTCGCCGTGCTCGGCATGTTCAGCGTGCTGCGCGTGGACGGCATCTCCGGGCCGCTCGGGTCGCTGGCCACCGCGGTGCTGGTGTACGTGCCCAACCTGCTGCTCGCGCTCGGTATCGGGCTGCTGGCCTGGCTGCTGGCGACCTTGGTGCGCAATCTGCTGAACAAGGTGCTGTCCAGCACCCGCCTGGACGACACGCTGTCCGAATCCGCCGGCATGCAGCCGGTGTCGAACATCATGGGCAACGTCGCGTACTGGCTGATCCTGCTGCTGGCGCTGCCGGCGGTGGTTGGCGTGCTGGGCATCGAGGGCCTGATGACCCCGCTCAACGCCATGACCTCCGACCTGCTGGGCATGCTGCCCAACCTGTTCGCGGCCGCGGCCATCGCGCTGATCGGCTGGGTGCTGGCGAAGGTGGTGCGCGGGCTGGTGGGCAACCTGCTGGCCGCCAGCGGTATCGACAGCCTGAGCAGGAGCGACGAGGCCACCGAGAGCCTGAAGCTCTCGCAGCTCGGCGGCACGCTCGCCTTCATCCTGATCATCGTGCCGGCACTGATCGCCGCGCTGGACGCGCTGCAGATCCATGCCATCTCCGACCCGCTCACCCACATGCTGGACACGCTGCTGCAGGCGGTGCCGCATGTGCTCAGCGCGGCGGCCATCCTCACCCTGGCGTGGTTCCTGGGCCGCTTCGCAGCGGCCCTGGTGACCCGGCTGCTGTCGAGCCTGGGTTTCGACCGGCTGCCGGAGCGGCTGGGCTTGGGCCATGCCTTCGGCAGCGCCGGGCCGGCGCCTTCGTCCAGCGCCACGCTGCCGCCGGCGGTGGACCCGGTCTCGCCCGAGTTCGCCGCAGCCGCGCCCGCAGAGCCGGTCCGTTCGCGATCGCTGTCGGAGCTCGGCGGGCGGCTGGCACTGTTCTTCATCATGCTGTTCGCCACCGTGGAGGCCGCCGCGATGCTGGGCTTCGACGGCGTGCACGACCTGCTCAGCACCTTCATCGCCTTCGGCGGCGACATCCTGCTGGGGCTGGTGATCTTCACCGTCGGCTACTGGCTGGCCAATCTGGCGGCCGACGCCATCCGGCGCGCCAACCCGGACGGCGGCCTGGGCCTGAGCCGGATCGCGCGGGTGGCGATCCTCGGCCTGGTGCTGGCGATGGGCCTGCGCGCGATGGGCATCGCCGACGACATCGTCAACCTGGCCTTCGCCCTGGTGCTGGGCGCGGTGGCCGTGGCGCTGGCACTGGCGTTCGGCCTGGGCGGCCGCGACGCCGCCGGGCGGATCGCCGACCACTGGGCCCGGCAGTACATGGACCGTCGACGGGACGAGTGACACCGCGGCCGGGCGCCGCGCTGGCGCACCACGCTGCCGTTCCGGCGGTGCGGCAGCGGAACGACAGGCGCTGTCGGGGGCGTGACGGGTGTGTGTCGGGGCACTGTCGTCACACCGGCCCGGCCGGGGCGGCATGATGCAGGCCTCGAGCGGGCCATCGCGGCACGCGCCTCACCCGGGAGACACGCATGCAGATCGACAGCGCCCGCCTTCGCGAACTGCGGAGCGCCCGCCAATGGTCGCAGGAACAGCTGGCCGAGCTGTCGGGCCTGAACCTGCGGACCATCCAGCGCCTGGAGTCGGGCGCGAGGGTCTCGACCGAATCGCTGCGCGCGCTGGCCGCGGTGTTCGAAGTCCCGGCCGAAGCCCTGCTGGCCCGGCCGGCCCCGCACGACGCCGCGTCCGGCAGCCAACCCGCCCTGCTCGCCATGCGCGAGGGTGTGCTGCGGGGCCTGGACTTCACCGGCACCACGCCGCGCGCCGACTTCTGGTGGTGCGTGCTGGCGGTGACCGTGCTGCTCGCCTTCGCCGAGCTGCTGACGCCCGCGCTCGGGCCGCTGCCGCTGCAGATCGCCTCCCTCGCCATACTGGTGCCCTGGGTCGCCGCCTGCACCCGCCGGCTGCGCGATGCCGGGTTCAATCCGTGGTGGCAGCTCATCAGCCTGGCCCCGGTAGCCGGCATCGTGGCCCTGCTCTACCTCACCACCTTCCCCACCGCGACCCGGGATGCTGCGGCGCAGCAGCCCAGAGCGTAAAATGCGCCTCCTTTCGCACTCTCGGGAACTCCCACCATGGGCCTGGACCTCGTCCCCACCGGCAAGAATCCGCCGGAAGAAATCAACGTCATCATCGAAATCCCGAAGGATGCCGAGCCGGTCAAATACGAAGTGGACAAGGACACCGGCGCGATCTTCGTCGACCGCATCCTGTCCACGCCGATGCGCTACCCCTGCAACTACGGCTACATCCCGCACACCCTGTGCGGCGACGGCGACCCGGCCGACGTGCTGGTGATCCTGCCGCTTCCGCTGATCCCCGGCTCGGTCATCCGCGTGCGCCCGGTGGGCGTGCTGCGCATGAAGGACGAGGCCGGCAGCGACGAGAAGCTGCTCGCCGTCCCGGTGGAGAAGGTGTTCGCCGGCTACAGGCACATCCACGACATCGCCCAGGTCAGCGAACACTGGCTGGAGCGCATCGGCCACTTCTTCGAACACTACAAGGACCTGGAGAAGGGCAAGTGGGTGAAACTGGACGGCTGGGGCGACGCCGCCGAGGCCAAGTCGATCATCCTGGAGTCGATCGAGCGCTACAACGCCACCCCGGAAGGCGAGAAGCCGCACTTCTGAGCCACGAAGACGGCCCGTCGGCCTCGGCGGACGCCTTCATGCGGCGGGCCGGCCAGCGGCCACCGGCGACACCGACGACACCCGCGCCCGGCGCGGGTGTCGTCGTATCCGGCGCCGCCCCATGAAGCGCTCCGGGAAGGACGGCGACTTGACGTGCGCCGGCATCGGGCCGATACAGGGCGTCCCGCCACTGCCTTCCCTCCGGAGCGGATCGATGTTCCAGCTCGACGACTTCCTGTCCCCCGCCGAATGCGCCGCGATGGAACGCGATGTGCGCCGCGCCTGCGAGGCCGCGGTGCGCAGCCCGCTGTCGCAGTTCCTGTTCATCGACCGCTACACGCGCTGGAACGGCTATGCCGGCGCGCTGGTCGCCAGGCTGGCCGGCAACATCGGGCAGTCGCAGGATCTGTTTCTCGACCCCGACGAACCCGACCTGGCCCAGGCCGTGCGCGGGATGAGCATCGCCCGGCATGTGCTGGACGCGACCATCGACGAGCACCTGGACAAGGGCCACCGCGTACCGCACCGCACCCTCGCCCAGGCGATGCGCAAGGCGGCCGCGGACTATGCCGGCCTGGACCTGGAACGCCGCAATGCGCTGTCCGCACCGCCGACCTGGCTGCAGGACGTGGTCGCACGCACGTTCGCCTGCTACGGCGGCACCGCGCACGACGCCGACGCCCTGCTGCGCGCGCTCGGCACGCATATCGCCTCCGAATCCCTGGCCGACCGCGAATACGCGATGGTCGACCGGGTGTTCCGCGCCGAGCGCCACCATTCGGGGTTCTACCAGTACCTGCGCGAGCGCGACTTCCGTGTGGAGCTGGAGGGCCGCCCGGTGCACGCCTACGCATGGATCACCCTGCACGCCACCTTCGATTCCGAGGGCGTGGAAGCCAAGCATCTGGCCGAGGCGATGCACGCGCTGGACGCGGCGGCGCGCTACCGGCCCGAGCCACGCGAGCGTGTGCTCGCGCTGGCACGCGAAGGCTTTCGCGTGTTCGCCGACATCCAGCGCGACTTCTTCGCGCACATCGAACGCGAATGCACGGCGGCCGATGCCGGGCGCCCGCTGGCGGCCTGAGCGCGCACGGCACAGTGCGCAGACCACACGCCGGGCCCCTGCCCGTCATGTGACCGTCGCTCCACGCAGACCTCGGATGCAGACGACGCCGGGGCCGCACAGGCGATGACGTCGTGGCCGGGCGCCCATGCGCGCTCCAGGTGTTTCGCTCAGCGCGGGAGGCCCCACAGCCCGCGAATCGCCGCCACGCCCTGCGCGCCGTGGGCACGCGCCGTCGTAATGTCGTCGGCACCGAGGCCACCGATGGCATAGATCGGCAGCGATACGCGCTCGCGCAGGCGGGCGAAGGCGTCCCAGCCGATGCCGGGCATGCCGGGATGCGAAGCGGTCGGCAGCACCGGGCCGAGCACCGCGGCATCGCAGCCCAGGGCTTCGGCGCGCGCGAGTTCGTCGGCATCGTGGCAGGACGCGAACACAGGCAGATCCGACGGCAGCGGCCGCGACTCGAAAGCATGCAACTGCGCGGCGCGCAGGTGCAGGCCGGTGCCGAAGGCGCGCGCCAGGTCATGATCGCCGTTGACCAGCACCTCGGCCTCCGCCGCGCGGCAGCGGTCGACGGCCGCTTCCACCAGCGCATGCCAGCGCGCGGGCGCGCAGGCGCGCGCGCGCAGCTGCACGCGACGAATGCCGGCGGCGAGCGCGGCCTCCAGGCCGGCCAGCCACAGCGCATCGTCGGCGCCGGGCGCGTCGTCGGGTTCGGGTGTGACCAGATAGCGGTCGGCGTCGCGCAGCGCCGCCACCACCGGGCGGTCCGCGCCGGGCATCGGGTAACCGCGCAGCGTATGCGGTGGCGCCCAGGCCAGCGCCTGGCCGTCCAGACCCTTCAGCGTGCCTTCCCAGGCCGCGATCCTGCGCACGTCCAGCATCAACCGCTTGTGCGGGTACTGCTGCGGCACGCGGATCAGCGCCTCGCCGACCGTGGCCTCGATGCCCAGCTCCTCGCGCAGCTCGCGCACCAGCGCCTGTTCCGGCGTCTCGCCCGGGTCGACCTTGCCGCCCGGGAATTCCCACAGCCCCGCCAGGTCGCGCCCTGCGGTGCGCCGCGCCAGCAGGATGCGGCCGCGGGCGTCTTCGATGACGCCGGCGACGACGTGAATCATGGGCTGGGAATCGGCAGCGACGGATGCGGAGCCGGTCATCCTGCAGACCCTCGCAGCCGCCCTGGAATGCCATGCGGGTGCAGCGCGGCGGCGAACCCGGAAGACAGGCCCGTCACCGCGCTCGGGACGACGTTCCCGGGTTCATCAGATCTCCGCATCACCTTGCGCTCAAGGCTCCTGCGACCGTATCGCGTCCGCAGCCGCACGCCCTGCACCGGATCCCGACGTCGTATTTCCGGACCTTACGCCAACTGCCCGTGGCAGTGCTTGTACTTCTTGCCCGAGCCGCAGGGGCACGGGTCGTTGCGGCCGACCTTCGGCATCTCGTCGCCCTGCTGGTAGTCCGGCGACGCGGCTTCCTCGTCGGCCCCGTAGCCGCCGGCGCTGGCGTGCTGGAACTGCACCTGGCGCATGATCGCCTCCGCGCGCGCGCGTTCGGCGGCCTCCGCCTGGGCGATCTCTTCCTGGCTGCGCACCCGGACACGCGCGATCAGGGTGATCACGTCGCGCTTGACCTTGTCCAGCATCTGGCCGAACAGCTCGAAGGCTTCCTTCTTGTACTCCTGCTTCGGCTGCTTCTGCGCATAGCCGCGCAGGTGGATGCCCTGGCGCAGGTAATCCATGCGGCCCAGGTGCTCCTTCCAGTTCTGGTCGAGCACGGTGAGCATGAGGTGACGCTCCAGCTCGCGCATGTTCTCGCTGCCGACCTGCGCTTCCTTGTCGTCGAACACCTTCTGCACCGCATCCTGCACGTAGCGCTCGATGCCTTCGGCATCGATTTCGTTCTGCGCGCGCACATGCTCGATCACCGGCAGCTGCATGCCGAATTCGGCCTCCAGCTCGGCCTGCAGGCCCTGCAGGTCCCACTGCTCGTCGATCGACTCCGGCGGGACGAAGCGCGCCACCACATCGGCCACCACGTCGCGGCGGATGCCGTCGACGTTGTCCTTCACGCTCTCGGCGTCCAGCAGTTCGTCGCGCTGGCCGTAGATCACCTTGCGCTGGTCGTTGTTGACGTCGTCGTAGTCCAGCAGGTTCTTGCGGATGTCGAAGTTGTGCGCTTCCACCTTGCGCTGCGCGCCGGCGATCTGCTTGGTCACCAGCGGGCTTTCGATGATGTCGTCTTCCTTCAGGCCCATGCGCGCCATCATCTTCTGCACCCAGTCGGCGGCGAAGATGCGCATCAGGTTGTCTTCGAGCGACAGATAGAAGCGCGAGGAACCCGGATCGCCCTGACGGCCGGAACGGCCACGGAGCTGGTTGTCGATGCGGCGCGATTCGTGGCGTTCGGTGCCGATGATGTGCAGGCCGCCGGCCGCCTTGACGGTGTCGTGGCGCTCTTGCCATTCGGCCTTGATGCGCTGGCGTTCCACATCGCCCAGCGTCTCGCCGCGCTCGGCTTCCAGCGCCTCGATCTCGGCGTCCAGCGAGCCGCCGAGTACGATGTCGGTACCGCGGCCGGCCATGTTGGTGGCGATGGTCACCGCACCGGGACGACCGGCCTGGGCGACGATGTGCGCCTCGCGCTCGTGCTGCTTGGCGTTGAGCACTTCGTGCGGCACGCCGGCGGCCTTGAGCTGCTGCGAGAGCATCTCGGAGACCTCGATCGAGGTGGTGCCGACCAGCACGGGCTGGCCGTTGGCGTTGCACTCGCGGATCTCGCCCAGCACCGCGCGGTATTTGCCGTTGCGGTTGAGGAAGACCGCATCGGGATGATCCTTGCGGACCATCGGCCGGTGGGTGGGGATCACCACCACTTCCAGGCCGTAGATGCTCTGGAATTCGTAGGCTTCGGTGTCCGCGGTGCCGGTCATGCCCGACAGCTTCTTGTACATGCGGAACAGGTTCTGGAAGGTCACGCTGGCGAGCGTCTGGTTCTCGCGCTGCACCGGCACGCCTTCCTTCGCCTCGACCGCCTGGTGCAGGCCATCGGACCAGCGACGGCCGGTGAGGGTGCGGCCGGTGAACTCGTCGACGATCACCACCTCGCCGTCGCGCACGATGTAGTCCACGTCGCGCTGGAACAGCGCGTGCGCGCGCATCGCGGCATTGAGGTGGTGGACCACGTGGATGTTGTGCGCGGCGTAGAGGCTGTCCTCGCCCTCGAGGATGCCGGCGCTGCGCATCAGCGACTCGGCGTGTTCCTGGCCCGCTTCGGAGAGGTGGACCTGCTTGCCCTTCTCGTCGACCCAGTAGTCGCCGACGCCGTCTTCCACTTCCTGGCGCTTGAGCTGCGGCACGATGCGGTTCACCTTGGCGTACAGCTCCGGGGACTCGTCGGCCGGGCCGGAGATGATCAGCGGCGTGCGCGCCTCGTCGATCAGGATGGAGTCGACTTCGTCGACGATGGCGTAGTGCAGGCCGCGCTGGTGACGCGCATCCTTCGACAGCGCCATGTTGTCGCGCAGATAGTCGAAGCCGAATTCGTTGTTGGTGCCGTAGGTGATGTCGGCGGCGTAGGCTTCGGCCTTGTCCGCGTGCGGCATGCCGGGATACACGACACCCACGCTCAGCCCCAGCCAGTTGTAGAGCCGGCCCATCCAGGCGGCGTCGCGCCTGGCGAGGTAGTCGTTCACGGTGACCACGTGCACGCCCTTGCCTTCCAGCGCATTGAGGTAGGTCGGCAACGTGGCGACCAGGGTCTTGCCTTCGCCGGTCCGCATTTCGGCGATCTTGCCCAGATGCAGCACCATGCCGCCGATCAGCTGCACGTCGTAGTGGCGCATGCCGAGCACGCGCTTCGACGCCTCACGGCAGACCGCGAAGGCCTCCGGCAGCACCTTGTCCAGCGCCTCGCCTTCGGCGATGCGGCGCTTGAATTCTTCGGTCTTCGCCTTGAGGTCGGCGTCGGAGAGCGCCTCCATCTGCGGCTCGAGGGCGTTGATCTTCTTGACGACGCCGCCGAGTTGCTTGACGAGACGGTCGTTGCGGCTGCCGAAGATGCTGGTCAACAGGCGATTGAGCATGGTGGGGTCGTGTGCTGAGGTCGAATGAGGGGGCGGGCCGCGGCGCCGCGATGCGTCGCGCGACGGCAACAAAAAAGGGCGCGGTGCGCCCTTTGGCCGAGCTGCATTGTACGTGGTGGCGGCCCCGGGGAGTATCAAGAGGGACCGACAGGAGGGGCTGGCACGCGGTGCCGGGCCCCTCCGGGCAACGCGAACGCGTCCTCAGCGACGCGCTTCGGTCACGGCCTGCGCCGCCACGGCGGTCTGCACCCCGGTCGCCGCCTGCGCGGCATCGATGAACTTGCGCGGGTTGACCGGCGCGCCGTTTTCCCAGATTTCCAGGTGCACGTGCACGCCGGTGGAGCGGCCGGTGGAGCCGGCGAGCGCCAGCTTCTGGCCGCCGCGGACCAGATCGCCGACCTGGGCGACATTGGATGCGTTGTGGGCGTAGCGGCTGACCAGTCCATTGCCGTGGTCCACCTCGACCACGTTGCCGTAACCGCTGCGCTGGCCCGAATACGTCACCACGCCGTCGCTGACCGCGAGCACCGGGTCGCCGTAGTCCGCCTCGAAGTCGATGCCACGGTGCATCTGACCGCCGCCACCGAAGGGGTCGGCGCGGTAGCCGAAGCCCGAGGTGATGTAGCTGCCGGCGACCGGGTAGCGGTTGGGCGTGGCCTGGCGGTCCAGCTCGCGGCCCAGGAGCAGCGCGTCCAGCACGGACAGCTGGCCGCCGGACCGGGCCAGATCCATCTGCAGCGCGTCCATGCCCTGGCGCAGCTCGGCCGAGCGCATGTCGCGCACCGGGCCGGCACCGCCGACGCCGACCGGCTTGTCGAATTCGAATTCCCCATCGCCCAGGCTGCCCATCCGGGTCAGGCGCTCGCCGAGCGCGTTCAGGCGGTTGGCCTCGGCCTGCAGCTCGCTGAGCCGGCTGGCGAGGGCGTTGACCTCACGCTGCGCCTCGCGCCGCGTGACGTCCAGACCATCGCGCTGGGTCTCGACCTCCGCACGCAGGCGCGCGAACTCGGCGCCGTGCAGCAGGTTGTAGCCGCCCGCGCCGAACACCATGCCCACGGTCAGCAGCGCGGTCGCGGCGAACCCGGGGTGGAAGCGCATCGCGGTCTGCGCCGTCATGCCCAGACGGGTGACGGCGCGGCGGGTGCGCGCGGCACCGCAGGCGAACACCTCGGCGGTGACGTGGCCCGCATGGGACGCGGCGTACTGCGCCGATTTCATGAAGCTCGAATTGGAAAAGCTGTGTACAGTCATGGCCTCGATGTCTGGTTCTCGATCCCACCCGCCTTCCGCCCCCCCTCCCGCCGCTGCGCGGGAGGCTCTCGACGCGTTGTTCGAGAGCGATGCGGGGTCGCCGCTGCGACGTGCGCTGTGGCTGGATGCGGTGGATCTGAAACTGCGTGGCTGCCTGCCCCACCCGCTCGCGGCGCATGCGCGCCTGGCGAACGTGGACCGTGGCCGGCTTGTGTTTCTGGTCGATGCCCCGGTCTGGCATGCCCGACTTCGGCTGCTGACCGACCGGCTGTGCGAGGACGCCCGGGCCCTCGGCCTGGACGTCTCGACGGTGGTGGTGAAGACCGCGCGGGGCCCGCTGCCTGGCATGGCCTCCGCACAGGGACGCCCGTCGTCGAGCGGATCGACGACTGCCACGGGTACCGGAACGGCCGACGCCCCCACACCGGCGCTTCAACTCTCCGCCGTCGCGCAGGAAGTCCTGCGCCAAGCGGCGGCGCTGCTGGATCCCGACCCGCAGGACGCGGCTCCCGACCCCTCGAGCGGCGGCGAATGACTGCCGGCTGTCCGATTCGGGACGCGTACGACGTGGTATGGCCCCA
The DNA here is from genome assembly GCA_965649985.1 of uncultured Gammaproteobacteria bacterium. Classification (GTDB taxonomy): domain Bacteria; phylum Pseudomonadota; class Gammaproteobacteria; order Xanthomonadales; family Xanthomonadaceae; genus Lysobacter_I. Next base: position 23,301 of record CBFGMS010000043.1, on the reverse strand, counting down.
GCGCGCGGTTGAATGCTAGCGACCGGCCGCCCCCGAAAGGTTAAGAAAGACCGTTGTTTTTGTTAATTATTTGTGAAATGCAATGGTTGGCGTCACGCATCGGGAGATTCGCCCGACGGACGGCCATCACCCTCAGGCAATCGACAGGCCGTACTCGTCCACCCTACGGCCTCGGCCGCGGATCGGCCGGAACACGGATCGGATGATGCGGATGGGGCCGGGATGGCGGGCGATCCGCGGCCATCGGATGCATGCCGTGCGGGGGCCCGGAAGGGATCCTGGGCATCCCGCTCACCGCTCTCAGGCGGCGGCCGGCTCGGCGAAGGCGATCGGCGAAGGCGCGCTGTCCGGGAAGGTCACGGACTCCCAGGCCTGCGGCTGCGCCATCAGGGCGCGGACCAGCTTGTTGTTGAGCGCATGGCCCGACTTGAAGCCCTCGTAGGCGCCCAGGATCGGCCGGCCGGCGAGGTACAGGTCGCCCACGGCGTCCAGGATCTTGTGACGGACGAACTCGTCCGCGTAGCGCAGGCCGTCGTCGTTCAGCACCCGGAATTCGTCGAGCACGATGGCATTGTCCATCGAGCCGCCGAGGCCGAGATTGCGCTCGCGCATGAATTCCAGGTCGCGCATGAAACCGAAGGTGCGCGCACGGCTGACCTCGCGCACGTAGTTCTCGGTGCTGAACTCGACCTCCGCGCGCGAACGCGAGGCGGGAATGGCCGGGTGATTGAATTCCACGGTGAAACCGAGGCGGAACCCGTCGTACGGCGTGAACCGGGCGAACTTGTCGCCGTCGCGCACCTCGACCGTCTCGCGGATGCGGATGAAGCGCTTGGGCGCGTTCTGCAGGGCCACGCCGGCGGACTGCAGCAGGAACACGAACGGGCCGGAAGAACCGTCCATGATCGGCACTTCGGCCGCGGACAGCTCCACATACAGATTGTCGATGCCAAGGCCGGCGAGCGCCGACATCAGGTGCTCCACGGTCATCGCCTTGCCGCCATCGCGGGTGAGGCCGGTGCAGAGCATGGTTTCGGTGACCGCATCGGCATGCGCGGGGATCTCGACCACGGGGTCGAGATCGGTGCGACGGAAGACGATGCCGGTGTCGACCGGCGCCGGGCGCAGGGTCATCGACACTTTCTCGCCGCTGTGCAGGCCGACGCCGGTGGCGCGGATGACATTCTTGAGCGTGCGCTGCTGGGTCATGGGAAAGCTCTCGCAGAGGGCGCATCGGGAGGGTGCCAGGGCCGGAGGCCCGGAACCGGACCCGAAACACGGGTACACGACACCATGATGACAACCGAACGGCGGCGAGGTTAGCACGCGGAATCCGGGCGATCGCGGTGAAAACGATGCCGCTGCCGCAACGCAGCATCCGCGGTTCATTCAGGCGAAACCGGTGCGCGGGAAGAAAAAAGCCCGCCGGGCACCACGCCCGGCGGGTCACCGCACAACAAAACCGGCAAGGCCCCGAGGGGCCGTATGCGCACGGGGCGCGAGGACACGGTCACGGGAGCGTCGGCCTTGGCGGGGCCGCGACCCGCGCCGTCCGCAGGAACGGACGACGGTGTTGCATCGACGGGCGCACGTCCCGCCGTCGAGTACGGAAACCGCGCCGGTCAGGTCCGACCGACGAGATTCCCGGGACGTGCACAGCGACGGATCAGTCGGCCTGGCGACGCAGGGTGAGGCGTCGCGTTCGCGCGGCACTGCCGCGCGCGGCGCCGAACGCCCGCACACGGATGTGCGGGCCGGGCGTTCCGGAGCACGGACAGTCGCGCCAAGGACGGCATCAGTCGGCCTGGCGGCGCAGGAACGCCGGGATATCCAGGTAGCTGCTGTCGCTGCCGAAGTCCGCGGCCGCGGCCGCGCCTGCCGTCGCCGCGGCGGCGGGTTCGGCCCGGCCGCGCAGGTGGGCGGCGATGCCGCTGCCCTGCGCGGGCGATGCCGGCGCGTCTTCGATCACATAGCCGGTGGTGGCGTCGCGGCGGCCCTGGGTGTTGATCAGCTGCACCTGGGGACGGCGCTGCGCCGGCGGCATCGTGCCGTAGCCTTCGTCGCGCACCGGCTGGCGGGCGGCGACGCTGCGGTTCAGGCCGGTGGCGACCACGGTCACCTTGACCTCGTCCTGCATGTCGGGATCGAGCACGGTGCCGATGACCACGGTCGCGTCTTCGGAGGCGAAGTTCTCGATGGTGCGACCCACCTCGTCGAATTCGGCCATGGTGAAGTCCGGGCCGGCGGTGATGTTGACCAGGATGCCGTTGGCGCCGGCCAGGTTGACGTCGTCGAGCAGCGGGTTGTTGATCGCGCCTTCGGCCGCGGCCTGCGCGCGGTCGTCGCCGCGGGCCGAGCCGGTGCCCATCATCGCCAGACCCATTTCGGACATGACGGTGCGCACGTCGGCGAAGTCGACGTTGATCAGGCCCGGACGCACGATGAGGTCGGCGATGCCCTGCACCGCGCCCTGCAGCACGTCGTTGGCGGCACGGAAGGCCTGGATCATGGTCGCGTTGCGGCCGAGGACGGTGATCAGCTTCTCGTTGGGGATGGTGATCAGCGAGTCGCAGTGCTGGGCCAGCTCCTCGATGCCCTTCAGCGCGACCTGCATGCGCCGGCGGCCTTCGAACGGGAACGGCTTGGTGACCACGGCCACCGTGAGGATGCCCATTTCCTTGGCCAGCTGCGCCACCACCGGCGCGGCGCCGGTGCCGGTGCCGCCGCCCATGCCCGCGGTGATGAACACCATGTCGGCGCCCTGCAGCGCGTCCATGATGCGCTCGCGGTCCTCGAGCGCGGCCTGACGGCCGACCTCGGGATTGGCGCCTGCGCCCAGGCCCTTGGTGACGCCGCTGCCGAGCTGCAGCTGCAGCTTGGCGCCACAGTTCTTGATCGCCTGCGAATCGGTGTTGGCGGTGATGAACTCCACGCCTTCGATGCAGCCGTTCACCATGTGCGCGACCGCGTTGCCGCCGCCGCCGCCGACGCCGACCACCTTGATGACCGCGTTGGGCGCCATCTTCTCGACCAGTTCGAAATATGCCATTGCCGTGTCCTCGTCTCGTCTAGTTATTGTGTGTTGCCGTGTTGTGCCGTGTCGCTTGTCGTGTTGCGTGTTGCCGGAGCCACGCCTGGGTCTCGCCTTGAAACGCATGCCGCGGGGGCGGCATTCCGGCATCGGGATGTGCCGGCGGTCGGGGCGCTCGGCCCGAACCGGTGAACGGCACGGGCGCTGCCCGGGCCGTTCGCGCGAAAGTGACGGCCGGAGGCCACCGCTTTCGCCTTGAACGCTAGAACTCGCCCTTGAACCAGTTCCTCACCTTGTTGAACAGGCCCACCGCGCGGCCGCCACCGAGCATCGGGCGGCGCGGGTGTTCGATCTGGCTGCCCATCAGCAGCAGGCCGACGCCGGTGGCGTGCACCGGGTTGCCGACCACTTCGCCGAGGCCGCCGACGTGCTGCGGGATGCCCACGCGTACCGGCATCTGCAGCATTTCCTCGGCCAGCTCCACCACGCCTTCCATCTTCGAAGCGCCGCCGGTGAGCACCATGCCGGCACGCACCAGTTCCTCGAAGCCGGAGCGGCGCAGTTCGGCCTGCACCATTTCGAAGATTTCCTCGTAGCGGCCCTGCACCGCCTGCGCGAGCGCGTGCCGGGGCAGGCGACGCGGCGGACGGTCGCCGACGCTGGGCACCTGGATGCTTTCCTCCGCCGTCGCCAGCTGGGCCAGCGCGCAGGCGTAGCGGACCTTGATCTGCTCGGCTTCGGGCGTGGGCGTGCGCAGCATGTGCGCGATGTCGCTGGTGACGTGATCGCCGGCGATCGGCAGGCTGGCGGTGTGGCAGATCGCGCCCTGCACGAACACCGCGATGTCGGTGGTGCCGGCGCCGATGTCCACCAGCACCACGCCCAGCTCGCGCTCGTCGCCGGTCAGCACCGCGGTGCTGGAGGCGAGCGAGGAGAAGATCAGGTCGTCCACCTGCAGGCCGCAGCGCTGCACGCACTTGCTGATGTTGGCCGCGGCCGACTGCGCGCACACCACCAGGTGCGCGTGCACCTCCAGGCGCACGCCGGTCATGCCGACCGGGTTGCGGATGCCTTCCTGCGAATCGTCCAGCACGTAGTCGCGCGGGATCGCGTGCAGGATCTTCTGGTCGGCGGGAATGGCCACGGCCTTGGCCGCTTCCAGCACGCGGTCCAGATCGGCGTAGGTCACCTCGCCGTCGCGGATCGGCACGATGCCGGGCGAGTTGCGGCACTGCACGTGGTTGCCCGAGATCGATGCGTAGACCGAACGGATCTCGCAGCCGGCCATCAGCTCGGCTTCCTCGATCGCGCGCTGGATCGACTGCACGGTGGATTCGATGTCGACCACCACACCGCGCTTGAGGCCGCGCGACTCGTGGGTGCCGATGCCGATCACCTCGATGGTGGTGTCCGGGCCGGTGCCCGGCGTGTACTCGCCGACCAGCGCCACCACCTTGGAGGTGCCGATATCGAGGCCGACGATCAGCGATTTGTCGCCTTTGCGGTTCATGTGGGGGACGCCGGGAATCGTGATGGGGGGATCGGGAATGGAGGCGAGAGCGCGACGCCATCGGCGGCGGGCGGGGCGGCCGGTCGCTCCGGCACCGCGGGAGCCCCTGCCGCTTGCAGCTCGGTATCGGGTGGATCGCCCCAGCTCAGGGCGAAACCGTTGGTGTAGCGGAGATCGGCACGCTGGAGGGTGCGGGCGTCGTCGGCCAGCAGGCGCGGCAGCAGGCGCGCGAAACGGGCCAGACGCAGACGGGCGTCGTCGCGGCCGATGGCGACCTCGGTGCCGTTGGACAGCGTGAGCGACCAGCTGCCGCGCGTGTCCAGCTGCAGGCCGTCGACATCGACACCGGCGACCGCCAGGGCGGCGCGTGCGTCGTTGTAGACGCCCACGACTGCGTCGATCCGGTCGTCCGGCGCCACGAAACGCGGCAGATCCGCAGGCACGTCCACGCCGGCGGCCGGCAGCAGGCGACGGCGGTCGGACAGCAGGCGGTCCTTGCCCCACCACGCGAACGGGCGGTGCTCGCTCACCTGCACCACCAGCACGTCGGGCCACTGCTTGCGCACTTCGACCTGCTCCACCCACGGCAGCTTCGCCACCGCGCGCTGGATCTCGTCGGGACGCACCGCGAAGTACCCGCGGCCGGCCAGCGGCAGCACCGTGGCGCGCAGGCGGTCGGCGTCGACGCGCTCCAGATCGCCGACCACGCGCAGGGTGCGCAGCGGCCAGCGCTCGGCGCCGATCCAGCCCTCGACCACGGCGACCACCGGCAGCGCCAGCAGCGCCAGCGCGAGCGCCCAGACCAGGATGCGCAGCATGGCGCTGACGCCGGCGTTCATGCGCGCACTCCTGCGGCCGCGCCGCCCCTCAACGCAGTGCCGAGCGTGGTTTCGAGGATCATCCAGCACAGCGTCTCGAAGTCGACCCCGAGCTCGCGCGCGGCCTTGGGCACCAGCGAATGGCTGGTCATGCCCGGCGCGGTGTTGATCTCGATCAGCTGCAGGCCGAGCGTGCGGTCGCGCATCACGTCCACACGGCCCCAGCCGCTGCAGGCCGCGGCGCTGAACGCGCGCAGCGCCAGTGCGCGGATCGCGGCCTCGTCCTCGCCGTCCATGCCGGGGCACAGGTATTGCGTATCATCGGCGACGTACTTGGCGTGGTAGTCGTACCACTCGCCGGCCGGCACGATGCGGATCGACGGCAGGGCCACATCGCCGAAGATGCCGACGGTGTATTCCTCGCCCTGCACCATGCGCTCCATCAGCAGTTCGCCGGCATAGTCCGCGGCGAAGGCTTCGGCGGCATCGAGATCGCTGTCTGCGAGAATGCGGAACACGCCCACGCTCGAACCTTCGCAGGCCGGCTTCACGAACACGGGCAGGCCCAGCTCGCGCGCGGCCGCGCGCATGTCCGCGCCCGGCGCCAGGCGCACGAAACGCGGGGTGGGCAGGTCTTCGCTGATCCAGATCTGCTTGGTGCGGATCTTGTCCATGCTGAGCGCACTGCCGAGCACGCCCGAGCCGGTGTAGGGCACGCCGAAGGCGTCCAGCACGCCCTGCAGCACGCCGTCCTCGCCGCCGCCGCGGTTACCGTGGAGGATGTTGAAGACGCGATCGAAGCCCGCCCGGTCGGCGCGCTTGTCCATCAGCGCCTCGATCAGCGCCGGGATGCCGTCCACCGCGTGCGCGTCGACGCCGCGCGCGCGCAGGGCCTCGAGCACGTTGCGCCCGGACTCCAGCGACACCGCACGCTCGGCGCTGGTGCCGCCCATCAGCACGGCGACACGGCCGAACACTGATGGCGTATCGAAGCGCGGGACGGGAAGGACGGCGCTCATGCCTGGCTCTCCTGATCGGCAGCGGCGAAGCCGTGCGCGGCGAGCTGCTGCGCGGCCGCGCCGATGTCGCCGGCGCCCATCAGCAGCAGCAGATCGCCGTCGCGCAGCACGTCGGACAGCACGGTGGGCAGATCGCCCGCGCCGCCGACCACGACCGGGTCGATGCGGCCGCGTGCACGGATCGCACGCGCCAGCGACTTGCTGTCCGCACCGGCGATCGGCGCCTCGCCGGCCGGATACACCTCGGTCAGCACCAGCGCATCCACGCCCGACAGCACCGCGGCGAAATCGTCGAAGAGATCGCGCGTGCGGCTGTAGCGGTGCGGCTGGAACGCGACCACCAGACGGCGGTCGGGCCAGCCACCGCGCGCGGCGCGGAACACGGCGTCGAGTTCCACCGGGTGATGGCCGTAGTCGTCGACCAGTTGCACCTTCGCGCCCTGCGCGGTGCTCAGCTCGGCCAGCAGGTTGAAGCGGCGGCCGATGCCCGCGAACTTGTCGAGCGCGCGGCCGATCGCAGGACCGGTGACGCCGAGCTGCCAGCCCACCGTCGCCGCCGCCAGCGCGTTCTGCACGTTGTGCAGGCCGGGCATGGCCAGCCGCACCGGCGTGCGCGTGCCGTCGGGCAGGCACAGGGTGAAGTGCATGGCCGCACCGCGCTGCTCCACGTCTTCCGCGCGCACGTCGGCGTGCCCGGACAGGCCGTAGGTCATCACGTGACGCGGGGTGTTCTCGGCCAGCGCGGCGACTTCAGGGTCGTCGATGCACAGCACCGCCAGCCCGTAGAACGGCAGCCGGTGCAGGAATTCCGCGAACGCAGCCTGGACCTTGGCGAAATCACCGCCGTAGTTTTCCAGGTGGTCGGCATCGATGTTGGTCACCACCGCGATCAGCGGGTTCAGGCGCAGGAAGCTGCCGTCGCTCTCGTCGGCCTCGGCGACCAGCCAGTCGCCGCCGCCCAGGCGCGCGTTGGCGCCGGCCGCGAGCAGCTGGCCACCGATCACGAAGGTCGGGTCCAGGCCCCACTCGCCGAGCACGCTGGCGGTGAGCGAGGTGGTGGTGGTCTTGCCGTGGGTGCCGGCGATGGCGATGCCGCGACGGAAGCGCATCAGCTCCGCGAGCATTTCCGCACGCGGCACCACCGGGATGCGCTGGGCACGCGCTTCCATCAGCTCGGGGTTGTCGGCGCGGATCGCGCTGGACACCACCACGCAGTCGGCGCCGAGCACATTGGAGGCGGCGTGGCCGCGATGCACGGTGACGCCGAGCGAGGTCAGCCGGCGCGTGGTCGCATTGTCGGCGTTGTCCGAGCCGGAGACCTGATAGCCCAGCGTGCACAGCACTTCCGCGATGCCGCTCATGCCGACGCCGCCGATGCCGACGAAATGCACGCGCGGGAAGGCGCGTGAGACATCCTTGGTGTGGAGCAGACGGCGGATCATGCGCGTGCCTCCTGCAGCACGAGGTCAACGACGCGTTCGGCGGCATCGGGACGGGCGAGCGAGCGCGCGGCGGTGGCCATGCCGGCGCGCAGGACAGGGTCGGAACCGACCGCGCCGATGGTCTCGACCAGCGCCTGCACCAGCGTGTCGTCCTGCTTCAGCAGCCGCGCGGCACCGGCATCGACCAGATAGCGCGCGTTCTTGGTCTGGTGGTCGTCGACCGCGGTGGGCAGCGGAATCAGCAGGCTGGGCACGCCCACCGCGCAGACTTCGGCGAGGGTGAGCGCACCGGCGCGGCAGACGACGAGATCGGCCCAGGCATAGGCGGCAGCCATGTCGGCGATGAAGGGTTCGACCGCGATCTCGGCATCGCCCTGCAGCTCCGCACCGACGCGGAAACCGGCGGCGATGTAGGCCTGCTCGGCTTCGGCACGCAGTTTCTCGCCGCACTGGTGGCGCACTTCGAAGCGACGCGCCTGGCCGCTCTCCCGCCACGCGTGCAGTGCCTTCGGCAGCGCGGCATTGAGCGCGCGTGCGCCCTGGCTGCCGCCGAGCACGAGAATGCGCAGCACGCCGTCGTCGCAGACCGCGCGCGCACCCGGCGGCGGCACCGCGGCGATGACCGCGCGCACCGGGTTGCCGACCACGGTCTCGCGGCCGGGGAAACTGTCGGGGAAACCGGTCATCACGGTCTTCGCCAGTCGGGCGAGCACGCGGTTGGTCAGACCCGGCGCACGGTTCTGCTCGTGCACGAACAGGGGCACGCCGGCCATCGCGGCGGCGATGCCACCGGGGCCGGCGGCGAAACCACCGAAACTCAACACCGCACGCGGCCTGTGCTTCGCCAGCACGCGCGCGGACGCACGCACCGCCGCCAGCAGGCGCAGCGGCGCGCGCAGCAGCGCGGCGACGCCCTTGCCGCGCAGGCCGGAGATGGCGATGGTCTCGATCGGCACATCGTGCTGCGGCACCAGCCGCGTTTCCATGCCGCCGTCCGCGCCCAGCCAGACCACCGGCACGCCGCGCGCGCGCAGCGCCGCGGCTACGGCCAGCCCGGGGAAGATGTGGCCGCCCGTGCCGCCGGCGAGGATCATCACCGGGGCGCCGGACGCCGCAGCGAGGTCACGGGGAGCTGCAGCGGTCTGCGGACGCGCGCTCATGCGGCCCTCCCGCTGCGGGTGAAGGTGGGCTCGATGCGCTCGCGACCGCGAGCATGCGCGGGCGGCAGCATCACGGGCTCCACGGAGGGCGCCGCGCCCGGGGCCGGCGCGGCCTCGGCACGACGCCAGGCGACCTGGCGCCCGGCGCGGTCGAGCTCATAGGAAATGCGCAGCAGCAGGCCGAGCGCGGCGCAGACGCCGAGCACGCTGGAACCGCCCGAGGAAATCAGCGGCAGGGTCAGGCCCTTGGTCGGCAGCAGGCCCAGGTTCACGCCGATCGACACGAAGCTCTGGGTCGCGATCCACAGCGCCACGCCGAACGCGCAGCTTCCGGCGAAATGCCGCCCCATCTCCACGCAGCGCAGGCCGATGGCGAAGGCGCGGCCGATCAGCAGGCCGTACAGACCGATCACCACGCACACGCCGACGAAGCCCAGTTCCTCGGCGATCACCGCCAGAATGAAGTCGGTATGCGCCTCCGGCAGGTACGAGAGCTTCTGCACCGAGGCGCCCAGACCGACGCCGAACCATTCGCCGCGGCCCACCGCCATCAGCGCATGCGAGAGCTGGTAGCCGCTGCCGAACGGGTCGGCGAACGGGTCCAGGAACGAGGTCAGCCGCTCCACGCGGTAGGGCTCGGCGATCGCGATCATGGTCAGCACCGGCAGTGCGACCAGCACCGGTCCGAACATGCGCGGCATGTGCACGCCGCCCAGCACCAGCATGCCGGCGGTGATCGCCAGGATCAGCGACATCGAGCCGAAGTCGGGCTGCAGCATCAGCAGCGCCATCAGCGCGGCGGCCACGCCCAGCGGCTTGAGCATCGCGCCCCAGGTCGCGTTGACCTCGTCGCGGAACCGCACCAGATAACTGGCCAGCCAGACGATGTAGAGCAGCTTCACCGCCTCCACCGCCTGGAAGCCCATCACACCGAAATTGAGCCAGCGCCGCGCGCCGTTGACCGTCCTGCCGATGCCGGGGACGAACACCAGCATCAGCAGCACGAAGCACAGCAGCAGCATCAGCCGGTCGTACTGCTGCAGCGTCTTCAGTTCGGTGCGCATCAGCCACAGCGCGATGCCGCCGCCGACCATGAGGAAGCCGAAATGCTTGAGCAGGAAATAGTAGGGACCGACCTCCAGGTTCTCGCCCACCGCGATCGAGCTGGACGCGACCATCACCACGCCCAACGCCGCCAGCGCCAGCGTCGCGCCGAGCAGCCACGGGTCGTAGCGGCCCGGCAGCGCGTCCACGCGCGTGGCCTGGCCGTCGCCGCCGAGGCGCGCCAGGGTCCGCTGCAGCAGGGAGCGATCCGCCGCCATCAACGCACCTTCAACGTGGCGAGGCCGATGAGGACCAGGATCACCGAGATGATCCAGAAGCGCACGATCACCCGCGGCTCGGGCCAGCCCTTCAATTCGAAGTGGTGGTGGATGGGCGCCATCCGGAACACGCGCTTGCCGGTGAGCTTGAACGACGCGACCTGGATCATCACCGACAGGGTCTCGATCACGAAGATGCCGCCCATCAGCACCAGCACCAGCTCCTGACGCACGATCACCGCGATCAGGCCCAGCACCGCGCCCAGCGCCAGCGCGCCGATGTCGCCCATGAACACCATCGCCGGATAGGTGTTGAACCACAGGAAGCCGAGGCCCGCGCCGGCGATCGCGGCGCAGATGATGACCAGCTCGCCCGCGCCCGGCACCTTCGGGATGCCCAGGTATTCGGAGAACACCGCATGGCCCGAGGCGTAGGCGAACACGCCCAGCGCGCAGGCGACCAGCACCGTGGGCATGATCGCCAGGCCATCGAGGCCGTCGGTGAGGTTGACCGCGTTGGAGAACCCCACGATCCAGAAATAGGCGATGCCGACGAAGAACACCGCGCCGGCCACGCCGGCCAGCGGCAGCGCCACGTTCTTGAAGAACGGGATGTACAGCGTGGTGGCGGCGTCGACGTCGGCGGTGAAGTACAGGAACAGGCCGGCGGCCAGGCCGAACAGCGACTGCAGCGCGTACTTGGTGCGCGAACGCATGCCGTTGGGATCGCGCTTGACGATCTTGATCCAGTCGTCCATCCAGCCGATCGCGCCGAAGGCCAGCATGGTCACCAGCACCACCCACACGTAGCGGTTGCGCAGGTCGCCCCACAGCAGCACCGAGGCGGTCACGGTGAGCAGGATCAGCGCGCCGCCCATGGTCGGCGTGCCGGCCTTGGAGAAGTGCGACTGCGGGCCGTCCTTGCGGATCGGCTGGCCGCCCTTGAGCTTCGCGAGCCGGGCGATGATCGCCGGCCCCCACCACAGCGACAGCGCCAGCGCGGTGAGCGCGCTCAGGATGCCGCGGAAAGTGAGATAGCCGAACAGCCCGAACAGGCTCTCCAGTTCCTTCAGCCAGCGGGTCAGTTCAAGCAGCATGGTGGTCTCCCCGTTGGGTGTCGCCCGCATCGCCTTCCCGGGCGAGCAGCGCCTGTACGATTCTGTCCATCGCGCTCCCGCGCGAGCCTTTCACCAGCACGCGCAGGCCCGGGCCCGCGTCGTGCGTCGCGGCCGGCGCCGCCCGGCCTGCGGCGCAATGCGCATGCAGATCCGCGGCGAGCGCGTCGGCCAGTGCCGCGTGGTCGGCGAAATGCCGCGCGCCTTCGCCGAAGGCGTCCACGGCGGCGGCGCTCAGCTCGCCCAGCGCGTACAGCCGGTCGATGCCCGACGCCTTCGCGCGACGGCCGCAGCCCGCGTGCAGCGCGGCGCCGTCCGCGCCGAGCTCGCGCATGTCGCCGATCACCAGCCAACGCGCGCCCGGCGTGGCCGCCAGCGTGTCGACGGCCGCGTCCAGCGATGACGGGTTCGCGTTGTAGCTGTCGTCGATCAGCGTCACGCCGCCGGCGAGGCGATGCGACACCAGCCGTCCGCCCACCGGACGCGCGGCCTGCAGGCCGGCGACGATGTGCGCCAGACCGATGCCCACGCCCATCGCCAGCGACGCCGCCGCCAGGGCGTTGAGCACGTTGTGGCGGCCCGGCATCGCGGTGCGGACCGTGGCCTCGCCTTCAGGCGTGCGCAGCAGGAACCGCGCGCCGTCGGCATCCAGCGCGATGTCGTGCGCGGTCACCTCGGCATCATGGTCCAGACCGAAGCGGATCAGCCGGCGCTGCGCGCCGCCGTCGCGGACGCGCGCCTCGAAATAGGTCGCGAACGCATCGTCGACGTTGATCGCGGCGGTGCCGTCGGCCGGCAACGCGTCGTAGATCGCGGCCTTGGTGTCGGCCACGCCGTACAGGCTGCCCAGACGTTCCAGGTGCGCGGCGCCGACGTTGTTCACCAGCGACGACACCGGCGGCGCGATGTCGCACAGATACGCGATGTCGCCGGGCTTGCCCGCGCCCATCTCGTAGACGGCGTACAGCGCGTCTTCGGGTGCGTCGATCACCGCCAGCGGCAGGCCGATCTCGTTGTTGCGGTTGCCCGGGTTGACGTAGGCCACCCCGCCCTGCGCGTGGGCCGCGGCATCCAGGATGGCGTGCAGCAGCGACTTCACGCTGGTCTTGCCGTTGCTGCCGGTGACCGCGAGCGTGCGCGTGGCGCGTGCGCGCTGCAGATGCGCGGCCAGTGCGGCCAGCGCGCGCTCGGTGTCCTCGACCAGCACCTGCGGCAGCAGGACTTCAGGCGACTCCACCGCGCGCGACACCAGCGCCGCGCGGGCGCCTGCGGCGGCGGCCTGCGGCAGATAGTCGTGGGCGTCGAAACGCTCGCCGCGCAGAGCGACGAACAGCACGTCGTGCGCTGCCGACGCGGCGGCCAGCGCGCGGGTGTCGGTCTGCACCGCGTCGATGCCGACATGCGCCGCGTCGGCGTCACCCAGCAGGCGGCCGTTCACGGCTTCGGCGACCTCGGCGAGCGTCATGCGCCTCATGCCGCCACCTCCAGCAGGGCCAGCGCCACCGCGGTGTCGTCGAAGGGATGCTGCACGCCGTCGATCTCCTGATAGGGCTCGTGGCCCTTGCCGGCGATCAACACGATGTCGCCGGCGCCGGCCGCGGCCAGCGCTTCGGCGATCGCGGCGCGGCGGTCGCGCAGCACGCGCACGGCGCCAGGACGCGCGAATCCGCCCATGATGTCGGCGACGATGGCATCGCCATCCTCGCGCCGCGGGTTGTCGTCGGTGACGATCACCGCATCCGCATGCGTCTCGGCGATGGCGGCCATCTGCGGGCGCTTGCCGCGGTCGCGTTCGCCGCCGCAGCCGAACACGCAGATCAGCCGGCCGCGCACGTGCGCGCGCAGCCCGCGCAGCGCCTGTTCCAGCGCGTCGGGCGTGTGGGCGTAGTCGACGACCGCCAGCGGACGGCCATTGCGGCCGCCCAGCCGGTTCATGCGCCCAACCACCGGCTGCAGCTGCGACAGCAGCGTCGCGATCGCGTCGACCGCCCTGCCCTGCGCATGCAGCACGCCGGCGACGGTCAGCAGATTGTCCACATAGAACCGGCCCAGCAGCGGCGAACGCACCGGATGCGCGGCCGTGCCGGCGCGCAGGGTGAAACCGATGCCGTTGCCGTCCAGCACGATGTCCTCGGCGACGAGGGTTGCGCCGGCGGCCCCGCGCGAGGACACGCCGATCGCCCGGGTGCGGCCTTCCGCCGCGATCTGCGCGTGCAGGGCGCCGCCGAAGGCATCGTCCAGATTGATCACCGCCGCGCCCAGCTCCGGCCAGGCGAACAGGCGGGCCTTGGCCGCGCCGTAGGCGTCCATGGTGCCGTGGTAGTCCAGATGATCGCGGGTGAGGTTGGTGAAGGCCGCCACCGCGAAGTGCACCCCGTCCACGCGGCCCTGGTCGAGCGCGTGCGAGCTGACTTCCATCGCCACGGCGTCGGCACCGGCATCGCGCAGACCGGACAGCAGCGCATGCGTGCGCAGCACCAGCGGCGTGGTGAAGCCGGTGGGTGCGGTCTCGCCGTACAGCCCGGCGCCGAGCGTGCCGATGGTGCCGGCGCGACGCCCGGCGAGGGTCCAGGCCTGGGCCAGCAGCTGCACGGTGGAGGTCTTGCCGTTGGTGCCGGTGACGCCCACCACGGTCATCGCCCGCGAGGGGCGGCCATGGAACAGGTCGGCCATCGCGCCAAGGCGCACGCGCAGCCCGGGCACCGCGATCACCGGCAGACCGTGGTCCGCGTCCACATCGAACCCGTCCAGTGCGGGCGGCTCGAACAGCACCGCCACGGCGCCGGCCTTGCGTGCGTCGGCGACGAAGCCGAGACCGTGCGCACCGAAGCCCGCGATGGCCACGAAGGCATCGCCGGGCCGCAGTTCGCGGCTGTCCTGCACCAGCCCGCCGATCGCCAGATCCTGCGGGATCCCGGCCACATCCGGCAGCAGCTCGGCCAAGGCCATGCGACGCGTGGAGCCGGTCATCGCGCACCTCCGGCCGCATCGAGCGCCGGCGGCAGTGCCGGCGCAGCCGGGCGCGCGGCCGGGGCCGGGGCCGGACGCGTCGCGACGGGGCGGGCATCGGGCGCGACCCGCGCGGCGGCCGTGGCGCGCGCGGAGGCACCGGGCGCCGTCGCGCCGCGCTGCTGCACGGCGATCCAGGTGTCGATGTCGTCGGGCGGCACGTCCATCAGGCGCAGGGCGCCTTCCATCACGCTCTTGAATACCGGCGCCGAGACCTGGCCGCCGTAATAGCCGCGCGCCGGGTCCGGGTCGTCGATCACCACCGCCATCGAGAACCGCGGCCGCTGGGCCGGCACCAGGCCGGCGAAGAACGCCAGATAGCGCCGCGAATAGCCGCCGTTGGAGAACTTGCGCGCCGTGCCGGTCTTGCCGGCCACGTGGTAACCGAGGATGGCCGCCTGGGTGGCGGTGCCGCCCGGCTCGGTCACGGTCTGCATCATGCGCAGCACTTCGGCCGCGACCTGCGGGTCCATCGCCTGCACCGGCTCGCCGGACTGGCCCTTGACGAAGGTCGGCGCGATCGCACGCCCGCCGTTGCCCAGCGTGGCGTAGACGTGCGCGATCTGCAGCGGCGTGGCGCTGAGGCCGTAGCCGTAGGACAGCGTCTGCTTGGTGGTGCCGTACCAGCCGGCCGGCGCGGGCAGACGGCCCGGGCTTTCTCCGGGGAAGCCGCTGCCGGTGCTGCGGCCGTAGCCCAGACGCGCCAGATAGCCGTGGAAATGCGCATCGCTCATGCGGTGCACGATCTTCGAGGAACCCACGTTCGAGCTCTTGCGGATCACGCCGGTGGTGTCGAGCACGCCATAGTTGTGGGTGTCGGTGGTCCGGAAGCGGCCGTTCTGGATCCAGCCGGGATTGGTGTCGAACACCGTCTTCGGCGTGATGACGCCGGCTTCCAGCGCCGCGGCCACGGTGATCGGCTTGATGGTGGAGCCCGGCTCGATCACGTCGGTCACCGCACGGTTGCGGTGCGCGTCACGCGGGCCTTCCGCCGGCTGGTTGGGATTGAACGAAGGCAGGTTCGCCATCGCCAGGATCTCGCCGGTGGCCACGTCCAGCACCACCGCAGAGCCGCTCTTCGCGCCGCTCTCGTCCAGCACGCGCTTGAGCTCGCGGTGTGCGAGGTACTGGATGCGGCGGTCGATGGTCAGGGTGAGCGCCTTGCCCGGCTCGGCCGGCGCCAACAGGTCCACTTCCTCGACGATCCGCCCGTGGCGGTCGCGGATCACGCGCTTGCTGCCCGGCGTGCCGCGCAGCCATTCGTCGAAGGCCAGCTCCAGACCTTCCTGGCCCTGGTCGTCCACATTGGTGAAGCCGAGCACGTGCGCGCTGGCTTCGCCCTGCGGGTAGAAGCGGCGGTATTCGCGCTGCGAGGCCACACCGGGCACGCCGAGCGCCAGGATGCGCCGCGCTTCGGCCGGGTTGATCCGGCGCTTGAGGTACACGAATTCCTTGTCCGCGCGCTGCATGAGCTTGCGGGTGAGCGCCTCGGCGGAGATGCCCAGCGCCTGCGCCAGCTGCGGCAGGCGGTCCTGCGCGTTCAGCAGTTCCTGCGGGTTGGCCCACACCGACTCCACCGGCGTGGAGACCGCCAGGGGCTCGCCGTTGCGGTCGGTGATCATGCCGCGGCTGGCCGGGATCTCGATCTCGCGCAGGAAGCGCGCATCGCCCTGGCGCTGATAGAAATCGCTGTCGAGCAGCTGCAGCTGCGCCGCGCGCCCGACCAGCGCCACCGCGCACAGGCCCAGACCCACGTACACCAGCATCAGCCGGCCACGCAGGTCGAAGCGGGCACGCGGCCGTGCGGCGCCGGCGGCGCGGCGCTCCTCGCCTCGCCGGCTCCAGCGCTCGCGCAGGGTCGCGAAGCGGGCCGCGAGACCGGTTGATCCACCCTTGCCCGCACTCATGGCCGCACCACCACGATTTCGGCCGGCTCCGGCGTGCGCATCGCCAGCCGGGCGCGCGCGATGCGCTCCACCCGGGTGCTCTCGGCCACGGTCGCCTGTTCCAGCTGCAGCCGGCCGAACTCGATGTTCAACTCGTCGCGCGCGTTCTGCAGGCGCGACAGCTCCACGAAGGCCTGCCTGTGCGCATGGCGCGCATGCACGACCGCGATGCCCGAGACCACCACCATCGGCAGCAGCACCGCGACCAGGACGATGGACGGACGCAGGCTCATGCGGCGACCTCCAGCTTCTCGGCCACGCGCAGCACCGCGCTGCGCGCGCGCGGGTTGACCGCCAGCTCCGCGTCGCCGGCCTTCAGCGCATCGCTCACGATGCGCAGGGTGGGCACGAACGCCGCTTCCACCGGCATCCGGCGGTTGGCCGGCGGCGGCTTGGCGTGGCGGGCGATGAAGCGCTTGACGATGCGGTCCTCCAGCGAATGGAAGCTGATGACCACCAGCCGCCCGCCCGGACGCAGCGCGGCCAGCGCGGCGTCGAGGCCACGCTCGAGATCGTCCAGCTCGCGGTTCACGAAAATGCGGATGGCCTGGAAGCTGCGGGTGGCCGGGTGGCTGCGGTCCTTGTGGCTGCGCGGCACCACCGAGGCGATCAGCTCGGCCAGTTCGGCGGTGCGGGTGAGCGGCGCCTGCGTCCGGCGCTGCACGATGGCGCGGGCGATGCGGCGGCTCTGCTTCTCTTCGCCCAGGGTCCACAGCACGTCGGCGATCGCACGCTCGTCGGCATGCGCCAGCCACTGCGCGGCGCTTTCGCCGCTGTCGGGGTCCATGCGCATGTCCAGCGGGCCGTCCTTGCCGAAGCTGAAACCGCGCTCGGCCACATCCAGCTGCGGCGAGGACACGCCCAGATCGAACAGGATGCCGTCCACGCCGTCCGCCACCGCGTCCCAGCCGGCCAGCGAAGCGAAGCTGCCGCGGCGGATCGACACGCGCGGGTCCGCACCGAACTCGCGTTCGGCGACATGGATCGCTTCGGGATCCTTGTCCATCAGCAGCAAACGACCTCCGGCGCCCAGACGACTCAAGACACCGCGGGCATGCCCCCCACGCCCGAACGTGCCATCCAGATAGATACCTTCACGAAGCGGCCCGTCCTCCCGGACCTGCAGCCCCTCCAGCACCTCGCGGTACATCACGGGGACATGCGGCGCCGGAAGGTGGCCGGGACCTGCGCCCGCGCCACCGGCGGTCACAGTTGCAGCCCGAGCAGCTCCTCGCCCATGTCCGCATCGCCGAGCGTCATGCGGATCTGCGCGTGGTGGGCCTGCTCGCTCCATAGTTCGAATTTGTCGCCCATGCCCAGCAGCACCGCCTTCTTCTCGATCCCCACCGCGCTGCGGTGGCTGGCCGGGATCATGATCCGGGCATTGGCATCGGGCTCGACGAAGGTGGCCGCACCGACCAGCTTGAGCTGCAGCGCACGGCTGACGCTCTTGGCACGCGGCAGCGCATTGACCTGGTCGCGCACGCGCTCCCAGACCGGATGCGGGTAGAGATAGAGCGAACCGGCCTCGAACGGGTTGTAGGTCACCACCAGGCGGTTCCCGCACTCGCGCGCGACGAGATCGCGGTAGCTGGTCGGAATGGCCAGCCGCCCCTTGTCGTCGATCGTGATGGCGGTCTCACCCTGGAACACTGCACTCGGCCCGGTTGCGCCCGTCTCCTGTGGGCTGGATATCCCGGAAAACCACGAATCACCATGATTTCCCACGAGTCGCCACATTAGGAGCCACCCACAGGGTTGTCAACAACTTTCTGGGACGAAATTCACTAAGCCGGTCAATGACTTGCGCCAATGTTCAGAGACTGGTTCAAGGTTTATGCACAACCCCCTGTTTCGTCTCATTTTTTGAGACTGGGGACACGAAATAACAGGGAAAGGGTCGCTGGCGCGCCCTGGCGGGTACTCCCCGGGGCGCCGAAGGCCATGCGAAACGCCCGGCGGCACGCAGCGGCCATCACGCGACAGATCAGGTACGCGCCTGTCGCGGGCGGGCAGATCGAGAGGGATGCACGGGAGAGCTCCGCCATGGAGAGCGGTGGGCCGGAGTGGCCGGGCGGCGTCTCATGGATACGCGAGATAGGTGGGTGCCCCGGCTCTCAGTTCGCGCCGGCTCTCAGTTCGTTCTCCAGCCTTGCGATCGGAAAGCGCCGCAGGTCGGCGCGATTCGTATATAAATGACCCATTGCGCGACTTGCCAAGGAGGGGGCCTTGAATCGCAAGCCGACACCGAGTGGGTGGTCCGAGGCGCTGACCGGCGTGTTGTTCGGCCTCGTACTGCTGGGGGCAGCGTGGCTGCTCGATGTTCTGTTCCCACAGATACGCGAGGCCTTGATCCCGCTCCTACGCGTGCGTTCCCCTGCCGGGGCGGACTGGCTTGATCGACAGCGATGGCCTGTCGGCATCTTCATCCCGCTGCTGCTCGCGGCCGTTGCGATCTGGATCGCAATGAAATTCATGTTCAAAAAATTCTCCTTGCGCGTATGGAAGGGCGCAACACACACGATACACGGATGGATTTCATCGCCTCCGATACCGTCCAACTGCGTTCCGGTGTCCGAAATCCTCCACAACAAGCTGAAACTGCCGGAAGAAGACCTCGACACCAAACCGCTTGAGTTGCTGGGGCGGACCGATGAGCTCGATTGGCTAAAGCGGCAAGCGCAGGCCACGCGATCACCCGCTGCAACAGCAGTCCGGGTTATTCTGCTCTGGGGGGCGCACGGCATTGGCAAGACACACTTGGCTTTCCGTTTCGCCACGGGGTTGAGCAGACGCGAATACCGCGAATGCGGCAGCTGGCATGCTTGGAGTCTCAATCGAGAGTTCGACCCCAAGGCATTGGCCGATAACCTGCCCAAAACCGCCACAATCTTGCTGTGGGACGACATCTCGCTAGACGACGACGCGAGCCACCGGCGCTTGCAAGACCTGTTGAGCGAATGCGCCGGCCGCAAGCAGCCGTTGTTGGTGGTCTTGACTGGCTGGCGCCCGCGCCTAGCCGGTGCGCTGACGCGCGATCAGGCGTTGGTGGACGTCGAACGCGAAGTCGGGCCGCTAGATCCAGACAACGCCCGGAGCCTCTATGCATCCGCGGCCGATCTGCCCGAGGCCGAGCGCGGCCACCCGCTGTTGCTGCGTCTGTTGTCGCGACAGGCCGCTTCCGCGGCGGATGCTCCGATGCCGGTTGATCTCTGGGAAAGTTGCCAGCAATGGGCGGGGGGGTACACACAGCGGCTGGAGAGCAAATACGGGCTTAGCCCGGCCGCGCGCCAAGCGTTGGCCGTGGTCAGCAGCAGCGAGACCTGCTCTTGGCCACAAGTGCAGGCGACCTTCGGTCTTAACGATGCCGATCATCGTGCGCTTCAAAAAATCGGGCAACTGCGGATTCGACAAGGTGCAGTATGGCTGGAGCCTGTGCGCCCCGACCTGCTGGGCTGGGCCTACGCCCTACACGCATTGGCGGCAATTCCGCTCCACGACGCCGAACCCTGGGCCTTGCATGCATGGAAATCGAGTTTCTTCGATACAGGGCGATTTCTCAGCAACGCAAAATCGCACGGATTACACGCTCATGTCTGGGTGCGCGCTTTACTTGCACCGCCTTTAGGAGATGTTGATGCGGCGCTGCAGCGGATCATGGCAGCAGCATTGGGGATTAGCCATCACGCCGCCGCAGGGCAGTGGCGAGATGTAGCGCTGGAGATCGATGCGGCTCGAGTGATCGCCTCGTCGTTTCCGGAGCATCAGGATATCCAACTAGCGCATGCCAGGGGCCATGGAATAATCGCAATCTGCTGTATTGAAGCCAAGCATCATGAAGGCTTGGCCGCTGAGCTGGCAGTGATTAACGCAATCTCGGATCGTTTCCTCGAGCACGTGGATATCCAGACGGTGAGGGCCCAATCAGCGGTGATCGGGGTCATCGGTTACGGTGTCGCAGAGTTGTGGGGAGAATTGGAGAATGAACTAGCAAAAGCAGAAGCGATCGCATCACACTTCATTCAAAATGTGGAAATTCAAACCGCGCGCTCCAAGGCTGCAGCCCGTGCGTTAGACCGTCTTTCTCCTTGGGAGTGGCCGGACATGTTTTCAGCAGAGTTAATGGTGGCGCAATCAATTGCATCTCGTTTTCCAGAGCATCCTGATATTCAATTGGCAAGAGCACAAGCAGCCAGCAGCACAGTTGACTTTTATAGCAAAGAACAACGGTGGGACGCGCTTGCGGCTGAACTGGAGACGGCAACCGCGATTGCATTGCGCTTCCCCGAGCACGTCGAAATTAATCTGGCTCGGGCTGAGTCTTCAGCCAAAGTCTTGAAGTGCTACAAAAATGCAGGGCTTTTGCATCTCATGACAGAAGAGATTGCGATGCTGCAGGGAATCGCGTCGAAATTCACTAACAATATGGAAATTCAGCTTCAGAGAGTGCTAGCTACAACGGAAGTACTGGAATTTTACTGCGCTAATAATCAGTGGAATTTAGTTCAGATAGAGTTGGCATTGGCGCAAGAAATTGCAGTGCGATTTGCTGGCAACGAACAGATTCAAGTGCAGCGTGCAGCGGCAGCGGCGAGTGTAATTATGCGCTATGGTCCCAGCAAACAATGGGATGCAATGGCAATGACGGAGTTGGCGGTCTTGCAGGGAATTGCGAAACTTTTTCCTGCGAATATCGGAACTCAGTACGCTCTTGCGATCTGCTTTCTAAAGAAAGTGGCGTTGCAGCGGGCAATGAATCTATCGGCAAGCGAATATTCAAAAGCGCTGTGTGCGCAGCTCGATTTACACCCGGAATTGCTTCAGATGTCGCCATTCAATGAGATGTTAGCAGACGCAGCTTCAGAAAATGCAAATGACTTCGGGCCGCCAGAAGCTGGATTAGCAGACTGGTGAAATACCTACACCCCTCATAGAGCGCTCTATCGCCCTTCTTCCCGCCGCGAGCCTCCCATGCATGGGGCCGAAGCTCTGCAAGAGAGCCAGTTCAGTGTCCGCAAGCTGGACGACTCAGTGCCCGCTAGCTGTGATCTCTCAGTAGGTTGTTCATCCGGGGCATCTCTGGAAGATGGAGGTTGCGAAGCCAAGCCAGCCCCCAGGAGCCCCGGATGAACCTGCATCACCATGCCCGTTTGAGCCCGCGCGGTCGAGCCCTGCTCGTGGACCGCATCCTTGTTCAGGGCTTGCGCGTGGAAGAGGCCGCGCACGCCGCCGGCGTCAGCGTCCGTACCGCCTACAAGTGGCTAAGCGGTTCAAGGAAGAAGGGCCGCAGGGTTTGCGCGATCGATCATCCAGGCCTCATGCCTGTCCGCACGCAACCCCGCAGACGGTTGTCGAGCAGGTGCTGGAGCGGCGCCGTTCCCGCCAGACCTATCGTCAGATCGCCGGGGAACTGCCCGTGGCGCCCAGCACCGTCGCCCGACTGCTGCGGCGGGCCGGCCTGCATCGCCTGGCCGAACTGGAACCGCCCCTGCCGGAGAATCGCTACGAACATCCCCGGCCCGGCGATCTGCTGCATCTGGACATCAAGAAGTTGGCCCGCTTCCGTCGGCCCGGTCATCGCGTCACCGGCAATCGCCAGATCAGCTCCGACGGCGTCGGCTGGGACTACGTCCATCTGGCCATCGACGACCACTCCCGCGTGGCCTTCGGTTGTATCGAACCCGACGAGCGCGGGATCAGTGCCTGCAGGGCCCTGATCCGGGCCCTGCGCTACTACCGGAGACTGGGGGTGCGCTTCGAGCGCCTGCTGACCGACAACGGCGCCTGCTACAAATCGCGCCGCTTCCGCCGCCTCGTCCGTCGGCTGGGCATGCGCCACCTGTACACGCGGCCCTATACCCCGCGCACCAACGGCAAGGCCGAGCGGCTGGTGCAGAGCAGCCTGCGCGAGTGGGCCTATGCCCGTGGCTACGACTGCTCGGCACAGCGCGCCGAAGCCTTCGCACCGTGGTTGCACCACTACAACTGGCATCGACCTCATGCCAGCCTCGGCTACAAGCCTCCCATCTCCCGAATCCCACTGAACAACGTGCTGGGTTTACACAGCTAGCCGCCCGCTTCGGCCGATTCGTGAACGGGTGAACCAGACACCGCTGCGACTGGACGGCCTGCTCACGCGGATGTATGTCGACGACGCCAGTGGCGGTCGGCCTAGCATTGCGCCGGAGAAGTTGCTGCGGGCGATGTTGCTGCAGGTGTTCTACAGCGTCCATTTCGAGCGACAGCTGATGGAGCAGATCCAGTACAACCTGTTTTTCCGCTGGTTCGTTGGGCTGGCGGTGGACGATACAGTGTGGGTACCGACGGTGTTCAGCAAGAATCGCGATCGACTGACAGAACACAATGCGATGATGACGTTGTTCAATGAAGTGTTGGCACAGGCGGATCGTGAAGACGGGTTGTCGGGCGAGCACTTCAGCGTCGATGGCACGTTGATCCAAGGCTGGGCGGGCCACAAAATTTTCGAATGACTGGGACACCCACTTTGCGCGAATCGGACTTATCCGGACAGACAGGGTAGGGATTTCCCGTAACGCCCATTCACTGGCAAATACGGCCGCTCGACCTCGATTTCGAACCCCAGGTGCGGACGCCATCAGGACACCCACCAAGCCAAGTCCCAATATCGCCAGGACGACAGCGACGCCGACGCAACACACAGCCACGACATAAAGCCCCCTGAGTCAGGGGGCGGCCCGCGCGCAGCGCGGGCGGGGGTGTGGAAGCGTGCCGCTGGGGCCCAAAGTTTGCGTCCCGCAAACTTTGGGGCTTTCCCGGCGTCGCCGGGAAAGCGCGGAGCCGGCCTGTAAGCCGGGTTCTGTCGAGGACGGTCATTCCTCTAGGCGCATCGTCGCCGATACGCTCAAGCAACCTACCCGGAGACACCGCGGGCCGCGGCATTGCCTCCC
>CBFGMS010000042.1:0-36340 GCA_965649985.1 uncultured Gammaproteobacteria bacterium | reverse complement strand
GGCGCCCTCGACCAGCTTCTCGAGCAGCTGCTCGCGCTCTTCCGAATGCTCGCTCTCGACCACCGCGCGGCGGGAGACGACCACGTTGTTGCGCTTGCGGTCGAGCTTGATGAGCTTGAATTCCAGCTCCTTGCCTTCCAGGTACACCGGGTCGCGGACCGGGCGCACGTCGACCAGCGAGCCCGGCAGGAACGCGCGGACGTCCTTGATGTCGACGGTGAAGCCGCCCTTGACCTTGCCGCTGATGCGGCCGGTGATGGTTTCGTTCTTCTCGAGGGCTTCCTCGAGTTCGTCCCACACCATCGCGCGCTTGGCCTTGTCGCGGGAGAGGACGGTTTCGCCGAAGCCGTTTTCGAGAGAGTCCAGCGCCACCTTGACGGTGTCGCCGATGGCGACGTCGATCTCGCCGGCTTCGTTACGGAACTGCTCGATGGGCACGATGCCCTCGGACTTCAGGCCGGCGTTGATGATCACCACGTCGGTACGCACGTCGACGACGGTACCGGTGACGATGGCGCCGGGCTTGAGCTTGGACAGGTTGGCGGCCTGACTCTGTTCGAACAGTTCTGCGAATGATTCGGTCATGGATTGGTTGCTCGGTTGATGACACAGACCGGCCAGGCGCATGCCCGAGGAAATGCCGGTCCACCCGTTGGGGCCGTGGCGGGATTGCCGTTGGCCGTGAGAGTGAGGGACGGAAATACCGCCGCATCGGCATGGACCGATCCGACGGCGCTTGTGCCTGCTGCGCGTAAGGTCCGGGAGCGGGCTTCGACAACATCCGACAATCGAAGACCACACCACAGGCAACGACTCGCGAAGAACGGTGTTCTCGACGCGAGGACCGGCGCAGGTGTCCCGACGGATTACGCCGGGCGTACGAGCGACAGCACGCGTTCGACCACCGCGTCGATGCCAAGGCCGGTGGTGTCGATGTGGACGGCGTCGTGGGCCGGCCTCAAGGGCGCCACCGCGCGGCTGGCATCGCGCGCATCGCGGGCGAGGATTTCCCGCAGCAGGTCGTCGAGCATAACGGAAACCCCTTTGTCTTTCAACTGCTTATGCCGCCTTTCGGCACGCTCTTCGGGGCTGGCGGTGAGGAACACCTTGAAGCCGGCATCCGGGAAGATGACGGTCCCCATGTCCCGACCGTCCGCCACCAGCCCAGGCAGGCGCCGGAACGCGCGCTGGCGGTCCTTGAGGGCGGACCGGACCTCGGGGACGGCGGCGATCGCGGAGGCGGCGGCACCGGCGGTTTCGGTGCGCAGCTCGTCGGTGGCGTCGAGACCGTTGACCAGCACCCGCAGCTCGCCATCCCCGCGCTCCTCGAAACCGATCCGGGTATCGAAGGCACAGCGGACCAGGGCGGCCGGGTCGGCCAGATCCAGATCGGCCCACCCGGCGGCGACACCGACCGCGCGGTACAGGGCTCCGGAATCGAGGTAATGCCAGCCCAGGGCGGCAGCCACCCGCCGGCTGATCGTGCCCTTGCCCGAGCCGGACGGGCCGTCGATGGTCAGGACCGGGGCGGCGGCTTCGGGGGGGACGGATTCCGGCATGACGGGTACCAGTGGCAGCGAGGGGGATGCACAGTCTAAGGCAACCGCGATGCGAGCCCTGACTCGAACACCGGGCCAGAAGCCTCGCCTGCAGCAAAATATTTTCTGCAAAATCAAATGGATGAACATCACACAAAGCAGAATCCCACGCTGCTCTCATGGATATGATCACGGCGCACCGATGGCGCTGGGCGAGTCGCGAAGCCCGCCATCCAGGCCCCGACCGGTTGGAGACGGCGTGCAGGCATCAGGACCACCCGTCGCGCACTGCGCGAAGGCTCTCGAAGCCGCAACCACGCCCCTCGCACACACCCGCGCCCAGGAACGACGCAAGCGCTTGAACGCAGGGCGAAAAGGCCGCTATACTCGGCGGCTGTTTGGCTTCCCGTGCTGACGCATGCGGGCCGAACGCACACCTGAGGCGGCCACTGGATCACGAAGGGCACACCTTCGCGGCCCGTCCGATGGACACCGCCCCACGTTCTTTCGAGACTGTCGGCCTGCCCGGCCGGCGCCCATCCACTTCCCAGCGCGCTCCGCGCGCGAATCGCCGAGGTTTCCCATGAAGGTCCTGTCCTCCCTGAAGTCGGCGAAGGCCCGTCACCGCGACTGCAAGGTCGTCCGCCGCCGTGGCAAGGTCTTCGTGATCTGCAAGTCGAACCCGCGCTTCAAGGCCCGTCAGCGCTGATCGCGCACGGCGCACCGGCGGCTGCGGCCGTCCGCTGCGCCGACGCCATCGCAGACGGCCCGGCGACAACGCCGGCGCAACGCCCGAAGGCCGCCTCGCGCGGCCTTCGTCGTGTCTGCACGCCAGGCGGCCCGCGTCGGGTCGCGCGCATCACGGGCGCCAAGCGTCGCGGCCGCCCCCCCGCCACCGAAAATCCGCGGACGCCTTGACTGCCCTCCACGGCCTGGACGCGACATGGATTCGTGCCGCAGGTCACACAAGCCCGCTGCAGGCGCGATGCGAAGCGCCGGCACGCGACATGGGTGATCGTGCGAAGCGCGCGCAATCGCTCCCGGTCCTCCGCAACCGCAGGGCAACATGCTTACAATCGGGCTTCCCCCGACACCCCGTCTTCCGGAGATCGCGCCATGTCCAGTCCGTCCCCTTCGAATGCCGCGCTGTCGGTCGCCCTGTGCCTGGCCGCGGGCTTCGCCGCGCCGTTCGCCGCGCCCGATGCGCAGGCCGAGACCCTGCTCATCGAACGTGTCGGTGCCGAAACCGGCAACTCCATGCCCGCGCGCGGCATGAGCATGGCCGAGGTCGAGCGCCGTTTCGGTGCGCCCAGCCAGCGCCTGGAACCGCGCGGCGGGCAGAAGCGGCAGTGGCCCACCATCCACCGCTGGACCTACCCCACCTTCATCGTCTATTTCGAGAAGAACAAGGTGATCGACGCGGTGCTGATCCGCGCCACGGCCGGCGAGACCGGGCCGAAGCCCGCGGTGCGCTGAACACGCCAGGGCCGGCACCGCCCGGCCACGTCCCTCACCTCACCCTGCCGCGTCGCCCTGCAGCCATCCGCACGCGGACAGCGCCCTGCACCCGTCCCATCAGGATCATTCGCCCCGCATGACCGTACCGTATCGTTTCCCGGCGGAATGGGAACCCCAGTCCGCCGTCCTGATCGCGTGGCCGCACGCCGACACCGACTGGGGCCCGCGTCTGGCCGAGGTCGAAGAGACCTACATCGCGCTGGTCGCGGCCATCGTGCGCTTTCAGGACGCGGTGATCTGCGTCGCCGACGACGACCTGCAGACCTATGCCGAGGCGCGGCTGCGCTCGGCGCGCGTCGACATGGACCGCGTGCGCTTCGTGACGGTGGACTACGACGACACCTGGCTGCGCGACTCCGGCCCGATCACGCTCAGGCGCGAGGTCGGCCACCCCGGCGCGGCGTTCCATCTGCTCGATTTCCGCTTCACCGGCTGGGGTGGCAAGTTCGAGGCCAGCCGAGACGACCGCCTGGTCGAGGTGCTGGTCGCGCAGGGCGTGTTCGCCGACGCGGAGCGCAGCGAGATCGATTTCGCGCTGGAAGGCGGCGGCATCGAAACCGATGGCGACGGAACGCTGCTCACCACCTGGCGCTGTCTGCACGAGCGCCATCCGCAGGCGACGCGCGAGGACCTCACCGCGAAGCTGTCCGACTGGCTCGCGCAGGGCCGCGTGCTGTGGCTCGATCACGGTTATCTGGAAGGCGACGACACCGACGCGCACATCGACACCCTCGCCCGCTTCGCGGCCGAGGACGCCATCGTCTTCCAGGCCTGCGACGACGCGGACGACTCGCACCACGACGAACTGCAGGTGATGGCCGCCGAACTGGCCGCGCTGCGCACGCGCGATGGCCGTCCGTATCGCCTGTTCCCGCTGCCGTGGGCGGCGCCCATCGTAGACGAGGGGCGCCGCCTGGCCGCGAGCTACGCCAACTTCCTCATCGTCAACGGCGCGGTGCTGATGCCGGCCTACGGCGACACCAAGGCGGACGCGAAAGCGCAGGCGGTGATGGCGCAGGCCTTTCCGGGTCGCGAGATCGTCGCCATCCCCTGCCGCCCGCTGATCTGGCAGAACGGCAGCCTGCACTGCATCACGATGCAGCTTCCGGCGGGTGTGGTGGCTTGATCGCCGCTGTGTCCGGACCCGGCGCCGCCGCCCCGGTCGCATGCCGCACGGCATGCCGCGCAGATCGTGTCGCTCGTGAGAGCGGGCCAGGGCCCGTCCTACGCAATTCCAAGCATTCGAGGTCGTCATGAAACACAAGACCCTGCCCGTCGCGCTGATCCAGGAAAAAAACCATGGCAGCGCCGATGCCAACCTCACCGTGATCGAACAGCGTGTGGCCGAAGCCGCGCGCGGCGGCGCGAAGCTGGTGCTGCTGCAGGAGCTGCACAACGGCGCGTATTTCTGCCAGCACGAGTCGGTGGACGAATTCGACCTGGCCGAGCCCATCCCCGGCCCCAGCACCGAGCGTCTGTCGGCGCTGGCGAAGCGGCACGGCGTGGTGTTGGTGAGTTCTCTGTTCGAGCGACGTGCGGCCGGTCTGTACCACAACACCGCGGTGGTCTTCGACGCCGACGGCAGCACTGCCGGCAGGTACCGCAAGATGCACATTCCGGACGACCCGGGCTTCTACGAGAAGTTCTATTTCACCCCGGGCGATCTGGGCTTCACGCCCATCGACACCTCGGTGGGCCGTCTGGGCGTGCTGGTGTGCTGGGACCAGTGGTACCCCGAGGCCGCGCGGTTGATGGCGCTGGCCGGCGCGGAACTGCTGCTCTACCCCACCGCCATCGGCTGGGACCCCTCGGACGAACAGGCCGAGAAGGACCGCCAGCGCGGCGCGTGGATCCTCAGCCATCGCGGCCATGCCGTGGCCAATGGCATTCCGGTGCTCAGCTGCAACCGCGTCGGTCACGAACCGTCGCCCATCGCCTCCGACAGGCATGTGGGCGCCTCCGGCATCGACTTCTGGGGCAACAGCCATGTGCTCGGCCCGCAGGGCGAATTCATCGCGGAAGCCGGCACCGAGCCGACGATCCTGATGGCCGAAGTCGACATGGCGCGCAGCGAGCACGTGCGCCGGATCTGGCCGTTCCTGCGCGACCGCAGGATCGACGCCTACGGCGACCTGCTCAAGCGCTACCGCGACTGACACCCTCTCGTCATGCGCGCGCCCGGTGGCATCGACGACCACGTGAGCGGGCACGCGCACGTGCGCGGCGTGCACGCGGGCGATGCGCCCGCGATCCAGGCGATCTACGCCGCGGAAGTGCTGGGCGGCGTATCCAACTACGAATACGCGGCGCCCGATGTGGAGGAGATGCGCCGGCGCATCGCCGCGGTGCTGGATGCCGGCCATCCATGGCTGGTCGCCGAGCGCGCGGGCGAGGTAGCGGGCTACGCCTACGCCTCCGCGTTCCGCAGCCGCGCCGGCTATCGCTGGACCGTGGAAAGCACGGTCTACGTGCATGCCGCCCATCGCGGGCACGGTGTCGCACGCATGCTGATGGAGGCGCTGATCGCGCGCTGCGAAGCGCAGGGGTTCCGGCAGATGATCGCGGTGATCGGCGATGCCGACAACGCCGCTTCGATCGCGCTGCACCGCGCCCTCGGCTTCGAGATCGCCGGCGTGTTCCGCGGCATCGGCCACAAACACGGCCGATGGCTGGATAATGTGCAGATGCAGCGGGCGCTCGGCGCCGGAAGCGCGCAGCCCCCGGCCCCGGCCCACGAATGAGCCCCACAGTGCACGACATGGACACCTTGCCCCCCACGCCGGCGCACGCAGGCGCCACCACCTCCGCATCGCCCGGTCTCGACGACCAGCCGCACGCCATCGTCGAACGCGACGGCGTGCGTTACACCCTGCTCGGCACCGCGCACGTCTCCAAGAGCAGCGTGGATGCCGTGCGCACCGCGATCGCGGGCGGCGGCTACGACACCGTGGCGGTGGAGCTGGACGCGCAGCGCTTCAAGTCGCTCACCGATCCCGACGTGCTGGCCAAGCTCGACCTGGTCAAGGTGCTGCGCGAGGGCAAGACCGCCGTGTTCGCGGCCAATCTGGGCCTGGCCGCATACCAGCGCCGGCTGGCCGAGCAGCTGGACATCGAACCGGGCGCCGAACTCAAGGCCGCCGCGGTGGATGCCCAGGCACGCGGGCTGCGCATGGAGCTGATCGACCGCGACGTGGGCCTGACCTTCCGGCGCGCGATGCAGCGCCTGGGCTGGTGGGGACGCTCGAAAATCTCCGCCGGCCTCGCGATGTCGCTGTTCGCGGACGAAGAGGTGACCGAGGAACAGATCGAGGGCCTGAAGGAAGGCGACATCCTGGAGGCCAGCTTCGGCGAATTCGCCAGCGGCAGCCCGGCCCTGTACGAATCGATCATCGCCGAGCGCGACCGCTACATGGCCGCGAAGCTGCGCGCGCTGGCGCACACGCCCGGCGAGGACGGCACCCCGCGCGAAGTGCTGGCGGTGGTCGGCGCCGGCCATCTGCAGGGCCTGGCCCGGCATCTGCGCGAAGACAGCGACGCGCCGGCTGCGGCCTGCGCGGAACTGGAAACGCTGCAGGAGAAGTCCTCCTTCCCGTGGTTCACCCTGCTGCTCGCCGCCTTCGTGCTGGGCGGCTTCGTCTGGGGCTACTGGCAGGGCGGCGCGGAACTCGGCGGCGACCTGGTGCTGCACTGGGTGCTGTGGACCGGCGTGCTCGGCGCGATCGGCTGCGCCATCGCCGGCGGGCACCCGCTCAGCATACTCACCGCATTCGTGGCCTCGCCGGTCACGCCGCTGCATCCGGCGCTGGCATCGGGCACGCTGAGCGCGCTGGTGGAAGTCTGGGCGCGCAAACCCACCTACGCCGACTTCATGGCATTGCGCGACGACGTGCAGACCGTGAAGGGCTGGTGGCGCAACCGCGTGGCGCGGGTGCTGCTGAATTTCTTCCTCACCAGCATGGGCACCGCGATCGGCGTGTGGACCGGCGGCGCGAAGATGCTGCAGACGCTGTTCGGCTGAGTTCGACGGGCCGCACCGTGCACGCGAGCTGCGACCGCAGTCACAGGCCGGGGCCCGAAGCGACGACCGGCGCGCACGAAGCGCTTGTTACACTGCGCCGCGACTCCACCGGATGCCCCCGCAATGCCGACCCTGCGCCCTGCCCTGCTCGCCTGCTGTGTGGTTCTTGCCGTGGCCGCCGCGCCGCTGGATGCCGACGCCGCCAAGAAGCGTCGCGCCAAGCCCGCTGCCGCCCCGAAGCCGCCCGCAGTCACCGCCTGCAGCGATTTCTACACCTTCGCCAACGACAGCTGGCTGAAGTCCAATCCGGCGCCGGCCGATGGCAGTGTCAGCGCGCTCGGCCAACTCGCGCAGCGCAGCCGCGAACAACAGCGCCAACTGCTCGACGCGGCCGCCAACAAGCCGGCGAACGACGTGCAGAAGCTGCTCGGCGATTTC
The DNA here is from genome assembly GCA_965649985.1 of uncultured Gammaproteobacteria bacterium. Classification (GTDB taxonomy): domain Bacteria; phylum Pseudomonadota; class Gammaproteobacteria; order Xanthomonadales; family Xanthomonadaceae; genus Lysobacter_I. The sequence goes on along the minus strand of CBFGMS010000042.1, from coordinate 28,828 downwards.
TGGGCCAGCGGCCTGGATGAAGCGGCGGTCGAAGCCGACGGCGCCAAGCCCATCGCGCCCCTGCTCGCACGCATCGACGCGATCAAGAAGAAAACCGACATCGCCCCGGCGATCGCCGCACTGCACCAGGTCGGCATCCCGGTCGCGTTCGACTTCACCGCCGATCTGGACCTGCAGAACGTCGACCGCTACATGGGCTATTTCGCCCTAGGCGGGCTGGGCCTGCCGGATGCGAGCTTCTACACGCGCAACGATGCCGACGCCCGCGCCCTGCTCGGCCGCTACAACGGCTATGTGCGCCGCATCCTGGCCCTGACCGGCACGCCCGAGGCGCGGATCAACGCCGACGCCAACGCGGTGATCGAGCTGGAAACGCGGATCGCGCGCGCGGCACGTGCCGCGGAACAGGTGGCCACGCCGCAGACGCGCTACGCGCCGGTGGCGACCAAGGACTTCGCCAAGAAATACCGCAATCTGCGTCTGGATGCCTTCCTGAAGGTGCAGGGTGTGAGCGCGGATCAGGTGTCGATGGCCGACCCGGCGCTCTTCGCGCAGATCGAACGCCTGGCCGGCAGCCAGAAGCCGGCGCAATGGCAGGCCTATCTGCGCTTCCACGTCGGCAACGCGATGGCCCCCTACCTCAGCAAGCCCTGGCGCGAGACCGAGTTCGACTTCCGCGGCCGCCTGCTGCGTGGCCAGGAGTCGCAGGGGCAGCGCTGGGAGCAGGTGCTCACCGCCATCGATGCTTCCGCCGGCGCCATGCTGGCCCAGGAATACGCCAACGCGACGATGTCGGCGAACGCCAAGCGCCGCGCCGAAGTCGTGGCCAAGGATGTGCGCGACGCGCTGCAGGCCGCGATCGAGGCCAACACCTGGATGGAGCCGGCCAGCAAGGCCGCGGCCAAGGCCAAGCTCGAAGGCCTGCGGTTCGCCATCGGCCGCCCGACCTACGACCCCGATTTCTCGATGCAGCCGATGGGCCGCGGCAGCTTCGGCGGCAACGTGCTGATCGCCTCCACCTGGCACCACCGCGAGGAAATGCGCCGCATCGGCCGCGGCAACGCCGACCGCCGCTGGGACGTGCGTCCGCAGCACCCCGCGCTGAGCTACGACCTCGCCCACAACCGCCTGTTCGCCACCGCCGCGGTGCTGCAGGCGCCGGTGCTGGACGAGAAGGACGCCGTCGCAGCGCACTACGGCGCCTTCGGCGCGCTGGTGGGCCATGAGCTCACCAATGCGGTCAGCGGGCGCGGACACTACGTCGACGGCAAGGGCAACATCGGCGACTGGTGGACCCCCGGCACGGCATCGGCCTGGGCCACGCGTACCGGCCCGCTGTCGGCGCGCTACTCCGGCTTCGCCTACACCGCCGACCCGGCGCGCAAGGTCGACGGTGCACGCACGCTGGAGAAGAACATCGCCGATGTCTCCGGCGTGGAGCTGGCCTGGGCGGCCTACCTGAAGGCCGAACCGAAGGCATCGAAGGCCGACCGCGAGCGCTTCTTCCGCGCCTGGAGCGGCGTGTGGGCGCAGCAGCTCTCGCCGCTGGCCGCGGCCGAACACGCCGCGCTGTCGGTCTACGCGCCCGGCCAGTGGCGCAGCAACGGCCCGCTGATGCAGCACGACGGCTTCGTCGAGACCTTCGGCTGCAAGGCGGGGGATGCGATGTTCGTGCCGGCGGCCGAGCGCGTGACAGTGTGGCGCTGACCAGCACCGCCGGTTTGACGCCATGTCTCACGACGCACGCGACCCGCAGCTGACGGCGCTTCTCGCCGCGCTGCGGGCCAGCCCCGACAACGGGCCGCTGCGCATGCTGGTGCTCGATGCCGCGCTGGGCGCGGGCGATGCCGATGCACTGCTTCAGGCGCTGGCCCTCGCCGGCGATGCCGCACTCGATGATGCCGCCGACCCCAGTGGCGGCCGTCGTCTGCGTGCGGTGCGCCTGCTGGCCGACCATGGCCACCAGGATGCCGCGCTGCGCCTCGCCCCGGAAGGCCAACCCGAAGCGCTCCTGCTCGAGGCCCGCCGCCTGTTCGGCGAAGGCCGACGCGAGGACGCGCAGACGGCATATCGCGAAGCAGTGGCCGGCAACCCCGCGCTGGAAGATCCCGCCTTCGCCGCCCAGCTGAGCGGGCGCGTGGTCTCGCTCGGCGCGTTCCGCGGTGCCGGCACGGACAAGGACGCGGTGCGCAGCATCGCCAACGACGACACCTCCGCCTACGACAGCCTGCGCTACCTCGAACCGGCCACGGTGCGGGTGGATTTCGGCGATGTGGGCGGCCTGGACGAGGTCAAGCGCGAGATCCGGCGGCGCATCGTCACGCCCTTCCTCAAGCCCTCGCTGTTCCAGCGCTTCAAGCGCCAGTCCGGCGGCGGCATTCTCATGTACGGCCCGCCGGGCTGCGGCAAGACCCTGCTGGCGCGCGCCACCGCCGGCGAATGCGGGGCGAAGTTCTACAACGTCTCCATCGTCGACGTGCTGGACATGTACATCGGCGAGTCCGAGCGCAAGCTGCACGAGATCTTCGCGCAGGCGCGGCGTACCGCGCCGGCGGTGGTGTTCTTCGACGAGATCGAGGCGCTGGGCGCGCGCCGCCAGCATGCGCGCGAAGCGACCTCGGCCAAGCTGGTGAGCCAGTTCCTCACCGAGCTGGACGGCTTCGCGCAGAACAACCAGCAGGTGCTGGTGCTGGGCGCGACCAACGTGCCCTGGGCGCTGGACCCGGCCTTCCGTCGTCCGGGACGCTTCGACCGCGTGCTGTTCGTACCGCCGCCGGATGCGTCCGCGCGACGCGCGATCCTGCGTCTGCTGCTGGACGGCCGGCCCTGCGCCGATGGCATCGACCTCGACCACATCGTGCGCGCCACGTCGGGCCACTCCGGCGCCGACCTGCGCAACCTGGTCGATACCGCCGCCGACGAAGCGATCGAGGCCTCCATCGCCTCCGGCGGAGAAACGCCGCTGACCATGGACCACCTGCGCGATGCGCTGCGCCAGGTGCGGCCGACCACGCTGGAGTGGCTGACCACCGCGCGCAACCACGCGCGCTACGCGAACCAGGGCGGGCAGTACGACGAGGTGCTGCGCTTCCTCGAGGATCAACGCTGATGCCCGCGTTCGCGCGCGCCGGAGCCCGCTACCGCATTCCCGACGAGCCGCGGCCGACCGGCCTGGCACGTCATGCGGTCAGCCCGGTCTGGCCGCTGCTCGCGGTGATGTTCGCCGGCTTCGCTCCGGGCATCGCATGGTTCGCCTTCAATCTGCACGCGCTGGGCAGTCCCGCCCCGCTGCGGCAATGGCTGCTGATCGTGGTCGGCGTCATCGGCGTGCCGCTGGTCGCGCTGGCGGCGTTGATGGCCGCCGACGCCGGCCATCTCGACGACACGTCCCTGCAATACGCGCTGCTGGCCGAGCCGGTGGTCAAGCTCGCGCTGGCCTACACACTGCTGCTGCATCAGCTGCCGCTGGCCGAACTGCTGGAACACTACGAACGCCCGCTGAAGAACGGCATGCCGGCGCTGCTGCTGTTCGCGATCCTCGCGCATGCGCTGATCGACCCGAAGACGCTGCCCTGGTACGCCGCGCTGCTGCTGCGATGACATTCCCGCGATGAACGACGCTCCCCACCATCATCAGTGGTTCGACCGTGCGCTGGAGATGTATCAGGCAGGGCACGAGGACAACAGCATCGACCTGTTGACCCGCCTGCTGGGCGAAGACCCCGACCACGCCGACGCGCATGCGCTGCTGGCGCTGTGCCTGGTGCAGCGCAAGCGCATCCACGCCGCGCGCACCGAGGCCGGCATCGCGCTGGCTTCCGCGCCGGAATCGGCGTTCGCCCATCTCGCGATGGCCTCCGCGCTGATGGCCCTGCGCCGTTACACGCTCGCCGGGGATCACATCGAGACCGCGCTGTCGCTGGAACCCGAAAATGCCTCCGCGCTGCGGATTTCCGCACGCCTCGACCTGCTGCGCGAGCGCATCCAGGCGGCGCAGGAGAAGGCCGAACGCGCCTGCGCCCTCGACCCGACCGACGCCGACAACTGGGCGCTGCGCGCCGCGATCTCACGTGCGGGCGGTGACCGGATGCTCGCGCGCGCGCACGCGATGCACGCGCTCGAACTCGACCCGGAGCATGTGCACGCCCTGGTGGCGCTGGGCTTCTGCGACCTGCACGACGGGCGCCGCGAAGAGGCCCGCGCGCACGCGCTGTGGGCCCTGCAGCTGGCGCCGGGCGACGAGGACGTGCACACCCTGCTGGCCGCGGTGAAGGCCAGCGAAAGCCTGCTGCTCGGCCTGTGGTGGAGGCTCCAGAGCTTCGTCGCAGGCGGCAGCACGCGTCGCACGCTGCTGTTGCTGGTCGGGCTGTATCTGGCCTACCGGGTGCTCGACATCACGCTGCGGACCCAGGGCATGCAGGCATGGTCGCCGGTGCTGACAGGGGCCTGGTTCGCGTTCTGCGCCTACACCTGGTTCGCGCCGGTGCTGTTCCAGCGCAGCCTGCGCCGCGAACTGGAAAGCGTACGGCTGCGGCCCGACTACTGAGACGAGGGGCTCACGAGCGGATGGCCAGCAATACGTCGGTTCCGCCGCCCGTGCAGCATCGCCGGGCCAAGACGGCCATCATGCTCGTCTGCGCGTTCTGCGCATCGCTGCTCACCGCGACCTGGCCGTCGCTGGTGGCGCCTCATTTCGCGTCCATGTATGCCAATTTCGACGTCGCGCTGCCCTTCGTCACACGAATCGTCGTGGAGCACCCCGAGCTGTTCTGGACGGCCCCTGTCCTCACGCTCCTGGTCTGGCGCCTGTGGCCGGATCGTTCCCGCGGTGCGCTGTTCGCACTGCTGTTCGCGATCGCGTCGCTGTGCGTGTCTGCGGGCCTGCTGGTCTTCGCGCTGTATCTGCCGATCTTCCAGCTCGCGCCGGCCGCCGGCTGACCGATCAAGCGGGATTCACCTGGCGTCACCACCGAAGCATTTCCCTTGCTTGCCAAGTGGCGTCATGAGTGCAGTCCCTGCAGCCGCGTCGGCATCACGTCTGGCGTGCTGGACACGCGTTTGGGCGATGACGAAATGCGTGACAGGCTTCCCGCAAACATGACGTGCTGACGCTCGATGCAGCAGGCCTCTGCGAGGCCTGCGGACCCGTCACGTCGGAGCAGCCCGCAAGAAGCTGATGATGCATTCGACCACGGCGCATCCAGACCGGCCATGTGGTCGACGTCAGTCGAAATACCGAACAGGGCCCACGCATCGGGCCGGATACCACGCGGTCCGAATCGAATCGATGCACGCCTCGCATGGCTCGGCTGCAACAAGGTCGTCCCTGCCTGGCCTCATTGCGATCCGCCTGCGTCCGCCGCAAGCCGCGCCGCCAGATACGCACGCCTGCCGTTGCCGCGGCTCCACGGCCACCAGCCTTCGCCGGTGAGCGCATAGCGGTCGGCCGCGCGCTCGAACCGATTGCGGGCATGGATGCCGCCGTGCAGGAAATACAGCGGGAGGAAGAACACGCCCAGCGCCATGTACTGCAGCACGTGCGCGCGTTCGTGGTCGCCGATGCGGGTCGCCGGCTCTTCGCACCAGCCGGCGCGGTGGGCATAGGTGCGGCAGCGGGCGTCGAGGTGCTCGGCGGTGCCCAGGATCACGTTGCCGAGCGTCATGGCCCCGCCGGGGCCGAGCGGCATGCGATGGAACACCAGCGCGTATTCGCCCAGGCGTAGCCGCGGGCGGGCACCGAAGGGCATGCAGGCCAGGCCTGCGATCAGGCCGAGCAGACTGTTGGGCAAGGTCCAGACCACGCCCAGTGCGAAGACCGCCACACGCGCGGCACGGGCGGCAGGGCTCAAGCCGCGCCCTCCTCCGGCACCAGCAGCCAGAGCACCAGATAGACCAGGATGCCCGGGAAGCCCGCGGAGAAGATCGAGATCAGCACATACAGCAGGCGCACGACGCCCGGGCTCCAGCCGAAACGGCGGGCGATGCCCCCGCAGACGCCGGCCAGCATGCGATCGCTGCGCGAGCGGACGAGTGTAGGCGTGTCGTTCATCTTGAGTCTCTACGGCAAGGGGGACAGGCAGAGTGTACGCCGGCACGCCCGGCGTCAGCCCGAGCGCGCGCGGACTGCGCGCAGACGCTGCAGGAACCAGTCCGCCGACGGCTGTTCCGCTCGTCCAGGGCAGCGCACACGATAGGGTTTTCCGCTCATGCTGCTGCGGCTCGCCGCACGTTCGATGAAGAGCTCCGCGGTGGGCGCCAGGTCCCGCTTGCGCAGGTACTCGTATTTGCGCTGCAGGTGCGCGCGGGCGGTGGCGGCGTCGTACCAGCGGCCGTTGCGCTGGAATTCGCAGCCCGAGGCGCCGAGCGCGGCGATCAACGCGGTGATTTCGCGCCTGGCGAGGGACGCGGGGCCGGCCACGGTCGCTGGCCGGGACGCCGGTGCGGATGGTGCTGTGGATGCGGGTGGCCCGGCTTGGGCGGACACCTCCTCCGTCACGCCCAGCCACGCGCACAGCGCGAGACAGACCGCCGCTGTGCGAAACCGCATCACCGTGCGCGCTTCGCCAGCCACTCGTGGATGGCGCTGGGCACTTCCTTCTGCGCGCGGCCGGACACGTAGATGCCGATATGGCCGCCGCGGAACGAGAGTTCGGAATAATCGTCGGTCCCGGCCAGCCCGGCCAGCGCCTTCGACGCCGCCGGCGGCACCAGATGATCCTGCTCGGCGTAGATGTTCAGGATCGGCATGTCGACGAAGACAAGATCCACCGCACGTCCGCCGATGTCGATGCCGCCGTTCACGAAGCCGTTGCCCTGGTAATACATCTTGATGAATTCGCGGAAGGCCTCGCCGGCCTGGTCGGGCGAATCGAAGATCCACTGCTCCATTCGCAGGAAATCCTCCATGGCCTTCTTGTCGTCGAGGATGTCGGCCATGCCCACGTATTTCTGCACCAGCAGCCGCCACGGCTTGAGCGTGAGGTAGCACAGGTTCATCAGGTCCGCGGGCACGTTGCCCAGGGTGTCGACGAACAGGTCCACGTCCAGGCCACGGGTCCAGTTGGACAGCATGTTGTCGTCGGTGTGGAAATCCACCGGCGTCACCATGGTGATGAGGTTCTTCACCTTGTCGGCATGCAGTGCGGCGTAGCTGAGCGAAAAGGCGCCGCCCTGGCAGATGCCGAGCAGATTGATCGCATCCAGCCCGTGCGCCGCGCGCAGGTGGTCCACCGCGCCGTCGATGAAGCGCTCGATATAGTCCTCGAGCGTGAGGAAACGGTCGGAACGGTCGGTGTAGCCCCAGTCGATCAGGTACACATCCTCGCCCAGGGCCAGCAGGTTCTTCACCAGCGAGCGGTCGTCCTGCAGGTCGACCATGTAGGGCCGGTTGACCAGCGCGTAGCAGATCAGGATCGGCACCTTGGCGGTGGGTGCGCGCGGGCCGCGGAAGCGGTACAGCACCACCTTGCCGTCGCGCCAGACTTCCTCCTTCGCGGTGGCGCCGTAGTGCACCTCATCCATGCTGCGCAGCGTGTCCAGCCCGGCGGAGAGCTTGCGCTGCAGAGTGTCGGCTTCCTGCGCCAGCGCTTCGGGGGTGATGTCGAAGGGGCTGTAATCGAGGGGGCTCGTCATGATCAACGGGTCCTGGCGGCTTTGGAGCTGGCTGCTTTGGAGCCGGCTGCTTTGGAGCCGGCGGCCTTGGCGCTGGGTGCTTTGGCGGGAGACGCGTCGCGACGGCCCGACGCGTGTGCGGCCTTGCCGGCCGCGCGGGCGGGCAGAGGCTCGGGCGCCTGCGGGATCGCGGAGGTGATCGAGAGCGTCGTGCGGCGACTGGCCGCAGGCTTGGCGCGCGCCGCGGCGGGACGCGCCCGGGCTTCGGCAACCGTCTTCCGCTTCGCACCGGCGGCCTTGCCGGGTTTGGCTGCCGATGCACCCGGCTTCGGCGCCGGCTTGCCGGAGGCGTCGCGCTTCGCTCGGCCCTGTGGCGGGGACTTGGCCTTCGCAGCGCGGCTGCGGGGGGCGGCGCGCTTCCCGCTTGATGCAGGCGTGCCGGACGACATCGGCGACGCGCTCTTCTCTGCCGCAGGCATGTGCGTCGTATCGGTGCGCGTCGTTTCGGTGCCCGTCGTTTCGGGCTTGGCTGCTGCAGCGGATGCAGCGGACGTCGCCGCGGTTCGCCGCTTCGCTGCCGGTGAGGCCGCGGCCGCTGCAGTGGCCGCCCCACCACGCTGCAGGCGACGCAGCTCGCGTTCGAGCTGGGCGATGCGACGATGCGCGGCATCGACCTCGGTCCGGGTGGGCATGCCGAACTGCGCGGTCATGCGCTCGACTACGTCCTGCACGCCCGCGCGCACGCGCATCTGCGCATCCACCAGGGCGGCATAGCGCTGACGGAATTCCACCGACAGCGCGACCTCGGCATAGGCTTCTTCCGCCGCGTCGACCCACAGATCGAACAGCGCACGCGCCGACTTGAGCTGGCGCCCGGGCTCGCTGCGTTCACCCAGTTTGCGTTCGAAGCGCACGAAGGCGTCGCGCCCCGCTTCCAGCATCAGCGCGTTGTAGGCGTCGTTGGCCTGCTGCAGGCCCAGCATGGCCCGCGCCAGCGCCTGTCCGCGCTCCTGATGCTCGCGCGCCGGGCCGAAGGCCGGCAGCGAGAGCCACTCGGCACCTTCGCGCATCCAGGCATCGGCCCAGCCCGCGCGCAACAGCGGCGCCACCTGCCCGAGCCATTGGTCGAAGCCCGCATGGCCGCGTCCCCCCATCTGCGCGAACAGATCGGTGAACGGATTGGCGGCATCGCCGCCGAGCATCGATTTCCAGGCCTGCGCGATGTCGGCCGGCGCGGCCTCGCCACCGGCGAAGCGCTCGACCAGCGCCTGCATGCGGCCGAACCACTGCCGGCCCTGCTCGGCGAAGCGGCCGACCACGGCGTCGAGACTGTCGCCGAAGCTGCTGCCCGCGAAGGCCGGCTGACCGAACGCACCTGGCCCGAAGCCGCCTCGCCCGAACCCGCCTTGCCCGAAGCCACCCTGGCCGAGACCCGCCTGGGCGAAGGCCGCCGGCCCGAATGGATGGGCGCCGAACGGGCTGTGCCTCGGGCCGCCCGTGCCGAAGCCGCCCTGCCCGCCTGCGGCGGCAGACCAGGCATCGAACACCGCGCGCCAGGGATCGACCGGTGCGGGCGCGCTGCCGGCAGCACCGCGCAGGGCACGGGTCATGGCCTCGAAATAATCGCGGGTGGCGGCACCGAAGGCCTCCCCGATGTCAGGACCGACGCCTGCGCCTGCCCGTCCGGAACCGCTCGTGTCGCGTGTCGCCATCGAAGACCTCCCGAATGTCGCCCGCATCATAACAACCCCCTGCGACAAGGGAGGTCATGACTCCGAGAGAGTGATCAGCAGGTGCGGCCCCTCAGCGCAGCGCATCTTCGCGACGCCCGCAGCCCGTGGCGCACCCGCACATTGGCCGCGCCGAGGCACGGCATCGCGTTCACCACTTCGGGATGCGCAGCGTCTTGCTGATCATCAGCGAGCCGGAGACGGCGAAGGCCAGCACCAGCGGATGGAATTCCCAGAACAACAGCTGGTAGCTGCCGAACCAGAGGTTCTCGCCGACGCGCTCCTGATCCACCGCGACCACCAGCATCAACACCAGCGCGATGCTGGTGGGAATGGGCGTGCCTTCGAAGTGCGTCACCTTGTCCGCGCCTTCCGAGAGCTGCTCGGCGGTGACGTTGTAGCGCGCCAGGCGGCTCACGCCGCAGCCGACGAAGTAACTCAGCACCACCCAGTCCCAGCCGCCCTGCATGCCGCAGCCGTAGGCCAGCGCCGCCGGCGCGACACCGAAGGAAATCACATCCGCCAGCGAGTCCAGCTCGCGGCCCAGGGTGGAGGCGGACTGGCGCCAGCGCGCCACCCGGCCGTCCAGCGCATCGAACACGAAGGCCAGTGGAATCAGCGCCATGCCCCAGAGCAGGAACCGCGGGTTGTCGTCCTGCAGCGCGCGCATCGCGAGAAACACCGCGCCGGTGCCGCACATCGCGTTGGCCAGGGTGAGCCAATCGGCGAGATGGAAATCGCGAAGCATGGAGAAGTGGCGCACGTTCATGGTCGAGTCCGGGCAGGGCGTCGCCGCGGTGAGCGGCCGTGCCCGCAGGGTGCCAAAGCACTCCGCCACGGGCAAGTCGTCGTGCGCGATGCCTGCCGCTATGCTGTCGCCCCATGCCCGCAGAGCCCATGTCGCCTCATCGCATCGCCATGACCGTGCTGATCGCGACGGGAGTGCTCGCGCCGGGCGCGTACTGGCGCGCGCATGTCGAGCGCGTGCGCGCCGCGGAGGCGCTGTCCGCGTCCGTGGCCGCAGCCGGTGTGGTCCAGCCCGGCGCGATACCGCCGTGGACCCACCGCACCGCGCACTTCAGCATCGAGAGCACCGCAGGCGAAGCGGATACCGCGGAGGTCGGCCGCGCGGCCGAGGTCCTGCATGCCGCCTGGCGCGTGTTCTTCACGCAGGAACTGGCAGAACGCCAGTCGGATGCGGCCACGCGCGAGGCGCCGCTGCGCATGCGGCTGTACGGCAGCCAGGCCGAATTCAAGGCGCACAACCGCAGCCGCCAATGGGCGGAAGCGTTCTATCTGCGGCCGGTGAGCGACGCGTACGTCTCGCGCGGCCGCGGCAACCGCCATCACTGGATGCTGCACGAGGCCGTGCACCAGCTGAATGCAGAAGTGCTGGGGCGCCGTCACCCGCGCTGGGTCGAGGAAGGCCTGGCCAGCTATTTCGGCACCAGCCGCATGCAGGACGGCCGGTTGCATCTGGGGGACATCGACGCCGGCACCTACCCCGCGTGGTGGCTGCCCGACTTCGCACTCGGCGACAGCGCCGACGAGGATGCCCGCAGGCGCCGCATGATCCCGCTGCAGGCGATGCTGACCGGCCGGGACGTGCCTGCGCTCGATACGAACGTGAACCTGCACTACATCCAGCACTGGAACCTGGTGCATTACCTGCTGCATGGCGACGGCGGGCGGCATGCGGCCGGGTTCCGGGCGTTGATGGGCACCGACGCGGGGTTGGAGGCGTTCGAGCGGCTGATCGGGCCGGTGGGCGCGATCGAATCGGGATGGCGCATGCATCGCGGCGCGATGCTGGCGCAGATGCAGGCGCATGCGTCGTGGACCGACCGCCCGCGCACTGCGGGCGATGCGCCTCAGATCCGCGAATACGACCAGGACACCATGCGTCCGTCGCGATAGGGCATCACCCCGTGGAAGGGCCGCGGGTCGGCATCGAAAACCAGCGGCAGGAACTGCCGGTCGCCGTCCCACAGCGGCAGGTCGAGGATGCGATCCACGTCCACCCATTCCAGCGCGCCCTCCGGGTTGCGCTCGAAGGGCGTGCCGGAAAACCGGGTAATGACGAAGACGAAGCCCAGCCAGTCCTCGCCCTGACGGCCGAACCCCGGCCAGCTGATGGTGCCGCGCAGCGCCATGTCCTCGCAGACGATGCCGGCCTCTTCGAGGATCTCGCGGCGCATGCCGGCGACCACATCCTCGTCCGGCTCGAGCTTGCCGCCCAGGCCGTTGTACTTGCCGAGGTGCTGGTCGTCCGCGCGGGCGTTGCGATGGATCAGGAGCGCGCGGCTGCGGTCGGGCGAGAGGACATAGCCGAGGGTGGCGACGATCGGGGTATAGGGCATGGGGTGCGGTCGAATGAGGGGCGTCAGGCCGCGGTGTCGGGCTTGAGCAGCAGTTCCAGCGCCTTGCCTGCGGCGGCGAAGGCGAAGGCACCGGTGATGTGGGTGGCGGCACCGAGCCCGGCGCCGCAGTCCAGCTTGAGCGCGGCATCGGCCCCCATCTGCGGGCGCAGGCCACAGACACTGCCGTCGGCCTGCGGGTATTTCACGTTCTCCAGCGAGTACACGGCCGGCACTCCGAAATAGCGCTGCGGGTTCTTCGGGAAATTGAACTCGCCGCGCAGCTTCTTGCGGATGAGCGCCAGCATCGCATCGTGCTCGGTACGCGAGAGGTCGCGTATGCGTACGAGCGTGGGGTCGGTACGCCCCCCGGCGGCGCCGACGGTGAGGATCGGCCGCTTGCGCCGTCGACACCAGGCGATGGCCTCCACCTTGGTGCGGAAGCTGTCGCAGGCATCGACCACCAGGTCGTGATCGCCGCCGAGCAGCGTGTCCAGGTTCGCGGGCGTGAGGAAGCTCGGCACCACCTCCACTGCCACCTCGGGATTGATCGCACGGCAGCGCTCGGCCATCGCCTCGGCCTTGCCGCGGCCGTACTGGCCCGCAAGCGCCGGCAATTGCCGGTTGGTATTGGACACGCACAGGTCGTCGGCGTCGATCAGCGTCAGGCGGCCCACGGCACTGCGCACCAGCGCCTCGACCACCCACGAGCCCACGCCACCGAGTCCGACCACCAGCACATGGCGCCTGGCCAGCCGGGCGATGCTGCCGGCGCCGTACAGACGGTCGATACCCGCGAAACGCGCACGCCACGGGTCGTCACCGCCGCGCGGGACATCGTCGGGCGCTGCGGCAGACACGAGAGCGACGGTTGAGTCGGAAGAGGCCATGGGCTGCAAACACACTGGAAGACGGAGATGGAGCGACACGAGAGCGACTGGGTTCACCTGCCGGGTTCACCACACGGGTCACTTCTGGATGCGATCCATCATGACGCAACGGATCGTGGGCCGGACGGCGAGAACCACCTGGCGAGACCAGCCGGGCGAGACCAGCCGGGCGAGACCAGCCGGGCGAGACCAGCCGGGCGAGAGCAGGCGAGCGGGAACATGCAGAACCGGATTCGATGGAGCCAGTTCAGGCCACATGCGTGGCACGGTGATGCGCACGGCCTGGACCTCGACACCCAGTTTACCAGCCCCCCGGAAGCGCCCGGCCCGTACGGCTCTCCGAACAGGTAGGCACGGAGCAGTTCCGTGCCGACCACACGGACACGTCGGCCCATGCCGCGGCCTCGTGATATCGTGACCGCGCCCTGTCAGGAGAGCCGACATGTCGAACACCCCCGAAACCCCACGCACCAAGTCGTCCGCCTTCAGCCGCTATCTGTTCGTCCTGATCTTCGGCCTGGCGCTCGGCGCGATCGGGACGGTGATGCTCATGAACGCCTGGAACCAGCGCAAGGACCCGTTCCCGGACAGCGTGATGTACGTACAGGCCTGGCACATGAAACAGCTGGGCGAGAAGGCCAAGCTCAACCGCTGCGCCGCCACCGACACCATTCCCCACCTCAAGGCCCTGCGCACGATGTCCGACGACATCGAACGTGCCTTCGAGGATCTGCGCGACGAGGAACGCTTCGTCCAGCACGCCAGCAACCTGCGCGCGACACTCGACGCCGCGCTGGCCACGCCGCCGATCAACTGCGAAGGCGTGGGCGCCGCGCTCGGCAAGATCGGCGAGAGCTGCAAGGGCTGCCACGACGAGTTCAAGGGCTGATCTTCAAGGGCTGATCCTGTCGTGCTCCTCCTGCAGCGTTGACTGCTCGAGAGCCGGCACCAAGGCGCGGCAGACCGCACGCAGCGCGAATGGCATGGCCCTGACGCCACGGCCCTGACGCTGCAAGTCCGACCATCCTGCATCGTGCAGGATGGCCCATGCGAAATCCCCGCCGAACGGCGGGTTTTTTCGTTGGATCGGCAGCATTGACGGCGAAAACTGAACAGGCATGGGCGAAGCACCGCCCGCCGCCTGCCCGCCGAAGTGCGCGCATACGACGCATGCGATCATCGACCGCATCCCACCCTCCCGCGCAGGCCGATCCGCCCGCGCATCCACGACGCAAGGCCACCGACCGCACCGCATGGACACCCAGACCCTGCTCTACATCCTCGCCGCCGTGCTGATGGTGCTCGGCATCGCCGGCACCGTACTCCCCGCCCTTCCCGGCCTGCCGCTGACCTTCGCCGGCATGCTGCTGGCCGCCTGGACCGACGACTTCGAGCGCATCGGCATGTGGCCCTTGATCCTGCTCGGCGCCCTGACCCTGCTGTCCTTCGTGGTGGATTTTCTCGCGACCGCGATGGGCGCGAAGCGGGTCGGCGCAAGTCGGCTCGCCCTGATCGGCGCAGTCGTTGGCACGTTCGCAGGCCTGTTTTTCGGCCCGGTGGGCGTGTTCGTCGGCCCCTTCATCGGTGCTGTGCTGGGCGAACTCGCACACCGCCGCGCCCTCGAACGTGCCGATGTGGGGCATGCCGCGAGAGTCGGTGTGGGCACCTGGCTCGGCATCATCGTCGGCGTCGTGCTGAAGCTTGCCCTGGCCATGACCATGCTCGGCGTCTTCGTGCTGGCCTGGTTCTGGTGAATAGCGAGCTGGTTAAGAACGCGCTGTTGAAGAACGAGCTGGCGAAGGACGAGCTGATGAAGAGCGATCTGGTGACGACCAACGGAACCCCGCGCGACCGGTAGCCCGGCCCTTCCATCGGACGACATGCCCCCAACGTGTACCGCACTGCCTGAGGACCCCGCTTGACCATGACGACGCCCCGCATCCGCCCGCTCCATCTCGTGCTGCTGGTGTGCGCGTTCCTGGGTGCGCTGGGTGTGATCCACCCTGCGTCCGCCACCGACGCCGCCGTGGTGCCCGAGGTGTCGATCTTCGACGGCGCGCAGGACGACTGCGAGCGCAGCGATCTGCAGGCCTGCGTGTCCGGGCTCGCCGATGCCGCACTCGCATCGGGAATCTCCCTGCTCCGCAAACTGCCGCTCTTCGTGCTTGCCGTGCTGATCGTGCTCGCAAGCTGGTGGTTGTCGCGCTTCGTCGGCAACCGCCTGCACTGGCTGCGCGTGCGTTCGCGCAATCCCTACATGAACGACCTGATGCGCATGGTCGTGCGCACGCTCATCCTCGTCATCGGCGTGATCACCGCGCTCGACCTGCTGGGCATGACCGCCGCAGTCGGCGCGGTGCTGGGCTCGGCAGGCGTCGCCGGCCTGGTGCTGGGCTTCGCGTTCCGCGACATCGCGGAGAACTACATCGCCAGCATCCTGCTGAGCGTGCGCCGGCCGTTCGCCCCGGGCGACCACCTGCTGATCGACTCGCATGAAGGCAAGGTGGTGTCGGTCACCTCGCGTGCGACCGTGCTGATGACGCTGGACGGCAATCATCTGCAGTTGCCCAACAGCGTGGTGTTCAAGTCGGTGCTGCTGAACTACACGCGCAACCCGAAGCGACGCTTCGACTTCACGATCCAGATCGACACCGGCGAATCGATCACCCGCGCCAAGCAGGCGGCCCTGGTAGCCATCGCTCAGACCGATGGCGTCCTGGACGACCCCGGCCCGTCCTGGCTGGCCGTCGAACACCAGTCCTCCGGGATCACCCTCCGTTTCCTGGCCTGGATCGATCAGCGCGAGTCGGACTTCGGCAAGACCCGCAGCGAAGCGCTGCGCCGGGTCAAGGCCGCGTTCGCCGCGGAGGGCATCCACCTCCCGCGCACCACCTACTATCTGGTGCAGACCTCCGAGGACGCGGCCGACGCGGCACCGGGCGGAGAGCATCTGCACCGCGACGATGTCGACACCTCCGTCAACCGCGACATCGACGCACAGCTGGAAGAGGCGCAGCGCGAGGAGGATGCCGACGACATGCTGCAGCACCTGCCCACATCCGAACCGGCGTCGCAGTCCGCGTCCGCGGCAGCCGCGCACGCGGACGCATCCGGGTCTGCTGCCGTCTCCGGCGGCCAGCCTGCGCGCCCATCCATTCCCTGACGTGTCGAACCTGTCCCGTCTCCACCCACCCGACTGCGCCCTCCCGCCATGAAGACACCGTCCCTCTGGTCGCGATTCACGCGCAGACGCAAGATCGTGCTCGTCACGATCGCAATCACCCTGCTGACTGTGGTCCTCGCCATGAATTTCGCCACTCCGGAAAAGAAGATCGAAAGAAAGATCGAGCACGCCTATGCGGTGCTGGACCCGCAGTTCCGACGCGAAATGTCGGTGATGCTCGGGCCCACCATCCTGCCGGGTAACCACGTCGTGGCACTCAACAACGGCAAGGAAATATTTCCGGCGATGCTGTCGGCGATCGCCGCGGCCGAACGCACGGTCACCTTCGAGACCTACATCTACTGGTCGGGCGAGATCGGCCGGAAATTCGCGGATGCGTTGTCCGAACGCGCACGCGCCGGCGTGGAGGTGAAGGTGGTCATCGACTGGGTCGGCAGCCTGAAGATGGAACAGGACCTGCTGGACCAGATGCGCGACGCCGGCGTGGACGTGCGGCATTTCCGGCCGTTGAAGTGGTACAACCTCGGCCGCCTCAACAACCGCACCCACCGCAAGCTGCTGGTGGTCGACGGCAAGGTCGGATTCACCGGCGGGGTGGGCATCGCCGATGTGTGGAGCGGCGACGCGGGCGATCCCGACCACTGGCGCGATCTGCATTTCAGGATCGAAGGGCCCGTGGTGTGGCAGATCCAGGCGGCATTCAACGACAACTGGATCAAGAGCGCCGGCACGCTGCTCCACGGGGAGGCGTACTTCCCCCCACTCATCGAGGCTGGCGGGATGAGTGCGCACATGTTCGTCGCCTCGCCTTCCGGCGGCAGCGAAAGCATGCATTTGATGTACCTGATGTCGATCGCCGCTGCGGACACCAGCATCGATCTTCAGGCGGCGTATTTCGTGCCGGACGAGTTGATGATCAAGGCGCTCATCGCCGCGCGCGAGCGCGGCGTGCGCGTGCGTATCATCGTGCCCGGGAAACATATCGACTCCGACACGGTACGCCTGGCATCGAAGGCGGAATGGGGCGACCTGCTGGCCGCCGGCATCGAGATCCACGAATACCTGCCGACGATGATGCACAACAAGCTGCTGATCGTGGACAGGGCGATGGTGTCCGTGGGCTCGACCAATTTCGACCTGCGCTCGTTCCGGCTGAACGACGAGGCCAGCCTCAACATCTACGACACCGGCTTCGCGGAACAGATGACCGCGATCTTCGAGAGCGACCTGAAGCACACGCGCAAATACGACGTGAAGACCTGGGAAGCGCGGCCCTTCAAGGAAAAATTCCTCGAGAAATTCGTCTGGCCGATCCGCTCGCAGCTCTGAACAGGACCTGCGCGTTCACGGAGCCACACCCTGCCTGGTCGACCATGTCACCGGGCACGTCCGGCCGCATGGCCAACGCTTCGCCTGACACGTTGCGCGCCATCCTCATGCGCGCCGGAATTCCGCGCACGGCGCGATTCCGGATCACTCTCGGGCATCGCAGTCATGCGAATCGAAGGCCGCAGCCAGCGACATTCCTGCAGCCTGCAGGCACTGCAGGCGCAACGATGGGCGTGAATGAACGCAGACTTGGGTGGGATCGAAGATCCAGGCTGGATTTGCGGGAAATTCATCGCATTCGACACAGCATCGTGGTCGCCGCGTCATTCAACGCGCCCGACTCCCACCCGCCTCCCATCGCATCACAGGAGACCCACGATGACTGTTTCCACCACCCGCACGCTGATCCTTCCCTTCGCCATCGCCTCCGCACTCGCGCTCTCGGCCTGCGCCACCGGCTCTTCGAGCGGCTATGCCGGCGGCTCGTCCTACGGCGCCAACTGCTACGACTGCGGCACCGTGACCCGCATCGAGGAAGGCGCGGGCAGCCGCACTCCGCAGGCCACCGGTGCCGTCGTCGGCGCCGTGGTCGGTGGTCTGGCCGCGCGCGAGGTCGCGAAGGACCAGACCGACAGCGAAGGCCGCCAGAACACCGCCACCGTCGCGGGCGCCGCCGCCGGTGCCGCGATCGGCAATGCCATCCAGAACCGCGCCGGCATGGGCTACAACATCTTCGTGCGCATGGCCGACGGCCGTGAGCGCGTGGTGTCGCAGGACGACCTCAACGGCATCCGCATCGGTTCGCGGGTGGAAATCCGCAACAACCGCGCGTTCGTGCTCTGACATCCGCGGCGCGTCGAAGCTGACGTGAAGCGCGCCTCACCGATGCAGATGCAGATGCAGATCGAAGGACCCGCGCTCAGTTGAACGGAACACCCGCCGATCGGCGGGTGTTCCGTTTCGCATTGCGCGGTTTGAACGGGCTGCCCATCATCGGCGCGCGCTCAGCCGCCACCACCTGCCCACGTGTGCAGAGGCAGCAGCGACACAGGCCCTGGCGTGCTCATTCGACGTCAGGACGGACCACCACGATATCCCTCGCCACTCCTCGCCCACCCGGTTTGCCATCCGCGCCAACTGTGGACAGCCTGAACCCGCTGCCGTCGGGATCGGGGGATCGGGCCGGTAAACGAGCGGGTACCCCCAGACATCGAGCAGATCAGGCGCCGTCCGATAGGGCCCCAGGCCTGCCGGGCCCGCCGTCAGCAATGCATCGAGATGCTGCGGATAGCGCCCGTTGTCGCTGCGCCAGACATCGAGCGCACTGACCACGACGACCAGTTGAACGGCCTGGGGTGACATGCGGTGGTACTCGCAACTGTCGCCATCCACGCGCCACCAGACGCCGCCCGCAGCAGCGGCGAGCACGACGACGCGCATCCACGGCATCCACGGCATCCAGCGTTTCATCGCATCGACGCCCTGGCCCGGCAGCAGCCAGTTACTCCACCGCTACCGGAATCTTGCCGATCCTGGCCTGCCACTCGCGCGGGCCCGTCCTGTGCACGGATTCGCCGCTGGAATCGACGGCCACGGTCACCGGCATGTCCTGCACATCGAACGCGTAGATCGCTTCCATGCCGAGATCGGCGAAACCGACCACCTTCGCGCCCTTGATCGCCTTGGACACCAGATAGGCGGCGCCGCCGACGGCCATCAGATAGACCGACTGGTGCTTCCTGATCGCGTCGATCGCTGCGGGCCCGCGTTCGGCCTTGCCGACCATGCCCATCAGCCCGGTCTGCGCCAGCACCTGCTCGGTGAACTTGTCCATGCGCGTGGCGGTGGTGGGGCCAGCAGGGCCCACCACTTCGTCGCGCACCGGGTCCACCGGGCCCACGTAGTAGATGAACTTGCCGCGCAGGTCGACCGGCAGCGGCTCGCCCCTGTTCAACATGTCGACCATGCGCTTGTGCGCGGCGTCGCGGCCGGTCAGCAGCGTGCCGTTGAGCAGCAGCACTTCGCCGGGCTTCCAACTGGCGACCTCTTCCCGCGTCACCGTATCGAGATTCACGCGGCGGCCCTTCGAGGCGTCGTAGGTGAGCTGAGGCCAGTCTTCGAGCGACGGCGGGTCCAGCATCACCGGGCCGCTGCCATCCAGCGTGAAGTGCGCGTGGCGCGTGGCCGCGCAGTTGGGGATCATCGCCACCGGCAGGTTGGCGGCGTGGGTGGGATAGTCCTTGACCTTGATGTCGAGGACGGTGGTGAGCCCACCCAGGCCCTGCGCGCCGATGCCGAGCGCGTTGACCTTCTCGTACAGCTCCAGACGCAGCTCTTCCGCGCGGTTCGACGGGCCACGGGCCTGCAGCTCGGTGATGTCGATCGGCTCCATCAGCGATTCCTTTGCCAGCAGCATCGC
The DNA here is from genome assembly GCA_965649985.1 of uncultured Gammaproteobacteria bacterium. Lineage (GTDB taxonomy): Bacteria > Pseudomonadota > Gammaproteobacteria > Xanthomonadales > Xanthomonadaceae > Lysobacter_I. The sequence continues at coordinate 9,308 of CBFGMS010000042.1, read as the reverse complement.
CTTCTCGGCGGTGCCTCCGATGCCGATGCCGAGCATGCCCGGCGGGCACCAGCCGGCGCCCATGGTCGGCACGGTCTTCAGCACCCAGTCGACGATGGAATCGGAGGGGTTGAGCATCGCGAACTTCGACTTGGCCTCGGAACCGCCGCCCTTGGCCGCGACGATCACGTCCACCGTGTTGCCGGGCACGATCTTCACGTTCACCACGCCGGGCGTGTTGTCCTTCGTGTTGGTGCGCTTGCCGGCCGGGTCGGCCAGCACGCTGGCGCGCAGCGTGTTGTCCGGGTGGTTGTAGGCGCGGCGCACGCCCTCGTGGACCATGTCCTCCACGCCCATGGTGGCGTCGTCCCAGCGTACGTCCATGCCCACTTCCAGGAACACGGTGACGATGCCGGTGTCCTGGCAGATCGGGCGGTGGCCTTCGGCGCACATCCGCGAGTTGATCAGGATCTGCGCGATGGCGTCCTTCGCCGCCGCGGACTCCTCGCGCTCGTAGGCGGCGGCGAGGCTGCGGATGTAGTCGACCGGGTGGTAGTAGCTGATGTACTGCAGGGCGTCGGCGACGGACTGGATCAGGTCGTCCTGGCGGATCGAGACCGGGCGGCGTTCGGCGGGCATGGCGGAGGCGTGGGCAGCGGACACGTCGGCATCGTCCTGGCGGGTGGAAGCGGGATTTTACCGCGTCCGCTGCAGCGGGCGTCCGCATGCCCGCTTTCACGCATGCCTGCAGCACAGGACTGCAGCCGTGCGGGAGTTGATCCGGGTCAAGGGCACTGCCCGGCAGAGCCTTCATGCTGCCCTGCATGCGACGCAGGATGCCCAGCGGCAGCGCCCGGCCCCGGTGCTCCGGACCGCTCCGGTACAATGCGCGCCGCCCTTCTCCCGCCCTTGCCCCCCTTTCGTCATGGCCTCTCCCTACGGCACCGAAACCGTGCTGGACGTCCGCCACTGGACCGATTCCTACTTCAGCTTCACCACCACGCGCGACGACGGGTTCCGCTTCGACAACGGCCAGTTCGTGATGATCGGCCTGGAGGTGGCGCAGCCGGACGGCGAGCTCAAGCCGCTGATGCGTGCCTACTCCATCGCCAGCGCCAACTGGGAGGAGCAGTTGGAGTTCTTCAGCATCAAGGTGCCGAACGGCCCGCTCACCTCGCGCCTGCAGCACATCCGTCCCGGCGACGGCATCCTCATCGGGCGCAAACCCACCGGCACGCTGCTGATTTCGGACGTGCACCCGGGGCGCCATCTCTATCTGCTGTCCACCGGCACCGGCCTGGCGCCGTGGCTGTCGGTGGTGAAGGACCCGGCCACCTACGAGCGCTTCGAGAAGGTGATCGTGGTCCACGGCGTGCGTGGCGCGGAGGATCTGGCGTACCGCGACTACATCGTCAATGAACTGCCGCGCCACGAGTTCCTCGGCGAGGAGATCGCACGCAGGCTGCTGTATTACCCGGCGGTGAGCCGCGAGGACTTCGTGTGGAATGGCCGCTCGCAGCGTGGGCGCGTGACCGACCTGCTGGAGAGCGGGCGCATCGCGGCGGACCTCGGGCTGGCCCCGCTCGACCCCGCGCACGACCGCGCGATGATCTGCGGCAGCCCGCAGATGCTGGTGGATTTCCGCGCCATCCTCGACGCACGCGGGTTCACCGCCTCGCCGCGCATCGGCACCGCGGGCGAATACGTCTTCGAGCGCGCGTTCGTGGAGAAGTGACCACAGTCGCCCGTACACAACCCGTGCGGCCATGGCCTCGCCTGACGCGCGCAGGCCGGCACACCCGCGAGCGCGCGCACCGCACTGGAACGCTGCGGTTCCCCCCGGCCGGCGCCCGTGCGCCGCAGGCCTGCTAGCCTGCTGTCCGTGTCACCGTGTTGCCACCCCACTCCCGCCACGGGTCTGCCGCCATGCCCCAGCCTGCCTTCGCCCAGCCGTCACGCCAGACCGCAGCGCCTTCACGGAGCGTTTCCGTCGCCCGCCTGATCCGGCGGGCCGCACCGCTGGTGCTGGGCTCCGTGCTGGCCCTGCTGTCCGGCTGCGTGGCGATGGGCGACCCCGAGCGCCCCATCCCCACCGTCCTCGTGCCTGCGCCGCAGCCCGCGCAGCGATTGATGGTGGTGCTGCCCGGGCGTGGCGACGATCTGGCCGGCCTGCAGGCAAGCGGCATCGTCCATGCCGTGCAGGGCGCCTGGCCGGATGCCGACGTGGTGCTGGCCGAACTGACGCTGGGGTATTACATGCGCGGCGATGCACCGGAGCGTCTGCATCGCGAGGTGATCCTGCCCGCGCGGGCGCGCGGCTATCGCGAAATCTGGCTGGCCGGCGCGTCGATGGGCGGCATGGGCACGCTGATGTACGAGCGCCTGCATCCCGGCGAACTCGACGGACTCGTGCTGCTGGCGCCCTTCCTCGGCGACCGGCCGCTGCTGCGCGAGATCCGCCAGGCCGGAGGGTTGGTCGCGTGGGATCCGGGCCCGGTCCAGGAGGTCGACGGCAAGACCTGGCAGCGCGAGCTCTGGCGGCACCTCAAGAGCTGGAGCGGCGACAGCGACCGTCCGCGCCAGGTCTGGCTGGCCTATGGCGACCGCGACTACCTGCGCGACACCCTGCCCCCGCTCGCGGGCCTGCTGCCGGAGGATCAGGTCTCGACCCTGCCGGGCGGCCACACCTGGACGGTCTGGAACCGGGGCATGCGCGAAGCGCTGCTGGCGGCCGACCGCAAGGCAGGGCGCACACCCTGACCGACGCCCACACCGCGATCCGGGTGATTGCGGGCAGAGCGCATGCCGTACCGCCGGACACCAGACGACAGCGCCGTCGCCGCGGACGCCCGTGGTCCGGGCTCACTCGCCGCCGTAGTTCAACCAGATCCTGGCGCGCTGCACGCTGTCGAACACGCGGCATTCGTAGCCGCGCTCCAGGCCGAGGATCTCGCCCACTTCCATGCGGCTGATCGCGGTGCCGCGCATGTCCACGTAGGCCAGACGCACGTCCTCGAAGCCCTGCCCCACCATGGCCCGCATCAAGCGCAGCATGCCCTGTTCGTCCGGCACCACGCCGCGGCTGTGGTCGACCACCAGCACCTTGCGCGCCCCGACGCGCCGCATCACCGCAGCCACCTCGAGGAACAGGGCGATCAGATGGTCGGTGGTGTCGATCCAGCCCTCGACCTGCGCTTCCAGCAATTCCCTTCGCTCATCGAAGGTGATGGCGAACGTGCGTTCGCCTGGATCGACATCAGCGTCCCTGTCGATGTCATCGTGCATCACGACTCCTCGGCTGTCCGTCGGGCGGCCGCGTTCAGGCCAGCGCCGCCTCGATGTCGCGGGCCAGCGATTCGGGGGTGTCGGTGGGCGCATAGCGCTTGACCACCTTGCCGTCGCGGCCGATCAGGAACTTGCTGAAATTCCACTTGATCGCATCGATGCCCAGGAACCCGCCCTTCTGCTCCTTCAGCCACGCCCAGAGCGGATGCGCCCTGGCGCCGTTGACGTCGATCTTGGCGAACATCGGGAAGTCGACGTCGTAGTTGAGCGAACAGAAATTGCGGATTTCGGCCTCGTCGCCGGGCTCCTGATGGCCGAACTGATCGCAGGGGAACCCGAGGATCACCAGGCCCCGGTCGCGATAGGTTTCCCACAGGGTCTGCAGGCCGGCGTACTGCGGGGTGAAACCGCATTTGGAGGCCACGTTGACCACCAGCAGCACCTTGCCCGAGAAATCGGACAGGGTCTTGTCGTGGCCGTCGATGTCGACGGCGGAGAAATCGTAGGCGGTGGTCATGCGGACTCCTGGCGACGGACGGGAGGACAGGCCGCGGGCAAAGACGCGCGGCCATGGCGTGAAAACGGAGAGAGCGGGCAGCAACCGGACAGGCCCGCGACCATCATCGCGCGGCACGCCGGGCGTGACCCCGGTCACACCCGGTCGCCGCTGCGCAGTATGCCAGCGGCCATCCCGGCGAGGCCGGCCCTGCCGGGCCGGGCGCGCTCACTCCAGCGGCACCGCTTCGGCGAACGGTTTGATGCCGAAGGCGGTGTACAGCTCGCTCGGGGCATAGGCCACGCCGTTCTTGATGACCAGCACCGCACGGCGCAGATCGCCGATGTCGCGGGTGGGGTCGCCGTCGAACAGCACCAGGTCGGCGCGCTTGCCTGCCTCGATGGCGCCGCGGTCGTCCATCGTGCGCGAGTGCCGCGCCGCGGTCCACGTGGCCGTCTGCAGCGCCTGCGCCGGGGTCATCCCGGCCTGCACGTACAGCTCCAGCTCGCGCTGCAGGGTGAAGCCCGGCATGCCGTCGGTCCCGGCCAGGATCGGCACGCCGGCGCGGTACATGCGGCCGACGAACTCCACCATCTTCTGATACGAGCGCTCGTAGCGGGCCGCGGCCTCGTCGTCGGGGATGTCGAAGCTCGCGACCTTCAGGCTGCGCTGCAGATTGGACGGCAGATGGTCGGCCACCGCCACGAACGCCGGGGCGGTCTGGCCGGCGCGATGGCGGATGAAGTCGAAGGTGGCGACGGTGGGATCCACCGCGATCTGGCCGCCTGCGAGCGCGGCGATGAAGTCCTGCACCGGCGCGCTGTCGAAATCCAGATCGGCCACGCCCCGTGCGGGCAGATAGAAGCGCTCCAGCGTCCGGGTGTCGGTGGTCTCGTCCACCAGGAAGTTCAGCAGCACCTGGTTGATGTGCTGGATCTCGTCGAAGCCAGCGTCCACCACGTCCTGCGCACGCAGGTACACGGGCACATGCCCGCTCACGCGCAGGTCGCGGCTGTGCGCGTAGGCCACCGTCTCGCGCAGGATGTCCTTCGGGAAGGAGTTGTAGATCTTCACGCCGACGTACTTGCGGTCCGCGTACCAGTCCACGGCCTTTTTGGCCGCGGCCAGGTTCGAGACCACGAAACCGTTGCGCGCCGACATCGGGCTCTCGCCCTCGATGAAGCCGGCCGCCACCACGCTGGGCGACAGCAGCTTGCCGCTGCGCTCGGCGCTCATCAGCCGCTGCAGCGTGGCGTTGTCGTTGCCCATGTCGCGCACGGTGGTCACGCCGGCCGCCAGGTGCAGCCCGCCCTGCCACTCGTCGATGTGGCCGTGCATGTCGAACAGGCCCGGGGTGAGCACCCGACCGCCGGCGTCGATGACCCGGTCCGCGCTGCCGCCCTCGCCCATGGCCAGGACCGCGACGATGCGGCCGTCGCGCAGCAGCACGTCGGAGGGCTCGCCCAGCACCGCGGCACGGCTGTCGAACACCCGTGCGTTGCGGATCAGCGTGGTGCCGCCGAGCGGCTTGCCCAGACGCTTGTTCATGCCCATCAGCACGCTGCGCTGGGCCTGGCGCTGGCGGTCCTCGAGGGTCGGCGCGCTGGACTGCCAGCCGTCCTGGATCAGCTGCATCCAGCCCGGCATGATGAACGCGAACAGCCGCGGCTCGTCGTCACCGGTGAGCCAGAGGAACGTGGGCACCAGGTCGATGCCGGTCACCTTCACCAGGCGGGCGCGCAGGACCGGAGCGCCGGCACCGCCCAGCTCCACTTCGTCCACCTGCTCCAGCGACAGGCCACCCGCGGGGATCAGCGGCAGCCGCTCGCCGCCGCGCTTCGCGAGCGCGGCCACTGCCAGGCTCGTGGCATAGGGCGTACCGCCGAGCGGGGCATAGAACGCACCGGCTTCGAGCGGCTGGCGGCCCTCTTCGGAGGTCGACGACCAGACCGCCTCGCCCGCCTCCACCCGGAACCGCTCTTCGACCGGCGCACCGAAGGTCGACTTGCCCTGGACCGAATAGGTGGCGAAGGCGCCGTCGGCGCCGAGCACGAACTCTTCCTTCAGCTCCGGCCCGCGACCGTTGTCCTTGAACAGGTAATCCACGCGCACGATGCCGTCGTCACCGCGCACCACATCCAGATGGCCCGCCTTGCGGCCGTCGTCGACCAGCACGACATACTTCAGCGCCGGTCCGGCGGCGTAGGCCGCAGGCGATGGCAGGATCAGTGCGACGGCCAGCGACACCAGGGTCGCCAGTGCGCAGAGGCACTTCGCGCGTGAATGCATGGGACTCTCCATAGCGATGACAGGGAAACGACGAAGCTGAACGGACGTCGAGCGTGAGGAGTGTAAACCGACGAACGACGGTGGGCACACCTCCTGCGGCCCACCCAGGCCCTCCATGCGAAATCGGACGGATCGGGTACAGAACCTCTCGCTCGCGCTGCGTATGCCCCAAATAGCGTGACGGCCTTCACGATTGAATTCCGGGGGAAACACGCACCGATCGGCGCCTAAAATCCAATAAAAACAGCGAAAGGCCAAATCGAGCCGAATCCGCCATGCAGGCCAGACGTGCGGCGCTCCGGACCGAACCTCGTCCATCTATCCGGCAGTCAAACGACGGCGGGCGGGTTCACCGCGTGCCACGACGCGTCTCGACGCCCGCAGCCTTCCGTGCCCTCATCGGACACGCTGCCGCTTCGATCCGCGTCCCCAGGAAGGCGCCACCGAGGGGACACGCAAGCCTCCACCGCACTCGACCTGTTGCAACCTGAGCACGGGCCACGCCAGTTTTGCGGCGGCGCCCCCGAATTCTTTGCCGTTTCAATCCACTCGCCCGCGAGGGGCGCGACATCGACCTCGTCGCGCAGCTCAGCGTCCATCGCGTCATTTCAACCCACGCGCCCGCGAGAAGCGCAACAATGCACCCCTGCCCGCTTGCACTCCACTTCCTCGTTTCAATCCACGCGCCCACGAGGGGCGCGACCTCCGCGGGACTCTCAAATGGGCCGGCTTCATGCGGTTTCAATCCACGCGGCCGCGAGGGGCGCGACGCGCCAATTTTCCGGCGTCGTCCCCGAACTCTTTCCCGTTTCAATCCACGCGCCCGCGAGGGGCGCGACGCGGCGCATGCAATGGGCGTCGTGGCCGCCTACCTCGTTTCAATCCACGCGCCCGCGAGGGGCGCGACGCGACACGTCAGACGCGATCACATCGCCATCGGAAAGTTTCAATCCACGCGCCCGCGAGGGGCGCGACCCCCGGTAGGAGCCCGGAGTGATGCCGTCAGCGTTGTTTCAATCCACGCGCCCGCGAGAGGCGCGACCAGCACCGTCAGGCAGAAAGTCCCACCAATCGCGGTTTCAATCCACGCGCCCGCGAGGGGCGCGACCTCGGTGACGCCCTCGGGGGCCGCACAGCCCCACAGGTTTCAATCCACGCGCCCGCGAGGGGCGCGACTGCGGGGGAGCCGTGCGTACCTGGTACCTGTGGCGTTTCAATCCACGCGCCCGCGAGGGGCGCGACTAATTGCGGAATACTGGTACAAAGAGCCGGTTAAGTTTCAATCCACGCGCCCGCGAGGGGCGCGACCTGGCATGACGGACGAGGTCGGCCTCTTCGACGCGGTTTCAATCCACGCGCCCGCGAGGGGCGCGACGAGTTGGCCGCGCCCTTCTTGCGGCGGCGGACGCTGTTTCAATCCACGCGCCCGCGAGGGGCGCGACCTGCGTGGCTACGCTCGCCCGGCCATGATCTGGACGTTTCAATCCACGCGCCCGCGAGGGGCGCGACTCGGCAGAGCCGAGGCGTTGCTTGATCGCGTCGCTGTTTCAATCCACGCGCCCGCGAGGGGCGCGACGTCCATTTCGGCGCGCGATCAACAACCCCGCGCAGTTTCAATCCACGCGCCCGCGAGGGGCGCGACCGACGTGATCAGCGCGCGCACGATGTCGCTGAAGGTTTCAATCCACGCGCCCGCGAGGGGCGCGACAACTCGCCCCCTGCGGGGGAGCCGTGCGTGCCTGGTTTCAATCCACGCGCCCGCGAGGGGCGCGACCCTACCTCGACCGAATCGCGGACGCGATCACCACCGTTTCAATCCACGCGCCCGCGAGGGGCGCGACGGCCCTGACTGGCGCGCCCGACAAGGTCGAGGCGGTTTCAATCCACGCGCCCGCGAGGGGCGCGACGATTCTGCCGGATGCCCGACGGCGGCCAGCAATACGTTTCAATCCACGCGCCCGCGAGGGGCGCGACACACTGAGGGCCAAACTCCATGAAGAGTGACCTGGTTTCAATCCACGCGCCCGCGAGGGGCGCGACTTTGGATAGCCAAGGCAACGCTAGCTCAACGCTCGCGTTTCAATCCACGCGCCCGCGAGGGGCGCGACCTTGATCGAGGGCAGCACCACCGTGTTCAACCTGGACGTTTCAATCCACGCGCCCGCGAGGGGCGCGACACGAGCTGATTGCGCTGACAGACGAGATGATCGGGTGGTTTCAATCCACGCGCCCGCGAGGGGCGCGACAGCAGTTGTTCGTATCGGCTCTGCATGTCCTGCTGCGTTTCAATCCACGCGCCCGCGAGGGGCGCGACCATACGTCCCCCGTGGTGATAGGCGAACTATACATGTTTCAATCCACGCGCCCGCGAGGGGCGCGACCTCTGCGGAGTCAAACGGCCAGGAGTGCCCGCCGGAGTTTCAATCCACGCGCCCGCGAGGGGCGCGACTCCGCAGGACCATGGCGGCCTTGCCTGTGAAGCATGCGTTTCAATCCACGCGCCCGCGAGGGGCGCGACCACTCGCCGGCAGGGCTGATGCAACTCGCGCCCCTGTTTCAATCCACGCGCCCGCGAGGGGCGCGACCGGTCGATGCGGTCATTCGCGCCGATGGCATCTCGTTTCAATCCACGCGCCCGCGAGGGGCGCGACTTGGCCGGGTCGAGCATCTTCGCCATTCGCTCGCTGTTTCAATCCACGCGCCCGCGAGGGGCGCGACGGTGGACTATGCCGCGAAGTATCGCCAGTGGGCCGTTTCAATCCACGCGCCCGCGAGGGGCGCGACGCCGCGGTAGGAGCCCGGGGCCACGCCGTCTGGGTTGTTTCAATCCACGCGCCCGCGAGGGGCGCGACCCGGCCCGGTGTGGGGCTTCGGCGAGTTCCACGAGTTTCAATCCACGCGCCCGCGAGGGGCGCGACGAAATTTCGGAGCCGCAATTTCCGCACACGTAAGGTTTCAATCCACGCGCCCGCGAGGGGCGCGACCCGCGTACATGGCTGCGGTGTCCCGTGTCCAGTCGTTTCAATCCACGCGCCCGCGAGGGGCGCGACTCATCGGTGCCGGCCTCGCCCCACTCGTTCGCCTTGTTTCAATCCACGCGCCCGCGAGGGGCGCGACGCCGTGGCAGCCGATTGAGACTGCGCCGAAGGATGGTTTCAATCCACGCGCCCGCGAGGGGCGCGACCGTCTTAAGCTCGGGGTACGTGTTGCGAATGATCGCGTTTCAATCCACGCGCCCGCGAGGGGCGCGACACGTCGC
>CBFGMS010000041.1:0-36734 GCA_965649985.1 uncultured Gammaproteobacteria bacterium | reverse complement strand
TGTGCAGGTTTCTGCCGTGGTTTTGCTGCTCAGGCAATTTTGAGATAGGTTCTAGCAATTTCTTCAAGCCGTTCCGAAGCGCATCCATTCAATGCAATTTTTTTGTCAATAGAGAATGGTAATTTAACAATCGCCTCCTGATCGCGCACGTCTTTAGGCGCAAATATTGAGAACGATTCGATCATTGATTTTGTAAGCGCATTCCGCGTGGCCCCAACTGCGGCCACAGACAACATTCGGGCCTGCATGGACGGGCTAATGAGAAAATATCTCAGATAAACAGGGGAAAGCACATCATGATTTGTCCTAATAATTGCAACGTGCTGATTTACACGCGCGGGCAGAACATTGCCATCTACTAGGCAAGTACGTGCAACTGAGTCCCCTGTAATGTTGAGCAATACATCCCACTCTTTAACAACAACGTTATCCATACCCCGAGCCAGTGCCTCATTTAGAAATACAAGCCCCTTTTCAGAGAATCCTTCGTTGTGCACGTTTTGGCTTCTTATTAAGGCGATTTCACCGCAATTCAAATAAACAGAACTGCCGCCTTTAGGAGTCGCACCACTTCCTATTTTTATACAAGCATCCGCAAGACGGATTTTCACCCAGCTCATCATTCCGCTCCGCTCATCTCTGGGATAGTAAAGCCGATACTAAATAGCCCATTCTTGATCTCCCCCTCCAACCGCTCGCTCTCCGCAAACTGCTCAGCCAGCGTGCTGGTCAAGCGCGCCATCTTGTCCGCGAAGGGTTCGCCGTCGTCCTCCTGCGCTTCCGCGCCCACGTAGCGCCCGGGAGTGAGCACGTGCTCGTGCGTGCGCACGTCCTCCAGCGGCACCGATGCGCAGAAGCCCGGCACGTCGGCATAGCCCTCGCCCTGCTGCCAGGCGTGGTAGGTGCGCGCGATCTTGCTGATGTCGTCGGGCATGAAATCGCGCAGCACGCGGTCTTTCATGTAGCCCAGCTGACGCGCGTCGATGAACAGGAACTCGCCGCGGCGGTCGCGTTTCTTGCGGTCCAGGTTGTAGCCGTTGGCCTTGTCCTTGCTGAGCAGCCAGATGCAGGCCGGGATCTGCGTGTTGGTGAACAGCTGCCCGGGAAGGGCCACCATGCACTCCACGTAGTCGTCTTCGACCAGCCGCTTGCGGATCTCGCCCTCGTTGTTGGTGTTGCTGCTCATCGAGCCGTTGGCCAGCAGCAGGGCCATGCTGCCGGTGGGCGCCAGGTGGTACAGCATGTGCTGCAGCCAGGCGAAGTTTGCATTGCCCTGCGGCGGCGTGCCGGCCACCCAGCGCGGGTCGCCTTCCAGTGCGCTGCTCCACCACTCCTTCATGTTGAAGGGCGGATTGGCCATCACGTAGTCGGCGCGCAGGTCGGGGTGCAGGTCGTTGTGCAGGGTGTCGGCCGGCTGCCCGCCGAAGTTGAAGTCGATGCCGCGGATGGCCATGTTCATGGCCGCCAGCTTCCAGGTGGTGGGGTTGCTCTCCTGCCCGTACACGCTGATCTGCCCGGCGCGGGCCTTGCCCTTGGCGCGGCTGGACTTGCCGCCGTGGTGCGCGATGAACTCGTCGCTCTGCACGAAGAACCCGCCGGAGCCCATGGCCGGGTCGTACACCCGGCCGGAGAAGGGCTGCAGCATCTCGACGATCAGGGTGACGATGCTCTTGGGCGTGTAGTACTGCCCGCCCTTCTTGCCCTCGGCCAGGGCGAACTGGCCCAGGAAGTATTCGTACACATGGCCCAGGATGTCCTTGCTGCCCAGGGCCAGCGGCTGGCCGTTGTATTCGCGGCGGTTGAAGTCGGTGTCGGAGAAGTGGTCGATCAGCCCGGCCAGCTTGTGCGAGTCCAGCTGGGTGCGGGCGAAGTCCTTGTTGAGCACGTTCTTCAGCTTCGCGTTCTCGCGCTCGATGGCCTCCATGGCGTTGTCGATCAGCCAGCCCACACTGCGCATCTTGTCCGGCACCATGACCCGCTGCCCGTCGTCGCCGAAGACGTGACGGCCGTCGCTGTCGCGCTTGGGCACCTTCCACGGCAGCTCGCTGCCCGGCGGCAGCTTGACCAGCTCCACCAGCGTGCTCCAGCGCGCCTCGAACGGCACCCAGAACACATTGCGCTCGGTGTAGTAGTCGCGCACCTCAAGCTCGGCGGCCAGCGCGGCGGCGGGGTCGTCGTGGTCGGCGGGGTCGATGTAGTAATCGTGCGCCGGGTCCTCGAACTGCGCGCGCAACTCGCGGCGGCGGTCGTCGAAGGCATCGGAGACGTACTTCAGGAAGATCAGCCCCAGCACGATGTGCTTGTAGACCGCGGCGTCCAGATTGGAGCGCAGCTTGTCGGCCGCGGACCAGAGCTTCTTTTCCAGATCGTTGAAGAATTGCTGTTCGATGGGGTTCATGGGCAGGCTGCGATGACTCGGTTCGATGGCGGGCGCTGGACGACCGCGGCCCACATGCCTCGCGCCCCTGCTGCCGCGGCCGGCCGAAGCAGCCATACCCATGACAGGCATGGCCGCGCAGGGCCGTGACGCGATGAGCAGGGGCGAGGTGCAAGTGATGACATGCGGTCGTCCAGTGGCCGGGCAGCGCATGCACCGCTCGGGTGCACGCGCGAGAGGGAGCCGCGATGTTACCCGCAGATGGCGGGCGGGTCTGCCCTTTGGCGCGAATGGTGGGGTCTGGCGATGGGCCGCTGGCGCGGCCAGATGAGCGACGACGCCCGCTCGGTGAAGGCGACGCCCCCCCGGAGGGATGCACACGTGACGACCAGTAGAGGCCGCAGGGCATATCTCGGTTGTCCCCATGCCTGCTACGGATGCGCTTCGCCAGTCGTGGATGCGGTTCGGTAAACTCCGTTCACGCTCCGCCATCACCACACGACGACTGAGGGCGAGACTCCAAAGGCACCGCCATGACCAAGATCAACCCCATCAGCCCACAACTGCAGGCCAAAATCGACGCGCTCGAGGTTGAACGCCTGCGCGCCAATATCATGCGCAGGCTCGGCAGACCACGGGCGGGCCGTAAGTCGAATGAACAGATCTTCGAAGACATGCTGGAGGAGCACCGAAAAATTACCGGCGAACGCGCAAAGTGGCACACGTGGCGCGAAGACGAGGTACTCGCATTTATCGAACACTTCAAAAATAAGCTGCCAGAAAAATACGCTGAATTTTCACGGCAAGAGAAACAGGACAAGGAGATAGATCCCGAGCTCTCGCTGATCCTTGTCAGGCTCGCACACAGCTGGGCTCCGGAGCTTGATTTTCATGACTATACGGCCCTGCTTGGAAAAGTAAGGAGCCATTTTGGCGGATCGGCGAAATGATATCGGACACAGCAATATGAGGAAAGAATATTTTTTGGCGGATACCAACAGCCTCGTCCACGCATACCGCGCAGGCGGGCCCGAGCTACTGGATGCGCATCTGCACGCGGCGAATGATCAAGACAGAAAATTTGCCATCACGCATTTGCACACGCAGATCCCGCCTCGATCATTAACGCATCAAACCAAGCAGCAGCACCCCATGCCAAGGACACCACAATGACCAAGATAAACCATATCAGTCCACAGCTACAATCCAGAATCGATGCACTTGAAGACGAAAACCTGAAGAAGGACATCATGTCTCTGCTTAGCGGCCCAGGTATTCGCGCCGCCACAAACGAAGAGATATTTGAACACAGAGTCTCCAGTTACATGAAGGCCAAAGCAGAGCGCGCCCAATGGCGCGAATGGCGTGAGGACGAGATCATGAGCTTCATTGAACATTTCAAGACGCAAAGTCCAAACGATTACGCCGAGTACCTCAGACAAGAGACAGAAAAAAATGAAATTGATGCCGACCTTTCTTGGAGAGTAGAAACATTGGCAAAAAAATGGATTTCAGATCTCCCCGCAATCGATTACATTATGCTGCTCAGCAAAACTCGAGATTATCTGCAAGCGCAACTTCACTCTAACGAGGACAATAGGCGATGAGCAACGGATACTTGCTGGCTGACACCAACAGCCTAGTCTTCGCGTATCGAGCAGGCGGCATTGACTTACTAGACGAGTTTCGCAAGATTGCTGCCGGTCAACAGCGTGATTTCGCAATAACGCAAAGGGTTCTGCGTGAAATAGACAGCGGCCCACTCAGACAGGAACTACTTCAGTACATCGCGGATAGAAACATCACTGTCCTTTCCGCACCGCTGACGGAGCAGATGATAGAAGCAGGAAAGATCTCGCCAGTAAGCGCCGGCGAAGCCTCGATGCTCGAAGTCGCCACCCGTGAGCAGGAAGCCGGTCGCATTACGCGGATCTGGGCGGACGACAAGTACTTCGACTCCGATCAGATCATGCGCAGGCATCCGGACACTCATCGCGTGATGAGTGCGGAACTGCTGGACGAACTTTTCGAGCAGGGCTTCATCGATCGTGCGGATCATCTGCGGTTCCGTGAAGGTTATGAAGCGCAGGGAGTCTTCAAGGACAGCGATCGACTGAATGCCTTCCGCTACGATTTCCGGGCGCCAGCCGTAGAAGCGGCGAGTGTGGACGCGCCGCATGGACCGATCACGCGCGGCATCGCGGGCGGCGTGCTGGCCGAAGCAGCGCTGACCGCGTACGAGTGGAACGAGACCCGCCGGCAGGCCGACGTATTCCGCGACACGCTGCGCAACGAGGGTGCCGCGCAGGATGCGTATGCGCGACAGGGCGCGCAGACGGTGGGCAGCGGTGTGGGCGTGGTGGCGGGCGGTCTGGTGGCCACGACGGCGAGTCTGGGCACGGGCGGCACATTTGCGCTGGTGACGGCGGATGCCTATCTGTTCTCGAAGGCTGCCGAGCGCGGGGTGGAGTTGTGGCAGCAGCACCGCATCCACAACGTCGAAAGCGACGGCGTGAAGTGGTCGTACGAAGGCAGCCATTGGGCGCGGGAGGACCTGCGTGGCGACCTGGTGCACGACGGGCGCGACCGGCCCACGGAGCAGACGTTCGCGGCGAGCCCCAACAAGGCGCGTGAGCTGAGCGCGCTGGCCAGCGCCGAGGCGGTGGGTCAGGTGCTGGCCGATGTGCCGACGCCGCGCGACCCGTTCGTGCAACCGGCGAGCGAGGGCGATGCGCACAGCCTGCGCACCCGTGATTGGCAGTACCAGCCCGAATCCGGCAAGTGGCTGCGCGAGGTGGTGACCGATCTGGACCATCGCGACATGCCCAGCCGGTTCCAGACCATCGAAGCCGACCCCGAACGCGCCGCGCAGCTGAGCGCACGGGCGCAGCAGATCATCGACGCCAATCTCGAAGCAGGGCCCGCGACGATCGCCGCTGAATTCCAGATCGCCCACAAGGCATTCGGCTACGACCGGATGCCGGAGCCCGCCAACCGCATGCCGGACGCGGTGACCGCAGCGCTGGACCCCGATCTGCTGCAGGCCTCCGACGGCAGGCACTACCGGCGCGATGCGCAGGGTGCGTGGACCCACGACGGCGAAGCGCCCGATGCGCGTCGCGCGCTGGAGCTGGAAGTCACCCGCGAACGCCTGTTGCCCGCGCTGGAGCAGCATCGCACGCAGCTTGCGGAGATGCCTGCCTGGCAGCCACCGACACAGGACGAGTTGGACCGCGAGGTGCTGCGCAGTGCCTACCTGAAGCGCGGCATCGACCCGAGTGTGCAGCCCGAGCGCTTCGACGCCAGCCTCGCCGCCATGCAGCGCACACGCGAGGAGACCGGCGCCCGCGGTGCGCCGCTGATCGAGCGCGACGCGAACGGCGGCTACAGCCTGGATGGCAGCCCGATCCATCACATCGCGAAGCAGGGCGATGGTGTGGTGCGCATCGTGGCGGTGACCACGCCGGAGGACATCGCGCTGGCGCGCGTCGCGCATCCCGCGCGCGACGTGCAGGATGCGCAGGCGCCTGCGCGCGCGCCCGACACGCCCGCACCCCCACCCGCTGCACGCGAGGCCGAGACGCCGGCCGCACGCACGACAGAACGCCGCGCATCGCTGGCCGACGACTTCGCCCCCGCTTTGGCGCAGGGCCGCGACCTGCGCGACGAGGCGCATCCGGGGCATGAGGCATTCCGTTCACTGCGCCAGCGCGCGTCGATGTCCGAGGCACTGCAGGGCATCCCGCACGGCCCGCATACCGACCGCATCGGCGCGGCGATGTTGCAGTGGGCGGTGGACAACAAGGTCGATATGCAGAGCGTGCGCATCGGCAAGGACCCGGAATCCGGCGCGCTGCAGATGAGCGGGCGCGTGTTCCATGGCGATGCACAGGGCGAGACCGTGCACGCGCCGTTCGACCCAAGGCGCCTGTCGGCGCAGCCGATCGAGACCAGTTCACAGGGCTTGAATGCCGCCCTCTCGTCACACTATGCCGCAGCGTCGCCCGCACATGTGCCCGAGCGCACGCGCGAACAGACCGAGGTGCTGGGCGCATTGAACCGCGACGACCAGATGCTGTTCGCGCGCATCCGCCGCGACATCCCCGGCCAGGTATCGGATGCGCATGTGCTGCAGGCGATGACGCAGGCGAAGGACGCGGGCGTACGCGAGGCCGGACAGATCGGCACGGTGTTGATGCTGGGCGAGCGGATCGTGGTATCCGGGCCTGCGGCGCAGACGGTCGCGGTCGATACGACGCAGGCTGCAGCCAGCTTGCAGGCATCCGTCGAAAAGAATCAAACGCTGAACCAGCAAACGAACCCCTCACTCACGATGCAGCAGGTCGCCCAGACGCAGGACGAACCCGGCCGCGCGCTGCGGGTGGGCTGAGCCCGCGACAGTAAAGCCTGTGCAGCAGGCGTTGCCATGGAGTTGGCACGGAGCCGCCGTGGACGGCCACGAAGCCGAGCAGCCTCGACCCCGGCCAATCAACCGGCCTCGATCACCGCCGCAGGCAAGCACACCGTCACCCGCAATCCGCCGAGTTCGGGCGAGGTGTCGAGGGCGATGGTGCCGCCGTGGAGTTGCAGGGCCTGGGCGACGATGGACAGGCCGATGCCGCTGCCTTCGGCCTGGGTGCCGAGTTCGCGGCGAAAGCGTTCGAAGACGCGTTCGCGGGCGTCTTCGGGGATGCCGGGGCCGCTGTCTTCGACCACGAGGCGGATGCCCTGCCCGCTGTCTGCCGTACTGCCGGCGTCGATGCCCGTCTCCAGGCGCACGCGCACGGTGCCGCCGGGCGGGGTGTAGCGCAGCGCGTTGTCGATGAGGTTGCGGGCCAGCACTTCCAGCGCGGTGTCGTGGCCGTAGAGGCGCGCGGGCTGCAGGTCGGCCTGCAGGTGACGGGTGCGGGCGATGTCGACCGCGGACAGTTCCTCGCAGAGCCTGCGCAGCAGTGCGGCAAGGTCGATCTCGGCCTGCGGCGCGGGACGGTTGCCGTCGGGCCGGCCATTGTCGAGCAGGGCGTTGTCGAGGCGACTGAGTGCGAGCAGTTGTTCGACCAGGCGCTCCATGCGCCGGATGCCGGCGTCGAGCAGGCGCTGCGACTGCGCGCGCTCGTCGGCGTCGGTGGCTTCGGCCACGTTCCAGGCATGCAGCTTGAGCGCGGCGATGGGCGTGCGCAGTTCGTGTGCGGCGTCGGCGACGAAGCGCCGTTCGCGCGCACGCGCCTGGGCGAGACGCGCGAGCAGCGCGTTGATCGCGCGCACGAGCCCCGCGACCTCACGCGGCACGCGCGCGGGGCGGATGGGGTCGAGCCGCTCCAGGCTGCGCTGGTCCACGGCCTGCGACACGTCGCTGAGCCCGCGGACCGCCCAGGCGACCGCCAGCCACACGCACAGCGCCAGCACCGGCAGTGCCAGCAGCAGCGGCAGGGCGATGCCGAACGCGATCTCCTCGGCGATTTCGCTGCGGATCGCGGCCTGTTCGGCGGTCTGGTACCAGTAGCCTGAAGGCGCGTGGAGCACGAAGGTGCGCCAGCGCTCACCGTCGGCGACGGTGTCGGCATAGCCGGGGCGCAGCGGTGCGAAGGCATCGTCCGGGCCGCTGTCGGAACGCAGCAGCAGGCGGCCGTCGGGCGCGCGCACCTGGAAGGCGAGCTTGGTTTCGTAGGCATGGCCGCCGGGCAGCGCGAGTTCGCGGCCCTCGCCCGTGGCGCTGCCGTGCCAGACCTCGACCACGCGGGCATCGCCGTTGTCGACGGCGCGGTCCAGCTCGTGCAGCGGGGTGTCGATCAGGCTCATCAGCACGCGCGCGGAATGCGCGAGCTTGGCGTCGAACAGTTCCTCGGCCTCCTGCAGACCGACGCGGTAGCTCCAGGCGCCGGCGATCAGCAGCAGCAGACTGCCGACGCCGATGATCGAGACCAGCAGCAGCTGGCGGATCGAGCTCATGCCGCGCCGCTCCCGCCCTGCCCGCCGCTGCGCCCGGCGCCCTGCCCTACGCCCGTCTCAGGGTCACAGGCCGCATCCGTCGCAGCCGGCTGCCCGGCCGCACCGGCGACGGCGGTGTTCAGCGCATAGCCCACGCCGCGCAGGGTGCGGATCAAGGCCGGGTCGAGCTTGCGGCGCAGCGCATGCACGTGCACGTCGAGCGCGTTGCTGGCGACATCCTCGTCCCAGCCGTAGAGCCGCTGCTGCGCGCTTTCGCGCGGGATCGGGCGGCCCACGCGCTCCATCAGCAGGCGCAGCAGCGCGAATTCGCGCCGCGAGAGGTCGACGATCCGCCCGCGCCAGGTCACGTCGAGCCGCGCGGGATCGAGTTCCAGCGCACCGACGCGCAGCCTGGGCTCGGCGCGGCCGCTGCTGCGCCGGAGCAGCGCGCGCACCCGCGCCAGCAGTTCGTTCACGTCGAAGGGTTTGCCGAGGTAGTCGTCGGCGCCCACGTCCAGGCCGAGCGTGCGGTCGCTGGCGCGCTCGCGGGCGCTGAGCACGAGGATGGGCGTGTCGATGCCGGCGCGGCGCGCCTGGCGGATGACCTCGATGCCGTCCATGTGCGGCAGGCCGAGATCGAGCACCATCAGATCGATGCCGCCGTCGCGCAGCGCGACCAGCGCACTGGCGCCGTCCTGCAGCCAGTCGACGGCGAAGGCCGCGCGCCGCAGCGCGGTGCGCAGGCCTTCGCCGAGCGAGGCGTCGTCTTCCACCAGCAGGATTCGCATGGGCTCAGTCTGGGCGCCGGGCCGGCGGGCGACAAGCCCCGCGCGGCATGTGGACACGGCCGCTGCAGGCGCCCATCGCGGTGTGCACGGGCACGCAGATCATCGGCTGGCGAGCTGCCTGCGCACCTGGGTGAGCAGGGCCTGCGCTTCCTCGCGGCGGCCACGGTCTGCCACTTCGCGGCCGGGCCGCGGCGGCGCGGCCAGCGCCTTCTCGAGCGCGGCGGCAGCGGCGGCATAGTCGCCCTGGTCGCGCAGGAAATCGGCATAGAAATAATTGGCATCGATGCCGTCGGGGTCCACCTGCAGACCCTTCTTCAGCAGCTCGCGCGCCTTCTTGTCGTCGCCGAATCCGATCGGCCAGCCCGGCACCTGGTAATACAGCGCGCCGAGGCTGGTGTAGGCGGCGCCGTCCAGCGCGTCGGGGTCCAGCTTGAGCGCCTGTTCGAAATCCGCACGCGCCTCCTTCGCCAGGCCCAGCGCGCCCAGACCGCCGCGGGCACCGGCGTAGCTGGAGAGCACGATGCCTTCCCAGATCAACGCCTCGGCACTGCGCGGCGCGGCCTTGCGCGCGTCGGCGGCCTGTCTGGCGAGGGCCTCGAACGCGGCTTCGCGCTTGTCCCTGGGCACCTGGTAGTTGACCTCGGCCCAGCGGTCGCGCACCTGCACGACCTGCGGACTTAGCGTGCCGGCCAGCGCCGACACCGACGCGGCCAGCAGGACCAGCGCGCATGCGCCGCGACGCAGCGAAGCGGTGATGGGCGTGGGGCGTTGGGCAATGATATTCATCGAAATCTCCTGTGAGGGATACGGGAAGACGGGCCTGCGGGCTCAGGCGCGTGCGTGACGGCGGACGATCGACAACTGCGCGCGCAGGCTGCGGTCGACCAGCCCGGGCAGCGCGCCGTTGAGGCGGGCGAAGAGTTTTTCCGGCCAGCCGATCTGCAGCCGGCGGCGGCCTGCGGCGATCGCATCCACCAACTGCGCGGCGACGGCGGCGGGGTCGTCCTGGGCGACCTTCATCTCGCGATTCATCGCCTCCACCGCCGGGGTGTTGAACGCGGTGCGGGTGGCGCGCGGGGAAAGGTGTTGAAAGCGCAGGTCGCTGTCGGCGTATTCGCGCGCGAGGCCTTCCATCAGCCCGCGCAGGCCGAACTTGGTGGCGCTGTAGGCCGCGAAGCCGGGAAAGGCCAGGCTGCCGAAGGTCGAGCCCACCGCCACGACCGCCGGCTGCGGCTGGGTGCGCAGGGTGGGCAGCAGCGCATGGATCAACTGCATCGGCGCGAGCAGATTGGTGGCCACCAGCGTCTGCAGCTCGGCCTCCGACTGCGCCTCGAACAGGCCGAAGGCGCTGCGCGCATGCGCCAGCACCAGGATGCCGGGCGGATGCGGCAAGGCGGCGACCGTTTGCGCGAGGCGATGTCGGCCGGAGGCATCGCCCAGGTCGGCGACGATGGGGTGTACGCGATCCTCCTGGCGGCCGGCCGCCAGCGCCTGCAGACGCGGCAGATCGCGGCCGACGGCGACGACGCGCGCGCCCTCGGCCACCAGCGCGGCACACAGCGCGCTGCCGATGCCGCCGCTGGCGCCGGTGAGCAGGACGCAGCGGCCGGCCAGACGGCCCTCTGCGGGGGCCGCGCGTGTCATGCCGCCTCCGCGAGCGCGGTCTCGCGGCCGTCGCGCAGGCTGCGGAAGATGTCGCCGTAGAGTTTGTAGAACCTGCGTGCGGCATGGACCACGGCCTGGCGGTCGTCTTCGTCGTCCAGCCGGTTCATCAGGCCTTCGTAGAAGCCCGTGTGTTCGATATCGAGATCGCCATGCGAGCGCAGATAGCCGAACGCGTTGCGCGGCAGGCCGAGGCTGGTCTCGATGGTCTCGGCCGCGCGGGTGGCCAGCGCCACGCTGGTGCCTTCCAGCACCAGCACCATGCCGAAGAAGCCCACCGGGTTGCCGCGGGCGATGGTGTCGTAGGCATAGGCGATCATCAGCTCGGTGGCTTCGGCCGGCGCCGAGGCCTCCACCGCGCCGCGGTCGGCACCGCAGGCTTGAAGATCGTCCAGGATCCATTCGTGGTGGCCCATCTCCTCCTCGATGTATTCGCCCACCGCGGTGCGCAGCCACTCCAGCCGCGCCGGCAACCGCGCGCCGCAGGCCATCAGCAGCGGTACGGTGTGGCGCACGTGGTGGAAGGCCTGGGTGAGGAATGCGATGTAGTCGTCGCGGCCGATGCGCCCGGCCAGCGCCTGCTGGATGATCGGGATCGCGATCAGCGCCTCGCGCTCGCGTGCGGTATCGGCGAGCAGACGGTCGTGGAAGGCGGTGGCTTGCGGCAGGGTCATGCGGTCACTCCGTGGGGATGGGGGTGCGGATGTGCGAGGGGTCGGTGGACGCACTCCGCCGGGCCTCCGATCGGGCTTCGAACCCGGCTTCGAGCCGGGCTTCGTACTGCGCGTCGATGGCAAGGCGATGGCGGGCGAAGATCGCCTCGCGGCGCGGGCGGCCGTTGGCGGTGAGCGTTCCGTCGGCGACGGAAAACGGCGCATGGGCACGAATCGCGACGCGCACCTGCGCGTAGTCGGGCAGCCCGCGGTTCACCGCATCGAGCGCGGCCTGCAGCGCATCGGCGTCGGTATCCTGGCGTCTCGGCCACACCACCGCGACGTTGAACGGCCGCGCCTCGCCGAACACCACCGCCTGGGCGATCTCCGGGTGCTGCTGCAGTTCGCTTTCCACCCACTCCGGCGAGACATTGCGACCGAAGGCGGTGATGAAGACATGCTTCTTCCTGCCGGTGACGTACACGTAGCCGTCGGCGTCGATGTAGCCGATGTCGCCGGTGCGCACCGGGCCGGCCGGCGGCGGCGCATCGCCCAGATAGCCGAGCCAGCGCGGCCCGTCGATCAGCAGTTCTCCGGACAGCGGCGCGTCCGCTTCACCCGCATGCGCGCCCTCGCCCGCCTGCGCGCGGACGTCCGTATGCACGCGCACGTGCGGAAGCGCGCGGCCGACACTGCCGGCGCGGCGTGCCCCGGGGCGGTTGAGGCAGACCACCGAGGCGCATTCGCTCAGGCCATAGCCTTCGTACACCGGCAGGCCCACTGCCTCGGCACGGGCGATCAGGCCCTCGCCGACGCGTGCGCCGCCCACCGCGAGGAACCGGAGCGAGTCGGGCATCGGCGTGCCGCGCTCGGCGGCCATGGTGAGCGCCAGCAGCAATTGCGGGACCAGGATCGCGCTGTGCGGGCGGTGGCGGTGCAGGCAGGCGACCAGTGCGGGCACGTCCAGACCGGCGGCGCCTGTGTAGCCGATCTCGGCCAGCGGCGGCGCCACGATCTCGGCATCGGCCAGCAGGGCCGCATACACACCGGCCACGTTTTCGAGCAGCGTCGACAGCGGCATCAGGCACAGATGGCGCTGCGGCGACAGCGATGCCGCGGCATCGGCCAGCGACTGCACCACGGTCATCAGCGTGCATGCATCCAGACACACGCCCTTCGGTGCGCCGGTGGTGCCGGAGGTGTAGGTGATCACCGCCGTGCCGTCGGGCAGCGCGACGCGGGGCGCGTCCAGCCGCTGCAGGCGCAGCCGCGGGCCGAGGGCGTGGACGCCGGGCATCGATGCGTCGGCGCGCTGCGTCTCCTGCGAGGCGCATGCCGGCGCGCTGCAGACCAGCGCATCGGCACCGCTGTCGCGCAGCGCATGCGCGGCCTGCGCCTCGCTGAAGAACGTGGGCACCGGCACATGCACCAGGCCGAGCGCACGGATCGCGAGATCGAGCACCACCCAGTCGGCACCGTTGTCCAGACGGCTGGCGATGCGGCCTGCGCCACTGGCGCGCAGCACCGCCGCGCAGGCATCCACCTCCATACGCAGCGCATCGCCATCGCGCAGGCCGTGTGCATCACGCAGACGCGGGGCGTCGCCGCGCAGACGGTCGAGCAGCGGCCGGAAGGGGTTGGCGTTCGAGGGCTCGGTGGCGGCCGCGGGTGCCCGTTGCATGGAGGCGTTCATGGCAGCAGCACTCCCTGCGCGGCCGCGTCGTCCAGCGCAGGCGCAGGGTCGGCCACGGGCAGTTGGCCGGTGCGCGCGAGCCATGCATGGCCGGCGGCGATATCGCCGCACATCAGCTTCGGCTGGGTGTCGTAGTACCGCCCCCAGTCGGTGCCCACCCGCGCCAGGCGCGCCGGGTCGGCGTCGGCCAGCACGACGGTGGCCAGATGCATGCGGTCGAAGGCATTGCGCAGCTGGCGCGTCGCCGCGAACAGCACCCAGCGATAACCCGCCGCATGCAGGCGCACGGTCAGACGCAAAATCAGCGCGCGCGCATCGCCCGCGCCTTCGGCCGCGAAGTTGCCCACTTCGACCAGCCGCTCGCGCGACACCGGCACGCCGGCGACCGCGGTCACCGCCGCCTCGGCCGGTACATCCAGATACTGTTCGACGAACAACGCGCCTTCGGTGCCCACGCGCAGCCCGGCCGCCGCCTGCAGTGCGCCGGCGGCATCGCGCCAGGCCAGCAGATGCGGCAGGAAACCGCCAAGCCTGGCGTCGTAGCGTTCGCGGTAGATGCGGGCGATGAACGCCTCGACCTCGCCGCGCCGGGCGTGGCCGGGCCCGACGTGCAGCGCGTGGGCGGCCCCGGCATCGCGGCCGGCGTCGTTCGGCGTGGAGCGCGGTGCCTCGGCATGCGGGTGCGACAGCATGTCCAGCGACACCTCCGATCGGGCGTCCGAAGGCAACTCGGGCACACCATCCCCACGAAGGCAGGCGGGCAATGCGGCGAAAGGCGAGAGGGAAAGCGTCATGGCACGCATGCTCTCGGCCGCGAATTAAATGCCGATGAGGCGATTGTTATGCGGATGTGAGCGTCGAGTTCAAAAAGGGTTGGCCAATGCGGGCGGGCGTGTGCATTTGACGCGTGCTTAACGCGCATCTTCAGCCGCGATCACGGTTCGCCCGGCGTACCGCTCTGTGAACGCGAATGATCGCAGCGCCCCATCGCCGCAACGCTGCATCGCGGCGGCATGCCATGTACGCGGAGGGAGGAGGAACAGGCAGCGCAGTGGTCGGCGATCAGGACGGCGGCTGCGCCGTGCCGCGCGCAGGGTCGACGCGATCGGGGGTCACGGCCGCATCAGCGAGAACGCCTTGAGGCGCAGGCACCTCATGGGCGTGCACATCCGTGGGATCGGCGTGCACATCGCGCCAGCGCAGCATCTCGCCCAGCCGTTCCTCGCGCTCGGGCTCGAACCCGCAGGTGTGGGTCCATTCCTTCGGGTTTTCCCAGGTGCCGAACAGCATGTCCCACCACACGATGTCGCCGTAATTGTTGCGGTGCCGGCCGTACTGGTGATGGATGCGGTGCATTTCCGGGCGCTGGAACACATAGCCCACCCAGCGGGGCGTGCGCACATTCGTGTGGTAGAAGAATTCGCCCAGCGCGGTGCACAGGGTATAGATCGCGCCGCCCTCCAGCGACAGACCGAGCACGGTGTAGACCAGCACGCTGCCGATCAGCGAATTGACCACCATCTCCGCAGGGTGCTTGTAGAACGAGGTGATGACCTCCAGCCGCTGCGGGCTGTGGTGGATCTGGTGGAACCAGCGCCAGAGCCGGTCGCTTTCGTGACGCCAGCGATGCCACCAGTAGAAGAGGAAGGTGGCGATGAAATAGGCCAGCAGTCCGCCCATCGCGGGCGACAGATGCGCGGACAGGTCGAGGAGCGAGGCCGACGACAGCCAGCGTTCCCAGGTCAGGCCGGCCAGCAGCACCACACCCAGCTGCACCGCATTGATGGCCAGCACCCGCCAGGGCCAGCTGCGCACCGCCGGCAATGGCCAGCCCGGGTACAGACGCTCCAGTGCGAAGCACAGAACGAAGGCGACGAACACGATGACGAGCATGGCCGGCTCCACATCGGAGCGGAGGGTCCGATGACGGTTCCAGCCTGTGACCGCTACACGCGCGCTTCAAGCACCGTGCGCCACGCACCGCCTGCGACAGCCGGCGGTCGCATTCGGCGATACCCGGCCATCCCCGGCGGACGCCGTTGTGCCGGCTCCGCCGCACCCGCGCGGCGAGGCGGCGAGACCGCGCGGCGATGCCGCCTGGTCAGCGCGCGGTGTAGCCGCCGTCGATCGTCAACTCGCTGCCGGTGACGAATCTGGATTCGTCCGAAACCAGATACACCACGCCCCAGGCGATGTCGTCGGGTTCGCCCATGCGGCCGAGCGGATGCAGCGCATCCACGTCGCGACGCGCCTGGTCGATGTCGGCGGCTCCGCCGGCGCGCAGATGGCCTTCGACCATCGGCGTCCAGATGTAGCCGGGGTGGACCGAGTTCACGCGGATGCGGTCGGCCGCATACAGCAATGCGTCGGTCTTGCTCATCAGCCGCACCGCGCCTTTCGATGCGTGATACGGCGGCACGTCGGGGCCGCCGACCAGGCCGTAGATCGACGACAGGTTGACGATGCTGCCGCCGCCGGCACGCTGCAGGTGCGGGATGGCGTGCTTGGTGCAGAAGAACACGCCCTTCACGTTGACCGACTGCACACGGTCCCACTCGGCTTCGGTCAGCTCGTGGGTGGGCTTGTTGCTGCCGGCGATGCCGGCGTTGTTGACCAGCGCGTGCAGTGCGCCGAAATGCGCGACCGCCGCGTCGACGGCCGCCGCCACGTCGGCTTCGCTGGCGACATCGACATGCCAGTAGCGTGCGTCGGCGCCGCCCGCGCGCAGCTCGGCGGCGAGGGCTTCGCCATGGGCGTCGTCCAGATCGAACAGGGCGACGCGCGCGCCCTCCCCGGCCAGACGCAGGCAGCAGGCGCGGCCGATGCCGACCGCGGCGCCGGTGACGATGCAGACTTTTGCGGAGACTCGGTTCATGCGGATGCTCCCGATGTCGGACAGAGCGTGTATTGGGCGCGATCGCGCGTGCGATGCGCTTGACCTGGGTCAATCCGGGCCTGCATGGGCGGCGATGGGCCGCCGCCCGGCGCTCCGGCGCCGGGCGCGCACGGCCGCTTCGACCGCCAGCAACACCAGCGGCGGGAGCAGCAGCGCCACGCCGAGCGCCGGCCAGGGCGGCGGCTCGAAGCGGAACCAGGCCGCGGCCTCGGGCCACAGCAGGATCGGCGCCAGCAGGCACAGCGCGCCCGCGACCACCGCGACGAAGGCCGGGTTGGGCTGGCGCAGCGCGCCCCACATGCCGCCATCGCCGCGATGCACCGCGATCAGCGCGAGGTTGGCGGCGACCAGCGCGGCGAACGCGCAGGCCGCCTGCGCGGGCGGCGCCAGGCCCTGCGCGCCGGCCGCGAGATACACGCCCACCACGCAGGCGAAGGCCAGCGCGCCGCGCGCGAGGCTGGCGATCAGCGTCGGCGCGTCGATCATCCGCGCCTGCGGGCGACGCGGCGGGCGGCGCATCAGGTCGCGGCCGGGTGGTTCGCGCTCGAACACGAAGGCGCAGGCCGGGTCGACGATCATCTCCAGAAACACCACGTGCAGCGGCAGCAGCACCAGCGGCGTGCCCAGCAGCAGCGGCAGCAGCGCCAGGCCGGCGATCGGCACGTGCACGGCGATGATGAAGCGTGCCGCGCGGCGGATGTTGTCGTAGATCGCGCGGCCCATGCGCACCGCGCGCACCACCGAGGCGAAGTCGTCGTCGACCAGCACGATGGCCGCGGCCTCGCGCGCCACGTCCGTGCCGCGCGCGCCCATCGCCACGCCGATGTGGGCGGCGGCGAGCGCGGGGGCGTCGTTGACGCCGTCGCCGGTCATCGCCACCACCTCACCCCGCGCGCGCAGGCGCTCGACCATGCGCAGCTTGTGCGCAGGCGTCACCCGCGCGAACACCCGCGTGTGCGCGAGCATGGCGTCGACGGCAGCGCCGTCGGCCTCCGCGAAGGCGCTGCCGGTGACGACCGTGGGCGCATCGTCGCGGCTGGGGTCGCCACCCCCCTGCATGCTCTGGCCGATGTGCTGACCGATGTGCTGACCGATGCGCTCGTCGATGCCCGCCTGCGAGGCGATGGCGCGCGCGGTGCGCGGGTGGTCGCCGGTCAGCATCAGCACGCGGATGCCCGCGCTGCGCGCTTCGTCCACCGCCTCGCGCACGCCGGGGCGCAGCGGGTCGGCGAAGCCGAGCAGGCCGTGCCAGCGCCACCGTAGGCGCGGGTCGTCGAGTTCGGGACACTCGCGCGTGTCTGCGGGCGGTGTCGATGCCTGCAGGGACAAGGCCGCCAGGGCCGACGCCGGCAACACCGCCTCGGCGACCGCGAGCACGCGCAGGCCGCGTGCGGCCATGTCGTCTGCGACGGCGGCATGTCCGGGGACTGCGGCGGCCTGTGCGGGCGCATGCGCGCACAGCGCCGCCACCGCCTCGGGCGCGCCCTTGCAGGCGATGCGCAGGCCACCGTCCGCGTCGGGCCAGGCGAGCGCATAGACTGGCCGCCCCGCGCTCAGCGGATACCGATGCAGGGGCGCGGTGGACGGCCGGGCATCCGCGCCGTCGACGCAGCGCAGCACCGCGCGGTCCATCGGGTCGTGGGTCGCGGCCTCGCTGGCGCGCGCGGCGCAGGCCAGCAGCATGCGCGCGGGCGCTGCAGGCGGCGCGAGCGCATCGGCCCGCGCATGCGCGGGCGCGCCGGGCGGCACAAGCTCGGCCAGCGCCATGCGGTTCTCGGTGAGCGTGCCGGTCTTGTCGGTGCACAGCACGGTGACCGCGCCCAGCGCCTCGATCGCCGGCGGACGCCGCACCAGCACCCGCTGCCGCGCCATGCGCCAGCCGCCCAGCGCCAGGAACACGGTCAGCACCACCGGGAATTCTTCGGGAATATTGCTCATCGCCAGGGTGATGCCGGCGAGCATCGCCTGCAGCCAGTCGCCGCGCAGCAGGCCGTAGAGCAGCACCATCAGCGCGCAGGCGGCGATGGCGATGCCGCCGAACAGCGCGACCACGCGGCGCATTTCGCGCTGCAGCGGTGTCGGCTGGGTCCGCACTTCGGCGAGGCTGGCGCCGATCCGGCCCATCTCGGTGCGTGCGCCGGTGGCCTCCACCACCGCAGCCGCGTGGCCGCGGACCACCAGGGTGCCGGCATGCAGACGGTCGTGCCCGGCCTGCGCCGCACTGCGCGCCACCGGCACCGATTCGCCGGTGAGCAGCGAGGCGTCCACCTCGACCGCGCCGTCGTCGAGCAGGCGCACATCGGCGGGCACGCGGTCGCCCTCGGCCAGTTGCACGCGGTCGCCGACCACCAGTTCCGCCGCCGACAGCACCTGCATGCGGCCGTCGCGAATCACCCGGGCGCGTGGGCTGCTGAGGTCGCGCAGCGCCTGCAAGGCGCGCTCCGAGCGCAGCTCCTGGTAGAGCGTGAGCGCGATCACCAGCAGCACCGAGGCGCCGAGGATCAGCGCCTCGCCGGTATCGCCCAGCAGCAGATACAGCGCACTGGCGGCCAGCAGCAACAGCAGCATCGGCTCGCGCAGCACGTCCAGCAACATCCGCGGCCAGCGCCGACGCGCGGCGTCGGGCAGCAGATTGGGGCCATCGCGACGCAGCCGCGCGGCGGCTTCATCCGCGGCCAGTCCTGGCGCTGAAGTGACTGCGGACGATGCGGACGATGCAGCGCCGCCCTCGTTCACGCGCCCCCCGCGGGCGCGACGCGGTGGGTGCGCACCCGGCCGCCGTCTTCCACCGTCTCGCCCGGGTAGACGATCACCTCGGTGCCCGCCTTCACCGCGGCCGGGCCCTGGATGGGGCGGATCCACGCGGACGCATCGTTGCGGCCCAGCACCTGGACCCGGGTAGCCGCGCACGGCCGTCGTCGACGCGGAACAGCGCCATCGCCTGCGGGTCGGCGGCGCCCGGTGCCGGGAACAGCGCGCTCACCGGCACCTGCAGCGCGCCCTCGCCCATCCGGGTGAGCACGCGCACGCCGACGCGATAGCCGTCGCCCAGCGTCGCCCACTGCGCGCGCGGGCTGACGATGTCGATCCGCACCTCCACCCGCTGCTCCTCCACGCCCAGCGCCGAGACCTTGGTGTAGGCGCCGGGCTCGACCCGGCGCACTCGGCCGTCCAGCGGCGCTTCGCCGCCCCAGTCGACGATGCGTACCGGCGTGCCCGGGGCGGCGTGCAGGGCATCTTCGGTCAGCAGTTCGGCGACCACTTCGAGGTCCGCCAGGTCGCCGATCTCCAGCAGCGGTGTGCCGATGGCGACCGGGGCCGCGCTGTCCTGCAGCACCCGCAGCACGCGCCCGGCCACCGGCGCGCGCAGCGCCAGCGCACGCTCGGCCTGCGGCCCGCCGCGCGCGGCCGAGAGCGCGGCGCGCGCGATGTCGCGCTCGTGCTCGGCGACGTGGCGCTCCTGTTCGGCGGCGGCCAGCTCGCGCGTCGCGGCGTCGACCGCGAGCCGCTGGCTGTCGATCTGCTGCGCGGAGACGTAGCCGTCCTTGCGCAGGCCGTCGTAACGGCGCAGCAGGCTGCGCGCCTCCTCCACCGCCACCCGCGCGCGGGCGATGCGCGCCTGCGCGCGGTCGATGTTGGCGCCTCCGGCTTCCAGCCGCGCCGACAGCTCGGCCTCGGTGCGCGCATCCAGCATCGGCGGGAGCGCGGGCGACAGGATGGCGATGACCGCGTCGCGTTCCACCGCATCGCCTTCGCGCAGCGTGATGCGCGACACGCGCCCGGCCAACGGCGCGGAGACCAGGTAGCGCTCGCGTACGCGGGTGCGCGCGAGCGCTTCGATGCCGGCCTCGAAGCGGCCGCTGTGCGCGGTCGCGGTTTCCACTTCGGGCGGGCGCGGCACGAAGGCCCAGGCCAGCGCGGCCAGCAGCGGCACGGCGATGGCGACGGTGGCCCACACGGTGCGGGGTCGGATGCTCATGACACGCCTCCCTGTGCGCAAGCGTACGCCGATGCGGCGCGCGGCATGGATCTCATCGGAGTCATGACCGGATGCATCACGCCCGGATGCATGCGAGCGCTGTCCTCCGCTGGCGGGCCGTGGGCGTGCAATCCCGCGCATGACGTGATGTGGCGTGATGCGGATAACTTCGTGCGCATGGCCTCACTCCCGGGTCTTCAGGGCCGCTACCAGATCGAGGCGGTCGATCCTGCGCCGGACCACCAGCGCACTGGCCACGCCCGCGGCCAGCACCGCCAGCGCAGCCAGGGCGTAGGTGCGCGGCTGGATGTCGACCGGGAAATAGAACTGGTCGCTGCGCATCAGCTCTACGATCGTGCGCACCAGCGCATGGCCCAGCCACATGCCCATCGGCAGCGCCAGGGCGATGCCGATGGCGATTTCGCCCAGCAGCAGGGCCGAGGCCTCGCCGCGGCCGAAACCGAGCACGCGCAGGCTGGCCAGCTCCCAGCCGCGCTCGGCCAGGGCAATGCGCGCGTTGTTGTAGACCACGCCGACCGCGATCACGGTGGCGAACGCGGTCAGCACCAGGCTCATGATCCGCACGTTGCGCGCGCTGACATCGCGCATGTTGCGCCACAGCGTGGCCTTGCTGAAGGCGCCGGCGACCGCCGGCAGCTCGGCAGCGGCGCGCAGCATCGCGGCCTCCTGCCCGGGCTCCACCGACAGTGCGTGGCGGTTGGCCAACGGGCCTTCCTGCAGCAGCCGGTTGAGCGCGCGGCGCTCGATGTAGACGTTGAGGCCCATGCTGTCGCGCACGATGGCGCGCAGCGGCACGGCGAGCACGCGCGGGCGCCCGTCCAGCACGTCGACGCGCACCGCATCGCCCACGCGCAGACGCAGCTTGTCGGCGAGGCGGTCGGTCATCAGCAGGCCGTCGTCCGGCGGCGCATGGCGTCGGCCGTCGACATCGACGATGCGCAGCAGCGTCGGTTCCGCGGCGTAGCCCTGCAGTGTGGCGCGCTCGCTGCGGTGGCCATGCGCCAGACGCACCACGACGTCGCGCCCGGACTCCACCGCGCGCACGCCGGGCAGCCGCGCCAGACGCTGTGCGGCCTCCTCGCCCAGCGGCTCCACGGTCCAGACGATGGTGTCGGCGCGCATCTTCAGGTTGAACTCGGCGTCGACAATCGCGTCGATGGCGTCGCGGAAGAAATTGCCCATGACCACGATCGCCACCGCCGCGGCCACGCCCGCCACCGACAGCGCGCTGCGCAGCGGCCTGCGCTCCATGCCGCGCAGGGTCATGCGCAGGCCGGGCGGCAGCGCGTGCAGGCCCAGACGCTCGGCCAGCGCCGGCCGGTAGCGCCCGGGCGCGGGCGGGCGCATCGCCTCGGCCGGGGCCAGGCGCACGCTGGCGGCGATCGCGCCCAGGGTGCCGAGCACGCCCGCGGTCAGGGCGATCGCCGCGGCGATCAGCGCCAGCCCCGGCGACAGGCGGTGTTCGAACCGCGGGAAGTGGAAGAAGTCGGCATACAGCCCGGTCAGCAGCGCCGCCAGCCGGTCGCCGACCACGATGCCCAGCAGCAGACCCACGGTCACGATGCCCAGCACCAGACGCAGGTAGTGCCAGGCGATGCTGCGGTCGGCATAGCCCAGCGCCTTCAGCGTCGCGATCTGCTCGCGCTGGGTGGCGACCAGCCGCGAGATCACCACGTTCAGCAGGAACGCCGCCACCGCGAAGAAGATCGACGGCAGCACCGTACCGAGCACGCGCTGTTCGCGGATTTCGTTGTCCAGCATGGCGTGCGAGGGCTGGTCCTCCCGCCCGTGCGCCGCACGCCCGCCCCACGGCGCCAACATGCGGTCGAGCGCGGCGATGGTGGCTTCGCGGCGCGCGCCGGGCGCGAGTTTCACCGCCACCCGGTCGAACGCGCCCTGCATGTCGATGGCCGCGGCAAGCGCCGTGCGGTCCACCCAGAACACGCCGAAGCCGCGCATGTCGGGCATGCCGGCGAGACCGGCGAACACGTATTCCGGCGAGAGCGCCACCCCGACCACGCGCAGCGTGCGCCGCTTGCCGGCGATCAGCGCGGTCAGCTGCGCGCCCGGCTGCAGCCCGCGCGCATCGGCGAAACCGGCGGACACGAGCGCCTCCAGCGCCGCATCGGCGCTTGTCGCATCGGCGCCGCCCGCACCGCCGGCCGTCGCACGGCGTGCAGCGGGCATGCGCCCTTCGCGCAGGGTGACCCGGTTCATGCGCTGCGGCCGCGCGGGGTCGATGCCGATCAGATGGCCGAGGATCGGGTCGGACACACCCGGCAGCGACACGCGCACCGTGCGCTCCACCGTGGTCTGCACATCGGCCACCCCCGGCGCGGTGCGCAGGCGCGCGGCCACCGCATCCGGCGCACGGGTTGCGCTGGCGAAGACCTCGGCGAAATGCGCCTGGGCGTAGTAGTCGTCGCGCGCGCGCGCCAGCGAGCCCACCGCGCCCAGCGTGGCCAGAAAACCGGCCACGCCCGCGGCGACCACCAGCGCCACGGTGACCGCCTGGCTCCACAGCAGGCGGGCGTCGCGCAGCAGTTTGCGGTCGAGTGCGCGCATCGCGGTCACCACGACAAGTCGGACGGGCGCAGGCGCTGCGCGTTGATCTGCACGTCCTGGATGCGCCCGTCGCCGAGGCGGATCACCCGGTCGGCCATGCCGGCGATCGACGCGTTGTGGGTGATCACCGCGACCGTGGTGCCCAGCTCGCGGTTGACCGCCTCGATCGCCTCCAGCACGCGCTTGCCGGTGGCGTAATCGAGCGCGCCGGTGGGCTCGTCGCACAGCAGCACCGCCGGGCACTTGACGATGGCGCGCGCGATCGCCACGCGCTGCTGCTCGCCGCCGGAGAGCTGCGCCGGGAAATGGTCGCCGCGCGCGCCCAGGCCCACCCGCGCCACCGCCTCATCCACCTCCATCGGGTCTTCGGCGATGTCGGCCACCAGTTGCACGTTCTCGCGCACGGTCAGGCTGGGGATCAGGTTGTAGAACTGGAACACGAAACCCACGTGCTCGCGGCGGAAGCGGGTGAGCGCGGCGTCGCCGGCACCGTCCAGGCGGTGCTCGCAGTAGGCGACTTCGCCCGCGGTGGGCACATCCAGCCCGCCGAGGATGTTCAGCAGCGTGGACTTGCCGCTGCCGGAGGCGCCCAGCAGCACGATGAACTCGCCGCGGCGGATCTCCAGGTCCACGCCGCGCAGGGCGTGCACCTCGACCTCGCCCATCCGGTACACCTTGGTGAGCCCGCGGGCGCGGAAGACGACCGGGGCTTCGGCCGCATGCGCTCCAGCGGCATGCTCCATGGCGGCATGCTCCGCGACGGCATGCTTCGCGGCCGCGTCTTCCGCGATGTCCTGCGACAACGGGCCCTGGCGAGGCATGCGCGTCTCCTGCGGGTCGGGCGGAAGCTGCACGCCGATGGCGGCCGGCGTACGGCGGAATCGCCCCTGTGCGTCCACATTACCCCCACAGGCGGCGTGCAAGTTGATCCCGGTCAAACCCGCCACCGTGATTCGTGGTGTGATGGATGCTCATCGGTCCTGCGGGAGATGAGCCATGAACGACCACGGCACGAGACAACCCGGCATCGCGCACCATCCCATGCTCCGCGACATCCTGCTGCCCTGGGTGAACGAGGCCAGCGGACGTGGCCCGCTGCGCGCCGCACGGGCGCTCGCCGAGGCCTTCGATGCGCACGTGCGGATTCTCGCCGCGGTCGACGTGCCGATGCCGATGCCCACCGACTGGGGCGGGATGTCGTACGACCTCTACGCGCGCATGCATGAGGACGCGCATGCACGCAATGCCGCACTGGTGGCGCGCCTGCGCGAGGCGCATGCCCGCGAAGGCGCGCGCGTGGAAGTGCGCAGCACCGAATCCATCGCCATGCATCCGGCCGCGACCGCGGCCCTGCATGCGCGTCATGCCGATCTGGTCGTGGTGCCGACAGCGCCGATGGGCGATGCGCAGTCCGGCCCGGCGCTGAGCTGGTTCGGCGACCTCCTGATCCATGGCGGGCGTCCGGTGCTGGCGGTGCCGGAAGGCATGAATGTCGACGGCCTGCCCAGGCGCGCACTGGTCGCCTGGAAGCCCACCGCACAGGCGGCGCGCGCGGTGCACGATGCCCTGCCGCTGCTGCGCGATGCCGACACCGTCGAGGTGCTGGCGATCGATGCCGCAATCGGCGCGGGGACCGACGGAAGCAACGCATATGGCGAGGAACCCGGCGCCGACATCGCGGCGCATCTCGCCCGCCACGGCCTCGATGTTCAGGTGACCACCCGTCCCAGCATGGACTTCAGTGTCGCCCACGAGATCGTCAAGCATGCGGGGCGCAGCGGCGCCCAGCTCATCGTCGCCGGCGGCTACGGCCACAGCCGTCTGCGCGAATTCGCGCTGGGCGGCGCCACGCGCGAATTCATGCAGTGCACCGACATTCCGATCCTGTTCTCGCACTGAATCGCATACTGTTCGCCCACCACTCTCTTCGACCCGGAGACACGCATGTTCAAGGATATTCTCGTACCCGACATCTCGCCCGGCTGCGAACACGGACCTGCCGATGCCGCGATCGCGCTGGCAGAACGCGACGGCGGCCACGTCGCGCTGCTGGTCCTGGTCGATGTGCCGGAGCCGTTGCCCGGCCAGTGGGCCGGCATGACCGCCGACGTCTATTCGCGCCTGCACCAGGAGGCGCTGGAGCGTGCGCGCTCGCGCGTCAACGCCCTGCGCACGCGCTACGCGCAGGCGTCCGTGCCGCTCGAGGTCCGCATCGCCAACGCAGGGGCGATGTACCCGCAGAACGCCGTCACCGTGCATGCGCGTCACGCCGACATCTGCGTGACGACCAGCGCACCGCGCGACCGGCCGGAAGCCGTCATCGCGCACGATCTGTTCCACGACCTGCTGCTGCAATCCGGCCGCCCGGTGCTGGTGGTGCCCGACGGTGCGAAGATCGTGGACGGCGGACGCGCGGTGATCGCCTGGAAGCCCACCCGCGAAGCGGCACGCGCGGTGCACGATGCGCTGCCGCTGCTGCGCCATGCCGAAGCGGTGGACGTGGTGGTGGTCGACCCGGAACCGGATGAAAAAGGCTACGGCCAGGACCCGGGCGCCGACATCGCCGCACACCTGGCCCGGCATGGCCTGCGGGTCGAGGTGATCGCGAAGCCGCGCATGAACTTCTCCACCGCCTACGCGGTGCTGGAGCACGCGCGCACCGTCGGTGCAGGGCTGCTGGTGGCCGGCGGCTATGGCCGTTCCCGGTTCCGCGAGTTCCTGCTCGGCGGAGCGACACGCGAGCTCCTGCAGGGGACGCATCTGCCGGTGCTGTTCTCGCATTGACGAGGCTGCGGTCACCCGCTGGCGCGCGCACTGCGTGAGGCGCCCCCACTGCGGGTGGACATGTCCTTTTCCTTGGCCGAAGAATCGCGGCTGAAAGTCTTCCTGCCATTGGACCCGTCCGGCCTGCAGGGCTGGAGGCACGCCTGCGCCGGCATGCGCGCAGGCACACCAGCTGCTAGCCTGCAGCGCACGTTCTTCTCAGACGAGCCGCCCATGTTGCCCACCTTCGCGCAGGATGCCGCCGGCTTCAGCGTCGCCCTGGCCATCGGCGCACTGGTCGGGATCGAGCGCGAGCGCAGCAAGGGCGATGGCGTGCTCCGAGGTCCGGCCGGGCTGCGCACCTTTCTGCTGATCGCCCTCACCGGCGCGGTCTGCCAGCGGTTGGGCACGGTCGGGATCGTGCTGGGTGGGGCCTTCGTCGGCCTGGCGGCACTGGCCAGCTATCGCGCCACCCGGCGTCACGACCCCGGCCTCACCACCGAAGTCGCGATGCTGGTCGTGTTCCTGCTCGGCATCCTCGCCATGGACAGCCCGCCGCTCGCGGGTGCGCTCGGCGTGGTGGTGGCGGTGATTCTGGCCGGCAAATCGCAGCTGCACCGCTTCACCCGGCAGACGCTCACCACGCAGGAGGCGCACGACGGCCTGCTGTTGGCCGCCGCCGCCGCGGTGGTGCTGCCGCTGCTGCCGGACCGCACCATCGACCCGTGGGACGCATTGAACCCGCGGAGACTGTGGACGCTGGTGGTGCTGGTGATGGCGATCAACGCCGGCGGCTACATCGCGCTGCGGGTGCTGGGCGCCGCGCGCGGACTGGCGCTGGCGGGTTTCTTCGGCGGCTTCGTCTCCAGCACGGCCACCATCGCCGTGATGGGCGACCGTGCGCGCGCCACACCCGCGCTGCTGCGCGCCTGCGTCTCCGCCGCGCTGTTCTCCAATGTCGCCACGGTCGCGATGCTGGGCGCGGTGTTCGCGGCGCTGGCCCCGTCGATGCTGCGTCCGCTCGCCTGGCCGCTGGCGCTGGCCGCGCTCGCGGTGCTCGTCGCGGCCCTGCTCGTGCGCGCGCCGGCGGACGGCTCGACCGGCGCGGGCCTGGATCACACCACCACCGCGCCCGGTCGCCCCTTCGAACCGCGCCACGCCCTGGCCTTCGCGGCCATCGTCAGCGTGATCCTGCTGGCCGCCGCCGCGGTGCATGCCCATCTCGGCGATGCCGGCCTGCATGCGGCCGCGGGCGTGTCTGGCTTCGCCGACGTGCACGCGGCGGCGGCGTCGGTGGCGCAATTGGTGAGCGCCGGCAGCGTGACGCCGGAGGCCGCGGGTGGGCCCGTGCTGGTGGCACTGGTCGCCAATTCCTCGGCCAAGGCGGTCATGGCCTGGATGCGTGGCGGCCGCCGCTACGCCCTGCGCGTGCTGCCCGGGTTGATCGCACTCTGCTCGGCCTTCGCGCTGGGGCTGTGGCTGGCCTGAACCGGGCCGTGGGCTTGGACGTCGAAGCGACAGGGCAGCGCCGGGCACGAGCCAGGCATGTGCATGCCGCCATGCGTCACCCCACGCAGCGCGGCTCCCATGCCCCGGACACGACAACGGGCCCGAAGGCCCGTCGTCGTGCGCGTCTGCCGCACGCGGTGTGCGGCCTGGACGGGTTCAGTCGGCGTCGCCCAGCGCATCCCACAGGAAGGTGTAGGCCAGCGCACGCATGAACGCTTCCTGGGCGTTGTCGGCGGAACCGCCGTGGCCACCCTCGATGTTCTCGTAGTAATGCGCCGTGTACCCCATCTCCTCCAGCCGCGCCATCATCTTCCTCGCATGACCCGGGTGCACGCGGTCGTCGCGGGTGGACGTGGTGAACAGGATGTCCGGATAGTCCTGTCCGGGTTTCGCCAGGTGATAGGGCGAGAAGGTCTTGATGTACGCCCATTCGTTCGGCTTGTCGGGGTCGCCGTATTCGGCCATCCACGAGGCGCCGGCCAGCAGCTTGTTGTAGCGCTTCATGTCGAGCAGCGGCACCTGGCAGATGATCGCGCCGAACAACTGCGGATACTGCACCAGCATGTTGCCCATCAGCAGGCCGCCGTTGCTGCCGCCCTGCGCGCCGAGGTGCTGCGGTGAGGTGATCTTGCGCGCCACCAGGTCCTCGGCCACCGCGGCGAAGTCCTCGTACGCCCTGTGCCGGTTGGCCTTGAGCGCGGCCTGGTGCCAGCGCGGGCCGTATTCGCCGCCGCCGCGGATGTTGGCCAACGCGAACACGCCGCCCTTCTGCATCCAGCCGCGGCCCGCCATCGGGTTGTAGGTCGCGGTGTAGGACACCTCGAACCCGCCGTACCCCCACAGCAGCGTGCGTGCGCTGCCGTCGAACGCCAGATCCTTCGGGCGCACCACGAAGTACGGGACGCGGGTGCCGTCCTTGGACGTGGCGAAGTACTGCTCCGATACCAGCCCGTCCGCCTCGAAGAACGCCGGCATGGTCTTCAGCACTTCCGGCTGCTTGCCGACCTCGGCCATCGACAGCGTGCTCGGGGTCAGGAAGTCGGTGACCGTCATCCACAGCGCGTCGCTCTCGTCGGGATCGACCGCACTGATCGCCGCGGTGCCCACGCGCGGTGCGCCGACGAAGGCGGCCTGCTTGAAGTTGGCCTCGGCATCCAGCGGCGTGAGCACCCGCAGGCGGGTCTTCACGTCCTCCAGCAGGTTGAGCACGAGATGGCGCCTGGTCCAGACATAGCTGGACAGCGAGGTGGTGTCGTCCGGACGGAAGGCCACCGAAAAATAGCGTTCGCCGGCCATGAACTTGTCGAAGTCCATCACGAGCAGCGAGCCGGCGGGGTGTTCGACGCCACCGACCTTCCACGGCTCGCGCAGCTCCACCGTCAGCCACTGGTTGTGCACCATCTTGTTGGCGGAGTTGGGCAGGTCCAGCTTGATCAGCCTGCCGTCCCTGCGCACGTAGAGCTCGTCGTTGAAGAAGGCGACGGTGCGCGAGACGAAGTCGCGCTCGTAGCCCGGGCTCAGGTCGCGGAACGCCGCGATGTAGAGATCGCCGGGCTTGCCCTCGTAGACCGTCTTCGCGTCCTCCATCGGCGTGCCGCGCTTCCATTCCTTGACGATGCGCGGATACCCGGAGCTGGTCGTGCTGCCCTTGCCGAAGTCCGTGAACACGTAGACCGTGTCGATGTCGATCCACTGCAGCCCGCCCTTGGCCTCGGGACGGTAGAAGCCGTCGGCCACCCAGGATTTGTTGCGCAGGTCGAACTCGCGGCTCACGTCGGCATCGGCACCGCCGCGCGAGAGCGCGATCAGGCAACGCTCGTACTCGGGCTTCAGGCACTCCACGCCGTGCCAGACCCAATTCTCGCCCTCGGCCTCGTTGAGCTCGTCCAGATCGATCACCGTCTCCCAGCGTGGCTCGGGCTTGCGGAATTCCTCCAGCGAGGTCCGCCGCCAGATCCCGCGCGGAGACTGCTTGTCGCGCCAGAAGTTGTAGTAGTGCTCGCCGATCTTCTGCACCGAGG
The DNA here is from genome assembly GCA_965649985.1 of uncultured Gammaproteobacteria bacterium. Taxonomy (GTDB): domain Bacteria; phylum Pseudomonadota; class Gammaproteobacteria; order Xanthomonadales; family Xanthomonadaceae; genus Lysobacter_I. The sequence goes on along the minus strand of CBFGMS010000041.1, from coordinate 7,879 downwards.
GAATCCGCGCATCCGAGTCGAGGATCGCGCGCAGATCGGCCTCGAGCGTCTTGAATTCGGGCCTGGACGCGATCTCGGCCTTCGCCTTCTCGTTGCGCTCGCGCACCCAGTCGAGCGCCTTCTCGTCCTCGACGGCTTCGAGCCAGAGGTAGGGGTCGTCGGTGGACCTGGCGGCGGCGGAGGCGGCGGTGGTGGGCATGAGGCTTCCTGCGGACGTGGCGTCGGCCGCCTGCGCGGATGCGGAGAGCGCAAGCGCGACGAGGCCGGTGGCGAACTTGGAGTGTACGGACATGGGCAGTCCCGGGGTCGGTGCGGCTGGGGCCGCAAACGTAGCACAGGCCGGGCGGGGCGCCGTGGGTCGGAAGTCCTGTCGCCGCACTGTGGCCGGCATGCCGCCCGCACACGACGCAGACCGCAGGGGCCAACGAAAACGGCGGCCCCAGGAGAAGCCGCCGTCGTGTCGCTTGGAACGGGTGCAGGTGCACGAATCACCCCTTCGCTCCGCCGACCTTCCCACCGGACGGCTGCCGCGTCCCGCCATCCCTGCCGTCGGCGCCTTGCGTACAGGTGCCATCGCGGCGGGTCGGTGTCGCCGTGCCGCGGCGCGCGCCCGGATGGACGGCGCCGCGACGGTCAGGCCCGCTCGGGCAACGGGTCGTCGTGGTGCCCGTCGCGCTCGGCGCGGCGATGCATCCATGCCATCACGCGTTCCTCCAGGCCGCGGGTATAGCTGAAGATCACCGGCATGAAGAGGAGGCTCAACGCCGTGGAGGAGATCAGGCCGCCGATCACCGCCACCGCCATCGGTTCGCGGAACGCCGTGTCCAGGCCGATGCCCAGGGCGGTCGGCAGCATGCCGGCCGTCATCGCGACCGAGGTCATCACGATGGGACGCGCGCGCACCCGGCATGCCGACACGATCGCCTCGCGCCGATCCATGCCCGCGCGCACCTTCTCCAGCATGTGGTCGACCAGCAGGATCGAGTTCTTGTCGGCGATGCCCATCAGCATCAGCACGCCGATCATCGCCGGGAGGCCCAGCTCGGTGCGGGTGAGGAACAGCAGCAAGAACGCACCGCCCAGCGACAGCGGCAGCGCCGCCATGCGCGCCAGCGGCTGCAGCCAGTCCTTGTAGAGCAGCACCTGGATCGAATAGACCAGCAGCAGGCCGGCGGCCATCGCCTTGAGGAAGCTCACCATCAGCTGCGCCATGAACTCGGCGTCGCCGGTGTTGAGCACCTCCACCGACGCGGGCCGGTCCTTCATCGCCGGCAACTCTTCGATCCGCTCCAGCGCGGTGCCCAGCGCGATGTCGCCGAGATTCGCCTCCACGTTGATCCGGCGCTTGCGGTCGTAGCGTTCGATGGAGGCCGGGCCCACGCCGTAGCGCAGCGTGGCGACCGCCGACAAGGGCACGCTGCTGCCATCGGACGCGATCAGCTTGAGATTGTTGAGTACCGACAGGTCGTCGCCGAAGTCGCGCGGCAGCCGTACGCGGATCGGGATCTCGCGGTTCTTCTCGTTGAACTTCGGCAGGCGGGTGATGTCGTCGCCGATGGTGGAGATGTTGATCGCCTCGCCCACCTGCTGGGCGGTGATGCCCAGCTGCGCCGACTTCACCGGATCGATCACCACCTGGATCTCGCGCTGCTGCTGGCGGTTGCTGCTGCCGATGCCGACCAGGCCGGGTATCCCGCGCATGCCCCGCTCCACCGCCTCGGCGGTGCGCGACAGCGCGGCGGTGTCCTCGCTCACCAAGGCGATGGACAGATCCTTCTCGCCCACGGCGTTGTCGAACACCACCCGCATGTCCGCCATTCCGGTCAGCCGCGGCTGCATCGCGGCGGCGAAGTCGCGCTCGCTCAAGGCCCTCTCGTCCTCGGGCACCAGCTGGATCAGCACCTTCGCGCGGTTGATGCCGCCGACCTCTTCGCCGGCGATGGTCAGCACCGAGGCGACCTCCGGGCGGGCGCCCAGCAGCTTGGCCACGCGCTGCGCGGCGGCGTCGGTCTGCTCCAGCGTGCTGCCGCGCGGCATCTCCAGGCTGACGCTGGACTGCGCCAGATCCTGGTAAGGCATGAAACCGGCGGGCAACAGCGGCACCAGCGCGAGCGACAGCACGATCGTCCCCACCGCGATCAGCAGGGTCTTGAGCCGGTGCTCCAGCGTCCAGACCACCACGCGCAGGTAACGGCGCATCAACGGACTGTCCAGCGGTTCGTCGTGCACGTGGCGCGGGCGGCGCAGCAGGCGCGAGGCCAGCATCGGCGTGAGCAGTCGCGCCACCAGCAGCGAAAAGAATGCGGCGATCGCCACCGTGAGGCCGAACTGGATGAAGTACTGCCCGATCACCCCGCCCATGAAACTCACCGGCACGAACACCGCGCAGATCACCAGCGTGGTCGCGATCACCGACAGGCCGATCTCCTCGGACGCGATGATCGCCGCCTGGAACGGCGACTTGCCTTCCTTCATGTGCCGGTGGATGTTCTCGATCTCCACGATCGCATCGTCCACCAGCACGCCGGTCACCAGCGAGATGGCGACCGTGCTGACGAAGTTGAGCGTGAAACCCAACCACTGCATGCACAGGAACGTCGGAATGATCGACAGCGGGATGGCCAGTGCGGCGATGATCGTCGCGCGCGCATCGCGCAGGAACAGGAAGACCACCAGGATGGTCAGCAGCGCGCCTTCCAGGAAGGTGAGCATCGTCGAGCGGTAACCGCGCTCGGTGAGCACCACACTGGAGAACACGGTCTTGAACGCCATGCCGTCGTGGGCCGCGGCCACGGTGTCGAGCTTCTCCTCGATGGCCCTGGCGACGCTGATCTCGCTGGCGCTGTTGGCCTTGAAGATCGCGAAGGTCACCGCCGGCTGGCCGTCCAGGCGCGAAATGGTGCGCGCCTCGGACGGACCGCGGCTGACGCGACCGAGGTCCCCGAGCGTCACTTCGCCGCCGTTGGGCAACTGGATGCGGGTCGCCGCCAGTTGCTCGACGGTGGCGGCCTTGCCCAGCGTGCGCAGCGAGTACTCCACGCCCTGCAGCGTCAGGTGGCCGCCGGGCACTTCGACGTGCGTCTGCGCCAGCTGGCGACCGACATCCGCTGCGGCGATCCCGAGCGAGGACAGCACCATCGGCTCCAGGGTCACGGTCAACTCTTCGTCGGCGCCGCCACTGCGGACCACGCGCGACACGCCGCTGATCGCCAGCAGTTCGCGGCTCAGCGTGTCGTCGACGAACCAGCTCAGCGCCTCGGGCGAGTGCCCGGGCCACTCCACCGCATACGTCAGGATCGACGCGCCGTCGTCGTCGGCGCGCTGCACCAGCGGCTCGCGGACGGTGGCCGGCAGGAACTGGCGCACCCGCGCGACCGCGTTCCGGGTGTCGTTGACGGCGCGGTCCACGTCGGTTTCCAGCGTGAATTCCAGCGTGGTCAGCGAAGTGCCCTCGGTGATGGTCGAGGTGATGTGGCGCACGCCGGGCACCGCGGCCAGGGTGTCTTCGACCCGGCGCGTGACCTGGGTCTCCAGCTCGGATGGCGTGGCGCCGGGCTGGTCCAGCTGCACCGTGACCACCGGCACGACCACGTTGGGCATGTTGGTGACCGGCATCTCGATGAACGCGATGGTGCCGGCCAGGGTCAACAGGATGAACAGCAGCAGCGGCGGGATCGGGTTGTGGATCGCCCAGGTGGAGACGCTGAACTTCATGGCCGTGCGCTCCCGTGGATCGTGGTGCGCGGCGCGGCCGCGTTCGTCGTCGTCATCGCGATGATCCTCATCATGGTCGTCGTCACGCGCATGCGCGGCAGGGCCGGCGCGTTCACGGGGCCTTGTCCGCGGCGGCGACCGAGACCGTGTCCTGGTCCTGCAGCAGCGAGCCGGCCTTGCCGACGATGCGCAGGCCGCGCAGCGCTTCGCGCACCACCACGTCTTCCGGCGTCTGCATCAGCACCGTCACCGGCAACCGGCGGACCTGGTCCTTGGCATCGACCTGCCACAGGAATGGCCCCTGCGTGTCCTGCTGCAGCGCCACCGCCGGCACGACCCAGCCGCCGACTTCGCCGATGGCGATGCGGGCCTCGGCGAAGGTGCCGACCGCGCCGTTGGTTCCGTCCGGCAGCGCGATGCGCACCTCGGTGGCGCGACTGGCGCCGCCGACCTGCGGTGCGACCAGGCGGATGCGGCCTTCCAGCGGCTCCGTTCGGCCGCCGAGACGCACTTCGACCGGCATGCCCTGGGCCAGCCGGTGGGCCATCGCTTCCGGCACCGAGGCCTGCATCTCGATCTTCCCCTTCTCGACGATGCTGAACAGCGGCGTGTCCTGCGCGGTGAGCCCGCCGATGGTGGCGCTGCGCTGGTAGATCAGCCCCGATGCCGGGGCGACCACACGGGTGCGACCGGCACGCAGGCGCGCGTCGTCCAGCTGCGCGCGCGCCTGGTCCAGCGAGGCCTGCTTCTGCTTGAGGAACTCGCGGCTGACCAGTTGGCTGGACTGCAGCGTGCGCGCGCGCTCGTACTCGTCGCGGGTGCGTTCGTACTCGGAGCTGAGGCCGCGGATGTCGATGTGCAGATCCTCCCCGTCCAGCACCGCCAGCAGCTGCCCGCGCTGGACATAGTCGCCCACCTCGGCGTGCACCGAGAGGATCCGGCGGCCGGACAGTTCGGGCATGGCCAGCACGTTCTCGCGCGGTGCGAGCACGCCGACCACATCGATCCGGTCCGGGATCGCGCGCTGCTGCGCGGTGACCACGCTCACGGTGAGGAAAGTCTGCGCCGGGCCCGCTTCGCCGCCGTCGCCGGCCACGGCCTCCTGGCTCAGTCCTCGTCCGATGGAGATGCCGATCACCAGCACCGAACACACCGCAACGCCGTACAACATTGTCTTCTTCATAAACACCACATGGGGGAATGCTTCAATTTCAGGGACACGCGGCGACGCCGCGGCCGCGCAGGTCAGCGCAGGGCGTCGGCCTCTTCGCAGGCGTCGAGGATCTCGGAAAAGCGCGCGTCGAAACGCCGCACGATCTCCTGCGGCGTGGAGAACTCACTGCCATAGCGCCGGTAGAGGTACTTCAGCACCTCGAACTCGCTGTCGCCCAGTGCGCCGCCCATCAGGTAGTCGATGAACTCGACCGAGCCCTGTTCGTGGACGAAGTTCCAGGTGACCGAGATCGAATCCTCCACCACGATCACGTCGTGCAGCCAGCCGTGCGGCACGTAGAGCACCTCGCCCGGGCGCAGCATGCCGTGGATGTCGGGCGTCACGCTCAGGCGGTCCGGCACGTCGCCGCGCACGTCGATGAAGCCGCCGAAGGACGTCCCCTGGCGCGCGGCGGTGAGCTCCTCGGTGCGCGAGGGGTGGTACATCGCCAGTTCCTTGACGCCGTGGAACTGGCAGACCACCGCATCGCTGCAGAAGGGGTCGCGGTGCAGCCGGGTGCGCGCGCCGCGCGCGGAGATCAGCACGCCGCGATAGGGGAACAGGTCGCAGACCGGGTCCGGCGAGGAGGCATCGGGCACCAGCATGCCCTCCCGCGGCAGGAACGAGGGCGCCTGCCAGTGCGGCGACAGCCGACGGAAGGCCTCGTCGCCCCAGGCGTGGTCGACGTCCTTGAGCTGGTTGTACCAGCGCACGTACGGCACGCCGGTCCGCAGCGGCCCGTCCACGCCGAAATGGCGGTCGAGGTACTGCGAGAGCGTGGACACCTCCTGCAGGTCGAACAGCGTGTCGTAGACCTGCGCAGGCAAATCGCCCAGATGCTCGCGGAAATAGGCGGGCGTCCAGCAGTCCGGCGCGAACTGAAGGTCGCGCACGACCACCGGCTTGTTCGGCCGCACGTAGCGGTTGCAGAACTCGTCTGCGGAGATGGCATCCAGCACTTCGATCGCTTTCATGTCGCCCTTGTCCATTTCGATGTCCCTGTCCCTGTCCCGTGCGGCGCCGTCACGGCGCCACGGCGAGCTCGGCCCCGGCGCGCGCGCCCGCGTCGGCCAGGGCGTGCGCAGTGTGACCGAACAGCTGTCGGCATGCCTCGGCGATGATCTCCAACCCCTCGCGCAGCACGGCCGGCTCGATGGTCAGCGCCGGCATCAGCTTCAGCACCTGGCCGCGGGGACCGCAGCATTCCACCACCAGGTGCCGGCGGAAGCACTCGTCGATGAGCGTGGAGACGTCTTCGCCGTCGTGGAACTCCAGCCCCTGCATCAGGCCGATGCCGCGAAGGCCGACGATCCGCTGCGGATGGGCCTGCGCGATCGCCGACAGCGACACCTGCATCAGGTGTTCCTTCTCGCGCAGGGCCTGCTCGAACGCGCCGTCGCGCCAGTAGCGCTGCAGCACCTCGGTCGCGGCCACGAAGGCAAGATTGTTGCCCCGGAAGGTACCGTTGTCCTCGCCGGGACGCCACTTGTCCAGCTCCGGATGGATCAGCAGCACGGCCATCGGCAGTCCCAGGCCGCCGATGGACTTCGACAGGCACACCATGTCCGGCTGGATCCCGGCGCGCTCGAAGCCGAAGAAACGTCCGGTGCGGCCGCAGCCGGACTGCACCTCGTCCACGATCATCACGATGCCACGCTCGCGGGTGAGTTCGCGCAGCGAGCGCAGCCACTCCACCGAGGCGACGTTGAGGCCGCCCTCGCCCTGCACGGACTCCAGCACGACCGCCGCGGGCAGATCCACGCCGGAACTGGCGTCGTCCAGGTAGCGACGCAGCAGGTCCACGCTGTCAAGGCCGGGCACGTAGCCGTCGTAGGGGAGACGCGTCACCGCGCCGTGCGCGACGGCCTGGCGGTGGTGGCGGCTGCCGGTGAGGCTCAGCGACACGCCGCTCATGCCGTGGTACCCGTTGGTGAAGGCCACCACGTTCTGCCGCCCGGTGATCTTGCGCGCCAGCTTGACCGAGGACTCGACCACGCTGGTGCCGGTGGGGCTGGTGAACTGCAGACGGTACTCGTAGCCGCGCGGCGCCAGCACGATCTGCTGGAAGGCCTCGATGAAGGCGCGCTTGGAAGCCGAGTGCAGGTCCAGGCTCATCATGATGCTGTCCGCGGCCATGTACTCCAGCACCGCGCGCTTGGCGTGCTCGTTGTTGTGGCCGTAGTTCATCGCGCCGGCGCCGCACAGGAAGTCGATGTACCGGCGACCCTGTTCGTCGTAGAGATGGCTGTCGCGCGCACGGTCGAACACGACCGGGAAATCGCGGCAGTAGGAACGGGCCGAGGATTCGTGCTGCTCGAAGGTCGACAAGGGTGCGTTCATGACGGTGTCTCTTCCATGTGGTCCGTGGTAGTCGTGGGGCGCCGCGGGATACGGCCCGCCCCGTTGGAAATCCCGTATTGCGTATTCGATCTCACATCCCGGACCCGGGCCCGGGCACGCCTGGCGCGGCGTCACCAGCGGAACTTCAACCGCGCCAGCACCAGCGACAGCGCCGACCACGCACCCAGCACCGCGATCTGCGGCATCAGCACACCGGCGTTGCCCATGGTCACCCCGTCGAACAGCAGCGCCTGCACCGCCGTGTTCATCTGGGTCAGCGGCAGCGCCATGGAGATGGCCTGCAGCCAGCTGGGGAACGCCGCGATGGAGAAGAACACCCCGCCCAGCACGATCAGCGGGATCTGCACGAAGTTGACGATGCCGTGGAAGGCCGTCACCGACGGGCTGAGCGCCGATATCGCCAGGCCCAGGCCGTGGAACGCGATGCAGCCCAGGGTGATGACCAGGAACAGCAGCAGGTAATCGATCCGGGACGGGATGTCGAACACGAACACGCCGATCGCGAACAGCGCCGCGGCCACGCTGTAGGCCACCAGCATGCGCGAGGCGAACAGACCGGCCAGGAACGGCACCGGCGACACGTCGATGGTC
>CBFGMS010000040.1:0-38221 GCA_965649985.1 uncultured Gammaproteobacteria bacterium | reverse complement strand
CATTGGTGGTCATCACCAGCACCACGTTGCGGAAGTTGGCCTCGCGCCCGTTGGTATCGGTCAGGATGCCGCGGTCCATCACCTGCAGCAGGATGTTGAAGATGTCCGGATGCGCTTTCTCGACCTCATCGAGCAGCAGCACGCAGTGCGGCGTCTTGACGATCTTCTCGGTCAGCAGCCCGCCCTGGTCGAAGCCGACATAGCCCGGAGGCGCGCCGATCAGGCGGCTGACCGAATGCGGCTCCATGTATTCGCTCATGTCGAAGCGCACCAGCTCGATGCCGAGCTGCAGCGCCAGCTGTCGGGTGACTTCGGTCTTGCCCACGCCGGTGGGGCCGGCGAACAGGAAGCTGCCGATCGGCTTGTCCGGATTGGCCAGGCCAGAGCGCGCGAGCTTGATCGCCGAGGTCAGCGTCTCGATGCCCTGGTCCTGCCCGAAGATGACCATCTTCAGATTGCGCTCCAGGTGCTGCAGCACGTCCTTGTCGGATGCACTGACCTGCTTGGGCGGAATGCGCGCCATCTTGGCGACGATGGTCTCCACCTCTTCGACGTCGATGCGGCTCTTGCGGCTTTCCATCGGCATCAGACGCTGGCGTGCGCCGGCTTCGTCGATGACGTCGATCGCCTTGTCGGGAAGCAGCCGGTCGTTGATGTGCTTCACAGACAGATCGACCGCGGCCTGGATCGCCTCGTCGGCGTAGGTCACGCCATGATGGGCTTCGTACTTGGTGCGCAGGCCGCGCAGGATCTCCACGGCCTCGTGCACCGTCGGTTCGACCACATCGATCTTCTGGAAGCGGCGCGCCAGGGCGCGGTCCTTCTCGAAGATGCCGCGGTACTCCTGGAACGTGGTCGAACCGATGCAGCGCAGCTCACCCGAGGCGAGCGCGGGCTTGATGAGGTTGCTGGCATCCATCGTGCCGCCGCTGGCCGAGCCCGCGCCGATGATGGTGTGGATCTCGTCGATGAAGAGCACCGCATTCGGCACTTTCTTCAGGGCGCCGAGGATGGCCTTCAGGCGCTTCTCGAAGTCGCCGCGGTACTTGGTGCCGGCCACCAGCGCACCGAGGTCGAGCGAGTAGATCGTGGCATCCGAGAGCACTTCGGGCACGTCGCCGTCGACGATGCGCTTGGCCAGGCCCTCGGCGAGCGCGGTCTTGCCCACGCCGGCTTCGCCGACGTACAGCGGGTTGTTCTTGCGCCGGCGGCAGAGCACCTGGATGGTGCGTTCGATCTCTTCGCCGCGCCCAACCAGCGGGTCGATCTTGCCTTCGCGCGCGAGGGCGTTGAGGTTGTTGGTGAATTCGGTCAGCGGATCGCTCTTGCCTTCGCCGGCCTCGGACTCGACCGCGGGCTCGCCGCCGTCGTGACCACCGCTCTCCGGGCTCTCGCCGCTCTTGGTGATGCCGTGCGAGATGTAATTCACCACGTCCAGCCGGGTCACGCCCTGCTGGTTGAGGTAGTAGACCGCATAGGAGTCCTTCTCGCCGAAGATCGCCACCAGCACGTTGGCGCCGGTGACCTCGGTCTTGCCGGAGGACTGCACGTGGTAGACCGCGCGCTGCAGCACGCGCTGGAAGCCCAGCGTCGCCTGCGTATCGCGCGCATCGTCGTCGGCAAGCACCGACACCGACGATGCGATGGCGCTCTCGAGGTCCGAGCGCAGGCGCACGAAGTCGGCCCCACAGGCCTTGAGCACGGACTCCGCGGACGGGTTGTCGAGCAATGCGAGGAGCAGGTGCTCGACGGTCATGTACTCGTGGCGCGCCTCACGGGCGTGCTTGTAGCACTGGCCGATGGCGTATTCGAGGTCTTTGCTGAACATGGTGCACCGCCTCCAGGAAACTGCCGGTGACTGTGGGCCGGACCGAACGTGCCGTCGAGGGGCATTCCGCCTGAGCGCATGCCATCGATGGTCACATCCTGCCCGATGAACCCGCAGGATGGGAATGCCCAACCCGTCGGGGAATGCCGACGTCGCGAAACACTGTGGACCGCGATGCGTCGCTTGTGGCCTTTCGGTCCCCGTACGCGCACGCTTTCCCGTCCGTACCGCAGCCTTCCTCACCTGCCCGGTCGTCGCCGCCGTCCAGACCACCGGCATGGGGCCTGGTCGACGATGCGCCGAATGCGCAGAGCGTGCAAGGGATTCGCAAGTTCCGGGCCAACACGGCCCCGTACTGCATCGCATTCACACCCAGACACGCTCGACACCCGGACGAACGCAGTGCGCAGGCGGATGCAGACGAAGCCGAAGGAGTGCGCGAGGGAACCCGCGATCATGTCCGGAACGCGCTGCGGGATCGGGCGAACGGCCCTGCGAGCATGCGATCCGCAGCGGTGGAACGCCGTCGGGATGACAGATGGGGACGGCTCAGGCCTTTTCCATGGTGCACAGGAGCGGGTGCTGATTGACCCGAGCGAATTCGTTCACCTGGGCGACCTTGGACTCGGCGATCTCGCGGGTGAACACACCGCAGACCCCGCGCCCGCGGGTGTGCACATGGAGCATGATCTGGGTGGCCTTCTCCAGGGTCATGCCGAAGTGCTGCATGAGGACTTCCACCACGAACCCCATGGGGGTGAAGTCGTCGTTGAGCAGCAGCACCGAGTACAGAGGGGGACGCGCCAGCTCGGGTTTGCTGACCTCCACGGCCAGGCCGGTGCCGTGGCCGTGGCCTTCGTCGTGCTCGTGTGAGGGGTCGTGTTCGCCTGCCATCCGACCATTATATCGGCGCGGGGCGGCGCCTGCGTGCACCTGCGAGGCGAGGAAGCGCATCCCGGCCCGGATCCCGGCTGCGCAGTGGCCGGAATCTTCGCGCCGCACGGGATCGCCCCTCGCCCGAGCGCCGCACGATCACGGCTCACCCCCGCCCCGCTTTCGGCATCCTCGCCCCGGCGCTCCGCATGCACGGGACCGTGCGTCGAAGGCGTGGTCCGCCCTGCCGATGGCGCCCTGGCCGGATTGGACGCGAGCGCGCCAGTGCGGCGACAATGCCGGTTCATTCATCAGGGGGACCGCTTCCATGTTTCGACCTCACGCAGCCATCCGCCTCGCCGCCGCCCTGCTCTGCGTCGGCGCAGCGTCCGTCGTGAGCGCAGCGGGCCCGACTGTCGAGTCCCGGCTCGAGTCGTCCGGGATCAACTTCACCCAGGACAGCGACGGCGACTACAAGGTCACCTACAACTACAGCAAGGAAGGCCGCACGCAACTCGTGTTCGTGTCCGGCAAGACCCAGACCGTCGGCGCCTTCGAGGTGCGCGAGATCTTCTCGCCGGCCGCCCGCATCGGCAAGGACGGCGTGGATGCCGACAAGGCCATGGAACTGATCGAACAGAACCGCCAGTACAAGATCGGCGCCTGGGAAATCAGCGGCGACGTGCTGTATTTCGTCATCAAGCTGCCCGAGAGCCTCAGCGCAGCCGAGCTGGAGTCGGCGATGGACATCGCCGCGGAAACCGCCGACGACATGGAAATCGAACTCTCCGGCGACCGCGACGACCTCTGATCGATGCGCGTGCCGATGTCCGATACGAGCCAAGCGCCGCGCTTCTGGCAGCCCGACGTCACCGTGGCCACGGTGGTCGTCGATCAGGGCCGGCTGCTGTGCGTCGAGGAACAGGCCGATGGCCGGCTGGTGCTGAACCAGCCGGCCGGGCATCTGGAGCCCGATGAGGCGCTGGTGGACGCGGCGGTACGCGAGACCCTGGAGGAAACCGGCTGGGACGTGCGGGTGACCGGCTTCGTCGGCGCCTACCAGTGGAAGGCGCCCGAGACCGGCCGCCACTACCTGCGCATGGCCTTCGCCGCCGAGCCGGTGCGTCACGATCCCTCGCGCGAACTGGATGCGGGCATCGTCCGCGCGCTGTGGCTCAGCCCCGAGGAGCTGCGGCAGGCCGAAGACCGGCACCGCAGTCCGCTGGTCTGGCGGGTGGTCGAGGACTATCTGGCCGGGCAGCGCTGGCCGCTGCATCTGCTGCGCCATCTGGCCTGAGCCGCATGAGCACGCCGCGGATCGTCGTCGGGCTCTCCGGCGGAGTGGACTCGTCGGTGGCGGCACTGCTGCTGCGCGACCGCGCGCAGGCACAGGCCGATAGCCCGGAACGGGACGGCCACGCCGGCATCGCCGGGCTGTTCATGACCAACTGGGCCGACGACGGGAGCGGCGAATGCCGCGCGGAGGACGACCGCCGCGACGCGGTGGCCGTGGCTGGGCGCCTGGGCATCCCGATCCACTTCCGGGATTTCTCGAAGCAGTACTGGGACGGGGTGTTCGAGCACTTCCTGGCCGAATACGCCGCCGGGCGGACGCCCAACCCGGATGTGCTGTGCAATCGCGAGATCAAGTTCAAGCACTTCCTCGATGCCGCCCATGCCCTGGGCGCGGAGAAGATCGCCACCGGCCATTACGCCCGGGTGCGCGAGCGGGACGGCCGCTGGCAGCTGCTGCGCGGGGTGGACCGCGGCAAGGATCAGAGCTACTTCCTGCACCAGCTGGGCCAGGCGCAGCTGGCGGCGACGCTGTTCCCGCTCGGCGAACTGCCCAAGGCCGAGGTGCGTCGGATCGCCGCCGCGGCCGGGCTGCCGACCGCGGCCAAGAAGGACTCCACCGGGATCTGCTTCATCGGCGAGCGCGATTTCCGCGAGTTCCTGGCGCAGTACCTGCCTGCCCGGCCCGGCCCCATCGCCACACCCGACGGACGCCGCATCGGCGAGCATGCCGGCGTGTTCTATTTCACCCTGGGCCAGCGCGAGGGCCTGCACATCGGGGGCGTGAAGGGGGCCGCAGCGGCGCCCTGGTTCGTGGTGGGCAAGGACGTGCCGGGCAACCGGCTGATCGTAGACCAGGGAGCGGACTCGCCCTACCTGTTCTCGCAGCGGCTCTGGACCGAGACCGCGCACTGGATCGACGGCGCCCCGCCCTCGGCCGCGCGCGACGCCGGGCGCCTGCGCTGCACCGCGCAGACCCGCTACCGGCAGCAGGATGAACCGTGCGAGGTGGACATCTGCGCCGACGGCACGCTCGCGGTACGATTCGACCGGCCCCAGCGCGCGGTCACGCCCGGGCAGTCGCTTGTGCTGTACGACGGCGATGTCTGCCTCGGCGGTGCGGTGATCGCCGCCACCGACGCCACGCTGGACCCGCATCGCGGGCCGCCCTGCCACCCCGCAGGCTGACGGCCCTTCCTTCTTCCCTCCAAGAACAGACGCCCTCATCGCCATGGATGTCAGCTCCCGTGTCCTCGCTCTCGCCGGCCTGCTGCAGGCGCTCAAACTCGTGCGCCAGATCGCCGAGACCGGCCATGCCGACGCCGCGCAGGAGTCGATGGTGCTGGACAGCGTGTTCCGCATCGATGCGCCGTCGGCGGAGGCGGTCTACGGCGGGCTGCCGTCGCTGCGGCCAGGGTTGATGCTGCTGCGCGAGCATCTCGCCGGAGGCGGCGACCCGACGCTGGCCAAGCTGGCCGTGGCCCTCAACAAGCTGGAGCGCCGCTTCGTGGCCGATGAGGAGATGGCCGAGGCCGTCCGTCGCGGGATCGAATCGATCGCGCCCACCGCCGAGCGTCAGGGCAGCGCGCACCCCGACACCATCGCCCGGCTCGGCAGGCTGTACTCCGAAACGCTGAGCGAGCTGCGGCCGAAGGTCATCGTGCAGGGCAACCCGCACTACCTGCAGCAGCCCACCGTGGTCGCCGAGATCCGCGCCCTGCTGCTCGCCGCGATGCGCTCGGCGGTGCTGTGGCGGCAGTTGGGCGGCAGCGCGTGGGATGTGTTCCTGCGTCGGCGGGTCATGATGCAGGCGGTGGAAGAGGCGCTGGGCTGAAGCAAGGCAAGCCTTCCATGCGCGCGATCGACGCCGAGCACTATCTGGTCGAAATCGGCCTCAAATCGGAGAAGATCACGGCGTTCGATCGCTACCCGTACTCGCTGCCGGCGGTGCGCCGACTCGGCACCCTGGAACTGCACCCGAAGATCACCTTCATCATCGGTGAGAACGGCAGCGGGAAGTCGACGCTCCTCGAAGCGATCGCTATCGCTTGGGGCTTCAATCCCGAAGGCGGCACCCGCAATTTCAATTTTGCGACGCGACCGTCCCACTCTTCGCTGCACGAAGCCCTGAAGCTGGTTCGCGGCGTACGTCGAGCGAAGGACGGCTTTTTCCTACGGGCCGAGAGCTTCTTCAATGTCGCGAGCAACATCGACGCTCTCGGGGTGATCGCCGGCTACGGCGGCAAGTCCCTGCACGAACAATCCCATGGGGAGTCGTTCCTGACCCTCATGACCGAGCGTTTCCGTGGACACGGGTTTTATGTGCTCGACGAACCCGAAGCGGCGCTGTCGCCGCAACGACAACTTTCGGCGATCGCTCGCATCCACGAACTTCTTGGTCAACGCTCGCAATTCATCATCTCGACCCACTCGCCCATCCTGATGGCGTATCCCGACGCATGGATTTACCAGATCGGTCCAGAGGGGCTAGAGCGCGTCGATTATCGCGACACCGAGCATTACCGAGTCGCCAAGGCCTTTCTGCAGAATCCCGACGCGTTCCTGCGCGAGCTGATGGCCTGAAACCGACAGACCCGGCGTAAGCCGGGTCTGTCGGATTTCTAGGGCTGTGTGTTCACTGGCGCGCAGCGCAAGGTCAGGCCGCAACCGTATCCGCCACGTCCTTGTAATCGGCGATCTGGTCGAAGTTCATGTACCGATAGATCTCCGCGCCCTTCTCGTTGATCACGCCGATGTCGGCCATGTATTCGGCCTTGGTCGGGATGCGGCCCAGGCGCGAGCAGATCGCCGCCAGCTCGGCCGAGCCGAGATAGACGTTGGAATTGCGGCCGAGGCGGTTCGGGAAGTTGCGGGTGGAGGTGGAGAACACCGTCGCGCCCTCGCGTACCTGGGCCTGGTTGCCCATGCACAGCGAACAGCCCGGCATTTCCATGCGCGCACCTGCCGTGCCGAAGGTGCCGTAGTGGCCTTCCTTGGTCAGCTCGGACGCGTCCATCTTGGTCGGCGGCGCGACCCACAGGCGGGTGGGAATGTCGCGCTTGCCTTCCAGCAGCTTGGCGGCGGCGCGGAAGTGGCCGATGTTGGTCATGCACGAACCGATGAACACCTCGTCGATGGTCGCGCCGGCCACGTCGGACAGGGTCTTCACGTCGTCCGGGTCGTTCGGGCAGGCGACGATGGGCTCGTGCACGTCGGCCAGGTCGATCTCGATGACCGCGGCGTATTCGGCGTCGGCATCCGGCTCCAGCAGCTGCGGGTCGGCCAGCCAGGCTTCCATCTTGGCGATGCGGCGCGCCAGCGAGCGCGGGTCGGCGTAGCCCTCGGCGATCATCCACTTCAGCAGGGTGATGTTGCTGGTGAGGTATTCGATGATCGGCGCCTTGTCCAGGCGCACGGTGCAGCCGGCGGCGGAGCGCTCGGCCGAGGCGTCGGACAGTTCGAACGCCTGTTCCACCTTGAGGTTCGGCAGGCCTTCGATCTCGAGGATGCGGCCGGAGAAGATGTTCTTCTTGCCCTGCTTGGCGACGGTGAGCAGGCCCTGCTTGATCGCGTACAGCGGAATCGCGTTGACGAGGTCGCGCAGGGTCACGCCCGGCTGCATCTCGCCCTTGAAGCGGACCAGCACCGATTCGGGCATGTCCAGCGGCATCACGCCGGTGGCGGCGGCGAAGGCGACCAGGCCGGAGCCGGCCGGGAAGCTGATGCCCACCGGGAAGCGGGTGTGCGAGTCGCCGCCGGTGCCGACAGTGTCGGGCAGCAGCATGCGGTTGAGCCAGCTGTGGATCACGCCGTCGCCCGGACGCAGCGAGATGCCGCCGCGGGTCGAGATGAAGTCCGGCAGCGTGTGGTGGGTCTTCACGTCGACGGGCTTGGGATAGGCGGCGGTGTGGCAGAACGACTGCATCACCAGGTCGGCGCTGAAGCCCAGGCAGGCCAGGTCCTTCAGCTCGTCGCGGGTCATCGGGCCGGTGGTGTCCTGCGAGCCCACCGAGGTCATGCGCGGCTCGCAATAAGCCCCCGGACGGATGCCCTGCCCTTCCGGCAGGCCGCAGGCGCGGCCGACCATCTTCTGCGCCAGCGAGTAGCCCTTGCCGCTGTCGACCGGCTGCTGCGGCAGGCGGAACAGGGTCGAGGGCGGCAGGCCCAGCGATTCGCGCGCCTTGGCGGTCAGGCCGCGGCCGACGATCAGCGGGATCCGGCCACCGGCGCGCACTTCATCGAGCAGCACGTCAGACTTCAGTGCACTCTCGGCGATCTGGTGGCCGTCCTTGAATGCGGTGACCTTGCCGGTGGCGTGATCGATCTTGAGTTCCACCACGTCGCCCATGTTCATGTCGGCGACGTCGATTTCCAGCGGCAGCGCGCCGGCGTCTTCCATCGTGTTGTAGAAGATCGGCGCGATCTTCGAGCCCAGGCATACGCCGCCGAAGCGCTTGTTCGGGATGAACGGGATGTCCTCGCCGGTCCACCACAGCACCGAGTTGGTCGCGGACTTGCGGCTGGAACCGGTGCCGACCACATCGCCGACGTAGGCGACCAGATGGCCCTTGGCCTTGAGGTCGAGGATCTGCTGGATCGGGCCGCGCTTGCCGTCTTCCTCCGGCACGAACGGCGCGCCCTCGCGCTTGTTCTTGAGCATGGCAAGCGCATGCATCGGGATGTCCGGGCGCGTGGTCGCATCGGGCGCCGGCGACAGGTCGTCGGTGTTGGTCTCGCCGGGCACCTTGAAGACCGTGATGGTCATCGACGCCGGCACTTCCGGCCTGCTGGTGAACCATTCGGCATCGGCCCAGCTCTGCAGCACGGCCTTCGCATTCGCGTTGCCGGCCCTGGCCTTCTCTTCCACGTCATGGAAGGCGTCGAACATCAGCAGGGTGTGCTTCAGGGCGTCGGCGGCGATGGTGCCCACCTCGGCATCGTCCAGCAGCTGGATCAGCGGGTGGATGTTGTAACCGCCCAGCATGGTGCCCAGCAGTTCGGTGGCGCGGGCGCGGGAGATCAGCGCGCAGGTCTCGCTGCCGAAGGCGACGGCCGCCAGATACGAGGCCTTGACCTTGGCGGCGTCGTCCACACCGGCCGGAACGCGGTTCTCGATGAGATCGACCAGGAAGGCCGACTCTTCCGAGGCTTGCTCGCCCGCGGGCGGCGCCTTCAGCAGTTCGATGACCTCGGCGGTCTGCTGCGCGGTCAGCGGCAGCGGCGGAATGCCGAGCGCGGCGCGTTCGGCGACGTGTTGGCGGTAGGCGGCGAGCATGAAGTGACTCCTGGAAAGTCGAATGTGGGATGCGGGAGCGCGGTGATCGGTCAAGCGGGAATGCGGGAATGCGGGAATGCGGGACAGCAGAACAACGATGGGCTGCCAGGGCTGCGGTGCTGCGCCGATGCCGGCCGGAGCTTCGATCGGTGGCAGGCGGCTCCACGCGCAGAAGGCCGGGCTCCGGCTCAGATCTTCGGCACGATGAGTTTCAGCCCCTTGAAGTAGTCGCGGAAAAAAGCGTCGTCGAAGGTGATCAGGCCATTGCATTGCAGCAGTGCATGCGCGCCGATAAGGAAGTCTGGCGCGGCGCGCGGACGCCCCTCCGTCTGGGCACGCGCACGGCTGCGGAAGCGCCGCTGCATCTCGCCCGCGCGCAGGGCCGATTTGGCCTCGAGCGAGCTGAAGCGGATGCTCATCTCCTCCAGCACCGTCAACGCCTCGGCACCGTCACGAAGCGCGGCGCAGACCTCGGCCAGGGCCACGTCGCACACCACCACCGGGCCGGCGCTGAGACACTGGCGCAGGCAGGCTTCGGTGGCATCGGCGTGCGGGCCGTCGGCCAGCAGGTCGATCAGCACCGGCGAATCGATCGCGATCATGCCGGGTCGCCGCCTGCGGCGGCGTCCCCGTCCACCATGCCCGCACCGCCACCGCCGCCCTCACCCGCCGCGTCAGGCCCACGCACCGCCGCCATCGCCTCGTCGGCGTTGGCGAAGCCATCGAGCTTGAAACGTCCCCGGGCACGGGAAATCGCGTCGTCCACCGACTTGCGCAGAACGATGCGACTGCCTTCGAGTTCGACCTTGAGCACCGTGCCCTTGGTCAGACCCAGCGCGTCGCGCACGGCCTTGGGCAGTGTGATCTGGCCACGTTCGGCCACGGTGGCTTCCATCGGCGACTCCTCGACAGGGGCGGAGCGGGTATGCAGGAATGATACATACTTGTTCATGCATACTCCAGCCACGCTCGACCCAGGGCTCGTTTTCTGATCGGGTGAAGCCCGATCACCCGACGAGTTGATCGCATCGCGCCCTGCGATCCGCCAGCTCGACCCCCACTGCAGTCTGCAGAATGCCCGTTCCGGCATGGAAGCGCCGCCGGGAACCTGGGCTCCCGGGCCCGGAGCGCTACCATGGCTGCGAGCCACGACGTCCGGACTGGCGCCCCTCTGCGGTCACCCACGCATCGCCCCACACGCCACGAGCCACTCCCAGCCACAGGAGCCCATCATGCGCGACACCTTCGACACCCGCAGCCGCCTCGAAACCGGCGGACAGACGCATACCTATTACAGCCTCCCCCGCCTCGCCGAGCGCCTGGGCCTGGGGTCGGCCACCCTGGATCACCTGCCCTTCGCGATGAAGATCCTGCTGGAGAACCTGCTCCGGCATGAGGACGGAGTGAGCGTGCTCCCGGCACACGTCGAGGCGGTCGCACGCTGGGACGCCAAGGCGGAGCCCGACACCGAAATCGCCTTCATGCCCGCACGCGTGGTGCTGCAGGACTTCACCGGCGTGCCCTGCGTCGTCGATCTTGCGGCCATGCGCGATGCGGTCAAGGCCCTGGGCGGAGACCCGCAGCGGATCAACCCGCAGATCCCTTCCGAGCTGGTCATCGATCACTCCGTCCAGGTCGACGTGTTCGGCAAGCGCGAAGCGCTCGATCTCAACGGCCAGATCGAATTCCAGCGCAACGGCGAGCGCTACGCGTTCCTGCGCTGGGGCCAGAAGGCGCTCGACAATTTCAAGGTGGTGCCGCCGAACACCGGCATCGTGCACCAGGTGAACCTGGAGCATCTGGCCCGGGTGGTGATGACGCGTGAGCTGGACGGTGAGTCCGTCGCCTTCCCCGACACCGTGTTCGGCACCGACAGCCACACCACGATGATCAATGGCATCGGCGTGCTCGGCTGGGGCGTGGGCGGCATCGAGGCCGAGGCCGCGATGCTGGGGCAGCCCAGTTCGATGCTGATTCCGCAGGTGGTGGGCTTCAGGCTCACCGGCCGCCTGCCCGAAGGCAGCACCGCGACCGATCTGGTGCTGACCGTCACCCAGATGCTCCGGAGGCACGGCGTGGTCGGGAAGTTCGTCGAGTTCTTCGGCAACGGCCTCGCCCATCTGCCGCTGGCCGACCGCGCCACCATCGCCAACATGGCCCCGGAATACGGCGCCACCTGCGGCATCTTCCCGATCGACGCCGAAGCCCTCACCTACCTGCGCCTGTCCGGCCGCAGCGAAGAGCAGATCGCGCTGGTCGAGGCCTATGCGCGCGCCCAGGGCCTGTGGCACGACGCCGACACGCCGGCCGCGACATACTCGGCCACGCTCGAGCTCGACCTGTCCACGGTCAAGCCCTCTCTGGCCGGTCCGAAGCGGCCGCAGGACCGGGTGCTGCTGGAAGACATGCAGGCCGACTACCGCAAGCACGTGGTCGGGCTCACCGCCAACCGCAAGCCGCCGGAAGGCGCCGAGGCGGAATTCGTGCAGGAAGGCGGCGGCCAGCCACAGGCGGAACATCTGGCCTCCGCGCCTCGGGTGAAGGTGCGGCTGCGCGACGAGGACCATGTGCTGACCGATGGCGCGGTGGTCATCGCCGCCATCACCTCCTGCACCAACACCTCCAATCCCGCGGTGATGCTGGGTGCCGGCCTGCTGGCGCGCAACGCCGTCGCACGCGGCCTGAAGCCTGCGCCCTGGGTCAAGACCTCGCTGGGGCCGGGTTCGCTGGTGGTGACCGATTATCTGAAGAAGGCCGATGTGCTGGATGACCTGGAAGCCCTTGGCTTCTATGTGGTCGGCTACGGCTGCACCACCTGCATCGGCAATTCCGGGCCGCTCCCCGAGGAAGTCTCCCGCGCGATCGCGGCCGGCGATCTCGCGGTGGCGTCGGTGCTGTCCGGCAACCGCAACTTCGAGGGGCGCGTGCACCCCGAAGTGAAGATGAACTATCTGGCCTCGCCGCCGCTGGTGGTGGCCTATGCCCTGGCCGGCAGCATCGACATCGACCTCACCCGCGATCCGCTGGGCCACGACCGCGACGGTAATCCGGTCTATCTGCGAGACATCTGGCCGAGCGCGAAGGAGATCGGCGACCTCATCGCCGCCACCGTCGGCCCGGAGATGTTCGCGCGCAACTACGCCGACGTGTTCAAGGGCGACAGCCGCTGGAACCGGATCGAATCCCCCGACGGCGATGCCTACGCCTGGGATGCGGCGTCCACCTACATCAAGAACCCGCCGTATTTCGACGGCATGCGCATGGATGTGGAGCCCATCGCCGACATCCATGGCGCGCGGGTGCTCGGCCTGTTCGGCGACTCGATCACCACCGACCACATCTCGCCCGCCGGCAGCATCAAGCCCAGCTCGCCCGCCGGCCGCTACCTGCAGGAGCGCGGCGTGCAGCCGGCCGACTTCAACAGCTACGGCTCGCGGCGCGGCAACGACGATGTGATGGTGCGCGGCACCTTCGCCAATATCCGCATCAAGAACCGGATGCTGGGCGGCGAGGAAGGCGGCAACACCCTGCACCAGCCGTCCGGCGAGAAGATGGCGATCTACGACGCCGCGATGCGCTACAAGACGGAGGGCGTGCCGCTGGTGGTACTGGCCGGCAAGGAATACGGCACTGGTTCCAGCCGCGACTGGGCGGCCAAGGGCACCCTGCTGCTGGGCGTGAAGGCGGTGATCGCCGAAAGCTTCGAGCGCATCCATCGTTCGAACCTGGTCGGCATGGGCGTGCTGCCGCTGCGCTTCCGCGACGGGCAGACCGCCGAAAGCCTGGGCCTGGATGGCAGCGAAGTGTTCGACATCACCGGTCTGGAGGATGGTGCCGCACGTATCGCGCGCGTGGTCGCGAAGCGGGCGGATGGCAGCGAGATCCGGTTCGAGGCCGATGTCCTGCTGCTGACGCCGAAGGAAGTCGAATACTTCCGGCACGGCGGCATCCTGCACTACGTGCTCCGACAGCTCGCCGCACAGTGAAGACCCACGGCTCCGTTGCGTGCGGAAGCCCGGCCCTCGCGCCCCGCGCGAGGGCGCTCGCCGGCGCGCGAACCCATGGTTCGCGAACGCGCCGACTCGCCCCAACAGGGCGGCATGCTGCACTACGTGCTCCGACAGCTCGCCGCGTAAACGACGCACTCTCCAGTCGGGATCGCCTGGCCTCCGCTCCCGTGCACTACCCGGGGGCGGGCCTGCAGACGAGAACGAGGACGGCCGGCTGCCTGAAGCGGAGTGCACAGTCCTACTCCGCCCCCTGCACGACGGCCCGCGACAGGGGTTGCCCAACCGCGGGCATCCCCGTATTCAGGTTTCTGCCGCGCTCCATTTCTGAACGTGTGCTTCAGGAGTCGCACGGCCTGTCGTAGGGCGCGGGTTCCGCGCCAAAATCCTTTCTGATCAACAGGATGCGGACTTTCCGGCATTGCCATGCCGCGCCCGGACGAACGCCGTGAAGCGGTTGACCATACGCCGGGGCATGGCGCCTTGCGACCAAACTAGAGCGTATGCTCCAATCGCCCCTCACAACACGCCCGCCGCGAGCGGCGGACACACAACGATTGGAGGGGATCCGATGAACTCACAGCGCCCATGGTTGGCGAGCTATCCCGCTGGCGTGTCGGCCGAGATCGACATCGACGAGTTCTCGTCGATCGTCGCCGTCCTGCAGTCCTCGCTCGACAAATACCGCGACCGCCCCGCCTTCTCCCACATGGGCAAGGTCATCTCCTACGCCGAGGTCGACCGCCTCAGCACACAGTTCGCCGCCTATCTCCTCGGCGAGCTCAAGCTCAAGAAGGGCGATCGCGTCGCGATCATGATGCCCAACTGCCTCCAGTACCCCATCGCCACCTTCGGTGTCCTCCGCGCGGGGCTCACCGTCGTCAACACCAATCCCATGTACACCGCCCGCGAGCTCAAGCACCAGCTCGTGGACTCCGGCGCCAGCGCCATCCTCGTTCTCGACAACTTCGGCCACACCGTCCAGGAAGTCCTCGCCGAGACGCCGGTCAAGCACGTCATCACCACCGGGCTCGGCGACATGCTCGGCTTCCCCAAGGGCAGCCTGGTCAACTTCGTCCTCAAGTACGTCAAGAAGATGGTTCCGGACTACGACATCCCCGGCACCGTCCGCTTCAAGGACGCACTCACCCTCGGCCAGATGCACGCCCTGCCACAGATCGACATCACCCACGACGACATCGCCTTCCTGCAGTACACCGGCGGCACCACCGGCGTCTCCAAGGGCGCCATGCTCACCCACCGCAACCTCGTCGCCAACATGCAGCAGGCCTCCGCATGGATCGGCCAGAAGGCGCGGCTGGGCCATGAGCTGATCGTCACCGCGCTGCCGCTCTACCACATCTTCGCCCTCACCGCGAACTGCCTGGTGTTCATGAAGTTCGGCGCGCGCAACCACCTCATCACCAACCCCCGCGACATGCCCGGCTTCGTCAAGGAGCTCTCCACCATCCCCTTCACCGCCATCACCGGCGTGAACACCCTCTTCAACGGCCTGCTCAACACCCCGGGCTTCGACAAGCTCGACTTCTCCCATCTCACCCTCTCCCTAGGCGGCGGCACCGCCGTCCAGCGCGCGGTCGCCGAGCGCTGGAAGCAGGTCACCGGGTGTCCGCTGATCGAAGCCTACGGCCTCACCGAAACCTCGCCCGCCGCGTGCATGAACCCGCCCACGCTCACCGAGTTCAACGGCTCGATCGGTCTGCCCGTCCCCTCCACCGATGCCTGCGTGATGGACGACGACGGCAACATCCTGCCCCAGGGCCAGGACGGCGAGCTTTGCATCAGGGGCCCGCAGGTGATGAAGGGCTACTGGCAGCGTCCGGAGGAAACCGCCAAGAGCATCGATGCCGACGGCTGGCTGCACACCGGCGACGTCGCGCGGATGGACGAGAAGGGCTTCTTCTACGTGGTCGACCGCAAGAAGGACATGGTCCTGGTCTCCGGCTTCAACGTGTATCCAAACGAGGTCGAGGACGTGATCGCGATGATGCCCGGCGTGCTCGAAGTGGCCGCCATCGGCGTGCCCGACGAAAAGTCCGGCGAGGCGGTCAAGGTGGTCATCGTCAAGAAGGATCCCGGGCTCACCGTCGAGCAGGTCAAAGCCCATGCCCGCGAGCACCTCACCGGCTACAAGCAGCCCAAGCACGTCGAGTTCCGCACCGAACTGCCCAAGAGCAATGTCGGCAAAATCCTCAGGCGCGAACTCAGAGAGCAGTCGAAAGAGCAGTCCAACGCCTAGTCGATACCCGTGTGCCGCAGCCGCTCGAGGATGCGGCACGACGGATCACCCATCACCGTCGCGACATCAAGCGGCGGAGGCGGAGCACGACGCCCGCCGCCCGGTTGAAGAAAAGGAAACGGAATGTCATCACATACGGCCATGCCGGTCGCCGACCTGAAACGGATCGACGACGCCCCCGCCTTCACTGCCCGTCTCGCCCAGCTGGTCAAACTCTCGCGGGAACGGCACGTCAACAGCTTCGCCGACATCGAGTGGGTGGACGCCATCCCCGATGACGAATGGTGGCTCTCTCCCGAGCTGCTGAGCGTGCACGGCACGGAGTTCGCCGAAACGCTGTCCGAAGCGCAGCTCAAGCGGCTGTCCAAATGGGAGTGCATCAACGCCTTCAGCCTGAACGTCGAGGGCGAACGCGAACTGTTGAGCGCACTCTCGGCACAGCTCTACGCGCCGGACCTGCCGCACATCGACACCTACATCCATCACTTCATCGACGAAGAGAACAAGCATCTGTGGTTCTTCGCCGAGTTCTGCCGGCGCTACGGCGGAAAGATCTATTCCAGCAAGAAAGTGGGCGTCGCGAACGAACGATTCTGCCGCGAAATGGATTTCTTCCTGCTGTTCGCGCGCATCTTCCTGTTCGAGGAAATCGGCGGGTACTACAACGTGGTCGCCGGAGGCGACGAACGGGTCTCGCCCTTCGTGCGCATGATCCATCAGGTGCACCATGCCGACGAGGCCCGCCACATCACCTTCGGGCGCGCCATCCTGTCGCAGTCCAAGGACATCGCCTTCGGCGCGGCGGACGCTGCCGAGCGCGAAGCCGCGATCGCCCACCTGCAGCGTTACCTGCAGATCTCGATCGAGGCGCTGTATCAGCCGGCGATGTACCGGGACAGCGGAATCGAAGGCGGCGTCGCGCTGCGCAGACGCTTGCTGGCCGACCCGGCACGGCGCGAACACCACGATTCCACCCTGCTCCGTCGGCCGCTCAAATTCATGAACGAGATCGGCGTCCCCCTGCAAGGAACAGCATCATGAGCACCGCGATCGCCGGCATCGACACCCTGCGCGCCTGGCTGCTGGAAAAGCACCCGGAACTGGACGCGATCGACGACGACATGGACCTGTTCGAGCACAAACTGATCGACTCGATCAATTTCGTCGAGTACATCCTGATCATCGAGGAATTGATCGACCGCGAGATCCCGGTGACACCGGATCTCGTCGCCAGGACGGCCACGCTCGCGAAGGTCCGCGAACACTTCCTCGCCGACGCCTGAGCGTCGTCAACCCTCGGGCGCCCCGGGAGGGCGCCTGCGCTCATACCTACTGGAGCTACAACATGCAGCGTTGCGAGACACGCGACCCGGGCGCGCTCACGCCCGGCACCCGGGTTCGCCCGATCCTGCTCACCGGCGCGACCGGATTCCTCGGCGGCCACTTCCTGCTGCGCAGGATCGCATGGGACGGAGAGGTGTATGCGATCGTGCGCGGCGACTCCGTGCCGGAGGCACGCGCCCGCCTGTATGCCCATCTGGCGGACTGCGCCGCGTCGTACGGCGAAGCACTGCCCAAGACCCTGCTCGACCAGCGCCTGCGGGTGGTCATCGGCGACATCACGCGCCCGCTCTGCGGCGTGGACGCCGACACCATCGCGCGCATGCGCGCGGACGGCCTGAGTGAAGTCTGGCACTGCGCCGCGAGCCTGAAATTCGAGGACCGCCACCGCCAGGAGATCCTCGAGCACAACGTGGAAGGCACCGCGAACATGCTCGACCTCTTCCAGGCGCTGGCCGCCGGCGAGGCCTCGTCCGATGTCCAGTTCCTGCATATCTCCACCGCCTACAGCGCAGGCAAGGTGCAGGGCGACATTCCGGAGGAACGCCACAACCCTGATCGCGAATACAACAACGTCTACGAGGAAAGCAAGAATCTCGCGGAGAATCGCGTGATCGACTTCTGCGAAGCGCGTGGACTGAGTTTCCGGATCCTGCGCCCGACCGTCGTGATGGGCCCGCTTGCCAGCCATCACAGCGGCACGACGCGTTTCGGCGTCTACGGTTTCGCCAAGGAAGTGCGCCGCCTGCGCGAAACACTGCTCAAGCTCAAGCACCGTCTGGAGCTGGAAGGCAGCGAGGGCGCCACCGCCAACCTCACGCCGGTGGACGAGTGCGTGTACGACATGCTGCAGCTGTCGGCCGAGGGGTTCGGCGACAGGCGCTATTTCCATCTCAGCAATCCGGAAGGGCTGTCGATGCCCCGGCTGATCGCGATGATCGACGAGAAGACCGGCGTGGACAGGCTCTCGTTCGTCTCGAAGAAGACGCCGGATGCCGGACCCCTGCAGGAGCTGTTCGATGAGCGGACGCGCTTCTACTCCGGTTACTACAACACCGAGAAGCGCTTCCTCCGGCTTGCGGGGCCGCAGACGCAGGTCGACTGGAACGACGTGGGCCTGTATCTGGACAGTTTCCTGCAGGAACTGGAGCAGGAAGATGCCGGTGGCGTCGGTTTCCGCACCCAGATCGCGAGGATGCGTGACGGCGCGCAGCTCAAGGTCTTCACCTGCGGCAACCCCACCCTGCCCCCGATCATCCTCGCCAATGCCTATGGCATGCCCGCCGAGTTCATGTGGCCGATGGCGCAGCGCCTGCAGAACGATTTCCACGTGGTGACCTGGGAATGCCGCTGGGTGCCCACCCAGGACGTACCCTTCGACATCGATGCCTGCGACTCCTCCGCGCATGCGCGCGATCTGCTGGACATCCAGAGGGCGCTGGGCCTCGGCCCGGTCGGCGTGGCGGGCTGGAGCAGCGGCGCGCAGGTCGCGCTGCGCGCGATGGCGCTCTCGCCCGACAGCATCCATGCCGGTGTGCTGCTCAACCCGGGCGTCTCCATCCGTCCGTCGGACACGGTGCGGGTGACACGGTTCGAGGCCGGCATCCGTTCGCTGTTCGACAAGATCGCCGGCAACTACCGGATGGCGGAGAAGTACTGCGAACTGATCTACGGCGCCAGCGGCGCCGATGCCGGCGACAGCAAGATGCTCAGCGGCATCCTCACCAGCACGGACCCCTATCTGCTGTACATGACCAGCATGCCGTTCCGCACGCCGGAGTCGCTGTTCCGCTACGCCAACATGATGCGCACCCTGTTCGCCGAGCGCGAGGACGCCTGGACGCACGACGTCGTCCAGCCGGTGGTCGTGCACGTGGCCGGCAAGGATGTCGTGACCCATCCGGACATCGGGCAGGCGCTGTGCGACGGCCTGCGCAACGGCCGCCTGGACTTCGACCAGGAAGGCGACCATTTCGGCCACTACTACGACCAGCGCGTGGCCGACCTGGTGCGCGGGCATCTTCTGGCGCGTCTGCAGAAGGCGGCATGAGCGACGGCACGGCCACGGCTGCGGCGCCCGGAGAGAATGCCGCCGAGCTGTTTCTCGATGCGGTGCGGCGCTTCCCGGAACGCCCCGCGCTGTGGGTGGAAGAGCGGCACTGGTCGTATGCCGAGCTCCACGCCCGCGTGCGGGCACTGGAGGCGCAGCTGCGCGCCCACGCGGGTGCCGTGTGCGCGACGATCGCCGACCGCAGCCTCATCGCCTACTGCGCGCCGCTGGCCTGCATGCTCGCAGGCCGCATCCATGTGCCTCTGGGAACCAGTTTCCCGGAGGAGCGGATGGCAGGCATCCTGCGACGCACGCAGCCGTCGGTCCTGATCTGCGACCAGGCCGGCGCAAGCCTCCTGCCGCAGGTGCTGCCCAGGCTCGAACACGCACCGGTCACACTGCTTCCGGAATCTCTGCATGCAGATGCACCGGCAGCGCCCGCAACGCCAGCGGGCGACACGCCAGGCATCGCCAGGCATCCGCCGGACACCTCCGCCTCCGGGCTGGAAGCAGCGGACCGGGACATCGCCTACGTGCTGTTCACCTCCGGCAGCACCGGCGTGCCCAAGGGCGTCGCGGTGGGCCACGGCGCGCTGTGCGCCTATGTGCGCGCCGTGCGCGCGCTGTATCCGGAACTGGACGAGCACCAGCGCTGCAGCCAGTTCTTCGAGCCGACGTTCGATCTGTCCATGCACGACATGTTCGTCACCTGGTCGGTCGGCGCCTGCCTCTACAGCGTGCCGCGTCAGGCCTTGATGATGCCCACGGATTTCGCGAACGCACATGCGCTCACCGTGTGGTTCTCCGTGCCGTCCCTCGCGGCGACCCTGCATCGCTTCCGTCAGCTGCGTCCGGGCGTGTTCCCGTCGCTGCGTCTCGCGCTGTTCTGCGGTGAAGCCCTGCCCGGCCCGCTGGCCGGCGCCTGGCGCGAGGCGGCCCCGAATGCCCGCTGCGACAACATCTACGGCCCCACCGAGGCCACGATCGCCTGCACCTGGCACACCATCACCCCCGCCGACACCGAACGCGCGGTCGTGCCGATCGGCCGGGCCTTTCCCGCCATGGAAATCGCGGTGGTGGATGCCAACGGCCAGCGCTGTGCGCCCGGCGAACAGGGCGAACTGTGGCTGGGCGGTGCGCAGCTCGCCCATGGCTACTGGCAGGACCCCGTGCAGACCGCCGCCCGCTTCGTCTCCCGGGCCCTGCCCGGATGCGACAGCACGCGCTGGTACCGCACCGGCGATCTCGCCACGCTGGAGCCGGACGGCACGGCCCTGTTCCTCGGCCGCGTGGATCGTCAGATCAAGCTGCGCGGGTATCGCATCGAGCTGCAGGATGTGGAAGCGCACATGCGCGAGGCCTGCTCCACCCCGGACCGTCCGGCCGACGTGGCGGTGGTCGCGGTCGCGCCCGCCGACGACGCCGCACCGACCGGCCTGGCCGCATTCGTGGCCTGCGCGCATTACGACGCGCGCCAGGCGATGACGGCGATGAAAAAGAACCTGCCCCACTACATGCTGCCGAGCGAGGTCCGCATCCTGGATGCGCTCCCGCTCAACAGCAACGGGAAGGTCGACTACCCCGCGCTCGGCGCCCTGCTGCGCGCGTCCGCAGCATCCACGCCCCGCCGCCAGCCGCGTGGCGCCACCCCCACTCCCGAGGAAACCGGATGAACGACCACACCGCACACGCCGACTGCATCTTCTGCGGCATCGCCAGCGGCCGCCTGCCGGCGAGCGTGGTCCAAAGCGATGCGGACTGGCTGGTGGTGATGGACATCCATCCCATCCGCAAGGGTCATGCGCTGATCATCCCGCGTCGGCATGAGGCCCGGCTGTCCGCACTGGCCGTGCCCGAACGCGAACGCCTGTTCGTCCTCGCCGACGCCGTCGTCCGCGCGCAGGAAGCCGCCGGTTATGCCGAAGGCGGCAGCAACCTGCTCCTGAACGACGGCGTCGCCGCCAACCAGCACATCCCGCATCTTCACCTGCACTGCATCCCGCGACGACGCGGCGACACGGTGGGGTTCGGGTTGCGCCTGCTGGCACGGACCTTCGGCCTGTTCGGCCGCAGCGTCGACCGCGGCGAGCTGGATCGGAGTGCCCAGGCGATCGCCGCGCACCTGCCTGCCGCGGCGCGCTGAGCGCATTCCCGGGTGTCCTCGCCACCCTTGCCGAGGCGCCTGCATCGGCCCGCCGGGCATCGTCGGCCGGGCCTCCGTGCCCGCCTCAAGCGCCGCCTTGCGGGGTTTTAGAGCCTATGTTCCAATCGCCCCTCACAACACGCCCGCCGCGAGCGGCGGACACACAACGATTGGAGGGGATCCGATGAACTCACAGCGCCCATGGTTGGCGAGCTATCCCGCTGGCGTGTCGGCCGAGATCGACATCGACGAGTTCTCGTCGATCGTCGCCGTCCTGCAGTCCTCGCTCGACAAATACCGCGACCGCCCCGCCTTCTCCCACATGGGCAAGGTCATCTCCTACGCCGAGGTCGACCGCCTCAGCACACAGTTCGCCGCCTATCTCCTCGGCGAGCTCAAGCTCAAGAAGGGCGATCGCGTCGCGATCATGATGCCCAACTGCCTCCAGTACCCCATCGCCACCTTCGGTGTCCTCCGCGCGGGGCTCACCGTCGTCAACACCAATCCCATGTACACCGCCCGCGAGCTCAAGCACCAGCTCGTGGACTCCGGCGCCAGCGCCATCCTCGTTCTCGACAACTTCGGCCACACCGTCCAGGAAGTCCTCGCCGAGACGCCGGTCAAGCACGTCATCACCACCGGGCTCGGCGACATGCTCGGCTTCCCCAAGGGCAGCCTGGTCAACTTCGTCCTCAAGTACGTCAAGAAGATGGTTCCGGACTACGACATCCCCGGCACCGTCCGCTTCAAGGACGCACTCACCCTCGGCCAGATGCACGCCCTGCCACAGATCGACATCACCCACGACGACATCGCCTTCCTGCAGTACACCGGCGGCACCACCGGCGTCTCCAAGGGCGCCATGCTCACCCACCGCAACCTCGTCGCCAACATGCAGCAGGCCTCCGCATGGATCGGCCAGAAGGCGCGGCTGGGCCATGAGCTGATCGTCACCGCGCTGCCGCTCTACCACATCTTCGCCCTCACCGCGAACTGCCTGGTGTTCATGAAGTTCGGCGCGCGCAACCACCTCATCACCAACCCCCGCGACATGCCCGGCTTCGTCAAGGAGCTCTCCACCATCCCCTTCACCGCCATCACCGGCGTGAACACCCTCTTCAACGGCCTGCTCAACACCCCGGGCTTCGACAAGCTCGACTTCTCCCATCTCACCCTCTCCCTAGGCGGCGGCACCGCCGTCCAGCGCGCGGTCGCCGAGCGCTGGAAGCAGGTCACCGGGTGTCCGCTGATCGAAGCCTACGGCCTCACCGAAACCTCGCCCGCCGCGTGCATGAACCCGCCCACGCTCACCGAGTTCAACGGCTCGATCGGTCTGCCCGTCCCCTCCACCGATGCCTGCGTGATGGACGACGACGGCAACATCCTGCCCCAGGGCCAGGACGGCGAGCTTTGCATCAGGGGCCCGCAGGTGATGAAGGGCTACTGGCAGCGTCCGGAGGAAACCGCCAAGAGCATCGATGCCGACGGCTGGCTGCACACCGGCGACGTCGCGCGGATGGACGAGAAGGGCTTCTTCTACGTGGTCGACCGCAAGAAGGACATGGTCCTGGTCTCCGGCTTCAACGTGTATCCAAACGAGGTCGAGGACGTGATCGCGATGATGCCCGGCGTGCTCGAAGTGGCCGCCATCGGCGTGCCCGACGAAAAGTCCGGCGAGGCGGTCAAGGTGGTCATCGTCAAGAAGGATCCCGGGCTCACCGTCGAGCAGGTCAAAGCCCATGCCCGCGAGCACCTCACCGGCTACAAGCAGCCCAAGCACGTCGAGTTCCGCACCGAACTGCCCAAGAGCAATGTCGGCAAAATCCTCCGGCGCGAACTCAGAGAGCAATCCAAGAGCAGCTGATTAGCATGGAGTGAGCGATAGCCATCGCAGTTTCAGACAAAAGACCGGCGAAATCGCCGGTCTTTTGTTTTTTCAGGCCCTTCATCTTGCATGTTATCTGGATTCGGCGCATACAAGTGCGCCAATACCCGCCTTTTTCCACCCCGCCCTCAAGCCCACCAGGCGGCAAACATGCAAAGGAGCCCCCTCATGAACAATGTTGAAAATCTGCATCGCGACAACGCCCTGTCCACGATCCGCATCCAGGAAGATCGCCAGGCAGGTATCCACTGGTGCCACATGCACGCTCAGCAGGCGTTCTCGGATCCAGAATATCGCACGTGTTTCTCTCCGACGATGCTGCGCGAACTGCGCCTCTTCGCACAGCTCACGATCGACAGCATCAACCAGTCCGTCGCCGAATCGAGCGACCATCTCGCGCATATCGTGCTCGCATCCGATGCCCACGTATTCAATCTCGGCGGCGATCTCCAGCTCTTCATCGAATTGATCCGCCAGCGCGACGAGCAGGGCCTGCTGCGTTACGCGCACAAATGCGTGGACAGCATCCATCTCCTGCATACCCGCCTGCACCGCAATGCGCATACGATCGCGCTGATCGAGGGCGATGCACTGGGCGGCGGCCTGGAACTTGCGCTGGCATGCCAGACCATCGTCGCCGAGAAGGGCGTGCAGATGGGCTTCCCGGAAGTGCTGTTCGGCCTCTTCCCGGGCATGGGTGCGTACTCGTTCCTGTCGCGCCGCGTGTCGCCGAAGCTCGCCGAGCAGATGATGCTCAACGGCGTGATGTACAGCAGCGAGGCGCTGCACGAAATGGGCGTCGTCGACATTCTGGTGCCGAAGGGCGAAGGCGTGAGGGCCGTGCACGAATTCGTGCGCCAGAACCGTCGCATCGCGAATGCGCGGATCGCCGTGCATCAGGCACGCGAAATCGCATCGCCCGTCACGCTGGACGAGCTCAACAAGATCACCGAAGTGTGGGTGGACACCGCGCTGAAACTGGGCGATCGTCAGCTCAAGGTGATGGATCGACTCGCACGCGCGCAGTTGCGTCGTCCCAAGTCGGTGCTCGAACAGGTCTCCGCGGTCTGATCCGGCGCGCGCACCCGTCGGTCCGCGGCACCTGTGCAGATACGGGTGCCGCAGGCCGGCGCATCGACGGATGCATCAACCGCGTTCGCTGTCGGCTTCCGGCTTCGGCAGGTCGCCGCGTTCGCGCAGCATGACGAGCGCCTCATCCAGCAGTTTCCGCAGCTCGTCGAGCAGCGAGGGCCATTCGGTCCGCAGGGGCGTCAGCGCCATGTCCATGCCTTCGGAGGCCACTTCGGCCAGACGCATCGCGCCGAGGTTGCTCGCAGCGCCCTTCAGGGCGTGACAGGTGCTGCGGAAATCCTCCCAGCGTGCGGCCTTTCCGTACGCTTCCAGATCAGCGATGCACTTGCGGATGTCCTGCGTGCATTCGGTGACGAACTTGCGGATGAAATGTTCGCCGAGCCCGATTTCGCGCAGCTCGCACAGCATGTCTCTGGACACATCGTCTTCGCCGGCAGCGGGCGCTTCGGCGCTGTCCACCCCCCTGTCCTTCTCGTTCGTCGACGCGGGACGGACGTCTTCGGCGATTTCCGCCAGCTTGTCGAGCAGCTTGTCGATGGCGAGCGGCTTGGTCATGAACGCGTAGGCACCGGCGCGCGCGCATTCCTTGCGCGCCTCCACGGTGGCATCGGCGGTGAGCACGACGAAGGGCGTGCGCTTGCGGCCGGCTTCGATGAAGCGCGCCTGCTTGATCACTTCCAGACCGCTCAGGCCCGGCATGTGCAGATCGATGATCGCGACATCCGCCGCCTGGGCTTCGATCATCGTCAGGACATCGTCGCCGCTGCCGACGATGTGCGGTCTGTGCCCGGCCTTTTCGAGCAGCCCCCTCATCACCATGAGATTGGCCGGCTGGTCGTCGGCGACCAGCACGCGCATCGGCCGTACGCGGGCGCGATGGCGTACGAACGGATCGGAAAACACGATGACGTTGTCGGGCAGCCGCTGCGATGCGGACAGCCGCGCGACGACCTCGAGCGGCACTTCGACATCGAAACGAGAGCCGACGTCCAGCTCGCTGTAGACCTTGATCGATCCGCCCATGAACTCGGTGAGCGCCTTGGCGATGGAGGTGCCGAGCCCGGTACCGCCGTAGCGGCGACTGCGCCCGGAGTCGACCTGCTCGAAGGCATCGAAGATCCTGTCCAGTTTGTCCGGCGGAATCCCGATGCCGGTATCGACGATCGAGAAGCACAGCCGTGCGACCGCCCCTTCCCTGGACGCGACGGAGACCGTGAAGGAGACCTTGCCCGCTTCGGTGAACTTGATGGCGTTGGCCAGCAGGTTGATCAGGACCTGGCGCAGATGACCGAAATCCCCATGCACCACATTGGGCACATCGGGCTTGATCGTGACTTCCAGCGCCAGTCCCTTTTTCTGGGCGGCCGGGTACAGCATCTTGTTGAGCGCCGCGACGAAATCGGAGATGAGGAATTCGGTCTCGTTCCTGTTGAGCTTTCCGGCCTCGATCGCGGAGATGTCCAGGATGTCGTCGACCAGCAACTGCAGCATCTTGGCCGATGTCTGGATGACTTCGGCGCTCTCCCGCTGCTCGTCGGTCAATGGCGTGGCCATCAGCAGTTCGGACATGCCGACGATGCCGTTGAGCGGCGTTCTGAGCTCGTGGCTCATGTTCGCGAGGAAGCGCGTCTTCGCGTCGCTGGACGCCTTGGCCGCTTCGGTGGCGCGGACCAGTGCCTTGAGCAGCGACGAGGGATACAGCGGGATGGCGATCAGGCCCACGGCCAGGGCACCGACCAGCCAGTCGTGCTGCCCCCAGAAAGGCGCATGGTAGGTCGCCAAGAGGAACGTGGACGTCGCCAGCAGGATCGCGGCGTACAGGTATTTGTGGCCGAACCTGATGCCGTTGCCGATCGTCACCCACAGCAGGATGACGTAGAGCGGGGCGCTGATCTCGTCGAGGAGATAGAGGCCCACGCCCATCAGGCTGTAGTCCATCACCATGCCCAGCGCACGGCGGGGATGGGAAACGCCTGGGGCGATCAAGACCCACAGGCAGATGCCGAACGCGCACACGTACTCGATGCTGAGGTACTGCAGCGACAGCCGGATGGCATCGGTCATCTCGGGCCGGACTTCGCGTGCGAGCAGCAGGTAGAACAACAGCAGAAGCAGCATGCACACGCGCACGATGGCCTGCTCGTGCTCGCTGTCCGGCCTGTTGGCGAGGCGGGAGCGGGCCCAGACCACCATGTCGCGCACCCCGTTCATTCCAATCCAGGCTTGTGTGTCGTCTCCGAATAACGCGCACAGATGTCGTCCAGGCGCTGGCGCTGGTTGAGCAGCGTCTGGACGCAGTCCGGGTCGAAGAGCTTGCCGCTCTGTTCGACCAGATAGGCCAGCGCATCGTCGACGGTCCAGGCCGCCTTGTACGGACGGGGCGAGATCAGCGCGTCCATCACGTCGGCCACGGCCACGATGCGCGCCTCGATCGGGATCTCGCTGCCGCTGAGACCGTCAGGGTAGCCGCTGCCGTCGTAGCGCTCGTGGTGGCGCAGGGCGATGATCGCGCCCACCTGGATGAAGCGGTTCTGGCTGTCGCTCAACAGCTCGTGCCCGATGCGCGGATGCCGGCGCATGACCTTGAGCTGCGCCTCGTCCAGCGGACCGGGCTTGAGCAGCACCGCGTCGGGGATCGCGATCTTGCCGATGTCGTGCAGCGGTGCGGCCAGTTCGATCAGCCGCACTTCGTCCTCGGACATGCCCAGCCCTTCCGCGATCAGGCCGGCGATGCGCGACATGCGCTCCAGATAGGCACTGGTGCCGAGGTCGCGGTACTCGATGGCGCGGGCCAGCCGCGACAGGGTTTCCCGCTCGCGCTCCTCCACCTCGTGCATGCTGGACAGCAGGCGCTGCTCGAGCGAGAGTGCGCGCTGCTTGATCGATTCGGCCTGGCGGCGCAGCTGCAACAGGTTGCGGCAACGTGCGCGCAGTTCGCGGGGACGCACCGGCTTGACCAGGAAGTCGATGACGCCGGCGTCCAGCGCCGCCTGGCGGATCGGCTCGTCGCCGACCACGGTCACCAGCACGATCGGCACGTCGCGGTTGGACAGCGACTTGCGGAACCGGCGCGCGAATTCGAGGCCGTCGATCTGCGGCATGCGGTAATCGAGCAGAAGAAGGTCGGGCCGGTTGGCCTCGGACCAGTCGAGCGCCTCCTGCGAGTCGCCGAAGTCGAAGACATCGAGCTCGGGACTGATGTCCTCGAGGATGTGCCTCAACATCGTCCTCGCGGAAGTCTGGTCGTCGACGATGACGATTTTCACGCTGCTGCTCCACATGCCATGGCCCTGCGTCCCTGCCGGTGTCGGAGATGGCGGTCGTATCGCGCTGCGGCACGTGGACCGCGCGGCCTGTGCCGAGGGTCTTCTCTCACGCTGCCCAGCGGGATCGACTCGCAGGCGATGTACTGACTGCAGCCTTTGCCTTCCGTCCTGGCGTTTCCGGACAACGACCGGAAACCACGCCCCTGTTCACTCAAGAGTACAACGGCTCGCCTGCCCGCAACAGCCCTGCGATGCGGGCTGCGGCTGGCCCTCAGCTTTCCGGACGCATGTACGGGAACAGCAGCACGTCGCGGATGGACGTGGAGCCGGTCAGCAGCATCACCAGACGATCGATGCCCACACCCAGGCCGCCTGTGGGGGGCAGGCCCACTTCCAGTGCGCGGATGTAGTCCGCGTCGTAGTGCATGGCCTCGTCGTCGCCGCCGGCCTTCGCCTCGACCTGGGCGCGGAACCGCGCGGCCTGGTCCTCGGGGTCGTTCAGCTCGGAGAAGCCGTTGGCCATTTCCTTGCCGCCGATGAACAGCTCGAACCGGTCGGTGATGCCCGGCTCGGCATCGGACTCGCGCGCCAGCGGAGAGACTTCGACCGGATAGTGGGTGATGAAGGTCGGCTGGATGAGGTGGCCTTCGACCGTCTTCTCGAAGATCTCCAGCAGCAGCTTGCCCCAGCCGTAGCCCGGCTTGACTTGGATCTTCAGCCGAGCGCAGTGCGCGGCCAGGGCATCGCGGTCGCGGCAGTCGGCGGCCGAGATCTCGGGGTTGCATTCGCGCACGGCCTCTTCCAGCTTCCAGCGCCGGAACGGCTTGCCGAGATCGATGCTGTTGCCGTCCCACTCGTAGGTGTCGGCGCCGATGCTCTCGCGCGCCACGTCGCGGATCATCGCCTCCGTGAGATCCATGACCTCGATGTAGGTGGCGTAGGCCTCGTACAGTTCGAGCATCGTGAACTCGGGGTTGTGCCGGGTGCTGACGCCCTCGTTGCGGAAATTGCGGTTGATCTCGTAGACGCGCTCGAAGCCGCCCACCACCAGCCGTTTGAGATACAGCTCGGGGGCGACGCGCAGGAACAGGTCCAGATCCAGCGCGTTGTGATGGGTCTCGAACGGCTTCGCGGCGGCGCCGCCGGCCAGGTAGTGCATCATCGGCGTTTCGACTTCCAGGAAACGCCGCGCATCCAGCCAGCGGCGGATCGCCGAGACGATGCGCGAGCGCTTGAGAAAGACCTCGCGCGAATCGGGGTTCACGATCAGGTCGACATAACGCTGGCGGTAGCGCTGCTCGACATCGGCCAGGCCGTGCCACTTGTCCGGCAGCGGGCGCAGCGACTTGGTCAGCAGGCGCAGCGCGTCGACCTTGACCGACAGCTCGCCGGTCTTGGTGCGCATCAGCGTGCCTTCGGCGGCCACGATATCGCCGATATCCCAGTGCTTGAACGCGTCGTAGGTCGCGCCCAGCGCGTTGGCCTGGAGGAACAGCTGAATGCCGCCGCTCAGGTCCTGGATCTGGGCGAAGGCGGCCTTGCCCATCACCCGCTTCGCCATCAGCCGGCCGGCGACGGCGACACGGCGGCTTTCGGCTTCGAGCGCTTCGCCGGTCCACTGCCCGGCGTCTTCGTACGCGTCCTGCAGATCGCGGGCGTCGTCGTGGCGGCGGAAATCGTTGGGGAAGGCCACGCCCTGCGCGCGCAGCGCGGCGAGTTTGGCGCGACGCTCGGCGATGAGGGCGTTTTCGTCCTGGGGCGTCGGGGTCTGGGCGTCGGTCATGGCGGTGCTCACGGGGGGCGTGCGATGGGCTGGGTGAAACTTCCGCAGGAGCGGTTTCAGCCGCGACCCTTGAATTCACAGCCTCGCCCCTTGGAACGGGCGAGGCATGTCGCGGCTGAAGCCGCTCCTGCGGTGACGATGGAGAACGCGGTGTGGCGGATCAGGCGGCGTCGATGCGTTTGGCGCCCGCTTCCAGCCCGGACTTCAGGCTGGCCTCGACGAATTCGTCCAGGTCGCCGTCGAGCACCTTCTGGGTGTCGCTGCGCTCCACGCCGGTGCGCAGATCCTTGATCCGCGACTGGTCCAGCACGTAGTTGCGGATCTGGCTGCCCCAGCCGATGTCGGATTTGGTGGCTTCCAGCGCGTCGCGCTCGGCGTTGCGTT
Source organism: uncultured Gammaproteobacteria bacterium (assembly GCA_965649985.1). GTDB lineage: Bacteria > Pseudomonadota > Gammaproteobacteria > Xanthomonadales > Xanthomonadaceae > Lysobacter_I. Next base: position 8,741 of record CBFGMS010000040.1, on the reverse strand, counting down.
TCTGGATCTCCATCTCGTACAGCTTGGCCTTCAGCATCTTCATCGCGGTGTCGCGGTTCTGGTGCTGGCTGCGGCCGTTCTGGCAGGCCACCACGATGCCGGAGGGCACGTGGGTGATACGCACCGCCGACTCGGTCTTGTTCACGTGCTGGCCGCCCGCGCCGGAGGACCGGTACACGTCGGTCCTCAGGTCGGCCGGGTTGATGTCGATGTCGATGTCGTCGTCGACTTCCGGCGAGACGAACACCGAGGTGAACGAGGTATGGCGACGGTTGTCCGAGTCGAACGGCGACTTGCGCACCAGGCGGTGCACGCCGATCTCGGTCTTCAGCCAGCCGTAGGCGTATTCGCCCTCGACCTTGACCGTGGCCGACTTGATCCCGGCCACGTCGCCGGCGCTGGCTTCCATCAGTTCGGTCTTCCAGCCGCGGGACTCGGCCCAGCGGAGGTACATGCGCAGCAGCATCTCGGCCCAGTCCTGGGCCTCGGTGCCGCCGGCGCCTGCCTGGATGTCGACATAGGCGTTGGCCGAATCCATCTTGCCGGAGAACATGCGCTGGAATTCCAGCTGGTCCACCCCGCGCGCGAAGCGGTCGACATCGGCCACCACGGCGAGCGCGGTGTCCTCGTCGTTCTCCATTTCGGCCAGCTCCAGCAGCTCCTCGGCGCCGGCCAGGCCGTCCTTCAGCTCGCGGATGCCGTTGACGGTCTTGTCGAGCATCGAACGCTCGCGGCCGAGGGCCTGTGCGCGCTCGGCGTCGTTCCAGATGTCGGGGTTTTCCAGCTCGCGGTTGACTTCTTCCAGACGCTCGACCTTGGCGTCGTAGTCAAAGATACCCCCTCAGCGCGTCGAGCCGACCGGAGAGGTCGGCGATGCGCTGGCGGATCGGGTTGAGTTCGATCATGGCGTGATGTTCTTTGATGTTCGTGGGGCAAACAGCCCGCGATTCTAGCAGGATGGCGACCATCCGGACCGGCGGGAGGGGCGGCACGGACGCGGCGCACGTCCACGCGCATGCGCGACGCGCACTCCCGCGTGCTCACACCCGGGCGCGCAGGGCCTCGCGATAGGTCCGGCTGCAGGGCAGCACGGTGGCATCGTGCAGGTGCACCCGGGCGTCACCGCTGTCCAGCGGTTCGATCGAGGCCACCCGAGCCAGATTCACGATGTAGCTGCGGTGGATCCGCACGAAGCGCGCCGGGTCCAGCCGCTCCTCGATGCCGCCGACGGTGCTGCGCAGCGGGTAGTCGTGGCCGCGGACCCGCAGGTTCACGTAGTTGCCGGCCGCCTGCAGCCACTCGATGTCGGGGGCGGCGATCAGGAACTCGCGCCCGAGCTTGCGGATCAGGAAGCGGTCCGGGCGGTCCAGCGGTTCCATGGGCGCGCCCTCGTCCGGGGCGGCCAGCAGGCTGGCCTCGCCCTGCAGGCGGCGGACGATGAAGCGGTAGCTTTCGATGATGCCGACCAGCAGCGCGTAGCTGCGCACATCCTTGAGGTACTCGTAGGCCAGCTCGCGCGGCCATGAGCCGAAGTCGTAGTCGCTGCCCTGCAGGGCGTAGGCCACCTTGCGCAGGGCCACCATGCCCACCACGTGCAGCAGCGAGAACGCCACGCTGGCCAGCAGATGTGCGGGCACATGCCGGCCCAGGGTGTCCCAGTGCAGCGGGAAGCGCCGGGTGAACCACACCAGCAGCGGCACCAGGGCAAGGATCGTCAGGCCGCTCGACCACTCCCACACTGCCGGTTCCCAGGCGGCGAAGCCCAGCCCCACCCGGTGGATGTCCATCAGCACGGTAATGCTGTTGGCCACGCCGTTGAACAGCGTCATCGCGACCCAGAACCCGGCCTCCCACAGCCGGCGGCGCGCCCAGAACCAGCGCGGGCGCAGTGGGTGGGCGGCGGCAGGCGGCGTGGACTCGGAGGGCATGGGGTCGCGGTGCGAGGGGTCGGGAGGCATGCGCGCATTCTAGGCGTGGGCCAGCCGGGACCGCCCCCGGCCGGTCCCGGCTGGCCCACGCCTCGTCACATCCCGAGCGCAATCAGACACTTGGCGCTGGCCTGTCGCGGATCGACGGCCAGACTGTGCACTTCCTTCCGCTCGACACCCTCCCGCCATGGAACGCCGCCTCGACCTCGACTGGATCCGCATCGTCGCCTTCTGCCTGCTCATCCTCTATCACGTGGGCATGTACTACGTGAACTGGGACTGGCACGTGAAAAGCCCCTTCGCAGGTGAGACCCTCGAACCGCTGATGCTGTTCAGCTCGCCATGGCGACTGTCGCTGCTGTTCATGGTCTCGGGCGTGGCCACCGCCTTCCTGTTCGAGAAGAGCCGGCGCAGCGCGCACGGCAGCCCGAAGTCCGCGCGTTTCCTCGGGCCGCGCTCGGCGCGGCTGCTGCTGCCGCTGCTCTTCGGCATGCTGGTGATCGTGCCGCCCCAGAGCTACTACGAGGTGGTGGAACAGCTGCCGGGCGGCTACAACGACGGGTATCTGGCGTTCTGGGGCCGGTACCTCGCCGCCGACCCGGGCTTTTGCCGCGACGGCGACTGTCTGACCTTGCCGACCTGGAACCATCTCTGGTTCGTGGCCTATCTGTGGGTCTATACGGTGCTGGCCTGGGCGCTGCTGCGCTTCGTTCCGCAGGCGATGCAGCGCCTGGGTGACGGGCTGGAGCGCGGGTTGTCGGGAGTCGGCGTGCTGCTGTGGCCGGCGGCCCTGCTGGCCCTGGCCCGGGTGGCGCTGGTCGGCCGGTTCGAATCCACGCACGCGCTGGTGGACGACTGGTACAACCACGCGCAGTACCTGCCGCTGTTCCTGCTCGGTGTGCTGGTGGCCCGGCGCGAAGTGGTCTGGAATGCCCTGCAGCGCCATCGCCGGCATGCGCTCGCCCTTGCGATGTTCGGCTACGGCGTCGTGCTTTGGTATTTCTACGGCAGCGGCTACGACGATGCCACCCCGCCGCCCGATGCCCTGCGCATGGCCCAGCGCGTGATGTGGGCGGTGTTCCAGTGGTGCGCGATCGCCGTCATCCTCGGCTACGGACGCCAGCTGGCCTCGCGCGGCGTCCTCCGCGACACTCCGACCCTGCGCTATCTGCGCGATGCGGTGTTCCCGGTCTACATCCTGCACCAGACGCTCATCGTGGCGCTGGCCCACAACGCCCAGCCCCTTGCGCTGCATCCCGCCATCGAAGGCCCGCTGCTGGTGATCGCCACCTTCGCGCTGAGCTTTGCGGGCTTCGAGATCGTGCGTCGCGTGCGGTGGCTGCGGCCGGTGTTCGGGCTGAAGATCGAGAACACCCTGCCCTCTTCCGCGCCACGCCGGCACGTGGTGGGCCGCGACCCCGACTCTGCCCCAGGCAGCGTGCCGTGATCGGACTGTCCTCTACGCCGTGCTGATCGAGCATGGGCGACACACGCAAGACACGCGGGACGGATGGACCGGCTCGACTTTCAGGGCAACGCGAAGACACCTGGCGTCGAAACGCGACACGCGCGACGACGGCGCGCGACCGTAGCGCTCGCGACCGGCCTCGCGTGCCCAGCGTCTGCCGGGAAGAGGCGATCGCATCGGTCGTTCACGCATCGTTTGATCCCCAGCAGGCTCCCATCACCCACTGGGTGATGGGAGCCGCGGCGGATGGCATGCGTAGGGCTACGAGGCCTCATCGTGAGCAACTCGTCGCCCTGCCCTGTTGCGATACGTGCCGTCAGTCGCGCCTGGCCGCCACCGACCGCAACTGGGCAAGCACAAGGTCGCGAAGCGCAGCGGAGTCGGCCTGCGACGTCCGCGCGGCCTGCGGCTTCGACGCCTGGGCCACCGGCGCAGCGGGGACATGCGCCTGCTGCTCTTCGGAAGGCTCCTCGACCTTCTCGATGAAAAAGCCGTGCTGCATCAGCGTGTCGACCGAGCGCTTGAAACCGTCGACGACGGCGCGGAAGTCGCTCTCGACGTGGGAAAGATTGAAGAAATTGTTGCCGGAGACCGACGTCTCGACGCCATTGTCGCGCAGCAGGAGAATCAGCAGTTCGCGGACGAGCCCGTAGGGGTCTTCGTGGAAGACGATGCGGAACCACGAACTGAAGGTTTCCAGGGACACCGGGAGCCGGTGCGACCTGAAGTACGCATTGAGCTCATCGCACATCGCCTTCGTCCGGCGGTTGAGTGCGCCGATCCCGCAGTCGCAGGTGTCGTAATCGCACGCTTTCGCCGGCGGGCAGAGCTTCTCGATTTCATTGCAGACGGCCAGGGCCGCGGACACCTTCAGCGAATTCTGGGTATGCGTGCCCGCCATCACCGCGCGCTTGAGGCTGGGCATCGAGTTGTCGTCGAAGCCGTAGACCCCGCCATCGACGTAGTCCAGATATTTGGCCAGGCCCGCGATGATGCCCGTCGGCATGCCGCCGCCCGGGATCTTGCCGTAGGTGCTCATGTCGGGCAGCACCTTGTAGTAGGACTCCGCACCCCGACGGTTGGCGCGGAAGCCGGTGACCATCTCGTCGAAGATGAACACGATGCCGCGCTCCAGCGTGATGCGCCGCAGCTCGCGCACGAACTCGACAGGACGGCGCTCGGGGAAACGCGACTGGACGGGCTCGACCAGCACGCAGGCGATGTCCGCCGCATGCTCTTCGATGAAGGTGAGGCTCTCCGGCTCGCCGTACTTCGCCATGAAGATCTGGTCGGCATACTCCTGCAGCGTCCCCGGGCCTGCGGAAACCGCGTGGTGCCCGCCGCCATGCATCGCGAACACGGTGTCGGACAGGCCATGGTAGGACCCGTCGAAGATGACGATCTTCTTCCTGCCGGTGGCGGCACGCGCGATGCGCGTGGCCCACATGACCGCCTCGGTTCCGCTTTGCGCATAGACCATGCGCTCGTGCCCGGTCAGTTCGCAGAAACGCTGCGCGGATTCGAACAGATCTTCGCTGTATGCGACGAGCGGATAGCCCTGGTCGAGGCGCCTGCGCAGCGCTTCCTTCATGAATTCCGGCTGGTGCCCGAAGAAGTTGACGCCATTGTCGCCGGTGATGTCGACATAGCGGTTGCCGTCCACATCGTAGAGATAGGCGCCTTCGGCGCGGTCGTAGGTCAGCTGATACTGGATCGATTTGAGCGGGCGTTTCAGCCCTGCGACCTTCCTCTGGTCGACGAAGAACTTCTGTTTCTCCAGTGCGTTCCGCCTGGATTTTCCGGTGCGTGCGGTGAACCGCTTGGACAATTCCGCGATGAACTGCCTGTGCGCGTCGTCGATGCTGGACTCATGAACCGGCTTGAGGGGCCGCGAGGCACGGTCGGCAGCCGCCTCGGCGCCCTCGACGGTGGCGAGCGAGCGCAGGCTTTTCAGCAGACGGGCCCGGTCCTGCTCGGAGAATCCGCTGTAGAGTTTCATCGCATCCTCCTTGCCGATCCGGCGGGCGAGGATGTCCTGCATCACTTGTTCCACTGTCGATTCCATGTCGTTCTCTGTCTGAATACCGCGCCCAAGTGTCTGCGGCATGCGCGGCGATGCCCAAGTCCGCCGCCGCGCATGCCGCCTCCCGCATCGATCGGCAATCGATCAGTCGACTTCCTGGATGAAGGGCAGATTGGCGTTGACGTACTTGTCCTTCAGCAGGAACTTGCGCAGATCGCCGCTGAAGAATTTGTAGTTTTCGTCCACCGACACCATGTTGAGCAGGAAGTACGGGAACATGCCGCCCATTTCCGTGTCCTGGATCAGCTCCACCTCGACCTTGCCGTTGTCCAGCGGAGTGAACTGCCAGCGATTGTGCATGCGCTCGATGCGCACGGCATCGGGGCTGTTGGGAAGGCTCGCCGGCATGGCCAGCACGTCCAGCACCACGATCTTGGTTTTCGGATCCTGCGACACGACCGTGGTCAGAAGCAGCTCGCGGTCCTTGAACGGCGGCGGGAAATCCAGACGCCACATGTCCTGGTCGTAGCCCTTCACCGGGTCGAATTCCTTCAGACGGGTGAAGGAGACGCACTCGGGGAACCAGTCCTTGCAGGTGGCCAGGTTGTCGTCGACGATGTGCAGGGCGGTCAACTGGCTCAGCGAGTAGTCGCCCTCCATCACCGCCTTGACCTTGATGGTGCGGTCGCCGGGCGCCTTGAACGTGTACGACTTCACGCCGTTTTCGTCCTTGACCAGCTCCCATTCGTTGGAGCCGGACATCTTCCAGGCCCAATCCGCGACCAGGCAAAGGGCCACGAAGACGATGAAGGCCGTCCGCAGTTTGCGCCAGATGCCGCGCTTGGGCTTGGCCGGCTTCGCGACGCCGGACTCCGTCGGGATCGAATCGTTCGTACTCATGTGTCGTCAACTCCTGTAGATGAAGATGCTGAGGGTGATGTGTCGCCGAGATCGGCTACGGGTTGCGGCGCGCCCTGCCTGCGAACATGCGCGGGATGACGCCGCACATGCCGCGAGAGAACGACGGCCGCTCAGCCCGCAAGCGCGACCCGTTGGGATGAGTGTTCGGAAGCGGTTTCCACCGCGTCGGCCTCACGCAGCAGATGCCGCGCCAGGTATTTCGCCAGACAGACCAGCGTCAAGGTCGGCGCGACCCTGGCATCGGCCGGGATCAGCGAGCCGTCGCAGACGTGGAGATTCCGGACCCGCGTCTGCAGCCCCGCATCCACGTCGCGGGCGAGGTTGAGCGTGCCGAATGCACCTCCGGTCATCAGCGTCGTCGTGAACATCGAACGCGAACCGGCCGCGGCGATCACCCGCTTGGCGACCTCGATGCCATTCTGCAGGCGTTCGAGCGCCTGGGCGTCGATGTCCTTGTGGTACCGACCGTCCGCGGAAAGACCGCCGCCCACCGCGTCGTGCGCCTTGATCATGATGGCGACATGCTGCCCGTAGTCGCGGATGCGCCACGGGCGCAGCGACTGCACCATGCCCATGTTGAAATAAAACTTGTGCACGTTGGCGTCCAGCAGGCGCGTGCCATCGTCCAATGTCGTGCCCATGGTGCCGGCGAAGCAGTTGGTGCCGCGCAGACCGGGCACGCTGCCGATCACTGCGATGCTGGGGTCGATGTAATAGCCGCCGGATGCCGCCTCGTCGAAGCCGCTCTTGCGCAGGATGACCGGCGTGGCCAGCGAGCCGGCGCAGAGCAGGACCTTCGAAGCGTAGAAACGCTCCGTGCGCGAGCCGAACGACGGGTTCGCGATCCGGCACTCCACGCCGACGGCGGTGCCGTTCTCGGTCAGGATGCGCTCGACGATGGCCTCGCATTGCAATCGGGCGCCGCTGCGGATGGCGTCTTCAACGAAAGCGAGCGCCTTCCACTTCGCCGCGTAGTCGTAGGCACCGCGGCAGCGCTCGTGATCGATCAGCATGCGGTTCTTGGTCCACGCCAGCCCCTGCCCGATCGCGGCATCGCGCAGGCGCAGTGCCTGCGGGCTCAGCATGTCGTCGGGAGTCACCGCCAGCGGCAACTCCTGCTGGGCAGCGGCATAGTCCGGGCGGATGTCAATGCCGACCGCCCGAAACGCCTCGACAGGCGGATCGTCCGCCACGGCGAGGTACATCGCGGTGGATCCGCCGGCGGCGAACACCCGCGGATCCTTCAATTTGGGGGCGACCTTCACTTCGTTCAGGATCGAAACACTCTCCCAGAGCGTTTCCTTGAGCGCGCGGTGCTCACCGCGTTCGATCATCAGCACGCGACGCCCCCTGGCGCTCAACTCGCGCGCGAGCGTCGCACCGGCGGATCCCGTGCCGATGATGAGATAGTCGTAGACGTCGCCATCGGCGGGTCTGGTCATGGGGCGTGGTCCATGTAGCGTATGCCGTGCGGGCCGGAGGCGGGCCCGGCGCATGCCGGGCCCGCGCTCGGGTCACTTTTTGATGAAGCTGCGGTACTTGGTCATCATCCGTTCGCGATAGGCGAAGTCGGTCAAAGACCGCTGCGACAGGAACTCATCGTCGATATCGACGTGGAGCTTGGTCTGCAGTTCTTCCCAAACGGTGATGCGCTTGCTGCTGAGATTGTTCATCGAGCCCTTGGTGACGATCCAAACACCGTCGATGCGCGAGACATTCAGCGCATTGCGCTGCTTGTAGTGCCTGCCGGCGCGGTCGTACATGTCCTCCTTCAGCAGGATCGAACGCTCCTTGTCGACCCAGACCACCATCTTGCTGTAGTACGACCGGGTGCGGCGGTATGCCGTCGGCGTCATTTCGATGATCCACGCCGGACGCCCACGCACGGTCTCCTCGCCGAGGAGCTTGTACGTGTAGTCCTTGATGCGCTTGATGTCGGCATCCTCGGTCGAGATCTCCGAACCGAAGAGCGCGCCGCTCTCGTTGTTGTCGCTGACGGAGACGACGCGCTTGACCTTCGCAAGCGCGGGGAGATAGATCCAGAAATCGGAGTCCTTCTCTTCCTGCGCATAGCCGTAGGACAGCATCGCGGTGCCCTTGTCGCTGACCGGCTCGATGATCACGTCGAACGACTTGTTGTTGCGGTCGCGCAGCCCTTCCACATCGTAGCCACGATGCACATTCTCGACCTTGATCACGCGCGGCTTCTCGCGGCACGACAGCCTGTTGTCGTTGATGCGATAGCGGCAGGTCGAGAAGGTCATCACGCGCACCGAAGTGTCGAACGAGTGATTGGCCGCCTCATCGACCTTGATCATGATCTGCCGCGCGTCCTGGGCGATCGCCGGAGCGGCGATCGCCATCAGGGCGGTGGCGATCCATACACGGATGGTTTTCATCA
>CBFGMS010000039.1:0-38700 GCA_965649985.1 uncultured Gammaproteobacteria bacterium | reverse complement strand
CGCGGAAATGCAGGTGGTCGTAGTCGCCGCCAAGGCGGCGCATGTCGTCGAGCGCGTGCGCGGCGAAATCGCGCAGCGCCTCGAGGAAGGCCTCGTCCACCGCGAACACCACGTCCTGCAGCGGCAGGAAGCTGTCCAGACTGCGCTCCACCCCGTACAGATGACCGTAGGCCGGACGCGTCGGCTGGTCGTGGACATCCTCGCGCCCTGCCTGCGCATCCGCGTCCAGGTCGTCTGCATCGCCGTCATGCTGCAGACCTTCGGATGCAGGGCCTTCGGGCGGCATGCCGTCGAGCGGCACGGCGCCGGACGGGGCCGCACCGGATGTGGAGCCGCGCGTATCGACAGCGTCGGAGTCGTCGTCGCGGGCGGGGCCTTCGGTCATGCGCATTCTCTCGGTTCGTGTTCGGCCGCGGCCCGGACCTCGGGCAGCGCGGTCATGTCCCAGCGCGGCTGCACCCGCACCGCGGCGTCCGCACGCTGCCCGGCCTCCAGCCTCAGCGCGCCGGCGAAGGCGATCATCGCGCCGTTGTCGGTGCACAACTCTGGACGCGGGAAACACACCCGTCCACCGCGTCGCGCCATCATCGCCTGCAGGCGTTCACGCAGGCGACGGTTGGCACCGACGCCGCCGGACACCACCAGCGTGTCGCACCCGGCTGCATCCAGCGCGCGGCCGCACTTGATCGCGAGCGTGTCCACGACGGCCTCCTCGAAGCCGCGGGCCACATCCGCCATGGTCTGCGCGCTGCGGTCCGAACGCTGCCAGGCCAGCAGCACCTGGGTCTTGAGCCCGCTGAAACTGAAGTCCAGGCCGGGCCGGTCGGTCATCGGCCTTGAGAAGACGAAGCGCCCGGCTTCGCCCTGCCCGGCCAGCGCGGCCAGCTGCGGGCCGCCGGGGTAAGGCAGGCCCATCAGCTTGGCGGTCTTGTCGAAGGCCTCGCCGGCGGCATCGTCCAGGGTTTCGCCCAGCACCCGGTAGCGGCCGATGGCCTCCACCGCGACCAGCTGGGTATGCCCGCCGGAGACGAGCAGCGCCACGAACGGTGGTTCGGGCCGGCCCAGCGGGTCGTCCTCCATCAGCGGCGCCAACAGGTGGCCCTCCATGTGATGCACGCCCACCGCCGGCAGCTCCAGCGCCCAGGCCAGCGCCCGGGCCACGCCGGCACCGACCAGCAGCGCGCCCACCAGACCAGGGCCGGCGGTATAGGCCACGCCGTCGAGGTCGCGCACCGACAGCCCGGATTCGGCCAGGGTCTGGCGGATCAGCGGCAGCAGCTTGCGCACGTGATCGCGGCTGGCCAGCTCCGGCACCACGCCGCCGTATTCGGCATGCAGCGCGATCTGGCTGTACAGCGCGTGCGCGCGCAAACCGGCGGCGCCGGGCAGCGCGGTGTCGTAGACGGCGACGCCGGTCTCGTCGCAGCTGGTTTCGATACCGAGGACTTTCACTGGGGACGTGCGGAAGGGGCGTGCAAAGGATGCGGACGGGCGTCGATGGGCCGGACGGAGGTGTGACCGGCAGGGCGGCCACACATCGGAAGCAGGGTGACAGCGTAACGTCGAGGCGCCCTGCCGTGGGCGGGTGCCTGCAAGGTTGCGCCAGGGCGGCGACGGCCGTTATCATACGCGGCTCGCCCGCTCCGAACGGGTCGGCTTCCAGGCATCCAAGGATGATGGCACGGACGAAAGCCCGCGCGCCCTCCTCCCCTTGCGATGCTCCGGCGGCCGGCACGTCGGCCGGACATTCCAAACACCGAGACTCTTATGCCCAGCGTCAAAGTCCGCGAAAACGAACCCTTCGAGTTTGCCCTCCGTCGCTTCAAGCGCACCTGTGAAAAGGCCGGCGTGCTCGCCGAGGTCCGCAAGCGCGAGTTTTACGAAAAGCCGACCCAGGAGCGCAAGCGCAAGGCCGCGGCCGCGGTGAAGCGCCAGGCCCGTCGCTCCTCGCGCGACGTGACCAAGCGCCAGCGCCTGTACTGAGCCTGCACTGACTCGGCAGCAGCTCGGGCTGGCGCCTTCGCGCAGCCGCCCGACCTGTGCGCACCGAAGCCGGCCGCGCCCAGCGCTGCCGGCTTTTTGTCTTTCCCGCATCTACCCCGCGCAGTCCTACACGCGCGCCCCGCCACGCGGCCCGCATGCGATGTATTCGCAGCCCGTTCCCCGGCCTCGCCGCGCCGGCCATCCCAACTGGAGCCTTCCCCATGAGCCTGAAGCAACGCATCACCGAGGACATGAAGACCGCGATGAAGGCCGGCGACAAGGAGCGCCTGGCCACCATCCGCCTGATCCTGGCCGCCATCAAGCAGCGCGAAGTCGACGAGCGCGTCGAGATGGACGACACGCAGGTCCTGGCGGTGCTCGAGAAGATGGTCAAGCAGCGCCGCGACTCGGTGAGCCAGTACGAGGCCGCCGCGCGCGAGGACCTGGCCGCGGTCGAGCGTGCCGAAATCGCGATCATCGACCAGTATCTGCCGGCCAAGCTCGACGAGGCCGCGATCCAGGCGGCGATCGACGCCGCCGTGACCGAGACCGGCGCTTCCGGCCCCGCCGACATGGGCAAGGTCATGGGCGTGCTCAAGCCGCGTCTGGCCGGCCAGGCCGACATGGGCCTGGTCTCGAAGCTGCTCAAGCAGCGGCTGGCGGGCTGATCCCATCACCGACACCACGCGGAGCACGATGGCCATGAACGACACGCATCCCCCGTCGTCCGGGCCGGCCGCGACAGCCGCCATCGTGATCCGCGCCGCCACCCGCGCGGACGTACCGGCCATCCTCGCCTTCATCCGCGAGCTGGCCGAGTACGAGAAGCTCGCGCATGAAGCCGAGGCCGACGAAGCCGGCATGGCCGCGCAGCTGTTCGGCCCCACGCCGCGCGCCGAGGTGCTGATCGCCGAGGTCGACGGCGCGCCGGCCGGGTTCGCCCTGTTCTTCCACAATTTCTCGACCTTCCTGGGCAAGCCCGGGCTGTATCTGGAAGACCTGTTCGTGCGCCCGGCCTTCCGCGGCCTGGGCCTGGGCAAGCGGCTGATGCTGCGCTTGGCGCGGATCGCGGTGGAGCGCGACTGCGGCCGTTTCGAATGGTCGGTGCTGGACTGGAACACGCCTGCCATCGGTTTCTACCGCAGCCTCGGCGCGGTGGGCATGGACGAATGGACCGTGCAGCGCGTCAGCGGCGATGCCCTGCACGCGCTGGCGGCACGGGACGCCTGAACCGCTCGCCCCGGCGGGCGTGATGGCATCCTAGCGACATGGCCCGCATCCCCGACGCCTTCATCGACGACCTGCTCGCACGCACCGACATCGTGGAGCTGATCGGCACGCGCGTGCCGCTCAAGCGGCAGGGGCGGGAATATTCGGCGCGCTGCCCGTTCCACGACGAGCGCTCGCCCTCGTTCACGGTCTCGCCGACCAAGCAGTTCTATCACTGCTTCGGCTGCGGCGCGCACGGCACCGCGATCAGCTTCCTGATGAACTACGACCGCCTCGAGTTCCTCGACGCGGTGGACGAGCTGGCCAAGCGCGTGGGCATGGAAGTGCCGCGCGATACGCAGCAGCGCAACGCCAACCCCGACAGCGTGGACATGTACGCGGCGCTGGAGGCCGCGGACCAGTTCTTCCGCCGCCAGTTGGCGGCCACGCCGAAGGCGCTGGAGTATTTCGCCCGGCGCGGGGTGAGCGAGGCGGTACGCGCGCAGTTCGGCCTGGGCTACGCGCCCGATGGCTTCTCGGCGCTGCGCGATGCGCTGGGCACCGACCCGCGCCGGATGAAACTGCTCGAGCGCGTGGGCCTGTTCTCGAAGAACGACAAGGGCCACATCTACGACAAGTTCCGCGACCGGGTGATGTTCCCCATCCACGACCGCCGCGGCCGCACCATCGCCTTCGGCGGGCGCGTGCTGCAGAAGGACGACGGCCCGAAATACCTCAACTCGCCCGAAACCCCGCTGTTCCACAAGGGCCGCGAACTCTACGGCCTGTGGCAGGTGCGCCAGGCCAACCAGAAGATCGCGCGGCTGATCGTGGTCGAGGGCTACATGGACGTGATCGCGCTGTTCCAGCACGGCATCGCGCAGGCGGTGGCGACGCTGGGCACCGCGACCACGCCGGACCACGCCGAGCTGCTGTTCCGCAACGCGCCCGATGTGTATTTCTGCTTCGACGGCGACGCCGCCGGGCGGCGTGCGGCGACGCGGGCGATGGAATCGGTGCTGCCGCGGATGAAGGATGGGCGGCAGGCGTTCTTCCTGTTCCTGCCCGACGGCGAGGACCCCGACAGTCTGGTGCGCAACGAGGGCGCCGAGGGGTTCGATGCGCGGCTGGTGCAGGCCACGCCGCTGTCGCAGTTCTTCTTCGACGAACTGGCGCAGGACGTGAACCTGTCCACGCTCGACGGCAAGGCGCGCCTGGCCGAACGCGCGAAACCGCTGCTGGCGCAGATCCCGGACGGCGCCTTCGCCGACCTGATGCAGCAGCGGCTGACCGAGATCACCGGCGTGGGCGCCGCCCGTGCGGGCGCGCCGGCGCAGCCGCCCGCGCCCACGCGCGCGCAGCGGCCGATGCCGGCCAACACCCAGAAACGCAGCCTGGTGCGCGGGGCGATCGCCCTGCTGCTGCAGCGCCCGGCGCTGGCGCTGTCCACGCAGCCGCCCTACCCGTTCGCCGGCCTGCAACAGCCCGGCGTGCCGCTGCTGGCGGAGCTGATGGACCTGGTGCATGCACGCCCCGACCTCACCACCGGTGCGCTGCTGGAGCATTTCGCCGAGCGCGAGGAAGGCGTGGCCCTGCAGAAGCTCGCGATGCTGGACATGCCGGGCGAGGAAGCGACCTGGCAGACCGAATTCCACGACGCGGTGGTGCAGCTGGAAAAACAGACGCTGCAGCAGCGCATCGATGCCCTGCAGTCCAAGCAGCGCGAGGCCGGCCTGGACGACGACGACAAGACGGAATTGCGCGCTCTGCTGCAGCGCAAGCTGCAGGACATGCGCTGAGGCGCCGTCCGCGCGACGCACGGCCGGCCCGCGTTGCCGGGCATCGGTGCACCTCCGGTTAGAACGCTGCGCCCTTGCCTGCGGCATGCGCGCTGCCCGCATATGCCGCCTGTGCATCGCACCCATCGGTATCGCACCCATCGACAGCGCCCGCAGCGGCGCGCGGGTCGCGGTTCCTGAGACACCCGCAGACGACGCTATGCCTCGGGGTCGCTCACGCATTCGAAGCCATCGCCGCCGGCCGCTCGGCCGGTGCGTGATCCGCTTCGGCCCCGGTTTCCGCTGAGGACAGTCTGCAGGATGCGGGGTGTCCGCGCGTCAGGGAAGGCGCGCGCAGGTCGACCGGAGGGCCGGGCGACCCGGCGGCAGCGCAGACGGTACGCCCGTGTGCACACGGCCCGGACGATGTCGGGATGGCCTCGTCCGGACCCTCTTCGGGATTTCGACATCCGGTTCTCTCCGCTGCCGCGCGCCCGTCAGGCGCCATCGAGCGCGCCTGCCCACGTGCCGGCAGCGGCGGAGCACGCCGTGCGCGTCGACACCTTCGGTCCATCACCGCTCGTCTCTCACTCGGAGATCCCATGCTCAAGTCGCTTTCCTGCGCTTTGCTGTTCGCCTGCGCCGCCTCGGCCCATGCCGCCGACTGGCAGCGCGACTTCTTTTCGCCGATGACCAACGAACTGCCGCCCACGCGCGGTGCCGTGGTGGACGACCTGGGGTATGTCCACCTCCAGGCGTTCAATCGCCAGCAGTGGGCCCAGACCCATGACCTGGTGCATCAGTACACGCTGGCTGCCGACGGCAGCGTGCCCTGGATCTGGGGCCTGTCGCAGGCCAACGGCATGTCGGACTGCGGCGTGTTCGCGCGCGGCGGAGAACGCCTGGACTGCCTGCTGCGCAGCGAGTGGGGCATGGACTTCGTCCAGCTGGAACTGCGCGGCATCGGCGGCCACGTGCAGTGGCAGACTCTGCTGCCGCCCGAAGCGACGCTGCGCGCGGCCTCGCTCCCGTCCCCCGGCACCGCGCTGGTGGTGGCCGAAGCCGACGCCGGCGGCGCGCCGGATACGCTGGTGTTCGAGATCTCGCCCTGGGGCCGGACGGAGGTGCTGTCGGTGACGCCGGCGTGCCCGCAGGCCGGCCAGGTGCTGCGCGCCTCGGCGCTTGCGATGCCGCAGGATGCGTACGCGCCCATCCACCGGGTGAAGGCGTGCTGGAACAGTTACGGGACCACGGATCTGATCGCGGAGCAGTTCGACCGCCAGACGCGGCAGTGGCAGCCCGTGGCCACGCAGCCCCTGTGGTACGGCGAATCGATCGAGCGCGCCGCGATCGCAGCGGATGGCGCCAGCTACCTGATCGGACGCGACAGCGACGGCCAGCGCCAGCTGTGGACGACGCAGCCCTGGTGGGCGGGCTGGTTCCCGCACTGGCTTCCGGACGGCGAGGTGGTGGCCTTCGAGGCCGGTGCGCAGGGGCTGCTGGCCAGCCTGCAGCCTGCCGATCCGCACGCGCCCGTCGTCATCGCCTGGGCGATGCCGCAGACCGGCGGCTGGCCGCAGTTCCAGCTCTTCCCGCAGTACGCCGGGCCCGCCACGGTCCGGATGTCGGCGACCGCGGACGGCGCCGCGCTGATCCTGCGCACTCTGCAGACCGGCGGCATCGCCGAGGAGCACCTGGACCTCGCCTATCCGGACGGACGCCTGATCGGCATCGCTCCGCTGCCGCTTGCGCCCGGCGAAACCCTGGCCGGCCCGAGTTACGCCCTGCCCACCCCGGATGGCGGCGCGGTGGTGGCCCGCACCGTGCAGGGCAGCGCGGAGTTCGGGCCCGAGGCCATCGGCGTGAGCGTGCAGCGGTACGCGCTGCCCACGCCGTGACGCGACGGCGAGCCGCCTGAGCACGGCGGTTCCCGCACCGGCACGCGTCCGAAGATGGGCGCGGGCCGGTGCACGGGAACCGGGTGCGGACGTGCGGCCACGCCACGCACCGGGCCGTACACACGCTCATGCCGCGATGCGGCGATGGCGGATCAATACGCCACGCACAGGCCGTAGGGGTTCAGATCGCAGGCCTGGAGCAGTTGCCAGTTGGCACCGTCGCAGTAATAGGTGATCACCAGGTTCTCTCCCGTCCGGCCGTTGAAGTAGTAGACCTCGGCGGTCCCGCCCGCATTCTGCGGGCCGCAGGACTGGCTGGGCGTCGGCCAGTGCTGCGCGACGGCATTGCCGATGCCGAATGCGGCGACCAGCACGGACGTGGCGATGAGGGCGGTAGTGATGGCGAGTGTGCGCGATGACGTCATGGGATCCTCCCGTCGGCCGTCCTCGCAGGATGCGATGACGGCTCGGACGGCCTCCCTGCCGTATCGCTCGACGCGGTGCGCCGACCTGCATCACACCATCCGGATGCCCATGCGTACCGGGCGCCCTGTCGCGGAATGGCCTGCTCATCGCGGGCCCGGGCCTGGTGTTTAGCGCCAGTCTCGCCCTGGTTCAGTCATGCCACGTCCCGGATCGGGCCGCGGTCGAGCCTGCGGTCGGCGGCGTCAGGACGAAACGATGCGCGCGAGCCGAGTGGCGAGCTTCTTCGCCGATACCCCACCCTTCGCGCCCAGTTCCTGCGCGAACAGGGACATCCGGAATTCCTCCAGCTCCCAACGCAGCGCCTCCCACTCGGGTGCGTCGGCGACGCCGCGCCGGCGGGCGTCGTCCAGCGCGTCGACGAAGGGCTTGAGTTCGAGCATGCGCGCCTGGTCGCGCGCGGGGTCGCGCAGCGCGCGCTCGGCGCGCAGCGCCAGCGCCTTGAGCCAGCGCGGGTAGTCCGCCAGCACGTCGGCCGGTGTGTCGCGCAGGAACCCGGGCGCGGCCAGCGCCGTGAGCTGCGCCTGCATGTCGTCGAGGTTGGCGCGCGCCCAGCCCATCAGCCTGGATTCCAGCGCCGCGCGCACCTCGGCGACGCGGGCGAGAATGGCCTCGGCCTGCTGCAGCCGGCGCATGGCCTCGGCGAACAGCGCCTTGCCCGCGGCATCGCGGCATCGCGCGAAGGCCTCGGCATCGCGCACGTCCAGCAGACCGTCGGCGGTGATCGCGGCGAAGGCGCCGTCGACCAGATCCTCGCGCAGACGATCCGCGTCCTTGAGCCCGTCGCGACGCGGCGCCTGGGCCTCGATCGCGGCATACAGCAGCGAGAGTTTCGGCTGCACCGGCAGCTGCTTGCGCGCCTGACGGATCTTCTCGCCCAGCGCGATCCGCAGCAGGCGACGCACGCCCCCCGGGTGCAGGCGCTCGGCTTCGGCGCGCTCGGCATGCACCGCGAGCGAGGCGCTCTCGCCGTCGTCCTGCAGCGCGGGATACGCCGGCACGCCGCCGGCGCCGGGCACCGAGCGCGGGATGGGCGTGTCGGGGAACGCGGTCAACCCGTCGCGCGCAAGGCCTTCCGCCGCACGTGCGGAAAACGCCTCCGCCGCGCGTGCGCTGAAGCGGGCGCGCAGCGCGTCGAGGTCGCGGGATTCTGCGAGCACGTGACCGGCCAGCACCACGCCCGCCGTGTCACGACGCCCACCGCCACGCCCATGCTGCGGCGCTTCGAACAGACGCAGGTTGGCACGCAGATGCGGCTCGATGCCCTGCGCGTCGAAATCCACGGAGGTCAGCTCCACGCCGGCGAGCTTCTTCAGGAAGCGCGCGAGCGCACTCTCCAGACTGTCGGCCTCGGGCGCGGGATGCGCTTCGGCGAAGGCGCGGGCGAAATCCGGCGCCGGCACGAAATTGCGGCGCAGGGTTTTGGGCAGCGACTTGATCAGCGCCGTCGCCTTGTCCTGCACGAAGCCCGGCGCCAGCCACGACAGCCGGGCCGGGTCGAGCGCGTTGAGCAGATGCAGCGGCACCGCCACGGTCATGCCGTCGTCGGGCGCACCGGGTTCGAAGCGGTAGCGCACCTCCAGCCGCGCATCGCCCAGCGCGATGTAGCGCGGATAGCGCTCCGCATCGCTGGCGCCGCCGACCATCAGGTCGTCGAAACTCCATTCCAGCGCGGCTTTTTCGGCCGCGGGCAGTTTCGCGTACCACGCATCCAGCGCCTGCGCGTTGTGCGCATGCGCGGGGATGCGGTCCAGATACCACTGCGCCTGCCAGTCCTCGTCCACCACCAGGCCCACGCGGCGCTGCTTGGCTTCTTCCTCCTTCGCCTTGGCCAGCGTGGCCAGATTGCGCTTGAGAAACGGCGCGCGCAGGTCGATCTCGCCGGTCGCTAGGGCATCGCGCGCGAAGATCTGCCGCGATTCCTCCGGATACAGCGCGCCATAGTGGATCGGTTTCTTCGGCGCCAGCACCAGGCCGAACAGGCCGATCTGCTCGCTGCCCAGCACGCGGCCCTGCGACCGCGACCAGCGCGGGTCGTGGTGTCTGCGCGCCAGCAGATGCGGCAGTTCCTCGATGGCCCAGTCGGGCTCGATCGCGGCATTGCCGATCGCCCAGACCTTCTCGGTGTCCAGCAGGGTGGCCGACAGCACCCAGGGCGGCGGTTTCTTCGCCAGCGGCGAGCCCGGGAACAGCATGAACTTGCGGCCGCGCGGGCCGTCGTAGAGCCCGCGGTCGGCGCGCTGGCCGATCTGGGTGGGCAGGCCGGCGATCAACGCGCGATGCAGGCGGGCATAGGGCGCGCCCTGGCGCGCCGTCTCCTTGACGGCCTGCTCCTTGACGGCCTGTTCCTTGGCGGTCTGCGCTTCGTCCATGCGACGCGCAGGCGCGTCCGCGCGTTCCACCGGCAAGCCCAGCACGTCGATTCCCACCTCCGCCTTCCACTGCAGCTCATCGCACAGCAGTTTCAGCTGGCGGTGCAGCTCGCGCCATTCGCGCAGGCGCAGGAAGCCGAGGAAGTGCCTGTCCGCCCACTTGCGCAGCTGCGACTGGGTCATGTCCTCGTGCGCGCTGCGGTAGGCGTCCCACAGTTTGAGGATGCCGATGAATTCGGACTTGGGGTCGGCGAACTGCGCATGCGCGGTATCGGCCGCCGCGCGCTGGTCGGCCGGGCGCTCGCGCGGGTCCTGGATGCCGAGGAAGCTCGCGATCACCAGCATCTCGCGCAGGCAGCCGTGCCCCTGCGCGGCGATGAGCATGCGCGCCAGCTTCACGTCCACCGGCAGCCGGGCCATCGTGCGGCCGATGTGGGTGAGCGTGCGTCCGTCGCGGGTCGATGGCGAATCCTCGCGACGCGCCTGGCGGCCGCGTCGCGGGCGTCTGCCCTCGCGCGGGCCGGCGTCCACCGGCGCATCCGCGCGCGCCTGCGCGGATGCAGGTGCAGGTGCAGGTGCGTGCGCGGGCGCGCTGCCGGGCGTTTCCACCGCGCCCAGCTCATGCAGATGCTGCCAGCCGTCGGCGACCGCGCGCGGGTCGGGCGGTTCCAGGAACGGGAACGCATCGATATCGCCCAGACCGAGCGCGAGCATGCGCAGGATCACCCCGGCCAAGGCCGCGCGGCGGATTTCCGGGTCGGTATAGGCATCGCGCGCCAGGAAATCGGCTTCGGCATACAAGCGGTAGCACACGCCCGGCGCGATGCGGCCGCAGCGGCCCTTGCGCTGGTCGGCGCTGGCCTGCGAGATCGGCTCGATATGCAGGCGGTCCAGCTTCTGCCGCGGGCTGTAGCGCTTCACCCGCGCCAGGCCCGGGTCGATCACGTAGTGGATGCGCGGCACGGTGAGCGAAGTTTCGGCGACGTTGGTCGCCAGCACGATGCGCCGCAGCGGGCCGGGGTTGAACACCCGGTCCTGGTCGCGGGTCGACAGCCGCGCATACAGCGGCAGCACCTCGGTATGCCGGTACTTGCGCCGCTCCAGCGCCTGGTGCGCGTCGCGGATCTCGCGCTCGCCCGGCAGGAACACCAGCACGTCGCCGCGGCCCTCGCGCACGATCTCGTCGCAGGCCGACACGATGCCGTCCAGCACCGTGCGCTCGCCGTCGCGGGCCTCGCCGGTCTCGTCGTCGCCGCCTTCCAGCGGCCGGTAACGCACGTCGACCGGATAACCGCGGCCTTCCACGCTCACCACCGGCGCGTCGCCGAAATGCTGCGAGAAGCGCTCGGTGTCGATGGTGGCCGAGGTGACGATGAGCTTGAGGTCGGGCCGGCGGACCAGCAACTGCTTCAGATAACCGAGCAGGAAATCGATGTTGAGACTGCGCTCGTGCGCCTCGTCGACGATCAGCGTGTCGTAGGCCGACAGCCAGCGGTCGGACTGGATTTCCGCCAGCAGAATGCCGTCGGTCATGAACTTGACCGCGGTGGTCTCGCCCACGTTGTCGTTGAAGCGCACCTGGTAGCCGACCAGTGCCCCGAGCTGGGTGCCCAGTTCCTCGGCCACGCGCCGCGCCACCGCACGCGCGGCGATGCGCCGCGGCTGGGTGCAGCCGATCATGCCGGCCGCACCGCGTCCGGCGGCCAGGCACAGCTTGGGCAGTTGGGTGGTCTTGCCCGAGCCGGTCTCGCCGGCGATCACCACCACCTGATGCGCGCGGATCAGCTCGACGATGCGTCCGGCCTCGCCGGCGATGGGCAGCGCCTCGTCGACCGCGATGTCGGCAGGCAAGATGGCCGCACGGGCCTCGCGCGCCGCCACCGACGCCGCGAGCGCGGACGCGAACCCCGCTCGCGCCGCCGCATCCGACGGCCGCCCGCGCCAGCGCGACCACAGGCCGTGCAGGCGGCCGCGGTCGCGCGAGAGCGCGCAGTCGATCGCGCGTCGCGCCTGGCGCAGCGCCGCATCGTCGGCGGCCGGGTCGTGGGGATGTTCGATAGAGCCCATCGATGGAATGCGTCGGAAAAACGGATTTCTAATCCGTCATGGTGGACGATAGGCTGTCGCTATTCCAGCCGGAGGAGTTCTGCATGGCCAAGTCGTCCAAACAAGAGAAGCGCGGCGCGTCGAAGCGCGATGAAGCGAAGCAGGCCGAAGCGAAGCAGGCCGGCGCCCGGGCGCCGGCCGCCGTCGCCGACCAGACCGCGAAGATCGACATCGGCATTTCCGCCGGCGACCGCGCCAAGATCGCCGAAGGCCTGTCGCGCTTCCTCGCCGACAGCTACACGCTGTACCTGAAGACCCACAACTTCCACTGGAACGTCACCGGGCCGATGTTCAACACCCTGCATGTGATGTTCGAGGGCCAGTACACCGAGCAGTGGACCGCGCTGGACGCCACCGCCGAACGCATCCGCGCCCTCGGCTTCAACGCGCCGGGCTCGTATGCCGAGTTCGCGAAGCTCAGCTCGATCCCCGAAGCGCCCGGGATGACCAGCACCGCCGACTGGCGCGACATGGTGACCCAGCTGGTCGAAGGCAACGAAGCGGTCTGCCGCACCGCGCGCAAGGTCCTGAAGACCGCCGACGGCGCCGGCGACGACCCGACCGCCGACCTGATGACCCAGCGCCTGCAGATCCACGAAAAGAACGCCTGGATGCTGCGCTCGCTGCTGGCCTGACCCCGCGCGCGGACGCATCGCATCGCGTCCTCTGCAGAGCGGGGCTGGCGACTGGCGAAGCGGGAAGCGGGTTGCGCGAAGCACCACACCTGCAGGACCGCGCGCCGCGGATGCCACAAACGAAGACCCCCGCCGCGGCGGGGGTCTTCGCATCGCGAGGCGCTCAGACTCAGCGCTGCTCGGTCGCCTTGTAGTCGCGCGCGGCGTAGCCGGTGTAGATCTGGCGCGGACGGCCGATCTTGGCTTCCGGGTCGTTCTGCTGCTCCAGCCAGTGCGACACCCAGCCGGCGGTGCGTGCCAGGGCGAACATGACCGTGAACATCTCGGTCGGGATGCCCAGCGCCTTGTAGATGATGCCGGAGTAGAAGTCGACGTTCGGGTAGAGCTTGCGCTGGACGAAGTACTCGTCCTTCAGCGCCGCCTCTTCCAGCTGCATCGCGACTTCGAGCATCGGGTCGTTGACGCCGAGCTCCCCCAGCACCTTGTGGGTCATCTCGCGGATGATCTTCGCGCGCGGGTCGAAGTTCTTGTACACGCGGTGGCCGAAGCCCATCAGGCGGAAGCCGGAGTTCTTGTCCTTGGCCTTGTCGACCGCGGACTGCACGTTGCCCGGCGTGCCGATTTCTTCCAGCATCTTCAGCACCGCCTCGTTGGCGCCGCCGTGCGCCGGGCCCCACAGCGCGGCCACGCCGGCAGCGACGCAGGCATAGGGGTTGGCGCCGGTGGAACCGACCAGGCGGACGGTCGAGGTGGAGGCGTTCTGCTCGTGATCGGCGTGGAGGATGAACAGCAGGTCCAGCGCCTTGGCGGCGACCGGGTTGAGCTCCAGCGGCTCGCTCGGCACTTCCTTGAGCATGTGCAGGAAGCGGGTGACGTACTCGAGGTTGTTCTTCGGGTGACGGATCGGCCAGCCGATGGAGTAGCGGTAACAGGCGGCAGCGATGGTGGGCACCTTGGCGATCAGGCGGATCGCGGCCATGCGGCGCTGCTCGGCGTCTTCCAGATCGAGCGTGTTGTGGTAAAAGCTGGCCATCGAGCCGAGCATGCCCACCAGCATCGCCATCGGGTGCGCATCGTGGCGGAAACCGAACAGGAAGGTGCGGAAGGCCTCGTGCATCATCGTGTGATGCGTGACCTCGTGTTCGAACTTGGCGAACTCGTCCCTGGAGGGCAGCTCGCCGTTCATCAGCAGATAGGCCACCTCGAGGAAGGTGGAATGCTCGGCCAGCTGCTCGATGGGGTAGCCGCGGTACAGCAGCACGCCCTCTTCACCGTCGATGTAGGTGATGGCCGAACGGCACGAGGCGGTGGCGGTGAAGCCGTGGTCGTAGGTGAACAGACCGGTTTCCTTCGGCAGCTTGCCGATGTCGACACAGGACTGGCCAAGCGTGCCGGTGTGCACCGGAAGGACCACCGACGTATCGCCGGCATTGAGGGTGACCTGGTCCAAGCGGGGTTGCTCCAAACGAGACACAGCGCCTCCTGAAAACGTAAGCATTTGGTGACGAAAGCACGCCGGCCCGCTACGGAGGGCACGGCCGGCGGCACGTGGGGTGTGCGTCGCGAGGCGTCCGCGACAACCGTCGGATTATCGCATACCCGGGAGTATGCCGACCCTCCGACGACCATCCGGACCGGCGTGGCGCAGGCGCGATGCTGCATCCCGGCCACGGGGCTCCCGCCGCGATCGCGGACACGACAAAGACGGCCGCGCGAACGCGGCCGTCCGATATCGATGGGCGATGTCGCTCCGGGGCGGGCAGGGCCCGCGCAGGCGCTTACTTGGCGTAGCGCTTGCGGAACTTGTCGACGCGACCGGCAGTGTCGATCACGCGGTTCTGACCCGTGTAGAACGGGTGCGACGACGACGAGATTTCGATCTTGATGAGCGGATACTCGTTGCCGTCTTCCCACTTCACCGTCTCCTTGCTGGAGAGGGTCGAGCGGGTGAGGATCTGGAAGTCCGAGGTGACGTCCTGGAAGACGACCTGGCGGTACTGCGGGTGGATGTCGGCCTTCATGGCGGCACCAAAAGTTTGAACGGTGAGCCGACCATTATAGCGCCTGTTCCACGCCGGACTCAAGCCGCCCCTTCCCGGCCCTCACTCCGCCCGCAGTGCCCGGCGGATCAGGGCCTCGAACGCGGCCTGGTCGTAGTCCATCAGCAGCTCGGTGTGGTCCGGCCGGCCGCTGCGGCGCCCCCAGTCGACCACGGTCATGCCGCGGGTTTCCGGGCCGGTCAGCTCCACCCGCAGCGGCCGGCGCTCCAGCCGCCGCGCGTGCTGGGGCGCCACCACCAGCGCCATGGCGAGGGCATCGGCGGCATGCCAATGGGCGCCGCGCAGACCGGCGGACCATTCGCGGGTCCTGCGCGAGATCGCCTCGTAGAAGCGCGCACGGGGGTGATCGGCCTGCAGCCAGCGCTCGACATCGGCGTGCAGCATGCCGTGGCGGATGACCGCCTCCCAGTCGGCCACTTCGACCAGCCGCCCGGCCGCGGCGAAGGCCTCGAACACCAGATGCGCGGACTCGGGGTCGAAGCCGATGTTGAACTCGGCCGTGGGCGTGGTGTTGCCCTGCCCCGTCACCGCCCCGCCCATCACCACCATGCGCCCGATGCGCTGCGGCAGCGTCGGGTCCAGCTTCAGCGCGACCGCGAGATTGGTGAGCGGCCCGAGCATGCACACCGCCAGTCGCCCGGCATGTACGTGCGAGAGCCGGATGATGGCCTGCGCGGCATGTTCGGTCTCGGCCTGGCGCGTGGCGGGCGTGTAGTCGATGTCGCCGAAGCCATCGCGGCCGTGCACGTACGAGGCATCGGGCGCCGGGTGCAGCAGCGGCGCATCGCAGCCGGCGTGGACCGGGATGTCGACGCCGGCCACCTCGCGCAGCTTCAGCGCGTTGGCGACGGTGTGCGTCAGGCCGACGTTGCCGGCGGCGATGGTCAGCGCCACGACGTCGTACTGCGGCGCGTCGAAGGCCATCAACAGGGCGAGGGCATCGTCGACGCCGGGATCGGTGTCGATGAGCAGCGGGGTCTTGTCATGATGTGCGGTGTCGTTCATCGACGGATTATGCCGACAACGCGGGCGGGACGTATCGCCCGGCCTCGCCGGGCGGGCCGTCCTGCGGTGCGCGGTGCGCTCAGGGCGCGCCGCATCGGGTCGTGTCCGGCGCCGCAGCGGCGGCGCACGGCGCGGCGTCGCGTGCGTCGCGCTGTGCGGCGATGACCTCGCGGGCGCGGGCTTCGGTGGATCGCATGCCGGCACTGCGGCCGAAGGCGATCGCCTCTTCCTCGGGCATGCCGGACTGCGCCATCGCCACCGCCAGCAGGCCGCCGACGCGGTTGCCGCTGGCGCAGTGGACCAGCACCTGGCCATCGGCACCGGACAACAGCGCGGACAGCTGCGCGGCCTTGCCGGCGTCGATGCCGGCGGCCCCGGCCACGGGAATCTCGACGTAGCGCAGGCCGGCGGCTTCCGCTTCGGCACGCGCGTCGCGGCCCTGCAGCTCGTCCGCGGTGCGCAGATTGACCACGGTGCGCACGCCCGCGGCGGCCAGCGCGGACCAGTCGTCCGTGCCGGGCTGGCCGCCGGTGTACAGCCCGGGACGTGGCGACATGAGTGCGGTGCCCGAGGGCAGGACGCGCAACGGCGCAACGGTGTCAGCGACGGCGGCCGACACATCAGTTGCAGATGCGTCGGTTGCAGACGCGTCGATCTTCGCGAGTTCGGAGGTGCTGGCGCAAGCGGCCAACACGGCGACGAGGCCGAGCATCGTCACCATCGCGGACACATGGGACACGGAACGCATCGGGAAGACTCCTTGAGGCAGACGAAAAGGAAGACGCTGGAGCGTCGGCGGCATGCGTCCGTGCAGACTATCCGGAAGCCTCATGGGCGGGTCGCGCCCCCCGGCCCGGCGTCGCTCATCAGCCCAGTCTCTGCGAGCGCACCCAGCGCTCGATGTCGGCCGAGCCCATCGCGCCGGAATGGCGTGCCACTTCGCGGCCGCGGTGGAACAGGGCGAGCGTGGGGATGCTGCGGATGCCGAAACGCGCGCCCAGCGCGGGCACGGCCTCGGTGTCGACCTTGGCCAGCCGGAAGGCCGGCTCCAGCCGTGCGGCGGCGGCCTCGAAGTGCGGCGCCATCATCCGGCACGGGGCGCACCACGGCGCCCAGAAATCGACCAGTACCGGCAAGGCGCCCTGTTCGACGTGCCGGGCGAAACCGGCCTCGTCCAGGGCCACCGGATGCCCGGCGAACAGCGGCGCCTTGCAGCGGCCGCAGACCGGGCCGTCGTGCAGGCGTGGGACCGGCACGCGGTTGAGCGCGTGGCAGGCGGGACAGGCGATCTGCAGCGGGTCGGATGCGGTGCTCATGATGTCCTCCGGCGATGGCGGCGATAACAGCGATGGTCGGGAGATGCGGGCGGACGTCGCGCATGCAAGTCCGCGCATGCCCATCTGCACATGTCGGGACGCCGGGGGAGCGAAGCGCATGCGGGCATTCGCAAGCCGGCCGAACCCTCATCCAGCCCTGCAGGCCACCTTCTCACGAGGGGAGAAGGTAACGCCGGGACACGCCCTCGCGGACAGTGGTGCAGCTGCGGAGCTGTGAAGCCGCGCAACAGCTCAGGTGTGAAGCCGTGCACGCCTGCGTGTGCCTGGACCACGCGCGCACGCGCCGCGTGCGCGATCGACGCGCGGTCAGCTGGCGGGCACGAACTCCGCGCCGTCGGCATCGATCACGCGCACCGCCACGTCGACGCCGTCGCGCACGCTCTGGGTGACGATGCAGAACTGCTCGAACTGCGCCAGCACGCGCTCGAAATGTTCCAGGTCGGCGGCCTTGTCGGACAGATGCAGGGTGACCTCGGCGCGCGGAATGCGCCAGCGCCCTTCTGCGTTGCGCTCCTTGCGCGCGACGATCTCCGCGCGCAGCGGGCCCGGTGCGTTCTTGAACTTGCGCAGCGCGAACAGCAGGCTGGACGCCAGGCAATTGGCCACGCCGCTGAGCAGCAGCGCCGAGGGATTCGGGCCGCGGCCCTCGCCCAGCGGCGCGGGCTCGTCGGTGAGCATGGCATCGAGGTCGGTGCCTTCGAAGCTCACGCGGAAGGCGTAGGGCCCCTCTTGTTCGAGCGTGAGGCGGATGTCGGGGGTGTCGCTCATGCGGCAGTCTCCTTGGGAGGCGTGGATGCGTGCGCCGCCTTGCGGGTCAGCAGCGCGTAGTACAGCAGCGGGATCACGACCAGGGTCAGCACGGTGCTGACCAGGATGCCGAAGATCAGCGACACCGCGAGGCCGTTGAAGATCGGGTCGTCGAGGATGAAGAACGCGCCGAGCATCGCCGCCGCGGCGGTGAGCGCGATCGGTTGCGCGCGCACCGCGCAGGCCTCGATCACCGCATCCGCGGGCGATCTGCCCTCGGCCACCGCCTGGTTGATGAAGTCGACCAGCAGGATGGAGTTGCGCACGATGATGCCGGCCAGCGCGATCATGCCGATCATCGAGGTGGCGGTGAACTGCGCGCCCAGCAGCGCGTGGCCCGGCATCACGCCGATCACGGTCATCGGGATGGGCGCCATGATGATCAGCGGGACGACATAGCTGCGGAACTGGGCGACGATCAGCAGGTAGATCAGCACCAGACCCGCGGCATAGGCGATGCCCATGTCGCGGAAGGTCTCGTAGGTGATCTGCCACTCGCCGTCCCACTTGATGGCGAAGGAGGCGTCGCTCTCCGGCTGGCGCAGGAAAAACTGCTCCAGCATCACGCCGTCGACCGCAGCCTCGGACACCTGCCCGACCACGTCGAACATGCCGTAGAGCGGGCTGTCCAGATCTCCGGCCTCGTCGGCCATCACGTAGACCACCGGCATCAGGTCCTTGTGGTGGATCGCGCCGTCCCAGGGCTCGCGCGCCACGCGCACCACTTCCGACAGCGGCACCTGCGCGGCCACGCCGTTCGCGCCCGGGGCGCCCTTCACCGTGAGCCGCAGCAGGCGCGACACGTCGGCCTGCTCGGCCACCGGCACGCGCAGGCGCACCGGATGCGGCGTCCGCGAGACGCCATCCTGCAGATAGGTGGCGTCGTACCCGCCGACCGCAGCGGCCAGCGTCTGCACGATGGTCGCCTGGTCCACACCGAGGCGCGTGGCGCGTTCGCGGTCGACCACGAGCGTCTCGCGCATCGCATCGCTCTCGACCGTGGTGTCGATGTCGACCAGACCCTCGGTGGCGCGCATCTTCGCTGCCAGCGCACGCGCGATGGCGCGGGCGCGGTCGTAGTCGGGGCCGTAGATTTCCGCGACCAAGGGCGAGAGCACCGGCGGGCCGGGCGGCACTTCCACCACCTTCACCGACGCACCGTGGCGCTGGCCGATGGCGTCCAGCACCGGGCGCATCGCGCGCGCGATGTCGTGGCTCTTGCGGTCGCGGTGGTGCTTGTCGACCAGATTGATCTGCAGATCGCCCACGTTCGCGCCGCTGCGCAGGAAATACTGGCGCACCAGGCCGTTGAAATTGATCGGCGCGGACGTGCCGGCATAGCCCTGGATGTGCAGCACTTCGGGGAAGTCTCCCGCCGCGGCGGCCAGCTCGGTCAGCAGTGCGTCGGTGGCTTCCAGCGTGCTGCCTTCGGGCATGTCCACCACCACCTGCACTTCGGACTTGTTGTCGAAGGGCAGCATCTTCAGCACCACCAGCTGCACCACGGCGAGGCTCGCCGACAGCAGCACCATCGCGACCATGCCGGCGAACAACAACCGACGCCGGCGTGGCGCGCGGCTGCCTTCGACGAAGGGACGCATCGCCCAGCCGAACACGCGGTGCAGGCGCGAGCCGCCGTGTGCGCCGTCATGCGCGTCGCCGTGCGTCGTATGCGGCTTGAGCAGCTTCAGCGACAGCCACGGCGTGACCACCAGGGCGATGGCGAGCGAGAGCACCATGCCGGCCGAGGCATTGATCGGGATCGGCCGCATGTACGGCCCCATCAGTCCGCTGACGAAGGCCATCGGCAGCAGCGCGGCGATCACGGTGAAGGTGGCCAGGATGGTGGGCCCGCCGACTTCGTCGACCGCGGGCGGGATGGCCTCGCGCAATGTCTTCCCTCCCATGGCCATGTGCCGGTGGATGTTTTCCACCACCACGATGGCGTCGTCGACCAGGATGCCGATGGAGAAGATCAGCGCGAACAGCGACACGCGATTGAGGGTGAAGCCCATCGCCCACGAGGCGAACAGCGTGGCCGCCAGCGTCAGGACCACCGCGGCGCCGACCACCAGCGCCTCGCGACGGCCGAGCGCGAACAGCACCAGCAGCACCACCGACAGCGTGGCGAACATCAGCTTCTGGATGAGTTTCTGCGCCTTGTCGGTCGCGGTCTGGCCGTAGTCGCGGACGATCTCGACCTGCACGCCCTCGGGGATCAGCGTGGCCTTCAGCCCGTCGAGACGCTCGGCGATGGCCGCGGTGATGTCGGCCGCGTTGCTGCCGGGCTTCTTGGCAATGGCAATCGTGACCGCCGGTGCGGTGCCCGCCGCCGGGCCGGGCTGGCCGGCGGGGACGGTGTGCCAGACGTAGCGCGTGGGGATATCGATGCCGGCCTTCACCTCGGCCACATCCGAGAGCTGCACCGGCTTGCCGCCGTGCACGCCGAGGATGAGATCGGCCACATCGTCGCGGTCGGCAAGGAAGCGGCCGGCGATCACCGGCGTGGCCGTGCCTGCGCCGTTTTCGCCCGGGCCGACGCGTTCGCCGACATGGCGCACCAGATTGGCCGCCTGCAGCGACTGCGCCACCTCGCCCACGCTCAGGCCGAAGGCGGACAGGCGTGTGGGGTCCAGCGTCACCACCACCGCGCGGTCGGGCGCGCCGATGGTGTCGATATCGCGGGTGCCGGGCACGCGCTTGAGCTCGGCCTCCAGCGTGCGCGCGACCGCGGCAAGCTGCTCGACGTCGCTGTCGGCCGCATCGGACCACAGGGTGAGCGCCATCACCGGCACGTCGTCGATGCCCTTGGGCTTGATGAGCGGCTGGCCGATGCCCACGCCCTGCGGCATCCAGTCGGCGTTCGAGAACACCTGGTTGTACAGGCGCACGAGCGCCGGCTGACGCTCCACGCCCACCGTGTATTCGACCGTGAGCACGGCCATGCCTGGACGGCTGACCGAGTACACGTGCTTGACGCCTTCGATCTCGGAAAGTGTCTGCTCCAACGGATAGCTGACCAGCTGTTCGACATCGCGCGCGTTCGCGCCGGGGAACGGCACGAACACGTTGGCCATCGTCACGTCGATCTGCGGCTCTTCCTCGCGCGGCGTGATGAGCGTGGCGACGATGCCCAGCAGCAATGCCATCAACGCCAGAATCGGCGTGAGCGGGTTGGCCTGGAAGGCGCGGGCGACGCGCCCGGAGAAACCCAGAGCGTCGCCGGACGTCGCGGGGAGGGCGTCGCGGGGAGGCGACTCACTCATCGCGCGCCTCCGCCGCAGCCTTGCGCTGCGCCTGGATCGCGGCGAGCGCGGCCAGCGGGTCAACGGCGATCTTTTCGCCG
The DNA here is from genome assembly GCA_965649985.1 of uncultured Gammaproteobacteria bacterium. GTDB lineage: Bacteria > Pseudomonadota > Gammaproteobacteria > Xanthomonadales > Xanthomonadaceae > Lysobacter_I. The sequence goes on along the minus strand of CBFGMS010000039.1, from coordinate 17,681 downwards.
GGCTTCAGGCCGGACAGCACGGCCGCGCTCCCACCTTCGACTCCGCCCAGACGCAGCTGGCGCAGCAGCGGACGGCCGTCCTGCACGACATACACGCCGGTCAGTTCGCCGCGACGCACGATGGCCTTGACCGGAATGCGCAGCGCGCCGCGCGCCGCGGAGGCGGGCAGGCGCACGGTGGCGGTGGTGCCGGGCGCGGGCGGATCCTGCAGCGCCGGCAGGTTCACGCGCACGCCGACGCTGTGACTGCGCGGGTCGGCGCTGGGGTAGACGACGACCTCGGCGGCGTCGACGCCGCGGCCGTCGTCCAGGCGCAGGCTGGCCTGCGGACGCGCGCGCACGGCCTCGGCCTCGGACTGCGGGAGGGCGAGTTCGATCCGCAGCGCATCGGGCGCGTACAGCGTGAGCAGCGGCTGGCCGGGGCCGACGGTTTCGCCGGGTTCGACGCTTCGCATCGAGACGATGCCGGCATACGGCGCGCGCACCGTGGTGTAGTCCGCGCCCTGCCCCGCCGCGGCCAGCTGCGCACGCGCGGCGTCGCGCGCGGCCGCGGCCGCATCGCGCGCGCTGCGCGCCTGGTCGAGCTGCGCGCCGGAGACGTACTTGTCCTGCGCCAGCGATGCATAACGCCGGTACTGACGCTCGGCCTCCGCGGCGGCCGCCTCGGCCGCGCGCAGTTGCGCGCGCGCGGCGTCGAGCCCGGCGCGCTGTTCGACCGTGGTCAGCCGCACCAGCACCGCGCCGGCGGCGACGCGGTCGTTCACGTCGGCCTCCACCGCCGTCACCCGGCCGCTGGTCTGCGCCGAAAGCACGGCTTCGCGCACCGCTTCCACCGTGCCGTCCCAGTCGCGAAACCCGGCGGTGCCATCGGCGGCCACCGTGTGGGTGGCGAGCGTCGGCGCGGCGGGCCGCTCCGGCGCGGGCGGGGCGTCGCCGCAGGCCGACAGGCCCAGCGCAAGGGCCAACGCCGGCAGCAGCCCACGGGCGGCAGGCCGCCTGCGGCCGCCAAGGAAGGGTCGATTCATCATTTGAAGGCGCATCCGCTCGAGACTCCCAGCTTCCTGAACACGATCGCCGCCGGGCAGAAGCCGGTGACGCTGGCCTGCAGCATGTTGAGCCCCGCGAACACCGCCAGCAGGCACCACCACGGCGACACGAAATGCGCCAGGCCCACGCTGAGCAGAACCACCATCCCGGCGAAGGCCATCACGGCACTGTCGAGATTCCACCTGAAGGAACGTATCTTGCCCGGCATGACACACCTCGGTTGATTGATTTCTAAATTAGATTTATCTTAATTAGAGATTCCTGTACAGTCAACCCACCCCATTGCGAGGACCGATCGATGTCGTACACCGCTGAGGATCTGGTGGCCCAGGCCCGGGCCGTCATTCGCGAAAACGATGCCGACATGCTGCGCGCCCTGCAGGCCGACGGCGTGCCGGTGATCGACGTGCGCGAGCCGGGCGAATTCGCCGAGGGCCACATACCGGGCGCGATCAATATTCCGCGTGGCGTGCTGGAGTTCCAGGTCGACGGCCATCCGGCGGTGAACTGCGCGCGCGATGCGCATCTGGCGCATCGCCGCACGCCGGTGGCGCTGTACTGCCGCACCGGCGGGCGTTCCGCGCTGTCGGCCGAGGCGCTGAAGCGGCTGGGTTTCGAACAGCCGTTGTCGCTGGCCGGCGGCTGGCTGCGCTGGGTGGAGGACGGCGGCGCGACGGAGACTCCCGTCGCATGAGTGCCGCATCGGACAACAACGACGCCGCCCGCGCACGAACCCGCGCAGGCACGGCCTACGCAGGCACAGCCCGGCAGGCGACCGAGGGCCGCGACACCAGCGGCCTGGGCGAACGCATGCAGGCGCAGGCCGAACAGGCCGCCGAGCTGATGAAGGCGCTGTCGCATCCGCAGCGCCTGCGGGTGATGTGCATGCTGGTCGACGGCGAGCGCACCGTGGGCGAGATCAACGCCGAGGTCGATCTCAGCCAGTCGGCGCTGTCGCAGCATCTCGCGCTGCTGCGCGAGGGTGGCCTGGTGCAGACCCGGCGCGAAGCGCAGAGCGTGTACTACTCGGTCGCGCCCGGGCCGGTGCAGCGGGTGATCCAAACGCTGCACGATGTGTATTGCCCGACGCAGAGCGACGAGGACGGGATCTGCGGCTGAAGCGCGTATCCGCGCATCCGTCTCGCGACACCGACCGCACGCATCGTCATCGGGACGACACCATCAAAGGGCGCGACGCTCACTGATGCGCGGGACGGCGCTCATGCCTACGCCCCCGCATACCGCGCCGCGCCGCCGATCCAGCGCTGGATCAGGCGGTCGGCGCGTTCGGGGTCGCGGTGCAGCAGGGCATCGCCCAGGCGCTGCACGGTGGGCAGCAGGTCGGCATCGCGGGCGAGGTCGGCGATGCGGAAGGCGGCCAGGCCGGTCTGGCGGGTGCCGAGCAGTTCGCCGGGGCCGCGCAGTTCGAGATCCTTCTCGGCGATGACGAAGCCGTCGTTGGTCTCGCGCATGGTCGCCAGGCGCTGCCGCGCCATCTGCGAGAGCGGCGGCTGGTAGAGCAGCACGCAGCTCGATGCCGCGCTGCCGCGCCCCACCCGGCCGCGCAGCTGGTGCAGCTGCGCCAGGCCCAGGCGCTCGGCGTTCTCGATCACCATCAGCGAGGCGTTGGGCACGTCCACGCCGACCTCGATCACCGTGGTCGCCACGAGCAGCTGCAGCTCGGCCGCCTTGAACGCGGCCATCGTCGCCTGCTTGTCCTTCGGCTTCTGCCGGCCGTGCACCAGGCCGATGCGCAGCTCGGGGATCTGCTGCTGCAGGGCCTCGAAGGTGGTCTGCGCGGCCTGCGCCACCACCTCGTCGCTGTCGTCGATCAGGGTGCACACCCAGTAGGCCTGGCGCCCTTCCGCGCAGGCGCCGCGGATGCGCTCGATCAACTCCGGCCGGCGCTCGCCGCTCAGCACCACGGTCTGCACCGGCGTGCGCCCGGGCGGCAGTTCATCGATGGCGGAGACGTCCAGATCGGCGTAGGCCGCCATCGCCAGGGTGCGCGGGATGGGCGTGGCGGTCATCACCAGCTGGTGCGGCACGCCATCGCCGCTGTTGCCCTTGTCACGCAGCGCCAGGCGCTGGTGCACGCCGAAGCGGTGCTGTTCGTCGACGATGGACAGCGCCAGGTCGTCGAAGGCCACGCCGTCCTGCATCAGCGCGTGCGTGCCCACCACCACCTGCGCGGCGCCGGAGGCGATGTCGGCCAGCACCGCGGCGCGGGCCTTGCCGGTCACCTTGCCGGCCAGCCACACCACGCGGATGCCCAGCGGCTCCAGCCAGCCGCGCAGGTTGGCGAGATGCTGCTCGGCCAGCAGTTCGGTGGGCGCCATCAGCGCGGCCTGCTTGCCGGCGGCCACCGCGAGCACCGCGGCCATCGCCGCCACCACGGTCTTGCCGCTGCCCACGTCGCCCTGTACCAGGCGCAGCATCGGCACGGGCTTTGCCAGGTCGGCGCGGATCTCGTCGAACACGCGCCGTTGCGCGCCGGTGAGCTTGAACGGCAGCGTGCGCAGCAGCTCGGCCACCTTCGTCTTGCCGCCCTTGAGCGCCGGCGCGCGGTGGTGCTGCAGGGCCATGCGCTGGCGGCGCAGGCTGATGTGGTGGGCCAGCAGCTCCTCCACCGCCATCCGCCGCTGCGCCGGGTGGCGGCCGGCGGCGAGCGCGGCCAGGTCGGCGTCCTGCGGTGGGCGGTGCAGCGTGAGCAGGGCCTCGCGCAGCGAGGGCAGACGCGCGCACAGCGGCTCCTGCGCCAGCAGATCCGGCGGCAGCAGCTCCATCGTCTCCGGCGCGGGCAGGCGCTGCAGCGCCTGGGCGATCAATTTGCGCAGCGAGGCCGGGCCGATGCCCTCGATCGCGGGGTACACCGGGTCCAGCTGGTCGCTGAGCTGCGCCTCCTCGGCGTCGTCCAGCACGCGGTAGCTGGGGTGCACGATTTCCAGCCCCAGCTGGCCGGGCCGGGGCGTGCCGAAGGCGCGCACCCGCGCGCCCACCGCGAACTGCGCCACCTGCTGCGCGCGGAAGTGGAAGAAGCGCAGCACCAGCGTGGCGCCGGAGTCGTCGCCCACCGCGACGCGCAGCATCGGCCGGTAGCGGTAACCACGCTCCACCGCCTCCACCCGGCCCTCGAACTGCGCCGGGCGCCCCGGCTGCAGCAGGCGGATCGGCACCAGCTCGGTGCGGTCCTCGTACTGGCGGGGCAGATGGAACCAGAGGTCCTGCAGCGTGAGCAGCCCGCGCGCGGCGAGCTTCTCGGCGACCTTCGCGCCCACGCCGCCGAGCGCGCTCAGCGGCTGTGCGTCGGGGGCGATCTGCGGCGTGACGGCCTTGCGGGCGGGCATGCGCGGGCCGGGCGGACGCGGACGGCGGTCGTCGCGCTCAGGGCAGCGCGAGGATGGCGTCGACCTCGAACTTCGCGCCGCGCGGCAGGCCGGAGACTTCGATGGTGGAGCGTGCCGGGAAGGGCGCCACGAACAGCTCGGCCATCACCGCGTTGACCGCCGCGAAGTCCGACAGATCGGTCAGATACAGGCCCAGGCGCACGATGTCGTCGAACGAGCCACCGGCCGCTTCGCACACCGCAAGCAGATTGGCGAACGCCTGCCGCGCCTGCGCCGCGGCGTCCTCGCCGACGATCTCGCCGGTGGCCGGGTCCAGCGGGATCTGGCCGGAGAGGAACACCATGCGGCCCGCGCGCGTGGCCTGCGAATACGGGCCGATGGCGGCCGGGGCGTGATCGGTATGGATGCGTTCGCGGGGCATGCGGGGGGGACCTGTGTGGATGAGGGGGCAAGTGTAGCGCTGCGCGCCGCGCACGGTCCCGGGCCAGTGGTCGCCTGGCGCAGCGACAGCCCGCGCAACCTCGCCCGGAGTCGTGATCACCCGCCGCTTCGCACGCAGGCCCATACGTCGGTAGGAGCGGCTTCAGCCGCGACCACGAGGGACAGATGCGGCAGGGCCGGCTTGGCGGGTCGGGCCTGAAGGCCCTCCTACGATACGCACGCAGGAGCGGCTTCAGCCGCGATCGAGAGAGACAGGCGTCCGGGGCTGTGCGCGCAGGCGCGCTTGCTTGCGCTTGCTTGCCCCGGCCCGCCGCAGGGCGGCGGGCGTTCGCTCGCGCGCGCGGCATGCCGCGCGGCTTCACAAGGGAATGCTGCGCTCGCTCACCCCACCGCCCTGCGGGCGTTGCGGAACATGCGCAGCCAGGGCGAGGCGTCGTCGGGCCAGCCGGCGGGGCGCCAGCTCAGGTTGACGCTGCGCGGGGTGCGTTCGGGGTGCGGCATGAGGATGGTGGCGCGGCCGTCGGCGCTGCACAGGCCGGCGATGGCGTCGTCGGAGCCGTTGGGGTTGGCCGGGTAGGCCTGCGCCGGGCTGCCGTCGCCGTCGATGTAGCGCAGGGCCACGCGGGCGGCCACGCGGTCGGCCGGTGTGTCGAAGCTGGCGCGGCCTTCGCCGTGGGCGATCGCCACCGGGATGCGCGAGCCGGCCATGCCGGCGAAGAACAGCGACGGCGAGTCGCTCACTTCGAGCATGCCGAACCGGGCCTCGAACTGTTCGCTGCGGTTGCGCAGGAAGCGCGGCCAGTGCTCCGCGCCGGGGATGATGTCCTTGAGCTGGGACAGCATCTGGCAGCCGTTGCACACGCCCAGCGCGAAGCTGTCCGGCCGGGCGAAGAACGCGGCGAAGGCCTCGCGCACATCGGGGCGCTCCAGGATCGACGTCGCCCAGCCGCGGCCGGCGCCCAGCACGTCGCCGTAGCTGAAGCCGCCGCAGGCCACCAGGCCGGCGAAGCCGTCCAGGCGCAGGCGCCCGGCGATCAGGTCGCTCATGTGCACGTCGACCGCGGCGAAGCCGGCGCGGTCGAAGGCCGCGGCCATCTCGATCTGGCCGTTCACGCCCTGCTCGCGCAGCACCGCCACGCGCGGGCGGGCGCCGGTGGCGACGTACGGCGCGGCGACATCCTCGGCCGGGTCGAAGGTCAGTTTGGGCTGCAGCGGCGGTGCGTCGAAACGGCTCACCGCGGCACGCTCTTCGTCCGCGGACTCGGGGTTGTCGCGCCGGCGCTGCATGGCGTGGGTGACCGACCACCAGGCCTCGAACAGGCTGTCCCAGCGCCATTCGGCCAGCACCTCGCCGTCCAGATGCACGCGCACCGCCGGCGCGGTGGTGGGACGGGCGATGCGCTGGGCGCATTCGATCAGGCCGTGGCGCGCCACCAGGTCGGCGAACTCGGCGCGGTCTTCGGCGGCGATCTGGACGATCGCGCCCAGTTCCTCGGCGAACAGGGTGCGCAGCGGGTCGTCGCCCCACTCGTCGAGCTGGATCTCCAGCCCCAGGTGGCTGCAGAACGCCATCTCGCACAGCGCCGCGAAGGCGCCGCCGTCGGAACGGTCGTGGTAGGCGCGCACCAGCCCGCGCTCGCGCGCGTCGCGCATCAGCTCGAACAGGCAGCGCAGGCGGTCGGGGTCGTCGAGATCGGGCACTTCCGGTTCGGGGCCGTCGTCGCCGCGGCTGCCGCCGAAGCCGTCGAAGACCTGGGCCAGGATCGACCCGCCCAGCCGCTTGCGGCCGGCGCCCAGGCCGATCAGCCACAGCTCGCTCTCGGCGTCGCGGGCCAGCAGCGGGGTGAGCTGTCCGCGCACGTCGGCCACCGGCGCGAAGGCGGTGATGAGGGGCGAGACCGGGGAGACGGACTTGTGGTGGACGGTGGCGTCATCGGCCGCCGCGCTGGACCACTGCGCCTGCATCGACAGCGAGTCCTTGCCCACCGGGATGCTGAGGTCGAGCTCCGGGCACAGCTGCAGGCCGATCGCGCGCACCGCGTCGAACAGGCGCGCGTCCTCGCCCGGGTGGCCTGCGGCGGCCATCCAGTTGGCGGAGAGCTTGACCTGCGCCAGCGACTCCACCGGCGCCGCCAACAGGTTGGTGATGGCCTCGCCCACCGCCATGCGTGCGGCGGCGGCGGCGTCGATCAGCGCCAGCGGCGTGCGTTCGCCCATCGCCATCGCCTCGCCGGCATAGCCGTCGAAGCCGGCGAGCGTGATCGCGCAGTCGGCCACCGGCATCTGCCACGGGCCGACCAGCTGGTCGCGCGCGGTGAGCCCGCCCACGCTGCGGTCGCCGATGGTGATCAGGAACTGCTTGGCCGCCACGGTGGGATGCGCCAGCACGCGCAGACCGGCCTCGTGCAGGTCGATCTGGCGCTTTTCCAGCGTCGGCCAGTCCGCCACCGGCGGACGGCGGGCCTCGCGGTGCATCTTCGGCGGCTTGCCGAAGAGGACATCCATCGGCAGGTCGATGGCCGGCGCCTCGGGCGGGGCGTCCGACGTCGCGCCGTAGCCCACCACCAGCCGCTCCTCGGCCGTGGCCGTGCCGACCACCGCGAACGGGCAGCGCTCGCGTTCGCAGATGGCGGTGAAATCCGCCAGCCGGTGCGGGGCGACACCCAGCACGTAGCGCTCCTGCGATTCGTTGCACCACAGCTGCATCGGCGACAGCGACGGGTCGTCGCTCGGCACCTTGTCGAGGTCGATCACCCCGCCCACGCGCGAGTCGTGCAGCAGCTCGGGGATGGCGTTGGACAGGCCACCGGCACCGACGTCGTGCAGGCACAGGATCGGGTTGTCCCCGGCCATCGCCACGCAGCGGTCGATCACTTCCTGGCAGCGCCGCTCCATCTCGGGGTTGTCGCGCTGCACGCTGGCGAAATCCAGGTCCTCGGCGCTTTCGCCCGAGGCCACCGAACTGGCCGCGCCGCCGCCCAGGCCGATCAGCATCGCCGGGCCGCCGAGCACGATTACCGCATCGCCGGGCGACAGCGAGAGCTTGGCCACCATCGGCCGGTCGATCGCACCCAGGCCGCCGGCCAGCATGATGGGTTTGTCGTAGGCGCGGACCAGGCCGTCGCCGCCCTCGCCGCCTGCCGCATCGGGCTCGCGCACCTCGAAGGTGCGGAAATAGCCCAGCAGGTTGGGCCGGCCGAATTCGTTGTTGAACGCCGCCGCGCCCAGCGGGCCGTCGGTCATGATCTCCAGCGCCGGGGCCATGCGCGGGTTGAGCGCGCGCGGGGCTTCCCACGGCCGCTCCAGCCCGGGGATGCGCAGATGCGAGACGCTGAAGCCGCACAGGCCGGCCTTGGGCTTGCCGCCGCGGCCGGTGGCGCCCTCGTCGCGGATCTCGCCACCGGACCCGGTGGACGCACCCGCGAAGGGCGAGATCGCGGTCGGGTGGTTGTGGGTTTCCACCTTGATGCAGAACGCGCCGGGCGCCTCGGCCTCGGCGCGGTATTCCAGCGTCGCCGGGTCGGGCCGGAACCGCTGCGCCGGGTAGCCTTCCACCACCGCGGCGTTGTCGCTGTAGGCGCTGAGCGTGTGCTCCGGCGTCTGCGCGTGGGTGTGCTTGATCATCCTGAACAGCGACACCGGGCCGCCGTTCAGCACCTCGTCGCGGCCGTCGAGCGTCCACGAGGCATTGAAGATCTTGTGCCGGCAGTGCTCGGAATTGGCCTGCGCGAACATCATCAGCTCGACGTCGTGCGGGTCGCGGCCCAGCTCGGTGTAGCGCTCGCGCAGGTAGGCGATCTCGTCCTCGGCCAGGGCCAGGCCCAGACGCGCGTTGGCCGCTTCCAGCGCGGCCAGCGGGATGGCCTCGACCACACCGCGGTCCGGCGCGACGAACAGGGCCTGCGCCGCGTCCGCGCTGTCCAGCAGCGACTGGGTCATCGGGTCGTGCAGTTGTTTGCCCAGCGCCGCGGCGGTGGCGGCATCGAGCCCCGCATCCGCCGGCCAGCCGTCCAGGTCGATGCGCATGCCGCGCTCCACGCGCTTCACCGGCTGCCCGGCGCCGCGCAGCAGCTCGCTGGCCTTGCTCGCCCAGGGCGAGATGGTGCCCAGCCGCGGCGCGACGTAGCGCACGGCATCGCCGGGCTGCACCTGCGCGCGCCCGGAATCGGCTTCGAGGATGCGCCCGAGGACGGCCATGTCGGGCGTCTGGCCCGGGGTGGGTTCCACCCAGTACACCCAGCGCGTCGCACGGATGCGCAGACCGGGGACCAGGGCCTGAAGGCGGGCTTCGAGCCGTTCGCGTCGGAACGGCGACAGGGCCGCAAGGCCCTCGAGGACGATCATGTCCGGCATGGGAAGTGGCGCGGGGTGGGGATTGTAGCGGATCGGGGCGCCGACGCCGGCCGGGCGTCCGGGCGCGTCCGTCACCCGGGCATGACGCCCAGGCACGGCGGGCAGGTCGGGTGGATGTGCGTTCGGGAGGAGACGAGTCCCAGGGAATGCTGCGTCGCAACATGCGCAGCCACTCGCATTCCCCTTGAAAACAGGACCGAATCAAGCGCTTGCGCCGACTTCATGACACATGCTGCTCCGCACAACAGGCTTTCGCGGAAGCTCTGCTAACGTCCGCCGGCCATACGGTGGCGTACCGTCCGCGCAGGAGCGCTCCGGACGGTTCGCCGCATCGCCGTCAGCCTTTAGCGGTTCCACCTACGTCCAACTGGAGGGAGTCTCATGCGTCGTGGATTCATCGGTCTCGCGTTCTCGTTCGTGCTGTTCGCACTCGCTGCCCTGCCCGTGCAGGCGCAGTCCACCTACACCAGCACCAGATACCCGATCGTGCTGGTGCACGGCCTGTTCGGTTTCGATTCGATCCTCGGCGTCTACGACTACTGGTACGGCATCGGCGACGAGCTGAAGGCCGGCGGCGCCAAGGTCTACACCGCCAGCGTGTCCGCCGCCAATTCCAGCGAAGTGCGCGGCGAACAGCTGATCCGCGACCTCGACCGGCTGCGTGCGATCACCGGCAAGTCGAAGTTCAACCTGCTCGGCCACAGCCACGGCGGCCCGACCATCCGCTACGTCGCGTCGGTGCGCCCGGACCTGGTGGCGTCGGTCACCCTGACCGGCGCGCCCAATCTCGGCTCGCCGGTGGCCGACGGCGTCAGCAACACGCTGCCGTCGGGCTCGCCGCTGCGTCCGCTGGTGGCCGGCTTCGTCAATGCCTTCGCCGGCTTCCTCGGCGCGGTCTCGGGCAACCTCGACCCGCAGGACTCGCTGGCGGCGCTGGGTTCGCTCAGCTCCTCCGGTGCGCGCACGTTCAACAGCCGCCACCCGCAGGGCATGCCCACCACGTCGTGCGGCAGCGGCGCGAATGTGGTCAACAACGTGCGCTACTACTCCATCGGCGGCACCAGCGTGTTGACCAACGTCTTCGACATCTCCGATGCGGCGCTGGGTGCCGGCGGCCTGTTCTTCGGCTTCGAGCAGAACGACGGCCTGGTGGGCCGCTGCTCGTCGCGCTGGGGCACGGTGCTGCGCGACAACTATCCGTGGAACCACCTCGACGAGGTCAACCAGTTCCTCGGCCTGCGCGGCCTGTTCACGCCGGACCCGCGCTCGGTCTATCGCGCCCAGGCCAACCGCCTGAAGAATCTCGGCCTGTGATCCGGCCGAAGATGGCCATCGGCGTCGCCCTCGTGGCGACGCTGGCGGCCGGTGTGTGGTGGGAGTCGACCCCGACGCCCACCGCCGATGCGGCAACCGACGGCACCGGTGTAGAGACCTCCACGCCACGCGCTGCGGATGCGGCGCGCGGCGCAGGCATCGATCCGTCGGCGGACCCGACGAAAACCGGTTCGCTGCGCGGCACCGAGGTCGACGGCGAGGTGCGCTTCGCCGCCGACGGCAGCGTGATCCCGGATGCCGGCCTGCGCCGGCTGTTCGACTATCACCTCAGCATGATGGGCGAGACCGACCTCGCCGGCGTCCGCAGCCTGCTGCGCGCCTACCTGCGATCGCGTTTCGACGCGGCACGGACCGAACGGGTGCTGGCCGCCTTCGAGCGCTACGTCGCCTACCAGCGCGCGCTGATGGACGCGCCCGGCGCGAAGTCGGCCGACCCGGCGGTCCGTCTGGCCGAAGCCAAACGGCTGCGGCGCAGCCTGCTGGGCGAAGCCATGGCGGACGGTTTTTTCGCCGAGGAAGAAGCGCTGGCCGAGCTGAGCCTGCGGCGCCGGGAGATCGCCGCCGATCCGGAGCTCGACGCGGCACGCAAGCGCGCGCTGCTCGACGCGCTGGACCGCGAATCCGGCTACGAGACACGCACCGCCGCCGAACTGCCCGAGCTCGCCGCGCGCCAGGCCGAGGACATCGAACGCCGCGGCCTCACGCCGGCCCAGCGGCATGCCGAGCGCACGGCCCTGTGGGGCCAGGAGGCCGCGGAACGCCTGGCCGCGCTGGACGCCGAACAGGCGGACTGGGACGCGCGCGTGCTGCGCTACGCCGAGGCGCGCAATCGCATCCTCCAGGACACGCGGCTCGACGCCGCGCAGCGCAACGCGAACATCGCCGCCCTGCGCGGACGGATGTTCACCGCGCCCGAACAGCGCCGCATCGCCTCGCTGGAAGAGATCGGCGAGTTGCAGGCCACCCTCTCGACGCCGCGCTGACGCCGACGAGCGGCGTCCTCCCGCACATGCATCCGTCACCCGGGCCGGTGCGCCCGCCGGCGCGGGTGGACGGCATGCCGCGTGCGCATCCTCCACCGCCTGAGTCCCGGCCCCGGCAGACCCGGCATGGACCGCCGCAGCGTCGAGCGGCATCCCCGCTACGCTCGCGGCCTTTCTTTCGCCTGTCTTTTCATTCGCGGCTGCAATGCCCAGCCCAACGGATCATTCGAATCATGAGCGCAACGCTCGAGGCCGGTCATGATGACCTCGTGATCGGATCATGATCGAAATCGCCGGGCTGGCCATGACGGTGTCGCACGACTGCGTCATGACTGGCCGCCGTGGCGCCCTGCAGCGCCCGATGGCCCACAGGGCCGCAGCGGCACGGCACAGGATGGCCCGGGGAGCCTCCGCGTCCGGACCGACCCATCGCAGCGCACGCCCTTCCGGCGTCGCCTGCGGGATCCCCCTCACAAGGAGAGTCTCCATGTCATCGATCGTCGCAAGACCCACCCTGCTGCGCGTGCTCGCGCTGCTGGCCGCACTGTGCCTGGCGAACGCCGCCCTGGCCGCGGACACGCTGGTGGTCGGCCAGAGCATGAGCGCGGGCCAGCGCCTGGATTCGGCCAACGGCAGCTACCGCTTCGTGTTCCAGACCGACAGCAACCTGGTGGTCCGCCGCGTCTCGGATTCCGCCGCGCTCTGGGCCTCCAACACCAACGGCCAGGGCGGCAGCCGGCTGACCCTGCAGAACGACGGCAACCTGGTGCTGTACACCAGCAGCAATGCCGCGCTGTGGTCGAGCAGGACCGCCGGCACCACCGGCAACCGTCTGATCATGCAGAACGACGGCAATCTGGCGCTCTACAACGCCTCCAATGCCGTGATCTGGTCCACCAATTCCGGGGCGGAGCCGCCGCCCGGCGGCGGCACCGTCACCCACGTGGGCACGGTGCTGGTGGAGACCAAGAATTCCAGCCTCAGCATCACCCGGCCCAGTTCGGTGCAGCCCGGCGATCTGATGATCCTGTTCACCCAGGGCGGAGACGGCCAACTGCCCGACACGGTCTCCGGCTGGACCCGCTTCGCCCGGTGCTTCGAGCGCACCAACTCGGATGCGACCTGCAACGATACCGGCGCCGATCTCGGGCTGGTGGCCTACTACCGCGTGGCCAGCACCAGCGGCGCGGCCTCCTACACGGTCAACCGCGGCAACGCCGGCCACGTGATCGCCGCCATGGTGGTGGTCCGCGGGGCCAACACGGGCAACCCGATCTACTCCTACACCTACCTCCCCCGGGACGGCACGGGCTCGGCGAGCGTGTGCCCCTCGACCGCGGGCGTGACCGGCGGGCATCACATCTGCGCCTTCGCGCACGACGATCCGCAGATCATCGACGGCTTCTCGCCGCTGAGCTTCCGCGGCCGCATCCTCTCCGGCGGCGACTACGTGCACATGGCCACACGCACGCTGAGCGTGGGCGGCGGCACCGGCTCCGTGCGTGCGGACAACGTCAACGTGCTCGGCCCGGGTGAAGGCAGGAACGACCTGCAGCTCGCGGTCGTGATTCGTCCCGCGCCGTAAGCGACCCCCGGCAGGCGTGCGCGCTCGGTGCGCACGCCTGCCGCGACCTCGCGACATCAGGCAGCGCGCGGCATGCAGCCGCGGCGCGTGCCGGATGCGCGAAGCCCCCTCCAAGGACATGCAAGGAATGGAGTCGATACTCATGCAACGCATTCACGCAAGACACGTCGCAGCCCGCGTGCTGCTGCTGTTGGCGCTGTTCGGCCTGGCGAGCGTCGCGCACGCCGCCGACACCCTCGCCTCCGGCCAGAGCATGACGCCCGGCCAGCGCCTGGACTCGGCCAACGCCAGCTATCGCTTCGCCTTCCAGACCGACGGCAACCTGGTGCTCCGTCGCGTGTCGGATTCGCACGTGCTGTGGGCCTCCGCCACCAACGGCAAGGGCGGCACCCGCCTCACCATGCAGAGCGACGGCAATCTCGTGCTCTACACCAGCACCAACGCGGCGGTGTGGTCCAGCAAGAGCGCCGGGAGCGGCGGCAACCGCGCCACCGTCGAGAACGACGGCAATTTCGCGGTGTTCAATGCCTCCAACGTCCGCGTGTGGTCCACCAACACCGGCGGCGGCGGGGAGACCGGCACCAAGATCGCCTTCATCGGCGACACCAACGCCGGCAGCAGCTTCCAGCGGGTGCTGGATCTGATCAAGCGCGAAGGCGCGCAGCTCACCGTCGCCCTGGGCGACACGGTGTACAGCCCCGGGCTGGAAAGCACCTGGGACAACCGCGTGCGCACCACGCTGGGCGACCGCGACCCGGCGCTGGTGGTGGTGGGCAACCACGACGTCGACGACGGCGACTGGTCCACCGTGCGCACACTCGGCCAGGCGCGGCTGGGACGGCAGTCCGCGGTGAGCTGCTCGGGCACCTACGGCGAGCGCGCGACGTGCAGGCTCGGCAACGTGTTCATCGTGGTGTCCGGCGTGGGCACGCGCGGCACGCAGTCCGACCAGGAGAGCTTCATCGCCAACAGCCTGGCCAACGCACCGGCCGGCGCCTGGCGCATCTGCGCCTGGCACAAGAACCAGCGCCTGATGCAGGTGGGCGGCAAGACCGACGAGGTGGGCTGGACCGCGTACGAGAACTGCCGCCAGCGCGGCGCGATCATCATGACCGGCCACGAGCACTCCTACTCGCGCACCCATCTGCTCAGCAGCATGCAGAACCGGACCATCGCCGACAGCAGCTCGCCCTACACCCTCACCAACGGCCGCACGATCGCCGTGGTGTCCGGCATCGGCGGCGTGGACATCCGCGACCAGGAGCTGAGCGGCAACTGGTGGGCGAAGGTCTACACCTCGACCCAGGGTGCCAAACACGGTGCGCTGTTCGGCACCTTCTACAGCGACCGCGCCGAGTTCTACCTGAAGAACATCGACGGCACCGTGATCGACACCTTCACCGTGATGAAGGGGTACTGAGGCCATGACGACGTTTCTTCATCCCCGCGCACTGATCGCATCGCTGCTGCTGGCGCTCGCACTGGCGCCCTGCTCCGCGTCCCGCGCCGCCGACCGTGTCGATGCAGACGCAGCGCAAGGGGCCGCCCCGGCCTATGCCTGCGACCTGCGCCGATCGGCCGAGGTGTGCCGCGAATTCACCGTGGTCTCCGACCGGGAACAGCGTCTGCGCACGCTCTCGGAAGGCTGCGCATCCATGGGCGGCACGTTCCGGGCCGGCGCCTCCTGCCCGCGCGCGAATCGCGTCGCACGCTGTGTGGACGTGGTGCCGGACCCGAACCATCTGGACCAGGTGCGTCACACCTACGACGTGCACTACTACGCGGACACATCGCACGGCTGGGACAGCCGGTCGGTGCAGCGTGTCTGCGACAATCTGATGGGCAGTTTCGCGCCCGAATGACCCGGCCCCGCGCGCCCGCGTCCGCACGCCTGCGTGCGGGCGCGGGCAGCTGGCGAAGGCATGAGATCGCGCCCGACCTCACCGCACTGCAGGGCACGGACGTGGCCCACATGCCGGTGATCTGGCCGGGCTTTTCCTGGCACAACCTGCGGGACGGCGGCTCGCCGCTCAATCAGATTCCGCGGCGCGGCGGGCGCTTCTTCTGGCGCCAGGCCTACAACGCGACCGATGCCGGCGCCAGAATGCTCTACGTGGCGATGGACGACGAAGTGGACGAAGGCACGGCGATGTTCAAGATCGCCGTAAACGCCAGTCAGGTGCCCGGCACCGAACGATTCGTCACGCTCGATGCGGGCGGCGAAGCCGTGCCTGCGGATCGCTACCTGCGGCTGATGGGCGAGGCCTCGCGCATGCTGCGCGGGGAGCGTGCGCTCAGCCCCGCCATGCCCTGAGCG
This sequence comes from uncultured Gammaproteobacteria bacterium, assembly GCA_965649985.1. Taxonomy (GTDB): domain Bacteria; phylum Pseudomonadota; class Gammaproteobacteria; order Xanthomonadales; family Xanthomonadaceae; genus Lysobacter_I. The sequence continues at coordinate 2,273 of CBFGMS010000039.1, read as the reverse complement.
CGGCGGCACGGGCCGTCCGCGGTCGCGTCTCGGCACGCCGCGCACGCCGCGCCCTGTCCAAAAACGAAACCCCCGGCGCGCGCCGGGGGTGTCGTGTTCATGGCATCCGGAATTCCGGCTGCGTGAGCCGTCCGGGCAACCGCCCCGATACCGGGCTCAGCGCCCGCCGGAAGCCTCGCCACCGCCGGACTTGGACTCTTCGGCGATGCGCTCGAGCGCGGTCAGCAGGTCCTTGGGCGGCATGTAGCCGGGCAGTGCGTAGCCGTTGGCGGCGACGATCATCGGCGTGCCCTGCAGGCCGACCTTCTGGCCGAGGGTGTACTGCATCATCACCGGGTTGGTGCAGGTCTTCTCGGGCACCGGACGACCGGCCTTGGCGTCGGTCAGCGCCTTGTTGCGGTCGGCCGAGCACCACACGGACTCCATTTGCCTGAAGTCCGGGCTGGCGGTGCCGGCGCGCGGGAAGGCCAGATATTCGATGGCGATGCCGAGACGGTTGTATTCGGCGATCTCCTCGTGGAGCTTGCGGCAGAAGCCGCATTCGATGTCGGTGAACACCATCACCGTGTGCTTGGGCTTGCCCGCCGGGGCGAAGACGATCTTGTCCTCGGCGCGCACGCCGGCCAGCTGCTCGCGGCGGAAGTCGCTCAGGCCGGTCTGGCTGATGTCCTTCTTGGCGTTGATGTCGAAGATGCTGCCCTGCAGCAGGTAGCGGCCGTCTTCGCTGACATAGAGCGCACTGCCGTTGACCAGCACCTCGCGCCAACCGGGGATCGGCGCCGGCCCGACGCGGTCGGGATTGATCTGGGGCGCCATGTTGCGCAGGGCCTTGACCGCGGCGATGTCCTTCGGGTCGCTGGACAGCGACGCGTTGGGGTCCTTCAGATCGAGCGCGGGGGTCGAACCGGCCTGCGAGTCGCCTTCGTTCGCGTCGGCCTTCGCGGCGGCGGTCGTGTCGGCGTCTGCGGCGGCGTTCGACGGGGTATCGGACTTCGCGCAGGCGGTGAGGCTGGCGGCGCAAAGCAGAAGGGACAGAGGCAGTTTCATGCGGTGCGTTTCCTGGTGGTCCTGTGGGTGTCCTGCAGAGAGGGCGCCCGTTGATGATTCCCGCATCCAGGCGGGTGACGGGGCCTGCCGGAAAGACGACGCCCGCGACACCGACCTTGCGGCCAGCGTCGAAGTTCAGTCCGACCGACAGCCGGTCGCGCGATTGTCGCATGGACCGGGCGACGGGCGCTCCCGACGCCCGAGACGGCATCACCCCCGCGGGTGGTGGCGGGCATGCAGGCGCTTGAGCTGTTCGCGGGCCACCAGGGTGTAGATCTGGGTGGTCGACAGGCTGGCGTGGCCCAGCAGCATCTGCAGCGCACGCAGGTCGGCGCCGTGGTTGAGCAGGTGGGTGGCGAAACTGTGGCGCAGCCCGTGCGGGCTGATCCGCGCCGGATCGATGCCGGCCAGCGCGGCGCAGCGTTTGACCGTGGTCCAGAACTGCTGCCGGGTCGGCGCCTCGCCCGATGGCGTCAGGAACAGCGCGGCGAGCGCGCGTTTGCCGGCCAGCGCCGGGCGCGCCTCGGCCAGATAGCGCTGCAGCCAGTGCCGCGCTTCCTCGCCCAGCGGCACCAGCCGCTCCTTGCCGCCCTTGCCGGTCGCGCGCAGCGCGCCCTGGCGCAGGTTGACCGCGGTCGCCGGCAGGCCCGTCAACTCGCTGACCCGCAGTCCCGCGGCATACATCAGCTCCAGCATCGCGCGGTCGCGCAGGCCCGCGGGCGTGGTGATGTCGGGCGCGGCCAGCAGCGCATCGATCTCGCGTTCGCTCAGGGCCTTGGGCAGGGAGCGCGGCAGCCGCGGGGGATCGAGCAGCGCGGTCGGGTCGTCGCCGCGCACGCCGCGCCGCACCTCCAGCGCATAGAAGGCACGCAGGGTGGAGAGCAGCCGGGCATTGCTGCGCGGCGAATAGCCCTCGCGCGTGCGCCAGGCCAGATAGTCGAACAGCGCCGCGCGATCCGCGCCCGCCAGGCCACCGCCGGCCCCGTCGCGCCAGCGCGCGAAACCTTCGAGATCCCGCCGATAGCTGGCGAGGGTCTGTTTCGACAATCCCTGCTCCGCCCACAGCGCATCCAGACAGCGCTCGATCGCCGCCGCATCGTCGTCGCGCAGGGGCGGCAGGCGCATCGCGAGCTGGCGGCGGTCGGCGGGAGTGGGCATGGGGATCTGGGACGTCGAGGCGCTGAAGCCGGAAGTCGTTCTGCTGTGGCTGTGGCTGTGGCTGTGGC
>CBFGMS010000038.1:0-39016 GCA_965649985.1 uncultured Gammaproteobacteria bacterium | reverse complement strand
TGCGCAGGATGCCGCCTTCACCGCGCACGCCCTCGGTGATCAGGCAGCCGGCGCCATAGATGCCGGTGGGATGGAACTGCACGAATTCCATGTCCTGCAGGCCGAGCCCCGCGCGCAGCGCCATGCCGCCGCCGTCGCCGGTGCAGGTGTGGGCCGAGGTGGCGGAGAAATACGCGCGGCCGTAGCCGCCGGTGGCCAGCACCGTGCCGTGGGCGCGGAACAGGTGCAGCGTGCCTTCGGCCATGTCGAGCGCCAGCACGCCGCGGCACACGCCCTCCTCGTCCATGATCAGGTCGAGGGCGAAGTATTCGATGAAGAAGCGCGCATCGTGGGCCAGCGACTGCTGGTACAGCGTGTGCAGGATGGCGTGGCCGGTGCGGTCGGCCGCGGCGCAGGTGCGCTGCGCGGTGCCCTTGCCGTAGTGCGTGGTCATGCCGCCGAACGGGCGCTGATAGATCTTGCCCTCCTCGGTGCGGCTGAAGGGCACGCCGTAATGCTCAAGCTCGATGATCGCCGGGATGGCCTCGCGGCACATGTATTCGATGGCGTCCTGGTCGCCCAGCCAGTCCGAGCCCTTGATGGTGTCGTAGAAGTGGAAGCGCCAGTCGTCCTCGCCCATGTTGCCGAGCGCGGCGGAGATGCCGCCCTGCGCGGCCACGGTGTGCGAACGGGTCGGGAACACCTTGGTGATGCAGGCGGTCTGCAGGCCCTTCTGGGCCAGGCCGAAGGTGGCGCGGAGGCCGGCGCCGCCGGCGCCGACCACGACCATGTCGTACTTGTGTTCGGTGATCTTGTAAGCGGAGGTCATGGGTGTGCGGGCCTCAGGCGGTCAGGGCGATGCGGCCGATCGCGAACAGCGCGGCCAGGGCGCCCAGGGCGCAGGCGAGCGTGACGAACAGTTGCAGCGCGATCTCGAGCGCGCGCTGGTGGATGTAGTCCTCGATCACCACCTGCAGGCCCAGACGGGCGTGCCAGAACAGGCAGACCGAGAACAGCGCCAGCATGATCGCGTTCCAAGGCTTGGCGATGGCCGCCTGGATCTGGCCGAGGTCGCCACCGGCCACGGCTAGCAGCAGGCCGATCAGCCAGGGGGTGAGCAGGGCCAGGAACACGGCGGTGACACGCTGCCACCAGAAGTGCCCGGTACCGGACTTGGCCGATCCCAAACCGCGGGCGCGGGCGATGGGCGTACGGTAATCGACGACGGGGCCGCTCATGCCGCACCTCCCAGAGCCACGACCCAGATCGCGGCGGTGAACACGACGGTCAGCGCGGCCACGGTGTAGCCGGACCTGTAGACCTGCGGAATCTCGAAGCCCCAGCCGGCATCCCACAGCAGATGACGGATGCCGTTGAGGAAGTGGTAGACCAGCGCCAGCGAGGCCAGGAACACCAGCGCCTTGCCCGGCAGCGAGGCGAACACGGCGCTCGCCGTGGCCCAGGCTTCACCGCCGCTGGCCGCGGCCACCAGCCACCAGGCCAGGCCGAACGCGCTCAGGGCGAGGATCACGCCGCTGACGCGGTGCATGAGCGACATCACGCTCGTGATCTGGAAGCGGTAGTACTGCCCCAGCATGAAGGGTGAGAGAGGACGTGCGCGTTTGCTCATCGTGGGAGGACGCCGGAGTCGGAAGGAAGGGAGTGGATCGACGGGGTCGGAACGGAAAACGGTGGATAAGACGGTGGATAGGCGCGAATCATGGAGGAAGATGGCCGACGGTAGCGCCTGGTGCGGACGATCGCCGAATGCGAACGGCGCGGCAGCTGGTTTCAGAAGTCGATGCAGCGGCCGTTCTTTTCCCAGTCGCCGTAGCGGGTGGGATCCGGGCCCTCGCGACCGCCGACCTCCACCGCAGCCCCGCCCTCGGCAGCCGGCTGTAGTGCCGGGTCGGGAGCGCCATCCTGCCCGGTCTGCGGCGGTGAAGCCGGTTGCGGATCGGACGACGGGTCGGACAGCGTGTCGGGCATGGCGTCGTTATGGCCTATCATTGCGCGTTTCCTGAACCCACAAGTTTAAGTCCCGCCACCAATGCCGGACAACCCGCAGAACAGCTCATCCCGTACGCCGGGGGTCGAAACCGGGCGCGCAGACGGCACCGGCACCTCGGCCGACTCCGGCTGGTTCGCCCTGCCCGACCACGCCGTGTTGGCCCTGGAGGGTCGCGATGCCGTGGCGTTCGCCCAGGCACAGCTGATGAACGATGTGGTGGCGTTGGCCGAGGGCGGATGGCACTGGACCGGCTGGTTGACCCCGAAAGGCCGGGTCGTTGCGCTGTTCGCCCTGCTGCGGCCTGCACCCGATACGGTGTGGCTGCTGGTTCCGGATGCGGACCCGTCCGATCTCGCCGAGCGCCTGCGCAGGTTCGTGTTCCGCAGCAAGCTGACCCTCCGCGTACGGACCGACCTGCAGGTGTGCGGCCGCTTCGCGCCTGCCGGCGCCGTCCACGCAGGCGATGAGGGCGGCACCACGACGGATGGCCGCAACGGCCGCATCCTCGCCCTTCCCGACGGCGGGCTCGTGCTGGACATGAGTGGCGACGGCGGCCCGCGCAGCCTGCGCATCTCGGCCGAAACCGCCCCGCCGGCCCCCGCCGCGGTCGCCGACTGGCGCCGCTGCGACCTGATCCACGGCTGGCCGCGTCTGGACGCGACCCAGCGCGAGCAGTGGACCCCGCAGCAGCTCTCGCTCGACCGCCTGCGCGCCTTCAGCGTGAAAAAGGGGTGCTACCCGGGCCAGGAAATCGTCGCCCGCACCCATTTCCTCGGCCAGGCCAAGCGCGGGCTGGCGTTGGTGGAGACCGACGACGCGCTCCAGGCAGGCGACACGCTGCGCGAACGCGACGACACCGATGCCGCGGTCCTGGGCACCGTGGTCTGCGCGGAAGGCCTGCTCGCGCTGGCGGTGCTGCCGCTGCCGCAGGAGGCGCGGGACGAGGTCGGCGGCGCCATTCCTCCATCCCCGGACACGACGCGCCCCGCGCTGGGCGGGGCGTCGTGGCGGCGTGTCGCGATGGCCGGGGGGCTGGCGCGCTGAAGCGCTCCCGTCAGCGTGTGCCCATGCTCATGACGTCGCCCTGCTGACGCTGGTCCTGCTGGATGCGCTCCTGCTGAATACGCTCCTGCTGTTCCTGCTGACGCAGGGTCATGTTCAATTCGTGGACGGACTGGATGTTGCGCTCCTGCGACAAGGTCAGGTCGTGGCGGTCGATGTAGAGGGTGTTCATCAGGTCCTTGCCGTCCTGGTAGACGACCACCCCGCCCTGCCCGCCCGGGCCGTTGGTCGCGACCACGCCATCGATGCCGCGGGTGTGGTCGAGCGAGTGCCCGTCCTGCTTGGACTCGTCGCGCTTGATCGCGACCAGCATGCCGAGGGGCATCGTCTTCAGGTTGACGCCGTCGTAGTCGTCGCTGTGGCTGCGGATGTTCTTGGCCACCAGCTCCTTGTACTCCTCCAGTCGACGCTGGTCGGCCTGGCTGAGCTCTGCATCGGATCGGTCGGACTGCTGGGCCATGGTGGACTCTCCTCGCAGGGGTGCGGCATCGGGCTGCGGAACGGTCATTCGGCAGGGATCACGGGGAATGTCGGGATGACCGTGCGGGAGGACCCTGCGGGCGCTTCCCTCGGCATGCCGACATCCATTCCGGATCGATTATGGGCGCCGAGATTCAGCCGGACCTGAATCGTTTGGCGCGGCCACGTATTTTTAACTTTATTTTAATGCTTCGACCAAAAATCCGACCGGCGGTACCGTGACCGCAACCCCCGGTCTCAGTCGAGGGTGTCGGCCGCCGCCACGATGTCCTCTTCGGACGGGATCACCAGGAACGCCGCTCCGGCCAGAGGAGTGAAGGTGTCTGCGCCGGTGATCCGCCGGAACGGGCGCGCGCCGTAGCCGCCTTCGATGATCGCGGTGATGATGCCCTCGCCCACGCCCGCGCTGCGCCGGCCTTCGTCGACGATGAGCATGCGCCTGGCCGTCGCCGCCTGTTCGCGGATGAAGGCCTCGTTGAGCGGCACCAGCCAGCGCAGGTCGACCACGCGCACGGTCCAGCCGTGCTTCGCGGTGATCGCACGCGCGGCGCGCAGGCTCATCGGCACGCCATTGCCGTAGGTGAAGATGACCAGATCGTCGTCGCCCCCGGCGTTCTTCCTGCTGCCCTCGTCCGGTGCGTACACCCGGCCCTCGCCCAGCGTCATCGCCTGGTCGGGGGAGGGGTAGGCGGTCTGCCACAGTCCGTCGCCGGGTGCGTACAGGTCCTTGGTCATGTACAGCGCGATCGGTTCGAGGAAGGCGCAGACACGCCCGTCCACCTTCGCCAGCGCCATCAGCGTGCGCAGCATCGTCGCCGCGTCGTCGCCGCGCGAGGGGCAGCCGACGATCAGGCCCGGGATGTCGCGCAGCGCGGTGATCGAGTTGTCGTTGTGGAAATGCCCGCCGAACCCGCGCTGGTAACCCAGCGACGCGATGCGCATCACCATCGGGTTGCGGTACTGGCCGTTGCTGAAGAACTGCAGGCTGGCCGCCTCGCCGCGGATCTGGTCGCAGGCGTTGTGGAAATAGGCCAGGTACTGGATCTCGGGCATCGGCAGCATGCCCATGTTGGCGTAGCCCTGCGCCAGGCCCAGGATCACGGTCTCGTCCAGCAGCGTGTTGAAGATACGCTTCGGCCCGAACGCCTTGTGCAGACCTTTGGTGACCGTGTAGACACCGCCTTTCTGCGCCACGTCCTCGCCGAACAGCAGGGTTTCCGGGTATTTGACGAACAGGTCGTGCAGCGCCTGGTTGATCTGGATGGCCAGATGCTTCGGCGGCTGGCGCTCGGGCAGTTTCGCCTCGCCGCCGAAAGCGGCGGCACGCTTGTCCATATCGACGGTGCGCGCGGCTTCGGCCTGCACGGCATCGGGCGTGTACGGCGCCAGCGGCTTCATCACGTCTTCCAGCGTGGTCAGGCGCGGGCGGCGGTCGGCGTCTTCGGCGGCGGCGAAACATTTGGCGCGGGTGGCTTCGTACAGGGCGAGGATCTCGTCCTTCGCCATCAGCCCCGATTCGAGCGCGATCGCCGCGCTGCGCAGCAGCGGGTCGCTGGCTTCCACCGCGCACAGCTCTTCGATGTTGCGCCATTCGATCTCGAAGTCGGTACCGGCATGGCCCATGATCCGCGTGGTGCGCAGATGCAGGAAGGTCGGACGCCGCGTGCGGCGGCAGTGCTCGATGGCGTTGCGCACCTGGCCATACCCCGTGGCCAGATCGAGGCCGTCGGCATAGAAATAGTCCAGGCCCGCACGGCTGCTGAAATTGCGCGCCACCCAGCCGTCCGGCGTCTTCACCGAGATGCCGATGCCGTTGTCCTCGCAGACATACAGCACCGGTGCGGGCAGCTTCTGGTAGGCCGTCCACGCCGCGGCGTTGAACGCGGTCTGCGCGGTGGCGTGATTGCTGGAGGCGTCGCCGAAGGAGCAGATGGCGATGCTGTCGTCGGGCACAGGCAGCGCGTGACCGATGCGCCGCGCATGCTCGATGGCGATCGCGGTGCCGAGCGCCTTGGGCAGATGCGAAGCGATGGTGGAGGTCTGCGGCAGCACCCACAGCGGCTTGCTGCCCCAGACCTTGTGCCGGCCGCCGCTCGCCGGATCTTCGGCGCTGGCCGCGAAGCTCAGTGCCGAGTCCATGATGGGGTCCATGCCGGGCAGCTTGCGGAAACGTTCGGCCATGAAGCCGCCGGAACGGTAGTGCAGGAACCCCGGATCGGTGTGGCGGGCGAGGCGCGCGACCATCGCGTTGCCTTCGTGACCGCTGCTGCCGATGGTGTAGAAGACCTTGTTCTGCACGCGCAGCACGCGGGCCATCAGATCGAGATGCCGCGAAATCAGCTGCGACTCGAACAATTCACGGAACCCCTGCGCGTCCAGCGCGCTGCCGTCGAGAATGGATTCCCCGGCGGCCGGCGTCGGCTGCGCCTGGCCGCTCCAGCCCTTCACGAACTCCTGGAAATTGACGTCGCAGATCTCGGCGCGGTTCAGGCCCTTCATGCGGGCGGGGATGGGGCTGGGAACGGTGGCGAACATGTCGGATTCCGTAGGGCGGGCCCAGGCCCGCCGTTGAGCGTGTGTGGTGGTGTGGGTGGAAGCGGTCGCCCGCATGCGCGGTCGAACAGGGTGGCGGGCCGAGGCCCGCCCTACGTCTTCATGGCTCGGGCCGGTCGGCGACGCGCATCGGCACGAAGCCCGGCCTCTGCATCACCCGCTTGATCCAGCCTTCCACGCGTGGATACGCGGCCAGGTCGAAGCCGCCGTCCTCGGCGATATGGGTGTACGCGAACAGGGCGATGTCGGCGATGGTGTAGCGCTCGCCGCCGAACCAGGGCAGCCGGGCGAGGTGCCGGTCCATCGCCGCGAGGGCCTCGTTGCCGGAGGCGGTCAGCGCTTCCAGGTGTGCGCGGCGCGGATGGTCGGCCGGCAGGAACATGCGGATGAAGCGCGCCACGGCGATGTACGGCTCGTGGCTGTACTGCTCGAAGAACATCCACTGGAGCGTTTTTGCGTGCTCCCAGGGGTCGGTGGGCAGCAGCTCGGAACCGTCGGCGAGGTAGTGCAGGATGGCGTTGGATTCGGCCATCGTGCGCCCGTCGGGCAGCTTCATCACCGGCACCTTGCCGCGGTCGTTCATCGCCAGGAACTCGGGCGAGAGGTTCTCGCCGCGGGTGATGTCGATCTCCTCCCAGACGTAGTCGAGGCCGAGCTGGGCCATCAGCAGTTGCAGCTTGTAGCAGTTGCCGGAGAGGGACATGCCGTAGAGCGTGACCGGGCCGGCGTCCTGCGGCGGGGAATGACGGGTCATGCGCTGGCTCCACGGCGCGATGCGCGCCATTCATTGCGGGTCTGGCCCCAGACATCCACCACCACGTGTTCGTAAGGGGCCGGCATGTGGGTCTGCCGCAGCACGCGCGAACCCAGGCGGCGCGCCAGCGCCTGAGAGGCGGTGTTCCCGGCATCGATGCAGTGGATCACCTCGTCCCAGCCGAGCGCGTCGAACGCCCACTCGATGGCCGCCACTGCGCCCTCCTGCGCGATGCCCCTCCCCCAGGCGTCGCGATGCAGGGCCCAGCCGACCTCGGTGCCGGGCCAGCCGTCCGGCTGCCACGGCCCCAGTTGTCCGAGCCACAGACCGGTCGATTTCTCGATCACGGAGAACATCGCGAACCCCTGCACCGCCCACGCCCCGGGCATCTGCAGAAAACGTCGCCACGCCGCGGGGCGCGGCATGTGGCCGCCGATGAAACGGCAGGCCTCCTCGTCCGCCAGCAGCGCTGCGTAGCGTTCGAAATCCCCGAGCTGCGGCACACGCAGGATCAGGCGCTCGGTTTCGAGACGGGGGGAGTCGGTCACGCCTGCGCTCCACGCCGGGCCAGCCACTGCTCCCGACTCTGCCCCCAGACTTCCACGGGCGAGGCATGGAAGGGTTCCGGCAGACGGCCTTCTTCGATGTAGGTCGACCCCAATGCCCGGGCCACGGCCTTCGACGCCTCGTTTTGCGGATCGATGGTGTGGATCACGCGGCCCCAGCCCAGCGTGACGAAGGCCCAGTCCATCGCTGCGGAAGCGGCCTCGAACGCGTAGCCGCGGCCGCACGCATCGCGCGCCAGGCTCCAGCCGACTTCGGTCCCCGGCCAGCCGTGCGGCGACCATGGCCCGACCCGACCGACCCAGCGGCCGCTGGCCTTCTCGATCACCGAAAACATCGCGAACCCCTCGGAAGCCCACATGCCGATCATCGACATCAGGCCGCGCCAGACCACGGACGGAGGCTGTGGGCCGCCGATGAAACGGACGTGCTCGCCATCGGCCATCATCGCGGCCCATGCATCGAAGTCGTCGCGCTGCGGTGGACGCAGCAGCAGGCGCCCGGTGTCGATCCGGGATCCGGGCGCCTCGCCGATGGTCACCGCGACGCTCCGGGTCAGAACGCGTTGATGCCGGTCAGCTCGCGGCCGACCACCAACTGGTGCACGGTCTCGGTGCCTTCGTAGGTGATGACCGACTCCAGATTCAGCGCATGGCGGATCGGGCAGTGTTCGGTGGTGATGCCGGCGCCGCCGAGCAGGTCGCGCGCCTCGCGCGCGATATCGATCGCCATGCGCACGTTGTTCCACTTCGCCAGCGACACCTGCGTGGGCTGCATCTGACCGGCGTCCTTCAGGCGGCCGAGCTGCAGCGACAGCAGCTGGGCCATGGTGATACGCCGCGCCATGTCGGCCAGCTTGAGCTGGACCGCCTGGTTGGCGGCCACCGGCCGGTCGAACAGGATGCGCTCCTTGGTGTACTTCAGCGCTTCGTCAAGGCAGGCGATGGCCGCACCGATCGGGCCCCAGGTGATGCCGTAGCGGGCCTGGGTGAGGCAGCCGAGCGGGCCCTTGAGGCCCTTCACGTTCGGCAGGCGGTTGGCCTCCGGCACGCGCACCCCGTCGAAGAACAGCGCGCTGGTGACCGAGGCGCGCAGGCTCATCTTGTGCTTGATCTCCTGCGCGGTGAAGCCAGGCATGCCCTTCTCCACCAGGAAACCCTGGATGCCCTCGTCGGTCATCGCCCAGACGATGGCGATGTGCGCCAGATTGCCGTTGGTGATCCACATCTTGGAGCCGTTGAGCACCCAGTCGTCGCCGTCGCGCCTGGCGTGGGTCTTCATGTTGGCCGGGTCGGAGCCACCGTGCGGCTCGGTCAGGCCGAAGCAGCCGATCACCTTGCCCGCCGCCATGTCCGGCAGCCAGCGCTGGCGCTGTTCTTCGCTGCCATAGGCATAGATCGGATACATGCACAGCGAGGACTGCACGCTGACGAAACTGCGGATGCCGGAATCGCCGCGCTCCAGCTCCTGGCAGATCAGGCCGTAGCTCACGCCGTTGAGGCCGGCGCAGCCGTACTGTTCGGGCAGGGACGAGCCGAGCAGGCCGAGTTCGGCGATCTCGGGAACGAGTTCATGCGGGAAGCGGCCCTCGTCGAAGGCCTTGCCGATGATCGGCAGCACCCGTTCGTCGGTGAAGCGGGCGACGGTGTCCTGCACCGCGCGCTCCTCCTCGCTGAGCAGGGAACGGATGTCGTACAGATCGTAGGGATTCAGGGCCATGGCGGACGGTGGTCGGTCGCGGGAAAGGGCGACGCTGAGCCCGCCATTGTATCGGGACGGGGTCGCCGGTCCCACCCCGCCCCTCTGGCGGCGGCGGGCCGGGTGGACCGGGCAGCCGCAGGGGTTGCAGGCCGCCGCCCCGCTTCTTCAGTCTTCCTCCAACCACAACAAAACCGCCCGGCACGGGGCCGGGCGGTGGGATGGAGGATGGTCGGGTGGGCCGACCGGAGCCAGTCGGGGTCGGCATTGCCGGACAGCCGAGGTGCGTCGCTCCCGCCGGGAAGGCCGGAAAGACCCGGCCTCAGCCGCCGGATGTGCCAGCCGTCTCGACCGCGGCGACCACTTCGCCGTCGATCACCGGCAGGCGCTCGCCCGGGTCGCGGTCAAGGCGGACCGTGCGCTGCTCGCCGTCGAAACGGTAGGTCACGTCGTAGGCATAGGTCTCCTGGCGGTCGCCGAGACGGATCTGCTTGCCGGGCTTGCTGTCGGTGCGCAGGGTGCCGGTGCGGCCGTCCGGCTCGCGGTAGGTCACGTCCCACGCCACCGTGCGCGTGCTGGTGCTGGTGTCGGTCACCGTGCGGCACTGCTGCTCGGTGCGGTTCACGACCTGACCACCGACGTGGCGACGGTCGATCTCGCGGCCGGCGAAGCCACCGCCGACCGCGCCGGCCACGGTGGCGAGCTTGCGGCCGTTGCCGTCGCCCACCTGGTTGCCGATCAGGCCGCCGATGACGGCACCGGCCACCGTGCCACCCACGTTGCCGTCACGCTCGGGCATGCGTTCCTGGACGACGACGTCCTGGCATACCTGACGCGGCGTGTCGGTGTTCACGGTCTCACGCACGGGGCTGGTGCCGATCACGGACGCGTACAGCGGTACGCTGCGGGTCACCGGCGTGGTGGACACCACGTCGGCGAATGCGAATTCGGGTTCGGGCTGGTCGATGTCCGCGCCGGGTGGAAGATCGCCCATGCCGGCCGCGACCGGGATCGGATCGTCGATGGTTGCAGCGGCAGTTCCCGAATCACGGCGTGCATCGCGATTGCCGAAATAGGCGGCAGTGGCGACGCTGCCGAGCAGCAGGGCGGCGACTGCGACGGCGAGGGTATTGGCTTTCATGGGAACTCCTCGTGACAAAGCATGTGGTGGCGGAACGTGCGGGGGATGCAGGACACATGACGTGACGTCGAAGCGACATGAGGTGCAAGCGACGTGATGTGAAACAGGACGATGCGAAGCAGGAGGCGTCGTCAGCGTGCCGCGACCTCCGAGCATGATGTCGGAGATGTCGACGCGGACCCGGTGCCACAGACGCATCCCATCCATTCCGGATCCGCGCCGACGTTGACCGATGGAGGCGGCGTTCGCGGCACGGGTTCGATTCCAGCATCGGCGAGCTGAATCGCGGGACATCGCGGCATGGATCATTCAGCAACGACGAGGGCTGCGTGCACGATGCGTTCAGGCAAACCCACCCGAGCCCGCCCGGCGTCGCGCCGTCTCCCCCACGCAACGCAGCGTCGCGAACGGAATGGACCGCCCATGACGGCCGGGATGCGTGCACTCACGAGACACCATCCATCCGCATACGACAGGGGTCGCGACAATCTGCTAGCGTGAGGCCACCTTCGCGACAGCTCGGTCACCGCCATGCTCAAGCTCTTCATCGGCCCGCTTCTGGCCTGGGCCAGGACACTGCGCTACCCCACCCTGTTCAAGCTCACATCGGTGCTGTTCCTGCTCACGCTGGTGGTGCCGGACCCGATCCCGTTCCTGGACGAAATCCTGCTCGGCCTGGGCACGCTGCTGCTGGCCAACTGGCACCAGCGCAAACAGCCGCCGGCGAAGAACGGCGCGCAGCCGCCGCCCACCTCGGCACAGCCGGGGCCGCGCCCTCCCATCGACGTGACGCGGAGCCGGTAAGTCCGGGCGGCACACGGTGCTGATCGACAGCCACTGCCATCTCGACGCGCCCGAATTCGACCCCGACCGTGGGGATGTGGTCGCCCGCGCGCGGGCGGCCGGTGTCCGCGCCCAGGTGCTGCCGGCCGTCAGCGCGGCATCCTGGCCGACGCTGCGCGACGTGTGTACGTCGGCCCCTGGGCTGTATGCGGCCTACGGACTGCACCCGATGTACCTGGCGGAACACCGCGAGGACCATCTGGACCGGCTGCGCGAATGGATCGAACGCGAACGGCCGGTGGCGGTGGGCGAATGCGGGCTGGATTTTTTCGTCGAGGGCCTCGATCGCGAGCGCCAGCAGCGCTTCTTCGACGGGCAACTGCGACTCGCGCGCGACTTCGACCTGCCGCTGATCGTGCACGCACGGCGTGCGGTGGACCAGGTGCTGGCATCGTTCCGCCGCTTCGCGCCGCTGCGCGGCGTGGTGCACAGTTTTTCCGGCAGCGAGGACCAGGCGAAACGTCTGATCGATGCCGGATTCATGCTGGGCCTTGGCGGCCCGACGACCTATGAGCGCGCGCAGCGGCTTCGGCGGATCGCGGCGTCGATGCCACTGGATGCGCTGCTGCTGGAAACCGACGCGCCCGATCAGCCCGACGCACTGATCCGCGGGCAACGCAACGAACCCGGACGCCTGCCGGTGGTGTGCGCGACCATCGCTTCCCTGCGCGAGATGACGACGGAGGCATTGGCCGAAGCGACGGCGCGCAATGCGGTTCGGCTGTTCGCCTTGCCGGAACCGGTGGATGGCGCGAGCGACCGCGAGGGCGCTGCGCGAACAGCGCCCCCCTCGCCTCGCCCGGAATGACATCCAGTCGGCCTGGCGAACCCGCCCCCGGAGCGGTCAGGGCAGCGCCAGATGCTCGATGGACAGAGGCTTGCCGGCGCGCGGGGTGGTCGCGATGTCGGCGTCCTGCGGGAATCCGCCTTCGCCGTCCAGAGCGGCCATGGTGCGGTCGAGCGCGGCATAGACATACGGCAGCAGCGGCAGATAGCGTGCGCCGTAATCCGGCAGACCGAGGAACGCATCGAAATGCTGGGCGTTGCGCACCTGCCAGAAACCGACATCGCGTTCGGCGGCACGGGCCGCGGCGACATAGGGCGCGCTGCTGAAGACCATCGGGATCAGGCCATCGTCGACGCCGTGGATCACGGTCACCGGCAGGCCTTCACGCGGCGGCGCGGCGCGGGTCTCGGCGATGCCGGCCCGGACGCGGTCGGCGTAGGCCGAAGCGCCCACCCACAGGTCGCGCAGGCAGCCCAGACGCAGACCAGCGGGATCGAGCTTCGCCACTTCATCGATGATGCCCACGCCGGCACCGGGCGGAATGCCGCTGGCGTCGCTCCACCACAGCGCACGTTCGGCCGCGACCGGCGTGCGCGGGGCACCGTCGGGCATCTGCGCGCCGAAGGTGTAGCCGCACGGGTGTTCGCCTGGGGCGTAGCGCCCATAGGCGGACGCGTAGGTCACCGCCACCGCACGCCACAGATCGAATCCCACGCTCAGCGCGCCGGCACGCAGCGCGGCGTCCGTCCAGCCGGTCGCATGCAGTCTGGCCAGCGCGTCACGCGCCTGCGCCTCGGCATCCTCGCCGTCGATCACGCCCGCCACGCGCAGCGCGGCGCAACGTTGCGCCCAGGCACCGCGCACCTGCGCCTGCAGCGGCGGCTGCGGCAGGCCGTTCAGCGCGAGCAGCGCGCAGGGCATCAGCAGCGCGGCCTCGGTGGTGTAGTCGTAGAGCGCACGCGCGCCATGGCCCCGCGCCAGCACGCTGGGCTCGCCGGCGACCACCGCATCCAACCAGTCGCCATCGAGCTCCGCCGCGCGCAGCACGGCACCACCGCCATTGGAGATGCCCACCGCGATCATGCGCGTGTTGTCGAAGGTGAAGGGCCCCTCCTCCGGGAAGGCCGCATCCAGCGCACGCAGTGCATACTCGGCGGCCTGATGCACATGACGCCCCCAGTCGGCTTCCGGGTTGTCCTGCGAGTGCGCGTGCTTGAAGGCCACACCGGCAGCCGGCGTTCCGGCCTCCGGGGCGAACGCCGCCACGCCATCGGCCAGCGGCACCGCGCTTCCATCAGCGCCCACGCCGATGCCCGCCGCCAGATCGACGTAATCGGTTCCGCCGCCCTTGTCGGTGTAGGCCACCGCGCAGCCACGCGGCAGCCCCCAGGCACCGGCGACCGCGATCGCACCGTATACACCGCGCGAGCCGGACGACGGCGCTACGAGCACACAGCGGCGCACGCGATCGAAACCGTCCGGCACCTGCACCAGCACCCGATGCGGTTGCCGCGCGCCGGGCAGCAGGGCGAAGGCGGAATACTCGCGCCCGGGCACGTCGGCGGTGCTGCCATAGACCGCCCCGTATCCGCCCCCGGGACTGAGATCCGCGATGCCGCGCCAGTTGCTCCAGATCGCGCGGCGACGCAGCTCGGACGCGGTCGGCGCATCCGGCGCCGCGACGCCGGGCGGCACGAGGCTGCGCAGCCCCGGCAGGCCCAGGCCAGCGGTCAGCAGGTCGTCGCCGTCGCGATGCACGGTCGCGCGTTCGGCGCTGAACATGGAAGACTCCGGAGCGGCGGGTTCGATGACGGCCGATCCGGCAACGCCGGATCCGACCCGTGCCGGCGTCGTGCCGGGAGCAGGGGCATGCGCGCAGGCGGCGAGCACGCAGGCGAGGAGCGCGGCGACCGGCACATGCAGGCCTGCCCCGGGACGACGGCAAGGGATGGAATTCGGCATGGGGAGATCGCGGGCGGCGCAGGACGCGCCGTCCCGCATGGGCACGGGGGATGTCATGACATTTCACCGTAGCATCGGCAGGGTCGGCGAGCATCGTACTTTGGTCCAATCACGCCCCCCCCCCCGCATCCCGCTGCGCAGGGCCACGCGGGAAAGGCAAGCCGCTGATTCCCCTGCGAACGTCTCGCGCACAGGCGCGTCCGGGCGGGCGATGGCGCGCATCCGCTGCCGGGCGCGCGCCTCATGCGATACGGGCGTGCGGAGGGGCGGGGACTGCTACGCTTGCGGCCACACCGCACCGCCCCCACACGCCCATGCCGCTGTTGCTGATCGCCGACGACCACCCTCTGTTCCGCGCCGCGCTGCGCGGCGCCGCCGCCGAGGCCGCGGAGGACGTGGACACCTGCGAGGCCGCGACCCTCGATGAAGCCCTGGCGATGCTGGACGCACGGCCGGAGGTGGATCTGGTCCTGCTCGACCTGCACATGCCCGGCAACCACGGGCTGGCGGGGCTGGCGGCGATCCGTGCCCAGCACCCCGCGGTCGCGGTCGCGCTGGTCTCGGCCAACGAAGACCCGCAGATCGTGCGCCGCGCGCTGGACTACGGCGCCGCCGGCTACATCCCGAAGAGCGCCGGCCTGGACGAGCTGCGCCATGCCATCCGCAGCATGCTGGCCTGCGAGGAGTGGCTGCCGCCGGCGCTGCGCCCGGCCGTGGCTCGGGTGCATTCGGCACCGAACGACGCCGAACTGGCCGCACGGCTGGCCAGCCTGACGCCCCAGCAGTTCCGGGTGCTCAGCCTGGTCGCCGAAGGCCTGCTCAACAAGCAGATCGCCGACCGTCTGGACGTGCAGGAGCGCACCGTGAAGGCGCATCTGAGCGCGATCTTCGAGAAGCTCGGCGCACGCAACCGCACCCAGGCCGGCGTGATCCTGCGCGGGCTGGAGATCGTGGACCCGGCACGACGGCTGGAGTGAACCCGGCGCAACGGGGTGCGGGAAACCTCTCCGGCCGGACGCATGCGCCTGCGGCTTCGACCCGCGGCTTCGACCCGCGGATTCCGGCCGCAGCGGTCGATGCCGCTCCGCCGACGCGACCTTGAACGACGAAGCCCCGGCGATGCCGGGGCTTCATGCGTGCGCGGAGGCCTGCGCGGCCCGCGCGATGCGGCGGCGCGCCGATCAGAAGTTGAACTGGGTGCGCAGCGCGTACTGGCCGGTTTCGTCGCCGTTGACCTCGTTCTCGCCCTGCGTGTAGTTGAACATGAAGCGCAGGTTGGGATTGACGTAGTAGTTCACGCCGAGGATGAGCGAGCTGGCTTCGCGGTTGGCGATGTCCTCGTTCTCGATCGTGTCGTAACGCGCGGTCAGCTCCCACAGGCCGTTCTCGCCGACCTTGGGCGAACCGAACACGCCGGTCGCCGACTTGTACGGACGACGGCCGCCGTTGACGACCCAGCTGCCCTGCACGTACCAGGTGTTGACGTCCTGGTCCGCACCACTCGGCTGCTCGTACTTGGCCTGCGCGTATTCGCTCTGGAAGTAGGTGGGGCCGAAGGCGCCGGCGATTTCGGCGGCGTAGGCGGTCACCTGGTCGCCGCTGGTGCCGGTGGTGGTGGCGATGGTCTGCGAGGGACCGCGGCGGCCGGCGTAGTTCACCGAGGCGCTGGAATTCGCCGACCCCTGGTTGAGGTTCTCGTTGCTGAACCAGGCGCCGAGGTGCAGCAGGCTGTTTTCGTTGTTGATCGGGGTCCAGGTGACGCGACCGGCCACGCCCACGCCCTCGTTGCGCACGCCGTTGGCGCCGCGCAGGTTGAACACGCTCAGTCCGGCGGTGTAGTTGTCGCTGGCCACGCGGTAGCCCAGGCCCTGCTGGAACTGGCGGCCGTTGAACAGGCCGGTCGGCGAAGCGAACGGACGCTCCATCATCAGCATCTCGTTGGAGCTGGTCAGCTCTTCCATGGCGCGGTAGGGCTTGAAGTGACCGATGGTGACCGTACCGCCCAGCGCCTTGCGGGCGATATACAGGTCGCGCAGACCGTCGAGATTGGTACCGGCGGCGAAATCCTGCTCCATGACGTAGTCCCAGCCCCAGGCCTTGCCCTTGAGGGTCAGGCGGGCGCGGCGGAACTCGGTGGTGCCGGTGGTGCTGGCGAGGTCGCGGTCGAAGGCGTAGGCGTCGAAGTGGATGCGGCCGCCGACGCTGGCCTCGAAGTTCTTGTCGGCCGAGGTGATCTTGATCCCGCCCTTGGTCTCGACCTTCGGTGCCTTCTCGGTGGCGTCGGCCAGCTTGTTGGCGGTGTCGAGGTTGATGTCGGACTGGGCATCGGTGCGCTCCTCGAGCGCCTCGACCTTCTCCATCAGCGCGGCGATCTGCGCCTTCAGCGCCTCGATTTCGGCATCGCGGGACTGGGCGTTGGCGGAGAAGCCGGTCGTGGCCAGCACGGAGCCGACGGCGAGAGCAAGAATGGTATGACGCATGGCGGGAGGTCCCAATGAAGGTGAGAAGGTGATGGAGAAGGAGTGGCATCGCCGCGACCGCGACGCATCGGGCCGTCGTGCCCGCGCGCACCGTTCAGCCGGCGTACGACTTGGGCAGCAAGCCTGCGGCCGGAATCTGACAGTGGGGTGTTGTTCATGTGACGGCGAGATGACACGCCCTGCCGAGCCGGGGTGCCACGGCCTGGCGGCATGGCTGCGCAGGCGCATGCCCGCCATGCGCAGCCGGAACGTGCGCGCCGACAATATGATTGCGGCACGCGCGGCATCGGGGTCGCCCGTCGGCTCGCGGGACTGCCACCGCACAGCCGCCGGGGCCGTCATCCAAATGTCATATCCCGCTCACATCGCTGTCATCGCTCCCGGGTTCAATGGCGCGGTCCGGGAAGCCCCGGGTTTCATCCTTTCCAGGAGTCCTCCGTGATCAACAACTTCAAGCTTCGTATCGCCGTGCTGGCCTTCGCCGGCGGTCTGGCATTCAACGCCCAGGCCAACGACATTACCGGCGCCGGCGCGACCTTCGTCTTCCCGGTCATGTCGAAGTGGTCGTCCGAATACGCCAAGGAGACCGGCAAGAAGGTCAACTACCAGTCGATCGGTTCCGGCGGCGGCATCGCCCAGATCAAGGCCGCGACCGTCGACTTCGGTTCCTCCGACGCCCCGCTGAAGCCGGAAGACCTGGCGAAGTCGGGCCTGGCCCAGTTCCCCTCGGTCATCGGCGGCGTGGTGCCGGTCGTCAACATCCCGGGCGTGAAGTCCGGCGCGCTGAAGTTCGACGGCGCCCTGCTGGCCGACGTCTTCCTCGGCAAGGTCACCAACTGGAACGATCCGCGCATCGCCGCGCTGAACGCCGGCGTGACCCTCCCCGACCTGAAGATCACCGTGGTCCGCCGCTCCGACGGCTCCGGCACCACCTTCAACTTCGTCAACTACCTCTCGAAGGTCAGCCCGGAGTGGAAGAGCAGCGTCGGCGAAGGCAACTCGGTCAAGTGGCCGACCGGCGTGGGCGGCAAGGGCAATGAAGGCGTCGCCGCCTACGTCAAACAGCTCAAGGGCGGCATCGGCTATGTCGAGTTCTCCTACGCGCTCCAGAACAAGCTCACCTTCGCGCGCATGAAGAACGCGGCGGGCAACTACGTGCTGCCGAACGACGAGACCTTCCAGGCCGCCGCCGCCAGCGCCGACTGGGCCGGTGCCAAGGACTTCTACCTGGTGATGACCAACGCGCCCGGCCCGAACGCCTGGCCGATCGCCGCCACCAACTTCATCCTGATGCACAAGAAGCCCAAGAACGCCGCCAGCGCCAAGGCCGCCCAGGACTTCTTCCGCTGGGTCTACGCCAACGGCGACGACGAAGCGAAGGCCCTGGACTACGTGCCCCTGCCCGACGCGCTGGTCAAGCAGATCGAGAGCTACTGGTCGGTCAACATGAAGTACTGAGTCGGACCACGGTCCGGCCACCGCCTCACCCGCCATGGCCGGTGAGGCGGCGACGGGGCCTGCCGGCAGTCGATCGCCGGATGGCCTCCGCTCCACGCAAGAAGTCGGTGTCCCGGGCCCCGCCCTCCCCTCCCTGCGGTGCCCGGTTGCAAGTCTTTCTCCTCCAGCGGGCCTCCGGGCCCGCTTTTTTTTGCGGTGCGCGCGCCGCGGCCGCTCAGGGCGACAGCTGCTCACGCCCGCTGTCACAAGACCTTCACACTTCTGCAGTCTCATAGGCGGCCAGCTGCCGCACACTGCGGTCGTGCGTGTTCGCCCGCACCCTCCAGCCCCCTCCGGAACGCATTCCCGCGATGAGCACCCAGGCCCTGCCCGCTGCGCCGATCTCCGGCCGCGACCATCTGGACGCACGCCACGACCGCCTGTTCAAGAGCGCGGTGACCGTGGTCGCGATCTTCGTCCTCTTCAGCCTCGCCGGCGCGGCACTCTCGATGCTATGGGGGGGGCGCGACGTGTTGGCCTCGCAGGGCCTCTCCTTCTTCTACTCCACCGAGTGGGACCCCGTCGCCGGCCAGTACGGCGCCCTGGTGCCGATCTACGGCACGGTGGTCACCGCGGTGATCGCGATGCTGATCTCGATCCCGGTCAGCTTCGGCATCGCCTTCTTCCTGACCGAGATCGCGCCGCGCTGGCTGCGCACGCCGATCGGCACGGCGATCGAGCTGCTCGCCGGCATCCCGTCCATCATCTACGGCATGTGGGGCTTCTTCGTGCTGATGCCGATGATGCGCGAGGACATCATTCCGTGGGTGACCGACACGCTCGGCCCGCTGCCGGTGGTCGGCCCCCTGTTCCAGGGCCCGCCGATCGGCGCCGGCATGCTGACCTCGGGCCTGGTGCTGGCGATCATGGTCATCCCCTTCATCAGCTCCACGATGCGCGAAGTGTTCCTGACCGTTCCCGGGCGCCTGAAGGAATCCGCCTACGCCCTCGGCTCCACGCGTTGGGAAGTGGTCTGGGACATCGTCCTGCCCTACACCCGCTCGGCGGTGATCGGCGGCATCTTCCTCGGCCTAGGACGCGCACTCGGCGAGACCATGGCGGTGGCCTTCGTCATCGGCAACAGCGTGCAGTTCACCGCGTCGCTGCTGGAGCCCAGCACCACCATCGCCGCGCTGATCGCCAACGACTTTGGCGAAGCCACGCCGGAATACCGCTCCGCGCTGCTGCTGCTGGGTTTCGTGCTGTTCCTGGTGACCTTCGTGGTGCTGGCCATCGCCCGCTACATGCTGATGAAACTCTCGCAGAGGGAGGGCACCTGATGAACGCCGCCGCCGCCATTTCGCCCGCGACGCGCCGTCTGTACCAGCGCCGCAACCTGATCAACTCGGTCGCGATCACGCTCGGCTGCGCCGCGGCGCTGTTCGGCCTGGCGTTCCTGGGCTGGATCCTCTGGACCCTGCTCGCCAAGGGCCTGGCCGGCATCGACTGGGCGTTGTTCAGCCAGGACCAGCCACCGCCGCTGGAGGTCGGCGGCCTGCGCAACGCCTTCGTCGGCAGCATGCTGATCTGCAGCCTGGGCGTGCTGATCGGCACCCCGCTGGGCATCGCCGCCGGCACCTGGCTGGCCGAATACGGCCATCGCCGCAAGCTGGGCACCGTGATCCGCTTCGTCAACGACATCCTGCTGTCGGCGCCGTCGATCGTGCTCGGCCTGTTCGTGTACGCGGTGTTCGTGATGACCCTGAGCCGCGGCCAGTTCTCGGGCCTGGCCGGCGCGGTCGCCCTCGCCTTCATCGTGCTGCCGGTGGTGGTGCGCACCACCGACGAGATGCTGCGCCTGGTGCCGGTGCAGATGCGCGAAGCCGCGCTGTCGCTGGGCGTGCCGCAGTGGAAGGTGATCGTGCAGGTGCTGTACCGCTCCGCTCTGCCGGGCATCGTCACCGGCGTGCTGCTCGCCCTGGCCCGCATCTCCGGCGAGACCGCGCCGCTGCTGTTCACCGCATTCGGCAACGGCTACCTCACCTTCGACGTGACCAGTGAAATGGCCGCCGTGCCGCTGGTCGTCTACCAGTTCGCGGGTAGCCCGTTCGACAACTGGGTGCAGATCGCCTGGGCTGGCGCGCTTGTCATGACCCTGTTCGTACTGGCGGTGAGCCTGACCGCACGCTTCATCCTGCTGCGCAACAAGGTGGGCCATGATTGAGACCGCCTCCACCCTGCCCAAGCCCACGAATGCGGGTGCGCCCCGCTCCTCCGACGACCG
This sequence comes from uncultured Gammaproteobacteria bacterium, assembly GCA_965649985.1. Lineage (GTDB taxonomy): Bacteria > Pseudomonadota > Gammaproteobacteria > Xanthomonadales > Xanthomonadaceae > Lysobacter_I. Next base: position 18,981 of record CBFGMS010000038.1, on the reverse strand, counting down.
CTGGAACCCGGACATGAACGATCTCGACCAGACCATCCATGATGTGCCGCGCATGCAGATCGCCACCGCCCAGCGCGAGGCCGCGGCGGATGCGCCGGTGAAGCTGGCCGCCCGCGGCCTGGATTTCTATTACGACAAGTTCCATGCGCTGAAGAACATCGACCTGCCGATCCCGGAAAAGCGCGTGACCGCGCTGATCGGCCCGTCCGGTTGCGGCAAGTCCACCCTGCTGCGCATCTTCAACCGCATCTACGCGCTGTATCCGAAGCAGGAAGCGAAGGGCGAGGTGCTGCTGGACGGGGAGAACATCCTGGACCCGAAGTACCCCATGAACCGCCTGCGCAGCAAGGTGGGCATGGTGTTCCAGAAGCCGGTGCCGTTCCCGATGACCATCTATGAGAACGTGGCCTACGGCATCCGCCACCACGAGCGACTGTCCAAGAGCGAGATGAACGACCGCGTCGAGGAAGCGCTGCGCCAGGGTGCGCTGTGGGATGAGGTCAAGGACAAGCTCGGCCAGAGCGCGCTGGGCCTGTCCGGCGGCCAGCAGCAGCGCCTGTGCATCGCGCGCGCGGTCGCGCTGCGCCCCGAGGTGCTGCTGCTCGACGAGCCCACCTCGGCGCTGGACCCGATCTCCACCGGCCGCATCGAGCAGTTGATCGAGGAGCTCAAGCGCAACTACACGATCGCCATCGTCACCCACAACATGCAGCAGGCGGCGCGCGTCTCGGACTTCACCGCTTTCATGTACCTGGGCGACCTGATCGAGCACGACCGCACCGACCGCATCTTTTCCGCGCCGGCGAAGAAGCAGACCGAGGACTACATCACGGGCCGCTTCGGCTGAGATCGCGCATCATCAGACAGCGCATGATCAGGCAGCGCATCATCGGCAGCGCATGATCCGCGACATGCCATCGCCGCAGGTCCCGCGTCGTCCCCTCAGCCACCGCCGCACCCGCACACGACATCTTCAGGATTCCGGCCCCGTCATGAACAACCAGACCCACACCCACATCGTCAAGAGCCACGACGAGGAGCGCAAGCGCCTGCTGGAAGAGATCATGCGCATGGGCGAGATGGCCGCATCGCAGCTGGAAGCCGCGCTGGACGTGGTGCAGCGCCGCGACGACAAGGCCGCCGAACGGATCATCGCCAACGACGAGGCGATCGACGCGCTGGAGCTGCAGGTCAGCCACGACGCGATGGCGCTGGCCATGCGCGGGCCGCTGGCGCGCGACCTGCGCGAAATCCTGGCCGCCCTGCGCATCGCTTCCGACATCGAGCGCATCGGCGATTACGCCTCCAACGTCGCCAAGCGCTCGATGGCGCTGAACATGGCCCCGCCGCTGCCGCACACCCGTGGCCTGCGGTCGGTGGGCGAGCTGGTGGTGGAGCAGGTGCGCGACGTGCTGGCCGCCTACCGGGACGGCGACGCCGACGCCGCGCAGCGCGTGCGCGCCCGCGACGCGGAGGTCGACCAGCAGTACACCGGCCTGTTCCGCGAACTGCTCACCTACATGATGGAAGACGCGCGCGTCATCACCCCGTGCACCCATCTGCTGTTCATGGCCAAGAACCTGGAACGGATCGGCGATCACGCCACCAACATCGCCGAGAACATCTGGTTCCAGGAAAACGGCGAGGCCCCGCTGCCGCCGCGCGAGAAGCGCGACGGCACCATCCCGGCGCGCTGAGACGACACTTCCTCCCTTGAGGCCCGGAGGCCCAGGCCGGGGCCCGGCATGGGCATGAGGCGCGTGCCGGGACGAGCCCCGAGGCGGCCCTGTCCGTCCTTCCGGCAAGCCGCGGCCGGGCATTCGGCTTCCAGACAGACGTCCACGGAAGGCTCCGCAGACCGGAGCCGGCCTGTCGCGCAAGGCGACGGCGGACAGCAGGCAGGCGCACTGACGCCCGGCCGCGCCTAAACGAAAGCTGAACGACTTCGCCATCGCCGTCATGGGCCACGCAACCGCCCTCCCCCCGCCTAACTCTTTCTGCACACACCCCATCGCCACACCGCGTAACGTGCGCAGCAGCAGGAGCAGGAGCAGGCGACCCCATGCAGGATCAGGCACTACAGCAACAGCTCGAACTGGCGCGCAGCGGCAACCGCCGCGCGTTGGAGACCGTGCTCACACACTCGCGTCAGGACCTGCGGCGCTACGCCGAATACCACTGCGCGATCAACGACGTGGAAGACGCGGTGCAGGAAAGCCTGCTGCTGGTATCGCGCAAGATCGGCACCCTCCGCGCGATCGAGGCCTACACATCCTGGCTGTTCCGCATCGTCAAGCGCGAATGCAACCGGCTCAAGCGCGCCGCACGCCACATCCTGATGGAACCGGCGGATCTGGCCGAGATCGCCGATATCCAGACGCCTGCGCCGAGCGGTCTGCTTCGCGACATCGCGGCCGCACTGGCGCAGATGCCGCCGCACTATCGCGAAATCGTCCTGATGCGCGACCTGGAAGGCATGACCACGGCGGAGATCGCCCACTGCCTGGATCTGCATCCCGAGGCGGCCAAGGCGCGCCTGCACCGCGCACGCAGCCTGGCCCGCCAGTTCCTGACCGTTCCCGAGACCACCCCGGCGAGGGAGGCGGTCGTTCCCGGCTAGTCCACACCCACCCGGCGCCGGGCAGCGGGCAGCCACGGCGCTGGGCCGGCCCGCGGAGACTCCGTCCGCTCGACGCATGCATTGCATCCGCCGGACGATAGGCCCCCGTAAAGCCTTCAGCAGACACACTCCCACACCGCATCACGGCCCCACCTCACCAGACACACCGTAACCAGACACACCGTTGAGATCCACCACCCACCCTCCGCACCACGTTCCCTTTCAGGAGATACCCACGATGTCCAGCAACAAGAAACCCGTCGCCCTCGCCGTGTCCGCCGCCCTCGCCGGTGGCCTGCTGCTCTCCGGCTCCGCGTTCGCTTCCACCCAGCTCGCCCAAGGCTATCTGCTCGGCGGCGACGCCGCCGCCAAGGCGGCCCAAGGCACCTGCGGTGCAGACAAGAAGGCCGCCGAAGGCAAGTGCGGCGGCGACAAGAAGGCTGCCGAGGGCAAGTGCGGCGAAGGCAAGTGCGGCGGCGACAAGAAGGCCGCCGAGGGCAAGTGCGGCGAAGGCAAGTGCGGCGGCGACAAGAAGGCTGCCGAGGGCAAGTGCGGCGAAGGCAAGTGCGGCGGCGCGGTCTGATCGCCCGTCCATTCCGCTGAAGGCGGGCCCGGGCGCACATCGCGTCCGGCTCCCTTCCCGCTCCTGCCGCCGGGCGGTCCTCAGGGCCGCCCGGTGACGTTTCCGGCCAGGCTTCGCTGCCGCTGCATTCGACCCGCTCCCTGCTCACACCACCATGATCGATTCCCGCCACGCGATTTCCCCGCTCGCTCCCGATGCCGCCGGTCTCGGCCTGCGCCGCGGCCTGCTGGGCGAGATGCGCGCCGCCGCGCCCGGCAGCTTCGACTTCGTCGAGGTCGCGCCGGAGAACTGGATCGGCGTGGGCGGCAGTCTGGGCGAGGCCTTCGCCGACATCGCCGCGCGTTACCCGGTGGTCTGCCACGGGCTGTCGCTCTCCGTTGGCGGCCCGGCGCCGCTGGACGAGACGCTGCTGGTCAAGATCCGTCGTTTTCTCGACACCCACCACTGCCCGATCTACAGCGAGCACCTGAGCGCCTGCGGCGACAGCCACGGCCAGCTGTACGACCTGCTGCCGCTGCCCTTCAGCGAGGAATCCGTTCGCCATGTGGCCGCACGCATCCGCCGCACCCAGGAGATCCTCGGCCGGCGCATCGCGATCGAGAACATCTCCTACTACGCCGCGCCGTTCCAGCGCATGCCCGAGATCGATTTCGTCAACGCCGTGCTGGCCGAAGCCGACTGCGAGATGCTGCTGGACGTGAACAACATCATCGTCAACGCCGTGAATCACGGCTACGACGCGGAAGACTTCCTCGCTGCGCTGCCGGGCGAGCGCATCGCCTACATCCACGTCGCCGGGCACTACGACGAAGCCGAAGACCTCAAGGTGGACACCCACGGTGCGGACGTCAGCGCGCCGGTGTGGGCGCTGCTGGAATCCGCCTATCGCCGCTTCGGGCCGCGGCCGACGCTGCTGGAGCGCGACTTCAATTTTCCGCCATTCGAGGAACTGGTGGCCGAACTGGGCGAGGTGCGCAGCCGTCTCGGGCGCGCCGCGTCGCGCAGGCGCGAGGCGGCATGAGCGACCTCGCCCACGGCTCCGACACCACCGCACCGCCATCGCTTGCGGCCGAGCAGGACGCGCTCGCCGCGCACATCCGCGACCCGGAGCGCGTGCCGCCGCCGCCCGGCATCGAGGAGCGTCGGCTGAAGATCTACCGCGAGCTGTTCTTCAACAACGTCGAGGGACTGCTGGGGAATGGTTTTCCGGTGATCCGGAGGATCTTCGACACCCGCAACGACGGTGCTCGCGACGACGGCATCGCCTGGACCCGGTTGATCCGTGCCTTCTTCCGCGAACACGGCTGCCGCACCCCGCTGTTCACCGAACTGCCGCGCGAGTTCATGCGCTGGCTGGAGGACCGCGCCGAGCGTGAAGCCGCCGGCGAGGTGCTCGACCCGTCGCAGCCGGCCTGGCTGCAAGAACTGGCGCACTACGAATGGGTGGAACTGGCGCTGCAGCTCAGCGACGCCGCTCCGGACGACATCGCCCACGACCCCGACGGCGACCTGCTCGACGGACGGCCGCTGCTCTCGCCGCTGGCCTGGCCGCTGGCCTACGCCTGGCCGGTGCACACCATCGGGCCGGAACATCAGCCCCATACGCCCCCGGACATCCCCACCCTGCTGCTGCTGCGCCGCGAAGCCGGCGGCGAGGTGAGCTTCCACGCGCTCACTCCCCTGACCTTCCGTCTCTTGCAGCGGCTGGACGAGCAACCGGGACTCAGCGGACGCGAGCAGCTGCTGGCCCTGGCCACCGAAGCCGGCGCGCCGGATCCCGACGCCTTCCTCGTCGACGGCGCGGGGATGCTGGCCCAGCTCCGGGCCGAAGGCACTGTCCTGGGCACCCGGCTGGAGTGAACGCAGGCGCGGGCTGAACCGGGCAACGGATGCGTGGACCGGGACTTCCGGCCCAACGGGCCGCGCGGGCCGGTCTGCTACCCTGTAGCGATGATCCAGACCGACCCTTCCCCCGTCGCGCCCCCGGCGACGGCCACGCCCGTGCGGCCCATGGCCGAGCGTTTCCGCGGCTTTCTCCCGGTGGTCGTCGACGTCGAAACCGGCGGTTTCGACTGGAACCGCCATGCGCTGCTGGAGATCGCGGTGCAGCCCGTCGACCTGGACGAGGACGGCCGCCTGATCCCGGGCGACCTGGCCGCGGCCCATGTGATCCCCGCCCCCGGCACCGACATCGACCCGAAGTCGCTGGAGGTCACCGGCATCCGCCTGGACCATCCCTTCCGCCTGGCCAAGCCCGAGCGCGAGGCGCTGGAGCATGTGTTCGTGGCCGTGCGCGCCGCGGTGCGCAAGCACCACTGCCAGCGCGCCATCCTGGTGGGCCACAACGCGCATTTCGACCTGAACTTCCTCAATGCCGCGGTGACGCGCAGCCAGCACAAGCGCAACCCGTTCCATCCCTTCAGCGTGTTCGATACCGTCACCCTGGCCGGCGTGGCCTACGGCCAGACCGTCCTGGCCCGTGCGGTCATGGCCGCCGGCCTGAGCTGGAACGCGGAGGAAGCGCATTCGGCGGTGTACGACACCGAACGCACGGCGGAGCTGTTCTGCAAGATCGCGAACGCCTGGCCGCGGATGGTGTAGCGCCATCCCGTAGAGCGGAGCGCAGCTCCGCTATGCCTGCCCGCCCCCCGCGATAGAGACATACGCAGCGGAGCTGCGCACCGCTCTGCGCCGATCAGGGATCAGGGATCAGGGCTGCCCCACATCATCGCCGGCCTCGAGTTGTCCCGATGGGTCCTTGGTGCGTGTCCAGAAGATGCCGGCGAGGATGAGTCCCGCTGCGATGATCATCACCATGTCGCTGGGTGGTGCCCAGTTTCCGGTAGACAGCCGCATGAGCAGACCCGCTCCGACAAGGGTCGCAATACCGGTCTTGAACAACCAGTTTCCTGTGATGATCCGGCGACGGAAATGCGCCTTCCAGCGTATCTCACGCCCGCATGTCGCACAGGGCCTCGACGCCACCGAAGACCAGAAAGGCGTCAGCTGTCTGACTTCCTGCACGGAAAGAGGCTTGGCACATCCTGGGCATCGGAAGTCTGGCAGCATGGTGGTTCAGGATGCGTCCGATCGAGACCGTTTCGCCCGGATGCCGCGCACCACGCCATACGCACTGATCGCGATCCAGGTGCACTGCAGCAGCGCCACGGATACGTTGAAGCCGCCGACCAGCGAGACCAGGATGCAGGCCGAGCCTGCGATGTTCAGCAGTTGGTACGTCAGCCCGGTGCCGCTCAGCCGCCCGCTCTGCAGCAGGAAATAACTGCCGACGACGATGGCGCTGCCGAGCAGGCCGACCCCGTCATACCAGGCGAGATTCACCCGCCCACCCGCTGCCGCACCGCCTCGAACAACGCCACGCCGGCAGCCACCGAGACATTGAGGCTTTCCACGCCGGGCGATGCGGCCAGGCCGGGCATCGGGATGGTCACCAGGCCGTCGCAGTGTTCGCGGGTGAGCCGGCGCAGGCCATCGGCTTCGCTGCCGAGTACGAGGGCCACATTGCCACGCAGGTCGACCGCGTACAGCGTGCCTTCGGCTTCGCCGGCCAGGCCGTAAATCCACACGCCCAGCTGCTGCAGGTCGCGCAGTGCGCGCGCCAGATTGGTGACGCGCACCACCGGCACGCTGTCGGCGGCGCCGGCGGAGATCTTGCGCACGGTGGCGTTGACCTGCACAGCCTTGTCCTTGGGAATGACGACGGCGGTGGCGCCCGCGGCGGCGGCGCTGCGCAGGCAGGCGCCGAGGTTGTGCGGGTCCTGCACGCCGTCCAGCACGAGGATGAGCGCCTTGCCGTCGGCGTCGTTCACCAGTGCCTGCAGATCGTTCTCGCCATAGGTCTTGGCCGCGGCATAGCGCGCGACCACGCCCTGGTGGCGCAGGCCGCCGGCCACGCCCTCGAGCGCGTTCACCGCGACCCGGCGCACGTCGATGCCCTTGCGCCGGGCTTCGGTTTCGATATCGGTCAGGCGCGGGTTCTTGGCGCCGGCCTCGATCATCACTTCACGCACATGGTCGGCGTCGTGCGCGACCGCGGCGGCCACGGCATTGATGCCGGCGATCCACTGGGAGCTGTTGTTCATCGCGCTATTGTGCCGGAAGCCGGGACCACGGATGCGCACGCCGCATGGCGGACCGCAAGCGGGACCGCTCACCGCGACCGGCTATCATCCGCGCCCCGACCTCCCGCGCACGCCTCCTGCCCCCTGCCCCATGTCCACTCCCGCGCCCCCACGCACGCAGATCGCCATCGTCGGCGGCGGCCCCGCCGGGCTGATGGCGGCCGAGGCCGCACGCGCCGCCGGCTGCGAGGTCGATCTGTTCGAGGCCAAGGGCTCTGTGGGGCGCAAGTTCCTGATCGCCGGCAAGGGCGGGCTCAACCTCACCCACGGCGATGCGCGGCCCGCCTTCGATGCGCGCTATCGCGAACGCAGCGCCTGGGTGAGCCGCTGGCTGGACGCCTTCGACGGCGAAGCCCTGCGCGACTGGGCGCGGGCGCAGGGGGTGGAGACCTATGTCGGCAGCTCCGGCCGCGTGTTCCCGATGGACCGCAAGGCCGCGCCGCTGCTGCGCGGCTGGGTGCGGCGTCTGCGCGAATCCGGCGTGCGCTTCCACGTGCAACACCGCTGGCTGGGCTGGAGCGACGACGGCGCGCTGCGCTTCGCCACACCCGAGGGCGAGCGTCGCGTGGAAGCCGATGCCACCGTGCTCGCTCTCGGCGGCGGCAGCTGGCCGGAGCTGGGCTCGGACGGCGCCTGGGCCGAGGCTCTCGACGCCCGCGGCATCGACATCGCTCCGTTGCGGCCATCGAACTGCGGCTTCGACATCGGCTGGAGCGCGGTGCTGGCAGAGAAACATGCCGGCGCGCCGCTGAAACCGGTGGTGGCGCAGTGGCGCGATGCCGATGGCATCACGCATGCGCTGCAGGGCGAATGCGTGCTCACCACGACGGGTATCGAAGGCAGCCTGATCTACGCCCTGTCCGCCGACCTGCGCGAGGCCATCGCCCGCGACGGGTTCGCGCTGCTGCATCTGGACCTCGCACCCGGCCGCGATGCAGCACGCCTGCGCAGCGATCTGTCCACACCACGCGGCAAGCGCAGCCTGGGCGAACACCTCCGCCGCCAGACCGGTCTGGACGCGGCGAAGGTGGCGCTGCTGTTCGAAACACTGCCGAAGGATGTGCTGCAGGGCACGGATACCGCTGCCGTCGAACGCATCGCACAGGCCATCAAGGCCCTGCCCCTGCGCCTCGCCGCCGCGCGGCCCATCGCCGAAGCCATCAGCAGCGCCGGCGGCGTGCGCGCCGAGGCGCTGGACGACACCCTGCAGCTGAAGGCAATGCCCGGCGTGTTCTGCGCCGGAGAGATGCTCGACTGGGAAGCGCCGACCGGCGGCTACCTGCTCACCGCCTGCTTCGCGAGCGGGTTGATCGCGGGCAGAGGCGCCGTGACATCGATCGAAACGATCCCGCAGGACGGGCCGCGGCCCACGATCACGCCGGCCGGCTGCACCGCCGATTGATCGAAACGCTTTCGATCATGGCGACCCGCGCTGGAACGGCCAAAACAGCGCGTTCACCGAAACGGCGATACCCGGCACGCCCTCTTCAGCCGCCGTCGCCGACGCCTTCCAACGTCAGCCAGAACTGGCCGCCCTTGCGGGTGACCACCAGCTGCAGGATCGACACGCCCTCTGCGGGACCTGCGACAAGGCGGCAATCCAGGGCAGCGACGATGCCCGCCGCATCATCGCGAAAGCGCTCGATCACGATATCGACCGGGCGCTGCCGCCACTCCGCATCCCGGCCGTCCAATTCCGCGACCGCCTGGCCGGCATCGTCGCGCAACGCCGCATCGGGCTCGCGTCCCAGCGCAAGGGCATAATCGAAAGACGCCTGCAGTCGCTCGAACGCACGCTGGCGAAATCCGTCCAGCGCGCATTCGGCCGCCGCACGCAGCGTGTCGTCGCGATCATCCACAAGCCGCATCGCCACGGCGGAACTCAGTACTTCTGCTTCTGCCGCCGCGCCGGCTGCCCGCGCGGGGGCAGCGGCTTGACGCCGCGTTCCTCCGCCAGGCGGAAATCGATCTTGCGCTCTTCCAGGCTGGCTTTCAGCACCACGATGCGGACACGGTCGCCGAGGCGGAATTCGCGGCCGCTGCGCTCGCCGGTGAGGGTCTTGCGGATCGGGTCGAAGTGGTAGTACTCGCGCGGCAGCTGGGTCACGTGGACCAGACCGTTGACCTTGGAGCCATCCAGCTCGACGAACAGGCCGAAGCTGGTCACGCCGCCGATGGTGCCGTCGAATTCGCCGCCGACGTGCTTCTCCATCCACGCCGCGCGGTAGCGCTCGTCCACCTCGCGCTCGGCCTCGTCGGCACGGCGCTCGCGTTCGGAGCACTGCAGCGCGAGTGCGGCCATGCCGCTCTGGCTGTAGGTGAAATTGCCGGCCGTGCCGCGGCCCACGGCATGCTTGATCGCGCGATGCACCAGCAGGTCGGGATACCGGCGGATCGGCGAGGTGAAGTGCGCGTAGGCCTCCAGCGCCAGGCCGAAGTGGCCGACGTTGTCCGGCGAGTACACCGCGAGCGACTGCGTGCGCAGCAGGACGGATTCCAGCAGCGCGGCATCGGCGCGTTCGCGGATGCGGGTCAACAGCGCGGTGAAATCGCGCGGCTCCACCTTGGCCCACGGCGGCATGCGCAGCTTGAACTCCTTGAGGAATTCCAGGAGGTCGGCGTACTTGCTCTCCGGCGGCTTGTCGTGGATGCGGTACGGCGCGGGGATCTTCTTCTTCAGCAGGAAGCGCGCGGCTTCGACATTCGCCGCGATCATGCACTCCTCGATCAGCTTGTGCGCGTCGTTGCGCTGCAGCATGCCGGCCTGCACCACTTCGCCCTGCGGGCCGAGGACGAAGCGCACTTCGCTGCTCTCGAACTCGATCGCGCCGCGCGCCTTGCGGGCCAGCGCCAGCACGCCGTACAGCGCATGCAGGTGGCGCACCTGCGGCATGAGCGGGCCGATCCTGGCGATCGCCTCGGCGTCGTCCGCACCCACCGCCTGCCAGACCTGGGTGTAGGTCAGGCGGGCATGCGAGTGCATCACCGCCTCGTAGAACTTCGACTTGCCCACTTCGCCGTCATGGCCTACCTGCATGTCGCAGACGAAACACAGACGGTCGACCTTCGGGTTCAGCGAACAGATGCCGTTGGACAGCGTCTCCGGCAGCATCGGCACCACGAAGCCCGGGAAATACACCGAGGTCGCGCGCTTCTGCGCCTCGTCGTCGAGCGGCGCGCCCGGCCGCACGTAGTGCGACACGTCGGCGATGGCGACGATGAGCCGGTACCCGTTGCGGTTCGGTTCGCACCAGACCGCATCGTCGAAATCCTTGGCGTCTTCGCCGTCGATGGTGACCAGCGGCAGATGACGGATGTCGACGCGGCCGGCGATGTCGGCCTCGGTGACCTGCAGCGGCACCGCGGTCGCCTCGGCCAGCACCGGCGGCGGGAATTCATGCGGCAGGTCGTGGCCGTGGATCGCGGCCTCCACCACCAGCGACGGCGTGAGCTTGTCGCCCAGCACCGCGAGCACGCGGCCGATGGGCGGACGGTGGCCTTCGGGCGCCTGCACGATCTCGCAGACCACCAGCTGGCCGTTGCGCGCGTCCAGCCGCGCTTCCGTGGGGATCTGCACGTTGCGCAGGATGCGCGCGTCGTCCGGCACCACGTAGCTGATGCCGGATTCGACGGTGAAGCGGCCGATCAGCCGGTTGAGACGGCGTTCGAGCACTTCGACCACCGCCGCCTCGCGGCGCCCGCGGCGGTCCAGGCCGGTGACGGTGACCATGACGCGATCGCCGTGCATCGCCTTGCGCATCTCGCCAGGCGGCAGGAACAGGTCGTCGCTCTTGTCCTGGCCCGGCGCGGTGTCGGGGCGCAGGAAGCCGAAGCCTTCGGGATTGGCGATCACGGTGCCGGCGATCAGGTCCAGACGCGCCGCCGGCAGGAAGCCGCCGCGACGGTTCTGCAGCAATTGCCCATCGCGCACCATCGCGCCGAGGCGCTTGCCGAGCGCGTCCTGGCGCGCATCGGTGCCGAGCCCCAGATGCATCGCCAGGGTGTCGGCGGTCATCGGGCCCTCGGCTTCCTCCAGCAGGGCGAGGATGGCCTCGCGGCTGGGGATGGGGTCGGCGTAGCGCGCGGCTTCGCGCTCGGCGTGCGGGTCACGGACACGTGGCGGGCGCTGGGTCGCGGGTCGGCCGGCGCCGCGTGCGGGTGCCGACGCCTGCGAGGCCGGACGCGTGCCCGGGCGTGCGTCGGTGCGGGCCGCAGCAGGGCGTCGCTCGGGAGCGGCATCGGGCAGCCACGGTGCGGGCTTGGCGGCCTTGCGTGGCTTGGCCGGAGCAGGCGTCGCCTGCGACCTGCGGCTCTTGCCGACGGTCTTGGCTGCATCAGTGTGAGAGGACCCGGCGACGTGGGTGGACCCACCATCGCGCCGGGAGGACGCGCCCTTCGGGGCGCTGGCGGCCTTGCCGGCCTTCTTCTTGGTTTTGGACATCGCCGCATAGTATACGCACCCCACCGCACGCATGGCGGGACCGGCAGCAGGCCCTTCAGGCCGCGCCTCCGGCAGGCGGGCATCGAAGGCGCATTGCCCTGTTGACAATCGCCGCACCGCGACGCACCATACGCGCCCACCTGCCCAGGTGGCGGAATTGGTAGACGCACTAGTTTCAGGTACTAGCGGGTAAAACCGTGGAGGTTCGAGTCCTCTCCTGGGCACCAGATTCGGAAAAAACCCCGCAGAAATGCGGGGTTTTTTCTTTGCGTCTCCCATACGGGAAAACGGCGGGCGGACGCCGCGGGCACCTCTCTGCTCACGGTACGGCCTCCGCGCTCATGCCTCCGGCCCTTCCGCATGCGGCATGTCGGCGTGCCGGGCCACGCAGGCGATGCGGGGCACGCTGGCCACATCCTCCCGCCTGACATCGCAAGTCGGGCGCGCGTGCCGTCGCGACGGCCCTCCGGGCCGGGGAACGGCGCGCGGCGCGGCCTACAGCGAAAACGGTACGCACTTGTCCACGGGATTGACCTTGTTGGCCACCCATTCGTACATCTTCTCGCCCACTTCGGTGGTGTGACTGAGGTTCATGCTGGCGATCTTCGGGTGTTTCTCGAAGCACAGCAGGCGGTCGCGGAGGGAGAGGGAGGCGACGCGACCGACCACCTTGGCGGTGCCTTCGGCGTCGCGGCGAATCTTGCGGCCGAGTTCGATGCGCGCGGTGGTGACCACCTTGCAGCCGTCGAAGGCGATGTCCTGGACCGATTCGATGCGCATGGTCTTGCGGCGGTTGATCTCTTTTTCCAGGCCGGCGACGGTGTCGTTGAGGCCGGCGATGATCTGCGCCTTGTGGTCGTTGCCGACGGCTTCGACCACGCGGCAGTCCAGCGGCGGCGGGGTGCGCTGGGCGAGCGCGCTCTGAGGCAGGAGGCACTGCGCCCATGCGGCGAAGGCGAGCAGGGCCGGCAGGGAAGCGCCGCGAAGGCGCGTGGTGGTGTGATGGCGGGCGTGGGTCATGGCGGCGTCCTCGTGACGGTGGGGGGTGTGGCGTGTGAGGGTTTGCCCCATCTCCCCTGCCCCTCTCCCGCGAGGGGGGAGGGGAAAAGCGGTGGGGATTGCTTTCATCGGCTGCGCTTCCGCTGGGGAGAGAGGAAAAGCCGTCGAGATCGTTTCCATCGGCTGCGTTTCCACGGGGGAGAGAGGGACACCATGCGCACATCGCGCGATATCCGTTGCGCTGCGCTCCGGTGATGCAAGCTGCGGACGGATTGACCGTCGCGATCGAGCATCCCTGTGAGGCAGGGGCGCGATTGGATCACTCCGTCGGCAGGCCGTGGCGTTGGCCGAAGTCCAAAGCCTGACGCCTGGCGTCTTCGTTGAGCTGTTTCATCCGCGCGCGGTGGGTCTTGCGGCAGTCGCGGCCGGCGGCGCCCCTGGGGCAGGCGTCGAGGGCGGCCTGGATCTCGCGCGCCTGGTTCACGAAGGAATCGTCCTGAAGCCCGGCGAGCGACGCACCGAGTGCGTTGGCTTCCTCGATGGCGGGCATCGTGAACGCGGTCACCAGGCGGTAACCGGCGGTGCTGCGCGAAGCGTCGCCGGGCGACATGCGCAGCAGGTCGACGACGACATCGCCGCCGTCCAGGTCGGCGCCTTCGAAGCGGACGCGGCGCACCACGCGGTTCACGCGGGCGCGATGATCCTTGAGCACGCCCGCGCCCATGCCCAGCCACGGCACCTGGGTGGCGATGGTGCTGGGCACGCGGTCCACCCACACCTGCAGATAGCGGTCGCTGCCGTCGGCGTTCATGCGTCCGCGCACGCCGGGCCTGCCGCCGCCCGGGCCCGGGCCGAGGGTCTGCGGCGTGCGGCGCACGCTGTCGAGGAAGGCGCGCAGCTTCGTCGCATCGGACAACCAGGCGAAGGCGTAGGGCAGTTCGTTGCCGAGCTTGGCGCAGGCCGGGCCGACATCGCGGTGCTTGCCGCAGACCAGCGCATCGCCGTTGCCCTTGCGGATGAGGAATTCGAACTGCACGCCGGGAATGGCCCCGTCGGGCAGCAGATGGCGGATGTCCTCGCCCTGCACCAGCCAGCTGCCGTCGGCGCTGTTGACGTGATAGCTGAAGTCGGCGAGCGCGTCGCGGGTATCGACGCGGTGATGGATCACCCAGTCGAAGCGGAAGGTGCCGACATCCCCGTCGGGGTTGCGCGGGAAGCGGCTGTCGGCGGCGAAGGCGGCGTCGCGGCGGGCGCGGGCGTCGATGGCGTCGAACGGATCGTCGATCGGGTTCAGCGGCCGCATCTCGCCGGCCGCGCGCGCCTTGTCGCTGCCGGATTCGACGATGTCGATGGGCATCTCGAAGGGATCCGGCGCGGGCCGGCCGTCGGGGCGGATCTCCTCGCCCATCGCGCGCGCTTCCTCGCTGCCGGATTCGACCACCGGCACGGTGTCGAAGGGGCTGGGCGGCGCGGCTTCGATGGTTTCGCCGAGCGCGCGCGCCTCGTCGCTGCCGGATTCCACCACGTGCATGCCGCCGAACTTGAACGGGCCCGGGATCACGCCGGTGGCCGCGAGCACCACCGCGCCCAGCAGCAGCGCGCCGATACCTGCAGCGATCGCGGTGCCGCGCTTCATCGCCCCGCCCCTGCGCGGCGGCCGGCGCGGTGGTCCCTGGCCACGCGCCGCGCCAGGTCGATCAATTCATCGCTGCTCTGCACGAACTTGTTGCGCTTGCCGTCGTCGACGTTCTGGTATTTCAGCTCCACCACCAGGTCGCCGAGCGCGAAGCTCACGTTCAATTCCATGCGCGCGTCGTTTAGCGGGTCGCGGCGCCGGTAGTGCACGGCGGCATCGCCGATGCCCTCGGGCCGGGAAAGTCCGAAATAGTGCGCGCCGCGCGCCTCGCGGGCCATGCGCTGCACCGTGGCGCGTGCGCCGGCGGCGTCGCGGGCGGGCGACACCAGCACGATGAGCTCGTCGCTGAAGCGGTCCTGGCCGATGGCGTAGATGCGATTGCAGTGGCGGGCGTCCTCGCGCACCACGCCGGTGGCGCGGCGCTGCAGGCCGGGCACGGCGCGGCCGAGCGAATCGGAGACCGTCGCCACCGGCAGCAGCCTGTCGCAGAAGGACGAGGGTGTGCGGTCCTCGGCCTGCGCGGACGCGGCAACGCAGGCCAGCATGGTGACGCCGAGCGCGGCCATGCCCATCGCAGCCATACGCTGCGAAGACGGGCGCAGCACCGACGACATGCCCGCGCTCACTGCTTCACCAGTTCGACGCGGCGGTTCTGCGCGCGGCCGTCTTCGGTGGCGTTGCTCGCGACGGGCGACAGGCTGCCGGCACCCTGGGCGGTGAGGCGCGCGGCGGGGATGCCGTGACGCTGCACCAGCGCTTCGCGCACGCGCTGGGCGCGCTTCTGCGAGAGGGTCATGTTGGCCGAGGCGTTGCCCTGGCTGTCGGTATGCCCGACCACCAGCAGCCTGAGCTTCGGCTGGGCGCGCAGCAGCGCCGCCACCTGTTCCAGCGCGGCGTTGGACTCGGCCTTCAGGGTGTCCTTGCCGGTGTCGAAATAGATGCCCTGCAGGGTGACCTTGCCCTCGGCCTCCAGGCCGGCGGCGAGTGCATCGGCGCTCACCTCCACCATGCCGCTGTCCATGCCGGCGGCTTCGAGCACGTGCAGGTCGGTATAGGTCGGGCTGACCGCGATCGCCACGTAGGTCTTCCCGCCACCCTGTGCGCTCATGTGGCCCGTGAAGTAGCGCACATCGCTGCCGATGCCGGGATTCAGGCCGTTGACGCCGTTCCAGCCGCGGCCTTCGCCGTAGCGGGCGGTGCTGCCGCAGGCACCGCGGTTGGCGCATTCCCAGTCGACGCGCAGGCCGCGCGCGGTGAGCGCATCGCGGTAATTGCGGATGATCTCCAGCGTGGCCCGGCCCGGCGGGTTGTTGTAGCGGATGCGGGTGAGCCGGCCTTCGAGCGTCTCGGTCTGCAGTTGGCCCCTGGCGAAGCCGATGATGCGCGTGTAGTCGGTGAAGGCCTCGTCGCGGCGCTCGCGCAGCACCGAGCCGCTGTAGGCCACGACCAGCGGGTGATCGCCGCCGGAGGCGGATGCACCGACAGCGGCCGAACCGCCCACCGCCGCGCCGCGGGCATCGACCACTTCCACGGTCTCGCCGCGACGCTCGGCCTCGCGCCTGCAGCGGTCGTCGCCGAGGGCGCAGCGGGTCACGCGGCGGGTTTCCTGGTCGACCTTGCGCTCGACCTCGCTCTGGGCGGCGCGCTTCGCGGTGCGTTTGAGGCTGTCGCCGAAATTCTGGGCCGGCAGCGGGAAGGCGAAGGCGAACAGGGCCAGGGCGAACACGGCCAGCACGCACGGAGCGAGGGGCGCGGAACGCGGATGCGACGGCACGGACAGGGAACGGGGGAACATGGGCGTGGGGCTCCTCGTGGCGCGGCCCGCGGCTGCGGGCCTTGTCGGATCATTCGCAAAACGCATCCGGGAAGTGCCACCTCCGGCCGGGCCTGTGCGCGCGCAGGGCATTCACGGCACGACGGCAGGCGGCGGGGGGCGTCGCGGTGCGGGACATTCGGTATCGGCACTGCCAGCGCCACTGCCAGCACCACGACCGGCGCCGCTGCGGCGCAGTGCGGCGCGGGCGCGCTCGGCCAGGGCCTCGTCGATGCAGCGCGCGTCGCCGAGCGCGGCGAATTCGGCGGCGGCCTCGGCCCCGCGGCCGAGACCCGTCAGCGCCTCGATGCGGTGGAAGCGCGCGCGCGTCAGCACATCCACGGCGGCGCCGGTGTCGTGGCCGGGCCGCGCACGCAGCGCGGCGATCACGCCGTCGGCGGTGGCCAGGGCGCGCGGCCAGGCGCGCAGGCGGGTGAGCGCATCGGCGAGGTATTGATCGCCCTCGATCCGCAGCAGCGTGTCGCCCGGCGCGCCGGCGCGCTCGCGGGCCATGGCCTGCGCGCAGGCATCGAGCCCGCGCGCATCGCCCAGCGACGACTGCGCCAGGCACAGGTGATAGCCGGGGAGGATCCGTGCGTCCTCGCGCGCCGGGAAGTGCGCGGCGAAGTGATCCAGCGCACGCTGCGCCGCCGCGGCGGCATCGGCATAGTCCCCGAGCGCGTCGTGGGCGGCGGCCAGGTTCGCATGCAGTTGCCCGACATCGGCGCTCGTGCTGTCGCCGGCCAGGGTCAGCGCCTCGCGCCAAACCGCGATCGCGGCGCGGTACTCGCCGTCGGCGTAGGCCGACACCCCGAGATTCAGGCGCAGCGCCACCGCTTCGCCGCGACTGAGCGGTGCGCCGTCTTCGCCTGCGTTCAGGGCGATCGCACGGGCCAGCGCGGCGCGGGCATCCGCGCTGCGGCCGACATCGGCCAGCATGGTGGCGTGCGTGCGCAGGGGGCCGATCAGGAACGGGCTGTCGCCGCCGACATTGCGCTCGGCCAGCGCCACCGCGGCCGCCGCGGCGGCCTCCGCTTCGCCTGCGCGGTGCGCCTGCCTGTACGCCTGCGCGAGCGCGGCCTTGAGCACCACCCAGTCGTCCCAGGCACGCGGCGGCAGCGTCGCCAGCGCGGCGGTGGCGGTGTCTTCGGCTTCGGCCAGCGCCAGCGCGCCAGGCCCGTCGCCGTCGGCGCGACGGTTCTCGACCAGACGCGCGACGAAGAACAGGCGGTCGGCATCGCCCGGCGGCAGCCTCAGGCAATCCTCGCGCACCGCTTCGGCCGCCTGGCGCCGGGCATGCGCATCCGGATAGGTGGCGCCGAACACGCCGCGGCAGTGCGGGCCGGTGATCGGCTCGCCCCCTTGTGACGATATCGGAGGCGGGTCGATCGCCAGCCAGTCGTCGATGGCGCGCGCGGAGGCCTTGCCGTCGCCGGCGCGGCGCAGCGACGCCGCGTGGGCGATCACCGCGCGCCGCCGGCGCTCGTCCCAGGGCGCATCGCGTGCCGCATCCAGCGCCAGCGCGGCGCCAAGCGTCTCCACCGCGCCCGCGTGATCCGCGTTGAGCTGCTGGAGGCGGCCGATGGTGTGCAGCAGTTCCGCCTGCTGCGCGGGCTGGCCGGCGTAATCGGCCCGCGCGCGCTGTGCGGCGGCGCGCAGCAGGCGCGGCAGATCGGGGGCGCGTTCGCCGCGGGTTTCGACATCGGCTTCGGCGAACACATCGAGCAGGAAACGCTGCGCGGTCTCGGCGCGCTGCGCGGCCTCCAGCGCCTGCGAGCGCTGCCACAGCACGCCGCCGGCCCCGAGCGCCAGCGCCAGCACCGCGCCGGTGCCGAGGCCCACCGCCAGGCGATGGCGCCCCACCCAACGCCGCAGCCGGTACCCCATGCCGCCGGCGCGGGCATGCACCGGACGGCCTTCGCACCAGGCCGCGAGGTCGTCGGCCAGGTCCGCCGCACCGGCATAGCGATCCTCGGGACGGGCTTCCAGCGCCTTGCGCAGGATGGCGCCGAGGTCGCCGCGCAGTTCGGCACGCAGGCGCGCGTCGCCGGTGGCGCGGCCGAGCGCGGACGGCTCGCGGCAGGCGCTCGCGCCTTCCGCCCACTGCGGCGGCACGCCCAGCAACAACTGGTGCAGCAGCGCACCCAGGCCGTAGACATCGGTGGCGGTGGTCTGCGCGCCGCCGCGCAGTTGCTCCGGCGCGGCATAGCGCGGGGTGAAGGCGTAGGTGCGTGCGGTGGCATCGGCATCGCCGTCGGCCGCAGGCGCGCCGCCGGCGGCCTGATCTGCCACATCTTCGAGCAGCCGCGAAATACCGAAATCCAGCAGGCTCACCCGGCCGGCCTCGTCCACCATCACGTTGCCGGGCTTGATGTCGCGATGCACCACCAGATGGCGATGCGCATGCGCCGCGGCGTCCGCCGCCTGCCGCACCAGCGCCACCCGGGTGCGGAGATCGGCCGCATGGCGTTCGCACCAGGCATCGATGGTGTCGCCCTCGACCAGCGCCATGGTGAACCACGGGGTGCCGTCCTCGGTGTGGCCGGCGTCGTGGATGGCGGCGATGCCGGGATGGCGCAGCGCGGCCAGGATCCGGATCTCGCGCGCGAAACGCGCCCGACCGGCGGCATCGGAGGCGCCCAGGCGCAGCAGCTTGAGCGCCGCCTCCTGCCCCACCGGCGGCGACACCGAACGCACGCGCCAGACCGTGGACATGCCGCCGCTGCCCAGCGGCTGCAGCAGCAGCC
>CBFGMS010000037.1:0-39224 GCA_965649985.1 uncultured Gammaproteobacteria bacterium | reverse complement strand
GCGCCCGTAGCTCAGTTGGATAGAGCACCAGGCTACGAACTTGGGGGTCGGAGGTTCGAATCCTTCCGGGCGCGCCACTTGATACAAGCAAAAAGCCAACCCGTGAGGGTTGGCTTTTTGCTTTGTGCGCCCGGGGATTCCCGGCCCGCCGCAGTGCGGCGGGCGTTCGGCCCCCGTTCGGCCCCACGCGAAGCTGCGCTTCGCAGACGGCGGGGCCTCATCCTTCCGGGCGCGCCATTCGGTACAAAGAAAAAGCCAATCCTCGCGGGTTGGCTTTTTCTTTGTGGCGCTTCAAGCATGCGGTCTTGAGATGTGCTGCGTTCGAATCGCCTACCGCCGCCGTGCGGCAGGCGCTCGGCCTTGGGAGAAGGCGTGCTTCGCAGGCGCGCGCTTACGCGTGCGTCGCATGGTGATCGTGGTTGGATCAGGAGTGCCGGCGAAGGCTGGTCGCCGCTGGGCCGGTCGGGCCTGAAGGCCCGCCTGTGGGTGGCGCGTGTCGTAGGAGGGCCTTCAGGCCCGATCTTCGCGTCGCCGCGGATGCGCACTGGCCCTGAATGCGCGGGCGTACCCCGTAGAATTGCCGTTTGCATCCGGCCTCTTCGCGACCCCATGCCCATCAAGAAATCCAACCTGTATTCCTCCCTCTGGGCGTCCTGCGACGCGCTGCGCGGTGGCATGGAGCCGTCCGAGTACAAGGACTACGTGTTGTTCATGCTGTTCATCAAGTACGTCAGCGACAAGTACGCCGGGGACCCGGATGCGCCGCTGGTCATCCCGGCCGGTGCCGGCTTCGAGGACATGAAGGCGCTGAAGGGCAAGCCGGACATCGGCGACCGCATCAACACCCAGGTCATCCAGCCGCTGATCGAGGCCAACAGCAGCAGCCTGTCGCACAGCGACTTCCCCGATTTCAACGACCCCAAGAAGCTGGGCGAGGGCAAGGAGCGCCAGGAGCGTCTGACCAACCTGGTCGCCATCTTCGAAAACCCGGCGCTGGACTTCGCGGACAACCGCGCCGAGCACGACGACATCCTAGGCGATGCCTACGAATATCTGATGCGCCACTTCGCGCAGGACTCCGGCAAGAGCAAGGGCCAGTTCTATACCCCGGCGGAGGTCAGCCGCACCATCGCCCAGCTGATCGGCATCGGCCCGCACAACACCAACCGCAAGACCACCGCCTACGACCCCACCTGCGGCTCCGGCTCGCTGCTGCTGAAGGTGGCCGCGCAGGCCGGCCGGCCGATCACGCTCTACGGGCAGGAGGTGTCGGCGACCACCGCGGGTCTGGCGCGGATGAACATGATCCTGCACAGCTTCCCGGATGCCTCCGTGCAGGCGGGAAACACCCTGACCGACCCGAAGTTTTTCGAGGGCGACGGCCAGCTCAAGACCTTCGACTACGTGGTGGCCAATCCTCCGTTCTCCGACAAGGCCTGGAGCACCGGCCTCAGCCCGCAGGCCGACCCCTACCGACGTTTCGCCTGGGGCGTGCCGCCGGCCAAGCAGGGCGACTACGCCTACCTGCTGCACATCGTCCGCAGCCTCAAGGCGCGGGGCAAGGGCGCCTGCATCCTGCCGCACGGGGTGCTGTTCCGCGGCAATGCCGAGGCGGTGATCCGCCGGCAGCTGGTGGACAGCGGCTACCTGACCGGCGTCGTCGGCCTGCCGGCCAATCTGTTCTATGGCACCGGCATCCCGGCCTGCATCCTGGTGCTGGACAAGGACAACGCCACCGCGCGGCGCGGCATCTTCATGATCGACGCCAGCAAGGGCTATCTGAAGGACGGCAACAAGAACCGCCTGCGCGAGCAGGACATCCACCGCATCGTCGACACCTTCCGCAGGGGCGAGGACGCGCCCGGCTACGCGCGCATGGTCGGCTTCGACGAGATCCGCAGCGAGAAGAACGCCTACAACCTCAACCTGCCGCGCTACATCGACGCCAGCGAGGCCGAGGACCTGCAGGACATCGACGGCCACCTGCGCGGCGGCATCCCGCAGCGCGACGTGGACGCGCTGGGCGCCTACTGGGCCACCATGCCCGCCCTGCGCCAGGCGCTGTTCGAGCCTGCGGGGCGCCCCGGTTATCTGCAGCTGACGCTGCCGCCGGCCGAGGTGAAGGCCGCGGTGCTGGCGCACCCGGAATTCGAGGCCTTCCGCGCCACCGTGAAACGGCTGCATGCGCGCTGGGCCAAAGCCATCCGCCCGGAACTGGTGGGGTATGGGCAGGGCGGACACCCCAAGGCGCTCATCTACACCGTGTCCGAACGCCTGCTGGCCGCCTATGCCCAGGCGCCGCTGCTGGATGCCTACGCCATCTACCAGCACCTGATGGACCACTGGGCGCAGGCCATGCAGGACGATGCCTACCAGATTGCCGCCGAAGGCTGGACGGCGCAGCCCTATCGCATCCTCGAGACCAACAAGAAAGGCCAGGTCAAGGACAAGGGCTGGGCCTGCGACCTGGTGCCCAAGCCGCTGATCGTGGCGCGCTATTTCGCCGCCCAGCAGCGTGCGCTGGACAAGGCCGCGCTGGTGATGGAGACCGCCGGCAGCGCGCTGGAAGCGCTGGAGGAGGAGCACGGCGGCGAGGACGGCGCCTTCGCCAGTCTGGACAAACTCAACGCCGCCGAGGTGAAGCGACGGCTCAAGGAGATCGGCCGCGCGAAGGACGACGCCGACGAGCGCGTCGCGCTGGAGGCCTGGCTGGCGCTGTCCGAGCAGCAGGCCAAGGCCAAACGGCGGTACAAGACGCTGCACGACGACCTGGACGCCCTCGCGTACATCCAATACGCCGAGCTGTCGGCCGAGGACGTGCAGGCCCTGGTGGTGGACGACAAGTGGCTGGCCGCCCTGTCCGCCGCGGTGGAGGGCGAAGTGGACCGCGTCTCCCAGGCGCTGACCCGCCGGGTGAAGGAACTGGCCGAACGCTACGCCACCCCGCTGCCGCAGCTGGCGGCGCAGGTGGCCGAACTGGAGGCCAAAGTGGCCGGGCATTTGCAGAAGATGGGGTTCGCGTGGACGTGAAGCCGGGGTACAAGCAGACGGAGGTTGGGGTGATACCTCTTGATTGGAAAATCAAGCGTCTGGGCGATCTTGCGATCATTCGTGACGGCACGCATCAAACGCCAAAATATGTCGCGGCTGGCGTACCTTTTTACAGTGTTGAGCAGGTCACAAGTGGGAATTTTTCCGACACAAAATTTATCACCGAGAAAGAGCATCAATTTCTTACGCGTAGCTACAAGATTGAGAAGGGGGATATCTTGATGACCCGAATTGGGTCTGTCGGAGAATGTAAGCTGATCGATTGGAATGTTGAGGCTAGTTTTTATGTCAGCTTGGCGTTGCTTAAAGTGAGCGGTGCCTTGGCGGAATATATATCTCAATATTCGAATTCAGCAGCTTTCAAGTTTCAAATTGAGCTTCATTCTCTGTCTTCAGCTATTCCAAAGAAAATTAATCTTGGCCCTATTTCTGATGTGCTTGTGGCTCTTCCTTCTTCTCTGGAAGAGCAGCGCGCGATCTCTGTAGTCTTGCGCGATATGGATGATCTTCTGGTGGCGCAGGATGCCCTGATTGCCAAGAGGCGCGCCATCAAGCAAGGCGCGATGCAGGCGCTGCTGAGCGGCGAGCGTCGCCTCCCGGGGTTTTGTGCGCAGTGGGAGGTCAGGCGGCTCGGGGATTTTGGTGTTTACCACCGCGGTGTTGCATACAATCCAGATGCCGACTTGCTCGCTGAAGATGCGCAGGATTCGGTCAGGCTGTTGCGAGCAAATAATGTGCAGGATTCGACCGTGGATTTGGACGGCTTGCAATTTGTGCGCCAAGAATGTGTGGCGGAAAGGCAATATCTTCGCAATGGCGACGTGCTGATTTGTATGGCGAACGGCAGTAAGGCATTGGTTGGAAAAGCCGCAAAATTCACGCTTTCGGACGGCATGAGGTATACCTTTGGCGCGTTCATGGGGTGCTATCGCGCGGATCCGCTTGCGGTTTCATCCGATTTTGCTTTCTATCTGTTTCAGACGGAGGTGTATCGCAGTCACCTTGCGAATTTGCTTGCGGGCTCAAGCATCAACAATCTCTCGCCAGGAAGTATTGAAGATATGCAGGTAGTGATTCCAGTTCAGAGAGAAGAGCAATCGGCAATCGCAGAGGTTTTATCCAAGATGGAGGCTGAGGTGAGCGCGCTGGAGCAACAACGCGCCAAAACCGCCCAACTCAAACAAGGCATGATGCAGCAACTGCTGACCGGCAGTATCCGGTTGATCTGATTCACGGACGACACAGGGGGTGTGCATGAGCGGTTCGAGGGTTTCCACAGGCATCCACGGCGGCGGCACGGCCGCCGTCCGCCGCACAGCGCCGGGGGTGCGCCATGGCTGAGCGCATCCGCCCCGAGCGCGCCACCCAGCGCCGCGTGGTGCGGTTGTTCACCGAAAACGCGCGCGCGGACTGCCTGGGCTACGAACATCTGGGCGACTGGAGCCGGCGCGCGGACAACCGCAATATCGAGCCGCAGTATCTGTCGGCCCATCTGCGCGGGCGCGGGTATTCCGATGCGCAGATCGCCGCGGCGCTGCGCCAGCTGCAGGCGGCGGCGGAGGTGGGCAGCCACACCCTGTACGACGCCAACCTGCGCACCTACCAGCTGCTGCGCTACGGCGCCGACGTGCAGACCGCGCTGGGCGAGCCCACGCGCAAGGTGCATTACATCGACTGGCAGACGCCGGGCAACAACCACTTCGCCCTGGCCGAGGAAGTCACCCTGCGCGGCGGCCTGGAACGCCGGCCCGACATCGTGCTGTACCTCAACGGCATCGCCATCGCGGTGATCGAACTCAAGCGCAGCAGCCGCGACGTGGCCGAAGGCATCCGCCAGCTGATCAGCAACCAGCAGAAGGCCTTCAACCAGAGTTTTTTCAGCACCGCGCAGCTGCTGCTGGCGGGCAGCGACGCGCAGGGCCTGTATTACGCCACGGCCGAGAGCGGAGAGGATTTCTACGTCCAGTGGAAGCATGCCGACGGGTTGGCCGGCGGCGAAGCCGGCGTGCTGCTGGACCGCCCGCTGGCGGAGATGTTCGACAAGGCGCGTCTGCTGGACTTCCTGTACAACTTCGTGATCTTCGACGCCGGCCGCAAGAAAGTGCCGCGCCAGCACCAGTACGCGGCGATCAAGGCCGCGCAGGTGCGCACGCGCAAGCGCGAGGGCGGGCTGATCTGGCACACCCAGGGCAGCGGCAAGAGCATTCTGATGGTGCTGCTGGCCAAGTGGCTGCTGGAGGACGACCCGGAGGCGCGCATCCTGGTGATCACCGACCGCGAGGAACTGGACGAACAGATCACCGGGGTGCTGAAGAACGCCGGGCTGGCCTCGACACGCGTGACCTCGCGCGCCGACCTGCTGGAGCGACTGCGCGCGACCACCCCGCGTCTGCTGTGCGCGCTGATCCACAAGTTCGACACCCGCGACCTCAAGGGGGTGCCGCCGCCCACCCACGGGCGCTTTTACGTGTTCGTGGACGAGGCGCACCGCACCCAGGGCGGCGACATGCACAAGCAGATGAAGCGCTGGCTGGCCGATGCCATCTTCATCGGCTTCACCGGCACGCCGCTGATGCGTGACGACAAGACGACCACGCATGCGCTGTTCGGCAGCTACATCCACACCTACAAATTCCCGCAGGCGGTGGCCGACAAGGTGGTGCTGGACCTGAAATACGAAGCGCGCGAAGTGCCGCAGCAGCTGGGCAACCGGCAGAAGATCGAGGACTACTTCGCCACCAAGACCAGGCGCCTGAACAACTTCCAGAAGGCGGCCCTGCGCAAACGCTGGGCGACGATGGAGGAATTGCTCAGCTCCAAGGAGCGCAAGGACCGGATCATCAACAGCATCCTGGAGGATTTCGACACCCGCCGCCGGCTGAGTGACGGCCGCGGCACCGCGATCCTGGTGGCCGACGAGATCTATGACGCCTGCCACTACTTCCGCCTGTTCCAGAACACCGAGTTCGGCAGGCACGTGGGCATCGTCACCTCGTTCGTGCCCGACAAGAGCCTGTACTCGAAGGCGCCCGCCGGCAGCGACTACCGCTACAAGTACGAGACCTACGTGGACTGGGTGCTCAAGGGCTTCGATAGCACCGACAAGTACGAGGCCGAGATGAAGCGGCGCTTCAAGGACGAACCGGCCAACTGCAGGTTGCTGATCGTGGTCAGCAAACTGCTGACCGGCTTCGATGCGCCGACTTGCACCTACATCTATCTGGACCGCAACCTGCGCGACCACGACCTGTTCCAGGCGATCTGCCGCACCAACCGCCTGCATGGCGAGGACAAGGACTACGGCTATATCGTCGATTTCAAGGAGCTGTTCGGCAAGGTGCAGGAGGCGATCGCGGTGTACAGCTCCGACCAACTGGTGGTGGACGAGCAGGACGGGCAGGACGGCAACATCGCGCTGAAGAACTGGATCGTCGAAGGCGCCCGCAAGCTGGAGGAGGCCCGCGAGGCGCTGCTGCATCTGTGCGAACCGGTGCTGGCGCCGCGCGATGTGGAGCAGTTCCTGCTGTATTTCTGCGGCGATTCGCAGGACGCAGATGGACTGGAACAGACCGAGCCGCTGCGCATCTCGTTCTACAAGCTGGTGACCGCCTTCGTGCGCGCCTGGGCCGATGTGGGCGCGGAACTGGCCCAGGCCGGTTACGACGAGGCGACGATCGCCGTGCTGGAGGCGGAGGTGGCGTTCTACGCGGAGAAGCGCGCGGAGATCAAACACCATTCCGGCGAAGAGTTCGACATCAAGCCCTTCGAGGGCGACATGCGCGACCTGCTCAACCGCTACGTGAAGGCCGACGAGGCGCGCGAGCTGGGCGACATGGGGGACCTGTCGCTGGTGGACCTGATCGTGAAGACCGGCATCCACGACGCCATCGCGCAGAAGCTCAACGCCAAGGGCGCAAGCCGCAAAGCCATCGCCGAAGGCATCATCCACAACATCCGCAAGACCATCATCCAGGAGCGCCTGACCGACCCGCGCTTCTTCAAGGAGATGTCCAGCCTGCTGGACGAGCTGATCCGGCAGTCGCGCGCCGATGCGAAGAGTTACGAAGAATTCCTGAAACAGGCCGAAGCGCTGGCGCGCAGACTGGTGGCGCACACAGCCGGCGGCGAACAGGCGCCCGAAGCGCTGCAGGGCCGGCCCGAGGCGGCGCTGATTTATCGCAACCTGCCGGACATCCTGGCCAAGTCGGTGGCGGCTACACGCATCGGCGACGAGCGGACCTGGCACGCCAGCGAGCTGATCAGCAAGGCCATCCAGATCGACGCCGCGATGCGCGAGGACGTGCCGGCGGACTGGAAGGGCCATGAGGTCAAGGAACGCACCGTCAAACGCATCCTGCTTGAGTTGCTGGATGGCGACGATGAGGCGAGGGACAAATTGTTCGACTTGATCAAGCGCCAACCCGGCTACCGCTGATGGACATCCTGCAGCTGGGCGGCATCGAGATCGCGGTGACGCGCAAGGACGTCAAGCACGTCCACCTGTCCGTGCATCCGCCGGAAGGCCGGGTGACACTGGTGGCGCCGGCACACTCGCGGCTGGACGTGCTGCGCGCCTACGCCGTCACCCGGCTCGCATGGATCAGGACGCAGCAGGCCGCCTTCCGTGCGCAGGCGCGCGAGACGCCGCGGCGTCATGTCACCCGGGAAAGCCATTACCTGTGGGGGCGCCGCTACCTGCTGGATGTCCGCTACGTGGATGCCAAGCCCTGCGTGCGTCTGGACCACAAGCGCATCACCCTGACGGTGCGTCCGGGGAGCGGTGAGGCGAAGCGGGCCGAGGTGATGCACGCCTGGCACAAGGCGCAGCTGCACCAGGTCGTGCCCGACTTGATTCGCGCCTGGGAGCCCCGGCTCGGGGTCGGGGTGCGCGCCTATTTCCTGCAGCGCATGAAAACCCGCTGGGGCAGCTGTCACCATACGCGCGGGCATGTTCGACTCAACACGGAGCTGGTGAAGAAGCCGAGGCATCTTCTTGAATATGTTCTGGTGCACGAAATGGCGCATTTGCTGGCGCCGACACACGATGAGCGCTTTGTCGCTCTGCTGGACCTGCACTTGCCGATGTGGCGGGATGCACGTGCGGAATTGAACGCGCTGCCGCTGGGCCAGGTCTGGCTGCGGCAGGGGGACGCACGAGGGCCGTAGGAGGGCC
Source organism: uncultured Gammaproteobacteria bacterium (assembly GCA_965649985.1). Lineage (GTDB taxonomy): Bacteria > Pseudomonadota > Gammaproteobacteria > Xanthomonadales > Xanthomonadaceae > Lysobacter_I. The sequence continues at coordinate 31,000 of CBFGMS010000037.1, read as the reverse complement.
TTCAGGCCCGATCATGCTTCAGGCCCGAGCATGTGACGCTGTGGCCGCGACGGGTGTCTCGTGCATGTGGTCGCGGCTGAAGCCGCTCCTGCGAGGTGGCTATGCGGCGCCCCCTTTTTCGGCTCCGGTCTGCTGCTCTGCCTTCAATCCAGAAACTGCAGCCGCGCGAGTTCCGCGTACAGGCCGCCCTGGGCCAGCAGCTGGTCGTGGGTGCCTTCGGCGACGATGCGGCCGTGGTCCATCACCACGATGCGGTCGGCCTTCAGCACGGTGGCGAGGCGATGGGCGATGACCAGGGTGGTGCGGCCGCGCATCAGGTTCTCCAGCGCGTGCTGCACGGCGCGTTCGCTCTGTGCGTCGAGCGCGGAGGTGGCCTCGTCCAGCAGCAGCACCGGCGCGTCCTTGAGCAGGGCGCGGGCGATGGCGATGCGCTGCTGCTGGCCGCCGGACAGACGCACGCCGCGTTCGCCCAGCTCCTCGTCGTAGCCCTGCGGCAGGCCGCAGAGGAAATCGTGCGCTTCCGCCGAGCGTGCGGCGGCCTCGACCTCGGCATCGCTGGCGTCCAGCCGGCCGTAGCGGATGTTGTCGCGCGCGCTGGCGGCGAACAGGGCGGGCTGCTGCGGCACCAGGGCGATCGACTCGCGGAGCGAAACCGGGTCGGCGCGGCGCAGGTCGACGCCGTCGATGCGGATGCCACCGGCGTCCGGGTCGTGGAAGCGCAGCAGCAGCGAGAGCACCGTGCTCTTGCCCGCGCCGGAGGGACCGACCAGGGCGATGGTCTCGCCGGGCCGTACATGCAGGCTGAAGTCGTCCAGCGCCGGATGATCCGGCCGCGAGGGATAGCGGAACCCGACCGCATCGAAGTGGATCTCGCCGCGCAACGGCTGCGGCAGCGCGACCGGGTCGGCGGGAGGCACGATGCCGGCGCGTTCGGACAGCAGCTCGTCGATGCGGCTCATGCCGCCGGTGGCGCGCTGCAGTTCGTTCCAGGTCTCGGCCAGCGCCGCCACCGAGCCGCCGGCGAAGACCGCGTACAGCACGAACTGGGCGAGCGTGCCCAGGCTCATGCGCCCGGCGGTGACGTCGTGCGCGCCGGTCCACAGCACCAGTGTGATCGCGGCGAAGAACAGCACGATCACCACGCCGGTGATGCCGGCCTGCAGGCCGATGCGCCGGCGCGCGGCCGCGACCGCGCGGGTCACCGCGCCGTCGAAACGCCCGCGTTCGTAGTCCTCGCGCGCATGCGCCTGCACGGTGCGCACGGCGCCCAGGGTTTCGGTGGCCAGCGCGTTGGCGTCGGCCACGCGATCCTGACTGCCGCGCGAGACGTTCTGCACCCAGCGCGAGGCGACCATGATCGGCAGCACGGTGGCGGGGATGCCGATCAGCGCCCAGGCGGCGAGGCGCGGGCTGGTGACGAACAGCATGACCAGCGAGCCGACCACGGTGATCGAGCTGCGCAGCGCCACCGACATCGCGCTGCCGACGAGGTTGCGGATCAACTCGACATCGGCGGTGAGCCGCGACACCAGTTCGCCGCTGCGGTTGCGCTCATGGAACCCGGCGTCCAGGCCGATCAGGTGCGCATACAGCTGGCGGCGCAGGTCGGCCACCACACGCTCGCCGAGCAGGGCCACGAAGAAGAAGCGCAGCGCGGTGCCGAGCGCGAGCAGCAGGGCCACGCCGAACAGCATCAGGAAGGCGCGATCGATATCGCTGCCGCTGCCGGCGACGAAGCCGCGGTCGATCATCGTGCGGAAGGCCAGCGGCAGGCTGAGCGCGGCGGTGGAGGACACGGCCAGCGCGGCCAGCCAGGCGAAGAACAGCCCGGAGTGGCGGCGCACGAACGGCCAGAGCGCGCGCAGGCTGCCGATGGGGATCCGGCTGGGGCGAGGGTCCGGGGCGGTCTCCGCCGGCAGGGAGGAAGTGGACATCGTGCGGAAGAGGCCTTGGCAGAGGAGGGAGACGACGCGGACGGTGCCGGCGTCGCGCGATGGAGATCGTGCGTCGGCGCCTCGTCGCCGTCACTCCGTGACGAACCGCACCCGGTCACGGGTGGCGTCGCGCAGGCGGGTTTTCAAGGCGTCGAGACGGTCGGCCGGCAACCGTGCGCGCAGGTGCGCACCGTCGGCGTCGAAGGTTTCGTCCAGTTTCACGGCCCCGGCGGCGTCCAGTGCGGCGTGCGCGGCCCCCAGATCGGCGAACCCGCAGTGGAAGGCGAACTCGGTCGTCGCCACCAGCGGCACGCGCCCGGCCAGACGCAGGCATTCCGCCGCGGCCCCGCCGTAGGCGCGCACCAGGCCGCCGGCGCCGAGCTTGATCCCGCCGTACCAGCGGGTCACGACCACCAGCACACGGTCGCAGCCCTGGCCGTCGATGGCGGCCAGGATCGGGCGGCCGGCAGTGCCGGCGGGTTCGCCATCGTCGCTGGAACGATAGTGATCGCCGACCCGCCAGGCCCAGCAATTGTGGGTGGCGGCGGGGTCGGACAGGCCGGGCAGGGCGGCCATGGCCGCGTCGGGGTCGTCGACGGGCACGGCCTGGGCGAGAAAGCGGCTGTGCCTGACCTCGAGCAGGTGCGAGGCCGGTGCGGCGAGGGTGTCGAGCGGCATCGTGCGCAGGCAGGTCGTCAGGGCGCCGGCGGCGGGGGCTCCGGCGCCAGCAGCGGGCGCAGATCCTCGGGGATGACGGCCTCCGGATAGCGGCGGCTGTACTCCAGCAGGCTTTCCTTGGCCTGGGCGCGGCGGCCGTCGGCCAGCAGCTTGCGGATCCGCTGCAGCCAGGCCTGGCGGAATTCGGGCGAATCGGCGCTGACCGGCGGGCGGTCGTCGTAGAGACCGGCTGCGTCGTCGGCTTCGGCGTCGGCCTTGTCGGCAGACGGGTCGGCGGCGAAGCCGCTGCCGGCATTGTTCCGGGCGGCGGATGGCGGGGCCGGGGCCGGGGCCGGCGCTGCCACAGGCGGCGGAGGCGGCGGAGGCGGGGGCGGCGCGACGACGGCCCGGCGCTCGGCGCTGTCCTGCCGGCGCAGGTTTTCGGCCCTGGCCGTCTCGCGCTGCGCTTCGGCCGCGCGTGCGGCCTCCGACGCTTCGCGGCGGCGCTCGTTGAGCGGCGTCCTGGTGTGTTCGGCGGCACCGACGCTGCGCGCGCCGTCGACCCGCGTGCCGGTCACCTCCACGCGGTCCAGCGCCTGCTGCTCGGCCTCGATCGGCTGCACCGGGTCGGGCCTGCGCGCGGCCACGGGTGCCGGAGGCGGGCTGGAGCGGGGCGCGGCGGACGGGACGGGCGCTTCCTGCGGTGCGGCGCTCATGGCATCGGCCGCCGCATCGGCGGCGGCGCTCCGCGGCCGGGCCGGGGCGAGCTCGGCAGACTCACGGCGGGCCTGGACCTTGGCCTGTGCCGCGGCGTCCGCCAGCGGCGACGGTGGCGGAGGCGGCTCGCGCTGCAGCGGCGGGTCGATCAGGATCGCCTCGGTCACGGTCTCGGATGCCTGCTGTTCGTAGGCATCGGCGGCCACCGCGCTCTCCGCAGTGTCGTGCGACAGATTGCCGTCGTAGAGCTTGAAGCCGATGCCGGCGGCCAGCACGAGCGAGGCGGCCAGACTCAGGCCCAGCGGCCAGCGCGGCCTGGGCGTGCGCGGCCCGGGCTTGCGTGGCGGCAGTGCGGCGACGCTGCCGTGGCCGGCAGACGGGTCGGACGGCGGGTGAGGTGCGTGCGGTGGCGGGTCAGCGGCCTGCGGCCCTTCGGCAGCGGTGCCGGGTGTGGGGGCGGCGGGCGCGACGGTCGCGTCGCCCACCGCGGCCCGCGCCGCGGCCAGGATCGCGGCATCCAGCGCGGCGGACGGTTCGCGAGGGCCGCCCGCACGCTGCAGGCGCGCGGCGAGCGCGCGCTCGAAGGCGCGCTCGTCCTCGCTCAGGCCGTCGTCGCGGTGCGGGTCGTGGGGCGTGGTCATGGGGCCAGTCTCGCGCGCAGTTTGTCCATCGCGTAGCGCAACCGCGACTTCACCGTTTCCCGGCCGACGCCGGTCGCTTCGCCGATCTCCTCCAGGGTCATGTCGTGTTCGAGCCGCAGCAGGATCACTTCCCGCTGGTCCTCGGGCAGTTCGTCCAGCGCCAGTTGCAGGCGGCGACGTTCCTCGAATTCGCTGAGCTGCCGTTCCGGATCGTCCGGGTCGGCGATGCGCTCGGTGCGCAGGTCCGCGTCTTCCGGCGCAGGCGGCCGATGCTGCAGCGCGCGCCAGTGGTCGGTGAGGCGATTGTGCGCGATGCGGTACAACCAGGTGGTGAACATCGCCTCGGGTTTCCAGCCGGCGCGGGCGGTGATGACCCGCTGCCATACGTCCTGGAAGATTTCGTCGGCGAGCGCGGCATTGCCGTGCAACTGCCGCACCAGAAAGCGGTAGAGCTTGCCGCGGTGGCGCTGATAGAGACGTTCGAAGGCGGCGACGTCGCCCGCGGCATACGCGAGCATGAGCGTTTCGTCGCTGATCTCCGCCAGATCGTTCATGCGCGGGAGGGTAGCAGATCGTTCAGAAATTGTTAGGCCCGCGGCGGGCCTGCGACGCATCGCGGCGATGTGCGGTCGGGCATGCCGCCGCCCGGCCGCATGCCCGTGTCCCGGCACCGCGCCCCGGACGGGGACGCGGCAGGCCGGGCGCGGGCGCTGCAGGAGGGCGGTATGGGTCGACATGGCGGGCAGATCCGAGCGGGTCACCTGAGGGGCGTGGAAGGCGGGGATGATCGAAGCGAAGTACACGATGGGCGCGACCGGCATGACGGGCGTGACGCGATGTGGATGGGCCGGACGGTGCGGCTGACGCATGCCTGGCGAGGCGTGAAGTCCGGGCCCCGCATCGGCCGGAATGCCCGGAGGACATCCCGGCCGCGCGTGCACCGGTCGCGGCCTCCCGGCCGGCATGCGCCTGCCGTCCGCCGCGACCTGCGGCCTCAGTCGGCGATCACCCCGACCTGCGGCGTGTCGCCGGCGGTCATGCGGCGGGCGGCATCCACCAGTTCGACGAACTCGGCGCGCAGCTTCCACGGGTCGCGGCCGTCGCCGGTGCCTGCGCGTGCGGCACGTGCGATGTCCTCCCAGGTCCAGCCGTCGATGTTCTTGCCGCCGCGCAGGGCATCGGCATAGGCGGCCACGCCGGCGACGAAGCGCAGGGTGTCGCTGGGCGCCAGGCGCAGATCGCGCACCTGCACCGGCCGCTCGATCAATCGGCTGCTGTCCTCGCCCGGGCGCTTGTAGCGCAGGCGCAGATGGGCGAGTTCGCCGGCCTTGCCGGCGGACGGCTTCGGCGTGTCCCCTGCGTAGCGCAGCGGCGGCAGGCGTTCGGCGCCGGAGCCGACCAGGGTGAGTTCGTACAGCGCGGTGACCTCGTGCCCGGCGCCGATGTCGCCGGCGTCGACCTTGTCGTTGGCGAAGTCCTCGCGGCGCAGCATGCGGTTTTCGTAGCCGATCAGGCGGTATTCGGCCACCTGCGCCGGGTTGAACTCGATCTGGATCTTCACGTCCTTGGCGATGGTCAGCAGCGTGGACTGCATCTCGTCCACCAGCACCTTGCGCGCTTCCTGCACGGTGTCGATGTAGGCGTGGTTGCCGTCGCCCACATCGGCCAGGCGCTCGGCCATGGCGTCGTTGTAGTTGCCCTGGCCGAAGCCGAGCGTGGTCAGGGCGATGCCGTGCCTGCGCTGGTCGGCCACGAGGGTTTCCAGCGCCTTGCGGTCGACGGTGCCGACGTTGAAGTCGCCGTCGGTGGCCAGGATCACGCGGTTCACGCCGTCCTTCACGTAGGCCTGCTTCGCCATCGCGTAGGCCAGTTCGATGCCGGCGCCGCCGTTGGTGCTGCCGCCGGCCTGCAGGCCGTCCAGCGCGGCGAGGATGCGCGCCTTGTCGGCGCCCGAGGTCGGTTCCAGCACCAGTCCCGCGGAGCCGGCGTAGACCACCATCGACACGCGATCCTGCGGGCGCAGCTGCTCGACCAGCTGCGCGAACGACTGCTTCAGCAGCGGCAGTTTGTCGGGGCTGTGCATCGAGCCGGAGGTGTCGATCAGGAACACCAGATTGGCCGGCGGCAGCTCCGCCTTGGCCACGTCGTAGCCCTTGATGCCGACCATCAGCAGCTGGCGCTTGCCGTTCCACGGCGCCGGCGCGAGTTCGGTGGTGACCCGGAACGGCGTGGACAGCGACGACGGCCCGGGATGGCCGTAGTCGAAGTAGTTGATCATTTCTTCCGCGCGCACCGCGTCGGCCGGTGGGCGCTGGCCGTTGCGCAGCATGCGCCGCACGTTGGCGTAGCTGCCGGTGTCGACATCGATGGAGAAGGTGGACACCGGCTGTTCGCTCACCCGCTGCACCGGATTGTCCTCGCGCGTCTCGTAGCGCTCGGTGTTGGTCTCGGTGTGCTGGCCGATCTGTTGCACCGGCATGGCCGACGGGGCCATGAAGCCGTGCGGTGCGACGCTCGGCGGCGGAGGCGGCGGTGCCATCGGGGCCATCGGGGCAGGGGGCGGCGCATACAGCGCGGCTTCGTTCGCCTGGGCGCTGCGTCGGGCAAGGGTCCTCTCGCGACGGTCCTGGGTGGCGCGGGCCTCCTGCAGGCGGCTGCCGGTCACGGTCACGCTGTCGCGCGCCGCGCCCGCAGCGGCGTCGGCGGACTGCTTGTCGGCAGCCTGCTTGTCGGCATCAGGCGCGGCGGCCTTGGCTGCCGTTTGCCCCACGTTCGGCGCGGGTTCGTTCAGAACGACCGGTGCGACTCGGCGGCTGCCGGCGTCTTCGGCGGTGTATGAATCGGTATCGGTGCTGCGGCAGGCGCCGAGGGCGAGGGCGCAGAGCAGGGCGGTGGCGAGGGCGGTGCGTTGCATGACGGGCTCCATGGCAGTCAGTCGGTAGGCCCGTCATTCAACGCCTGAGGCCATGGAGTGGGGTTGATGGGGGTGAACGTCTGGTCCGCGATGCGGCGGGACTCGCCTGAGATGGCCCCATCCGGCCTGTGTGGAATGCCGGCTCCAGGCCCGCTCTAGGCCCGCTCTAGGCCCGCTCTAGGCCCGCTCTAGGCCGGCCGTGGCGCCGTCGTGTCTGAACAGGGCTGTTGTGGCCCGTACCTCCTGCATCGAGCGGACGGTCGTGCCGATGCCGCTGCGCTCGAACACCCGGTTCCACGCCGCGTCCGCTGCGGTTGCCGCTTTCGCATCGGCAGATTCGAATCGGCAGCTTCGCATAAGCCGCTTCGCATCAGCCGCTTTGCATCAGCCGCTTCGCGTCAGCCGCTTCGCGTCAGCCGCTTCGCATCAGCCGCCCGGCAGCAGGGCTCCGGAACTGCGGATTGGCCTCACAGCAGCCGCAGCACGATCGCCTTCATCACCGCGTGCGTGCGGTCGCGGCAATCCAGTTTCACCAGCAGTTCGGACATGTAGTTCTTCACCGTGCCTTCGGACAGATGCAGGCTGCGGGCGATTTCCTTGTTGGAATAGCCGCCGGCCACCAGGCGCAGGATCGAACGCTCGCGGTCGGTCAGGCGTGGGGCGTCGCTCTCGTCGGCGGTCCCGGTCCAGGCCGCGCGCACCGGGCCCAGGCTGACCGGCTGCAGCAGCGTCTCGCCGGCCGCCACGCGGAGGATCGCGGCGCGAAGCTCCTCCGGCGCGGCGTCCTTGAGCAGGAAGCCCTGCGCACCCGCGTCCACCGCGCGCAGCATCAGTTCGGGGTCGTCGAAGGTGGTCAGCAGGATGACCGGCGTGGCATCGCCGCCTGCGCGCAGTTCGCGCAACAGGCCCAGCCCGCCCAGGCCGGGCATGCGGATGTCGCTCACGATCACGTCCACCGGCCGCTGCGGCAGGGCCGCGAGCAGGCGTTCGGCGTCCGGTGCCTCGACCGCGATCTCGATGCCCAGGTCGCTCAGCAGGCTGGACAGCCCGCGCAGCACCAGTGCCTGGTCGTCGCAGAGCGCGATGCGCACCATGCGTTGTGTGCCTGCGCTCATGTGTACGCCTCGCTGCCCGCGGGCGCGGGTGCGCGGGTGGCCGCATCGGCCCCTTCGGGGATGCGGGCGATCAGGCGCAGGCCGCGCGGCGGGGTGGCTTCGACGGTCAGCGTGCCGCCGACCGCCGCCAGCCGTTCGCGCATGCCGGTCAGTCCATGGCCCTCGCGCACCTGGGTGGGCGCGATGCCGTCGTTCTCGACGCTCAGTGTCAGCGCGCCGGCCGCGCGATGCAGACCGAGGCGGATGGTGCCCGCGCGTCCGTGGCGCAGTGCGTTGGTGATCGCTTCCTGCGCGCAGCGCAGCAGCGTCTGGGCCTGGTCCAGATCATCGACGCGCAGGCCCGGCGCCACATCCAGCAGCACGCACACGCCGGGCATCGGCGCGCTCAGCGCTTCCAGCGCGGCGCGCAGGTCCAGGCCGTCGTGCGCGCGCAGGGCGCCCACCACCTGGCGGATCTGGGCCAGCAGGTCGTCGGCCAGCTGCACAGAAAGCGCGATCTCCTCGCGCTCGCGCAATGCCGGATCGCGCGCGAGGCGCGCCAGATTGAGCTTGAGTGCGGTCAGGCTGTGCCCGGCGACATCGTGCAGCTCGCGCGAGAGTTTGAGGCGCTCGCCGGCACGCGCGGACTCTTCCAGCAGCCGCCGGGTGGCCAGCAGTTCCACGTTGACCCGGGCCAGATGCTCGCGCGCCTGCTCGCGGCTGCCGGCGTAATGGCCGGTGAGCGCGGCGAAGGCCTGGAAACCGCATACCTGCAGCAGGAACAGCAGCACGTCGCCCGCGCCCACGCCGCGCATCATCCAGATCGCCGCCAGGCCCGCATTGAACGCGCACATGACCGGAACGAAGCTGCGCAGCGGCATCATCAGCACCAGCTGCGCCGCGACGATGATCAGCAGCACCGACGTGCTGCCGTTGTGCAGCAGCGCGTCGGCGGCGAGGCTCGCCGCACCCTGCGCGAGCGTCAGGCCGATCACGATGCGGGGCTCGGGCCGTCGTGTGCGCACGCGCACCACATAGAGTGCGACGAAGGCCAGCAGGCAGCCCGCAGCGCCCCATTCGCGCGCCTCGCCGCGCAGCAGTGCGGCGGGCTCCAGCACCGACACGCAGATCGCGAGCCAGGTGACGAAGGCGGCGATGTTCAGCGGCGCGAACAGGCTTCCGTGGAGCGGATCGGAGGCGAGGGCGCTGCCCGTGGTGTCGGCGGAGGACGGCTGCATGGCCGGGAGCATGGCAGCACGGCGCATGCGTGGAAAGGCATCCGGCGCACGAGGTGACTTTTTTCACCCCTCCGCGGTGACTGCGGGCAGGTGCCGTCGGCGCGGCGCGATGCGGACACTGTCCCTACCCGCTTTCGCGACACGACGGAGCCGCACCGTGGACACGTTCTACACCTTCCTGCTCAGCCTGCACGGCCTCAGTGGCGTGATCGCCCTGGTCACCTTCTGGATCGCCGCCTTCGCGAAGAAGGGCGCACCGCTGCATCTGCGCGTCGGCAGGCTCTACATGATCGCGATGATCGCGATCATCGTCACCGCGGCGCCGATGGCCGCGATCATCGCCGCCCGGGGCCAGTTCCTGAATGCGGTGTTCCTCGCCTACCTCGTGGTGATCACCACCAACGGCGTGTGGCTCGGCTGGCGCGCGGTGAAGCGCAAGCGCGACCAGGCCGGCTACCACGGCGGCGCCTACGCGGCGATGGCGGTGGCGAGCCTGGTCTCGGCCGCGATCGTGTTCGTCGTCGGCCAGCGTGCCGGCAGCCCGCTGCTGATGGGCTTCAGCAGCGTCGGTGCGCTCTCCGGCGCGCAGATGCTCATGCGTCGCGCGCGCCCGCTCGCGTCCGCACGCTGGTGGATGAAGGAGCACTTCAGCGCGATGCTCGGCTGCGGCGTGGCCACCCACATCGCGTTCCTGTCGATCGGCCTCAACCGCCTGATCGCGGCCGTGGGTCTGCAGCCGCCGTCGTGGTACGGCTTGATCGCCTGGTTCATGCCGCTGGTGCTCGCGGTGATCGCCGGCGTGTGGCTCAACCGCAAGTACTACGTCGCAAAGCCCGTCATGCGCAAGGCTGCGGCCGTGCATCAATGAGCCTCACCGCGGCACGGCCTCAGAGCCCGAGCCGCGCCTTCGCCAGCGACACCACCCGCGCCTCGGCGATGCCGGGGCGCAGCGCATCGACGAAACGGCCGGGCGCGAGCCCGGCATCCCCGCCCAGCACCCGTTCCAGCGCCGCCGGAAGCGCGCGCACATGCCCCAGGCGCAGCGCCACGCCTGCGGCGTCCAGTCGCGCGGCATGGTCGAACTGGTCGTAATCGTGCGGCATCACCAGCGCCGGGACGCCGGCGCGCAGGCATTCCCACATCACGCCCGCGCCACCGTGATGCAGCACCGCGCGCATCCGCGGGATCCACGAGGGGTAGTCGATCCAGGCGTGCCGTCGCAGATGCGGATGCGATGCCTGCGGGTCGGCATCGAGGCGGCCATCGCTGAAATGCACGACGAGGTCGGGGTGCGACGCGGCGAACCCGTCCAGCCGTGCGGCCAGTACATCCTTGGCGAAGCCCAGGTGCGTCCCGAGTGTGGCGAGGATGTGCACGCGTCCGTCGTCCGGCGGCGGCACGCCGCGATCGGGCGGGCTCCACAGCAGCGGCCCGACGAAGTGCAGCGACGATGGCCAGCTGCGCTTGAATTCCAGATCGCGCAGACCCAGCGCGAGGATGCAGTCGTCGGAGTACGCCGCTTCGCTGCCATCGTCGCGGTACAAGGACGGAAAGCCGAGCGCAGCCAGGCGCCGGCGATGCAGCCGGTGCACGCCGCGCTTGAAGCCGCGGACCAGCGCGGCGGCGATGGCGTCGCGCGTGCGGCCGAGCGCGTCCGTGCGCGGCCGCCAGCCGCCGAGATAGGTCGGTGGGCCGCCGCGCGCCTCGATCACGCAGGGCGAGGGGTGCGCTGTCCACCACGGGATGCCGTGGCGCCGCGCGATCGGCCCCGCGACCGGCAGCGTGAAGTCGGCGATCAGCAGGTCGGGACGCTGCCGCGCATAGCGCGCGCGGAGCGCGTCCGCGAACGCCTCGAGCAGGTCGAGGCTGCGCTCGAACTGCGCATGCAGGCGCAGCGGATGCGCGCCGACGGGATGCGGCGGGTCGGTGATCGCGCGCAGGGCCGCATCGGCCCCCGGCACCACGGTCACACCGGCGAGCCCGGCGGCACGGATCCGCGCCTGCGCCCCATCGGTGCTGACCACGGTGACCTCGGCGATGCCCTGCAGCGCGCGACCGATCGCGAGGATCGGATGCAGGTGCCCCGCGAACGGCGGCGCCAGCAGTTCGATGCGCGGCCGGTTCACGCGTCCCCCCGCAGCCAGGCGAACTGCGCGCGGGCGGCGTCGATGACGCGTGTGTGATGCCGGTCGTCGAGATAGTCGAGATGACCGCAGGCGAGCGACTGCGGAGCCGGGCCGTCGCGGGGACCGAACCAGCGCGCGATGCGGTCGCGATCGCCGCGCAGCGCGGTGCCGACGATGCCCGTCGGCCAGCGCCGCGCGACCGCGCCGTAGGCGACGACGCGCAGTCGCGTGCGTTCCGCATCGTCGAACGTCGCGACGAGCGCATCGAGCAGGCTCAACCCGCAGCTGCCGGCCAGCAGCAGCGTGCGTGAGGCATCGCGCAGGCGCGACTGCGCCATCGCGATCTCCCCGGCGCCGAACGCGGACAGCGAACCGCGCCGCGCGGCCAGCCATTGGCGGCCGTTGGCGAGGCTCGCGCGCATGAGCGGCACTGCGCGCCAGGGCGGTGCGTGTGCAGGCCACGGGAAATTGTGCGGGATGACATCGAGATCCGGCGCCGCTTCCGCCAGATGGGCCAGCAGGCGACGCTGCGCGGGCGAGAGCGCGCAGCGGCCGGGATCGCTCTGGCCGGTGAGGAAGGCGATGCGCGGTCGCGCCGGCGCGCTCACGAACGCCAGCTCACTGCAGTGCCTCGAAGCGATCGTTTGCGTATACGCGATAGCGGTGTTCGCGCCAGCGGATGCGCGGCACCAGCGCGGCATGCAACAGATGCAGTGGCAACAGCAGCGCGATCAGCAGCGATGTGGCGGGTTCGAGCGTCGCGGCCGCGCCTGCGCACACGCGCTGCAGCGCGCGTCGTCCGAGCACGTGCGCGAGCGCGCCGCAGGCGAGCGCAGCGGCACCCGCCCACGTGGGCGCCGCCAGCCATGCCAGCGTCGCCGCCAGCGGCAGCAGCGACGGCAGGCCCTGGCCGAGCAGCACACGCAGCCGTGCCGGCCACGCTTGCGCCCGTGCCAGAAGCAGGCCGAACAGCATCCAGCGATGCATCTGCGCGACGTAGGCGGCGCGATCCGGCAGCGCCGTGCGCATCCACACCGGTTCGCGACGCTGGTCGATGCGGCCGTCCGCAGCGAGCACGGCCTGCGCCATCGCCAGATCGTCGGTGAGATGGTGCAGCCGCGGCGCGAAGCCGCCGATGGCGTCCAGCGCATCGCGACGCATCGCCCAGCACATGCCGTTGAGCGTGGGCGAGCCGCCGGCCAGACGCGGCGGCAGGTAGGTGATCGGCGCGTGGTCGTTGACGAAGCGCGCCAGCAGCCGCGAACCGCTGCCCGGTGCGGGCAGATAGGCGGGCAGGGCGGTGGCGGCGACGAGCGTGGGCCCGGGTGTGAGCGCGGCAAGCAGTGCGTCCAGCGTCGCCGGCGGCAGGCGGGCGTCGTCGTCGAGCACCAGCACCGTGTCGCCGTCGCACGTCGCGAGTGCGCGATCGAGCTTGAACAGCTTGGGATTGATGCCCGCGGGGCAGGGCGGATGCAGGCTGACCTGCACATGCGCCGCCAGGTCCGGCTGTCGCGCCAGCACGCCGCGCACCGTGCCGGCAGCGGTCGGGTCGTCCTCGTCGATCAGCCAATGCAAGGTCGCACCCCGGGCGCCCAGCGCACGCAGGCTCGCGCCGAGCGCTTCGCCCAGAGTGGGGTCGCCGCTGCGGATCGGCTGCAGGACATCCACGCGGGCGAAGCGACCAGGTGCGTCGTCGCCCGCTGGCACCTGCGGCATGGCGCGCAATGCACGCCGGGCAGCGGACTGGCGCCATGCTTCGACCAGCGGCCACACCATGCACAGCACGAAGGCGAAGAGCTGTGCGTGGCTCACAGCCGTGGCCTCTGCCAGTCGACGAAATCGGCCAGGCCTTCGGCCAGCGTCTTCGACGGCGGGCCGAGCACGGCGCAGGCCTTCGCGATGTCGAAGGTCTTGCTGAACGCGAGCACGTCCACGCCGAAACGCGTCACCGGCGGCTCGCCGCGCAGCGGCAGCAGCGTCCAGGCCAGTTCCGCGGCGTGTGCGGCCAGATGCGCGGCGCGGTACGGCACGGTGCGCGAGGGTGCAGGCAGTCCGAGGCGCGCGAACACGTCGGCGAGGAAGTCCTGCATCACCACCGGTTCGCCCTGGCTGAGGTTGAACGCACCGACCGCGTCGGGCCGCTGCGCGGCGCGCAGCATGTAGTCGACCAGCGCATCGACGCCGATCAGGTCGCCGACCGCCGGCGTGCCGTCGCGCACGATGTTCGGCAGCTTGCCGCGCTTCGCCGCGACGAGCAGGCGCGGGAAGAGCACGGTGTCGCCCGGTCCGAACACGGCGCGCGGGCGCAGGATCGTCCACGCGCCTTCGTAGCCGCGCACCAGCGTCTCGCCCGCGGCCTTGGTCTCGGCGTAGGTATTGGCGAAGCGCGGGCCGATCGGGTCGTCCTCGCGGATGCCGATCTGGTCGCGCGGCTGGTAGTGCACCGAACTCGACGAGATGTAGACCAGCTTCGGCCTGCCGTGCGCGCGGCACCAGTCGACCACGTGCCGGGTGGCCTCGACGTTGTGGCGCAGATACTCGCGTCGCGGCGCGAACGGCGACGACTGTGCGGCGGCATGGATGACCACATCCGGCATGAAATCGAGGTCGAACGGCCGCGACAGGTCGATCGCGCGGTAATCGGCATCGGACAGCGTGCGGCGGCCGATGCCGAGCAGTTCGATGCCCGGCGTTCCACGCACACGCTGCATGAAGCGACCGCCGATGAAGCCGGAAGCGCCGGTGAGCAGCAGTTTCATGGCGTGCCCCGCATCGTCGCCGGCAAGCGCGCATAGCTGTCGGCGCAGTGCGAGGGCAGGACGACGCGGCCGTCGTCGCCGGCGTCGAGCACCGCCTGCAGACTCGCCAGTGTCGCGTGTTGCGCGTCCCAGTCGTCGCTGAGTGCGCGCGTCGCGAGCGACGGCCCGCGCGCGGTGCGGCCCGCGTCGATCCGCCAGGTCGCGTCGCCGGCCAGCAACACTTCGCGGTCGTCCTCGTGGCGCAGCAGCAGGCCGCAGTGGCCGCGCGCGTGGCCCGGCAGGGGCACCGCACGCAGGCTGCCGTCGCCGAGCAGATCGAACCCGTCGCCGAACATCGTCCAGCCGGCCGGTGGCGCACGCCTGGGCCGCGACTCGACCGTCGTCAGGCGCGCGTCGGCATCCTCCGGCAGCAGAGCGACCAGCGTGGCCTTGCGCAGGCGCGCGACGCGCCCGGGCCCGCGCGCGAAGCGCAGTGCGGTCTCGCCGCACCAGATCCTGGCGCGCGGCAGGTCGCGCAGGCCGGCGATGTGGTCGGCATGCAGGTGAGAGGCGAACACGCCGCGGATCTCGTGCGCGGCGAGGCCATGCCGCGCCAGTTGCGGCAGCAGGCATTCCTCCGGCGGCAGCGTCACCGGCGTCACCCAGCGGTACAGCCGTTCCGGCAGTGGGTCGGTGGCGCGCATGAAATGCTCGGCGTAGCCGGTGTCGAACAGCAGGGTACCGGCGTCGGGATGGCGGATCAGCCCGACCAGCGACGGAAACGTGGCGCTGCGCCAGGCGCCGCCGCGCAGGGCGAGGCACTCGGGATGCACGCAATGCCCGACCCGCAGCACGGTCAGGGAGGTGCGCGGGAACGATGCGCCGCTCACAACCGCAACACCGCGCCGCCGAGGGTCACGCCGGCCGCAGTACCGATCAGCAGGGCGGTGTCGCCGCGTCGCAGCCGCCCGCCGGCAAGCGCGAGATGCAGTGCGGTCGGCAGCGATGCGGAGACCTGGTTGCCGTGGCTCGCGAAGATGTCCTCGATGCGGTCGCGCGGCAGGCCGAGGCGCTTGAACACGTGCTCCATGCCCAGCCGCGATGCCTGGTGCGGCACCACGCGCGCGATGGCGTCGATGCCGGTGCCGGCCTCGGCCAGCAATCCGGCGACGAAGGCTTCGAAATGCCCGGCCGCGATCCGGTACAGCCGCTTGCCGTCCATGCGGAAGGTGCAGACCTCGCGATAGTCGCCGTCGTGGCGCGACGGCGGCAGCCGCGAACCGCCGCCGGGGATTTCGCAGGCATGCGCACCCTCGGACCAGGTTTCGAAGCGCGCGGCGAGCAGGGCGGGGCCGTCGGCCGCATCTCCGGCTTCGAGCACCGCCGCCGCCGCGCCGTCGCCGAACAGGCCGATGGTGTCGAGATCGCGCGGGTCGAGCGCGCGCGAGGCCAGGTCGCAGGACACCAGCAGCACGCGCCTGTAGCGGCGGCTCGCCAGCAGCGAAGCGACCAGATCCAGCCCCATCAGGAAACCGATGCAGCTGGCGTTGACATCGAAGGCGGCCGCGCCGCGCAGACCGAGTGCGCGATGCAGCAGCGCGGCGTTGCAGGGCATGGCCTGGTCGTGGCTGGCGCTGGCGCAGACCACGGCGTCGACCGTGTCGATCGCGATGCCGGCGTCGTGCAGTGCGGCGCGTGCCGCTTCCGCACCGACCTGCGCGGCGTTGCGGTACGGTTCGATGCCGCGGCGGGCCACGCCGGTGCGCGCTTTGATCGTGCCCGGCGCAAGGCCGAGGCGGGCGTCGAGCGCCGTGCTGTCGAGCCACTGTGCAGGCGTGGAGAGGCCGGTGGCGAGGAGGCGCAGCGGGCGTGGCGTTAGAGGCGGCATGGACGAACGCGGGAGACGGGTGCGCGCACTGTAGCGTGCGGCGTCGCGCTGCGCCCGTTCGCAGCGCGGGTGGAATGCGACGCGACCGGCGGTCGCATCGATCGCCACCGCACACCCTCAGAAATTGCCGTTGAACAGCTCGCGGCCGATCAGCATGCGGCGGATTTCGTTGGTGCCCGCGCCGATGGCGTAGAGCTTGGCGTCGCGCAGGATGCGGCCGGTCGCGTACTCGTTGATGTAGCCGTTGCCGCCGAGGGTCTGGATGGCCTCCAGCGCCACCTGCACCGCCGCTTCGGAGGCGTGCAGCAGACAGCTGGCGGCGTCGATGCGACTCTTGTAGCCGCCGTCGTAGTCGCGCGCCACCTGGTAGGCGAAGGCGCGGCTGGACTGCAGCGCGGTGTACATGTCGGCGATCTTGGCCTGCATGATGCCGAAGGTGCCGATGGCCTGGCCGAACTGCCGGCGCTCGCGCACGTAGGGCAGGGCGATGTCCATCGCCGCCTGCATCAGGCCCAGCGGGCCGCCGGTCAGCACCAGGCGCTCGGTGTTCAGGCCGCTCATCAGCACCTTCACGCCGTTGTTGACCTCGCCCAGCACGTTGTCGGCCGGGATCTCGCAGTTCTCGAACACCAGCTCGCAGGTGTTGCTGCCGCGCATGCCCAGCTTGTCCAGCTTCTGCGCGGTGCGGAACCCCTTCATGCCCTTTTCGACGATGAAGGCGGTCATGCACTTGCTGCCCAGCTCGCGGCTGGCGGTGCGCATGTAGACGATCAGCACATCGGCCTCGGGGCCGTTGGTGATCCACATCTTGTTGCCGTTGGCCACCCACACGCCGTCCTTGAGCGTGGCGCGGCAGCTCATCGAGCCGACCACGTCCGAACCCGCGCCGGGCTCGCTCATCGCCAGCGCGCCCTTCCACTCGCCGCTGCAGAGCTTCGGCAGGTACCGCTCGCGCTGCGCCTGGGTGCCGTTGGCGTAGAGGTTGTTCACGCACAGATTGGAATGCGCGCCGTAGCTCAGGCCCACCGAGCCCGAGGCGCGGGAGATTTCCTCCATCGCCACCAGATGCGCGAGATAGCCCATCTCGCTGCCGCCGAATTCGCCCGGCACGGTGATGCCCAGCAGGCCCATCTCGCCCAGCTTGGGCCAGAGGTCCTGCGGAAAGGCGTTCTCTTCGTCGATCTTCGCCGCGCGCGGCGCGATTTCGGTCTCCGCAAAGCGGCGAACAGCCTCGCGCAGCGCATCGATGTCTTCACCCAGGGGAAATGGACGCATGTCTAGGACCGTGGTTCGTGATTCGTGATGGCGGGATTGTGGGGCGGGCTCGAGGATACGGCGATGGCGGCGGGCAGGATGCGGTGGCAGGCGTGCTTCGTGTGTCGTGTCCAGAGGTTCGCGATTCGAGACGACGACGCGTCTGAAGCGCGGGTGTCGTCCCTGGCAGGCCTTGCTGCGGTTCCGTCGACTGCTCGAAAGTGTCGCCCTGACCGCGTGACGTTGCCATGGCGGGCGTTGATTTCCGTTTTTCGCCCCGAGCGCAGCGAGGGGCCTGCTTGTCCCTGCGAATGTACGGTTGCGAACAAAGCAGGCCCCTCGCTGCGCTCGCGACGACAAGCAGAAGACGTCGTGGTCGATCCCTCTACCCAGCATTTCGGCAGGCGATACGCGGTCATCGCCAACTGCCAGTCGTCCCTGCACCTTACCGCACCCTCGCATGTCTCCACAGAGAGCCCCCCTTGAGTCAAGGGGGGCGCCGCGAAGCGGCGGGGGTTGTGGCAGTGGAGCATGGGGCCCAAGGTTTGCACAGCGAACCTTGGGTGATCTTCCGCGGAGCGGAAGATCAATGCCCTCCGCGCATCCGCCCCAGGAACCGCGGCGCGGTGCGGCCCATCGGCAGCTTGAGCTTGCCGATGGCGTCGATGCGCTCTTCGGCCAGGCGGTCGGCGGCCTTGTAGGTCGGGATGGCGTCGCGCTCGGCGATCTCGTAGATGCGGCCGAGGTTGTGGTAGATCGTGCGCATCATGCGCATGGCGCGTTCGCGGTTGTAGCCGTCGATCTCCAGCGAGACGTTCATCACGCCGCCGGCGTTCACCGCGTAGTCGGGTGCGTACAGGATGCCGCGCTTCATCACCTCGTCGCCGATGGCGTTGTTGGCCAGCTGGTTGTTGGCCGCGCCGCAGATGATCTTGGCCTTCAGGCGCGGCAGGGTCTGTTCGTTGACGGTGCCGCCCAGCGCGCAGGGCGAGTACACGTCGGCGGGCACGTCGTAGATGTCGTCCGGGGCCACGGCTTCGGCGCCGTACTCGTTCACCGCCTGGTCGATCAGCTTCTTGTTGATGTCGGTGACGAAGATCTTCGCGCCGCGCTCCTTGAGCAGCTTCACGAACTCCATGCCGACGTGGCCCAGGCCCTGCACGGCGTAGCTGCGCTTGCCCACTTCCTCGTCGCCGAACTTCTTGTTCAGCGTGGCCATCAGGCCCTGCAGGGTGCCGTAGGCGGTGAACGGCGAGGGATCGCCCGAGCCGCCGTGCACCTGGTGCACGCCGGTGACGTATTCGGTTTCGCGGTAGACGTATTCCATGTCGTTGACGTCGATGCCCACGTCCTCGGCGGTGATGTAGCGCCCGCCCAGCGAGTCGACGAACTTGCCGAAGGCGCGGAACAGCGCTTCGGACTTGTCGGCCGAGGGGTCGCCGATGATCACGGCCTTGCCGCCGCCGATGTTCAGCCCGGCCACCGCGTTCTTGTAGGTCATGCCGCGGGAAAGGCGGAGCACATCGTTGAGCGCGTCCTGCTCGGTCTTGTATGGCCACATGCGCAGACCGCCCAGCGCCGGCCCCAGCACGGTGTTGTGGATCGCGATGATGGCCTTCAGGCCGGCGTCCTTGTTGTGACAGAAGACGACCTGCTCATGGCCGTGGTTTTCGATGTGTTCGAAGATCATCGGGAACTCCGTTGCGCCGGGGTTCGGCCGTGAGGCCGTCACCGGTGGATTCGCAAGCATTTGAAAGAAAAGGGGTTGTTGGCGGTGCCGGCGGCCCGTGGTGGGGGCGCCGGGCGCTAGTCTAATGGATACGTATACATACGGTCCTGTACGCCTGCGTATGGTGCTGCGCGTGCGAAGCAGGGGCGCTCCCCTGCATCCATCGCGAAGGCGGGTGCGTAGGAGGAACTCACGCCGCGCACAACGTGCGGTGTTCCACAGGGGAATCCACATGCCACTGTCCTCCCGGTCTTGCACGGCCCGGCTTTCGCTGTCGTTCTGTCTGGCCCTCGTGCTGTCGCCCGACGCGGATGCCGCCACGGTGGTCGGCCGCGTCGAGCTGAGCGCGGGCCCGCGCCAGCAGATCCTCGCCAGTGAAGTCGCCGACACGCTCGTGTATTTCGTGCCCGAGACCAAACCCGCGCCGCCGGCGCCCGGACGCTTCACCATCGATACCCACAGCAAGGGCTTCCTGCCGGGTGTGCTGGTGGTACCGCAGGGCAGCGAAGTGGCATTCCCCAATCGCGATTCGATCCTGCATCACGTCTTCTCGCGCACGCCAGGCGCCGAATTCGACCTGGGCTTCTATCCCGGCGGGCAGTCGCGCAGCCAGGTGTTCCGCAAGCCCGGGCTCAACGTGGTGAGCTGCAACGTGCACCACGGCATGCGCGCGATGGTGGTGGTGATGTCCACGCCGTACTACACCCGCCCCGATGCCGACGGCCGCTTCCGGCTCGAAGGCCTGCCGGACGGCCCCGGCACCCTGGTCTACTGGCACCCGCGCGGGCGCGCCTACAGCGAAAAACTCGTCCTGCCCACGCCGCAGCCGCGCTGGCAGCGTCTGGTCGCCACCAAGCCGCCGGTCGCGCACGGCGGCCAAGAGGCAGGACGATGAGCCGGTCCCCGATCGAATCCGGCGCATGGCGCAGCCTGTGGACGATGTTCGTGCCCCTGCTGGTGCTGGTCGTCGTCACGCTCGCGCTGTTGCGGATGCACGACGAGCGCCTCGAGGATGCGCTGTCGCAGCGGCATCTGGTCGCGATCCGCGAAGCCCAGCGTCTGGTCGAAGCGCAGAGCGTGCGCGAGCTGTCGCTGCGTGCGGAGCTGATCGCGAGCAATCAGGCCGTCACCGCCTACGTGGTGCAGGCGCTGGATGCGGTGCTGCCGGGCATGGAGGTGGACGCGGCCTCGGTCGCGGATCTGCTCGAAGAGCGCCGCCAGCAGCTGGGTCTTGCGATGGCCGCGGTGCTCGACGCCGACGGCACGCTGGTGGCGACGACCGAGTCGCTGTCGCTCGACTTCGCCGCGCTGCCTTCCTTCGCCGCGGCACGCGACGAGCAGGCGCTGCGCACCGAGGTGGTGGTGGACGGCAATCGCGTGCTGTTGATCGCCATCCAGCCGCTGGCCGCCTACGGCAACAGCGAGACCTATCTGCTGGTGGCCCGCGCGCTGGACCGCGAATTCGCGGCGTCGATCGCGGCGGTGGGCGATGCCCAGACCGTCGTCGCCTTCGTGGAGCCCGGCGGCAGGCCGATCGCGGCGGCATCCAGCCTGCCGCTGGACCGGCTCACGCCCGACACCCTGCAGCGCGCGCTGGCCGGCGACGGGCAGGTGGTCGACATCGGCGGGCAGCGGCATCGCACCCGTGCCGAACCGCTCTTCGGCAGCGCGCGCGTGCGCCTGATCGCCTTCGTGCCGCCGCACGTCGAGGCCAGTCCGCTGACCGGCCCGCGCCTGCCGGTGCGCATCGGTGCGGTGGCGGTGCTGGTGGGCGCCTTCCTGCTGCTGTGGCTGTACTGGCACCGTCTGCGGCGGCCGCTGGCGAGGCTGCAGGGGCTGGTCGAGCATGCGGCGCAGAGCGGCGACCTGCACCTGCAGTGCCCGGAAACCGGCAGCCGGCATGTCCGCGCGCTGGCGGCGGCGTTCAACAGCCTGCTGTCCCGTCTGCGGGCGTGACGGGCGCCGATGTTGCCGGCACGTCCCCGCCGGCACGCGCCCGCCCGGGTGCGTGCACGGCGTCTGTTCCCCATCCGCTCCCGCGGCTTACGCCGCATCCCGGTTTCATGAAGGTGCCGACATGTCTCCACCCGTTTGTCCTGCGGCGCGTCTGCCGCACCCCATGCATCGCCGTCTCGCCTGGGCCTGTGCGTTCGCGCTGTCGCTGTGCGCCGCCCAGGCCACGGCGCAGGACGCGTCCGATTTCGATGTCGCCGAGCCGGAGGCCGACACTATCGCGCCCCCCGATGCGCGCACCGGCGGCAAGCTGCTGCTGACCGCCGGCGTGAGCCAGGTGGAAGGCAGCGGCGGCGGCGGCCTGACGCCGTGGGCGCTGATCGGCGGCTACGGCGAGGCCGGCCAGTTCGGCGCCAGCGCCTACATCACCCGCATCGACGTCTCCGACTACAGCCTGCACAGCTACGGCGCCCTGCTGGGCGTGTACGACCGCATCGAGCTCAGCGTGTCCCGCCAGGTGTTCGACACCGAGAACGTCGGCGCCGCGCTGGGCCTGGGCGAAGGCTTCGAGATCCGCCAGGACACCCTGGGCGTGAAGGTGAAACTGTTCGGCGACGCCGAGCTGGAGCAGGACAGCTGGGTGCCGCAGGTGGCCCTGGGCGTGCAGCGCAAGCGCAACGACCGCGGCGCGCTGCTCGGCGCCATCGGCGCGCGCGACGACCGCGGTACCGACGTGTATCTGAGTGCGACCAAGCTGTATCTGGCGCAGGGCGTGCTGGTCAACGGCACCCTGCGGTACACCGAAGCCAACCAGTTCGGCATCCTCGGCTTCGGCGGCGACCGCCGCGAGGGCCGCAGCCTGCAGTACGAAGGCTCGGTGGCCTGGCTGCTCAACCGCCGGCTGGCGGTGGGCGCGGAATACCGCACCAAGCCGAACAACCTCGCCATCGCCGACGAGGACGACGCCTGGGACGTGTTCGTGGCCTGGACGCCCAACCGCCACCTCGCGCTCACCCTGGCCTATGTCGACCTCGGCAACATCGTGATCGCCGACGACCAGCGCGGCGTGTACGCCTCGGTCCAGGTAGGGTTCTGAGCATGCAGGCCTCACGCATGCCCGCCATCCGCCTTCCCGGCCTCCACCTCCTGTCGTCCGCCCTGTTCCGGAGACGCCTCATGCGCACTGCATTCGCTGTCCGTCCTTTCGCCGCGCGTCCCTTCGCGCTCGCCTTCGCTCTGGCCGTGGCATGCGCGGCACCCGCGATCTGCATCGCGCAGTCCGCCCAGGCGCAGGGCACCGCGCCCGACCCCGCGCCGGCCCATCCCGAACTGCGCCCGGTGTTCGACGAGTTCGGCGGCATGGACGGCATGCACGCGCTGATGGACGAATTCATGCGTCTGCTGCTGGAAGACGCGCGGATGCGGCCGTTCTTCGCCAACGTGGAGCACGAACGGGTCAAGCGCCAGCTGGCCGAACAGTTCTGCGCGGTGCTGGGCGGCGGCTGCGCCTACAGCGGGCGCGACATGCGCGAGGCGCATGCGGCCATGGCCGTCGATCGCGCCGATTTCAACGCCCTGGTCGAAGTGCTGCAGGTGGCGATGGACAACCGCGGCATCCCGTTCCGCGCCCAGAACGCGCTGCTGGCCAAACTGGCGCCGATGCACCGCGAGGTGGTGAACCACTGACGCGTCGCCGCCTCGGCCCGCGTCGCCGCCACCCTCACCAGGCCCGGTAGCGGCGTTCGCGGATCCACAGCGTCGCCAGCCATTTCTCGCCGGCCTCCACCGGCAGGCCGGCGTGCAGCGATGCCGAGTCCGGGCGGCCGTCGTCCTGCAGGTTGTCGAACACCACCGCGCGTCCCGGCTGCGGGGCCACGGTGAGCCCGGCCTCGGGGAACACGGTGCCGCCCCCGGCCGCCACCGGGCTCAGATACACGCACACGGTGCGCAGGCGGTTGCCGGCGTCGCCGCCCGCGCCCGCGTCGCGGGTGATGGCGGCCGGCGGCAGGTAGTCGCGATGCGGGCGGTATTCCTGCCCGGGCGCGTAGCGCAGCACGGTGAGTCGTTCGGCATGGGCCAGCGGCAGGCCGGCGGCCGCGGCCATGCGTCGTTGCACCAGGCGCAGCGCGGCGGTTTCGATGACCGGGTCGAAATTGGCGTCGTGGCTGGTGCGCAGAGCCTGGCTGTCGGCGCGCCCGCTGTGCG
Source organism: uncultured Gammaproteobacteria bacterium (assembly GCA_965649985.1). Lineage (GTDB taxonomy): Bacteria > Pseudomonadota > Gammaproteobacteria > Xanthomonadales > Xanthomonadaceae > Lysobacter_I. Next base: position 7,912 of record CBFGMS010000037.1, on the reverse strand, counting down.
GGTCGGTCACCCGCGACGGATGCAGGTGCGGCCGCGCCGCGGCGATCAGCAGCCGGCATTCGTCCGCCGACAGCAGGCCGTCGATCGTGCGCACCCGCGGCTGCGTGGCGAGCGTGCGCGCGGGCGGCAGCCGCGGCGCGGCGGACGGGGCGAACTCGCCGGCATGGGTGTCGGCATCGGGCGGAGGCAGGGTGAACGCGGGCAGGGCCGGGAGGCCGATGCCCGCCAGCTGCGCCCACAGCGCCTGCGCGGCCGCGGGCTGCGCCGGGCAGCCTTCGCCTTCGGCCAGACGCGCGGCCAGCAGCTGCGCTGCCACCGCATCGCCGCGCCCGGCACCGGCCTGCAGCAGGCGCAGGCAGCGCTCCTGGTCGGCCGGGTGCGCGCTGCGCCCGAAGACGAGCGCCGCCGCCAGCATCGCCGGCGGCCAGCCGGCATCCGCCGCGGCGCGCAGGCGGGCATCCACCCGCGCGTCGCAGGGCAGGGCGGCCGCGCCGGAACCGTCGTCGCCGAGCGCGATCATGGCCAGCTGCTCGGCCGCGGCCGGCACGCCGGCCGCCTCCGCCCGTCCGAACCAGGCCAGCGCCTCGGCCATCGACGCCGGCGCGCCCACGCCGTGCAGATACATGCGGCCCAGCTCGCAGGCGGCCGCGCCGTGGCCGGCCTCGGCGGCCTGGCGGTGCAGCGGGAACGCGGCCTCGGGCCGGCCCTCGGCCACCCGCGCACAGGCCGCGCGGAACGCCTGCTCGGCGGCGGGGGTCACGGGCACGGGGCGGGCGGCGGCGGGAAGGGCATGCGGCCGAGTATCCGCGCCCGGCTTCGCGCCCGGCAAGCGCACGCGCGGGCAAGCCGGCGCCCGCGCGTGTCAGGCGCCCCAGCGGGCGCGCGCCTGCGCCCGGGCCTGGGGCGCAAGCCCGTGCCCGCACGCCCGGGCGTCCACACGCCCGCGCACGGGCCGCGTGGACGCCGCGGGCTACAATGCCGGCATCGTCTTTCCAGCACGGAGCGCGCATGAGCACGCCAGCCGCACACCTCTCCGACACCCCCGCCGCCGAGGCCCGTACCGACGCCACGCCGCTGCGTTTCGTCACCGCCGCCAGTCTGTTCGACGGCCACGACGCCGCCATCAACATCATGCGCCGGCTGATCCAGGGCCAGGGTGCCGAGGTCATCCATCTCGGCCACAACCGCAGCGTCGAGGACGTCGTCCGCGCCGCGCTGCAGGAAGACGCCGACGCCATCGCCCTGTCCAGCTACCAGGGCGGCCATGTCGAATACTTCAAGTACATGGTCGACATGCTGAAGGAGCGCGGCGCCTCGCATATCCGCATCTTCGGCGGCGGCGGCGGCACCATCACCCCGGAGGAGATCCGCGAGCTGCAGGCCTACGGCGTCGAGCGCATCTACCATCCCAACGACGGCATGCACATGGGCCTGGTCGCGATGATCGAGGACGTGATCCGCCGTGCCGGCGCCGCCCGGCTTCCGGTCGACAAGCCGCACAAGGTCGCGTTCGACAACGAGATCGGGATCGGCCGGATGCTGTCGGCCATCGAGGAAAGCGCGCTCGACGAGAGCGAACTCGCCCATCTGCGCAAGGAATGGCAGCTGGCCGGCGGCAAGACGCCGGTCGTCGGCATCACCGGCACCGGCGGCGCCGGCAAGTCCTCGGTCACCGACGAACTGCTCAACCGCTTCCTCGCCAACTTCCCCGACATGCGCGTCGCGGTGATCTCGGTCGACCCCACCCGCCGCCGCACCGGCGGTGCGCTGCTCGGCGACCGCATCCGCATGAACTCGCTGCGCAGCCAGCGCGTCTTCATGCGTTCGATGGCCACCCGCCGCCAGCACGCCGCGACCAACGTCGTGCTGAAGGACTGCATCGCGTTCCTCAAGTCGCTCGGCTACGACCTGGTCATCGTCGAGACCGCCGGCATCGGCCAGAGCGATTCGGAAATCGTCGACCTGGTCGATTTCCCGATGTACGTGATGACCAGCGACTTCGGCGCGCCCAGCCAGCTGGAGAAGATCGACATGCTCGACTTCGCCGAGCTGGTCGTGCTCAACAAGTTCGACAAGCGCGGCGCGGAAGATGCCCTGCGCGACGTGCGCAAGCAGTGGAAGCGCAACCGCGTCGCCTTCAACGTGGCCGACGAGGACGTGCCGGTCTACCCGACCATCGCCAGCCAGTTCAACGACCCCGGCATCAGCTGGATGTTCGCCAACCTGTGCCGCCTGCTGCGCGAGAAGCTCTCCCTGCCGGAAGGCAAGTGGTCGCCGGCCATCGACACCTCGCTGAAAGAGCCCCGCGCGACCGTGCTGATCCCCGGCAACCGCGTGCGCTACCTCGCCGAGATCGCCGAACAGGGCCGCGGCATCAACAGGCGCATCGAAAGCCAGGCCGAGATCGCCGACCGCGCGCAGAGCTACTGGCAGTCGCTGGAAGGCCTCGGCGATGCTGCGCTGCCGAAGATGCTGGAGCTGTACGCCGCGGATGCCCTCGTGGGAGCCGCCCCCGCAGGAGCCGCCCTTGTAGGAGGGGCTTCAGCCCCGACCTCTTCCTCGGGCGTTGCGGAAGACCAGACGCTCGCGGCCGAAGCCGCTCCTGCAAAAGCCGATCCGACCCTCCTCACCCTCCGCCAGCGCTACAACGACGCCGTCCAGTCGCTCGACAGCGAAGCCCTCAAGCTGCTGCGCGAATGGCCCGCGCGCCTGAAGTCCATCGTCGACGACGTCAACGAATACCAGGTGCGCGACAAGACCATCCGTGTCGAGAACTACCGCGAATCCCTGTCGCACCAGCAGATCCCCAAGATCGCCGCGCCCACCTACAGGAGCTGGGGCGAGCTGCTGACCTTCCTGCAGAAGGAAAACCTGCCCGGCCATTACCCGTACACCGGCGGCGTCTACCCGTACCGCCGCACCGGCGAAGATCCCATCCGCATGTTCGCGGGCGAGGGCACGCCCGAGCGCACCAACCGCCGCTTCCACTACCTGAGCGTCGGCCAGCCCGCCGCGCGCCTGTCCACCGCCTTCGACAGCGTCACCCTGTACGGCGAAGACCCGGCCGTGCGCCCGGACATCTACGGCAAGATCGGCAACTCCGGCGTCAACATCGCCACGCTGGACGACATGAAGAAGCTGTACTCCGGCTTCGACCTCTGCGCGCCCAGCACTTCGGTGTCGATGACCATCAACGGCCCGGCGCCGATCATTCTCGCGATGTTCATGAACACCGCGATCGACCAGCAGGTCGAGAAGTACCTGCGCGCCGACCAGGCGCGCTGGGACGCCGCCCACGCCACCATCGAGACGCTGTTCGAAGGCCGCCAGCGCCCCGAATACAGCGGCGACCTGCCCGAGACCAACGACGGCCTGGGCCTCGGCCTGCTGGGCGTGACCGGCGACCAGGTGGTCGATGCCGAGACCTACGCCAACATCAAGGCGCAGACCCTCGCCACCGTGCGCGGCACGGTGCAGGCCGACATCCTCAAGGAAGATCAGGCCCAGAACACCTGTATCTTCAGCACCGAATTCGCGATGCGGATGATGGGCGACATCCAGCAGTTCTTCGTCGAGAAGAACGTGCGCAACTTCTACTCGGTGAGCATCAGCGGCTACCACATCGCCGAAGCCGGCGCGAACCCGATCAGCCAGCTCGCCTTCACCCTGAGCAACGGCTTCACCATCGTCGAGTACTACCTGGCGCGTGGCATGAAGATCGACGACTTCGCGCCCAACCTGTCGTTCTTCTTCAGCAACGGCATGGACCCGGAATACACCGTCATCGGCCGCGTCGCCCGCCGCATCTGGGCCCGCGCCATGCGCGAACGCTATGGCGCCAGCGCCCGCAGCCAGATGATGAAGTACCACATCCAGACCTCGGGCCGCTCCCTGCACGCCCAGGAAATCCAGTTCAACGACATCCGTACCACCCTGCAGGCCCTGTACGCCCTGTTCGACAACTGCAACAGCCTGCACACCAACGCCTACGACGAAGCCATCACCACGCCGACCGAAGAGTCCGTGCGCCGCGCCGTGGCCATCCAGATGATCATCAACAAGGAACTGGGTCTCAATTTCTGCGAGAACCCCTGGCAGGGCAGCTTCATCGTCGACAAACTCACCGACATCGTCGAGGAAGCCGTCTACAAGGAGTTCGAAGCCATCAGCGAACGCGGTGGCGTGCTGGGCGCTATGGACACCATGTACCAGCGCGGCAAGATCCAGGAAGAAAGCCTGTACTACGAACACAAGAAGCACGACGGCTCGCTGCCGCTGATCGGCGTGAACACCTTCCTGCCGAAGGACCATGGCGGGGATATCGTCACCGAGATCGAGCTGATCCGATCGACCGAGGGGGAGAAAGGGCAGCAGATCGAGAATGTGGCGGGGTATCAGCAGGGCCGCAACGGCTATGCTGCCGACGGGCTGGCCTCACTGCAGAAGACGGCGCGGGATCGGCAGAATGTGTTCGCCAGCTTGATGGAGGCGGTGAAGACGCATAGTCTTGGGCAGATCAGTCATGCGCTTTATGAAGTGGGTGGAGAGTATCGGAGGAATATGTAACGCACAGTAAGCGTGGCCATAGATATGGCTACGGTGATATGTTGCGTTGTCTTTAGGCACTTTCAGCAAGAGGCTGTTTGCCAATGAATTTCGCCACATCTAATGATGGCCCTATCCAAGAAGTCTCAGTAGATCAGCTTCATTTTGATCCGGAGAACCCGCGTTTGCCCCTAAAGCTTCGCGGAGAGGGTGAGCCGCAAGTTTTTGCCTTCCTGTTGCGTGAGTGCAGTCTCATTGAGCTAATGCTATCCATCGGATCTCAGGGATTCTTTCCCGGAGAACCTCTGCTGGTTGTACCGAGAGACGAAGGTGGCTATGTAGTGGTCGAAGGAAATCGGCGACTTGCAGCTCTAAAGCTTCTTGTCAGGACCGACTTGCCACCAGTCTTTGTAAAGCAAGTGCAAGCTGCCCGAGATGCGGCGGTTTATAAGCCAGTTAGTGTTCCCGTTCTTCTTTTCAAGAGACGAGATGAAATCCTTGTTTACTTGGGATATCGGCATATTACCGGGGTAAATGAATGGGGTGCCTTGGAGAAAGCTAGATATTTGCAACAGCTTTCAAATAGATTCGGAGATAATCCTGATCGATTTAAAGTCTTGGCTAAGCAGATTGGTAGTCGCGCGGATTATGTCGCGCAAACTTTGGCTGCTCTTGAGCTCGTCGAGATTGCGAATGATGCTGGTTTTTTTGACAAAAACAAGGTGGACCCGGATGCAATTCCGTTTTCATTGCTTACCACCGCGCTTAGCTATAAAGCCATCGGAGACTATGTCGGCCTTGATTCAAGAGATTTTTTTGATCGAGAGAAAATTGATTCGACAAGATTGAATCAGCTGTTTACCTGGATCTTCCTTGAAGAGGGAGGGCGAACTCGGCTCGGAGAGTCGCGAAATTTGCGAGCGCTCGCTAGGGTTGTTTCTAATGAAAAAGCACTTCAAAGCTTTATTAAGGGCGCGTCCCTTGATGAGGCGGATGTCTTCACAGAAGGTCCCTTGGTTTTAGTTCGGAAGATGCTGTTGGATGCAGAGAGGAGGCTTTCAGCGGCATTGGATAATTTGAGGCATGCTTCTGGGCTGGAAGGCGGAGACGTTGAGCAGGCAATGACTGTTGAGAAGGCGGCCCGCAGCTTGCGCGCGGCGATTGAGGCTGAAGTGAGGTCGGAGTGAAAGGGAATGGCTTCGATAGTTATTAACAAATTGCCGTCTGACTCAGATACTCATACGTGGACTGATTATGTTGAGTTGTTAGCGCTGGTCAACATGGACAATGTCTGCACCGCTGATTCTGCAGCGGACCGCATTGGGGACATAAGTAGAGATGATGATGAAGCCGATGGAATAGATGCCGGTGAATACGACGAGATGCGTGAGCCGATTGCAAATGATCGGAAGCGGTCTAGTGCTCGTTGTCATGCGAGAATCCGAGATGCATTCGCTTTAGCTCAGTGGAGGGCAAGTGCTTATGCCGAGGCATACCCGTTTCTAGTCGACGCAGAGAGACGCTCTTTAACTTTGGCTGAAAATCTCAGCCCCATGCAGTCTTTGTATGTCTTTTTACTTTTGGCTGCCAACTTAAGATTTTTTACTGGTAGATATTCTGACCTAACAGACCGCTTTGAAGAAGTGGCTGAATGTGTAATGCGAGATGTTTTGCCTGCGCGCACTGAAGTGCATGTTTTTGGAAAGGCAACGGCAAAAAAATATAAAGGATCTGCATTCGATAAGATAAAAGAATTGTCTTTAGATATTCGCGCTACTCTTTGCGTGAGCGAGGCGGATTTTAGAAAAGGAGATTCTGGAGATTCCGGTATTGATATCGTTGCTTGGCATGGATTTGCTGATAGCCAAAAAAATATTTTAATTTATTTTGGTCAGTGTGCATGTTCTCGCGATGGTTGGACAAAAAAGCAATTAGAGGCTTCTCCACAAGCCTTAAGCAATGTTCTGGTATCTAGTCCCCAGTGGACAACCATGATGTTTGTGCCTGTTTGCTTTAGGAGGGTGGGGGGCGGTTGGGCTGTTCTTTCAGAGGTGGCGAGCGTGGTTTTTATTGACCGCTATCGCTTTCTCAAGAACTGCCTAAATATTGAACCAGTTATTGAAAAAATTCGAGAAATAGTAGATGTCGTATGTTCTAACAAAGAAGCCATTGTCTAGTTTCGAAGAAACTACGGGGCATAGTGTGCCTTTGTCCTCGAGTTGGATTGTTTCAAGGGGTATGCCTTCTGTTGGATCCCTTTTTTCTGGCTGCGGAGGGCTTGATCTCGGCGCTCAGCAGGCGGGCTGCGAGGTGATCTTTGGAAATGACGTTGATCGTGATTCAGTGGAAAGTTTTAACAAAATTTTTCCTTGCTCAGAAAGCATCCATAAGTCGGTCTATGATATTTCTAAGTTTCAGGAGGTTGATATCTTAACTGGAGGGTATCCCTGCCAATCATTTTCTATGGGCGGTGTGCGGAGCCCATCAAGTGATGCTCGATCTCTTTTATACAAAGAGTTCGTGCGTGCAATTTCTATGATTCAGCCAAAAATTTTCGTGGCAGAGAACGTCACTGGCCTTTTGTCTCTAGATGACGGTTTGCACTTTAGGAGGCAGATCCGCGCTTTGGCAGACGCCGGGCCTCGTTACAGAGTCTCTTGGGCGCGTCTAGATGCTCACAATTATGGTCTCGCGCAGCGTCGTTCTCGTGTGATTATTGTTGGTGTGCGTCGCGATCTTGGCGCGAAAATGGTTTTTCCTTCGCCAACGCATGGGCCTGGGCTTCTTGACTATGCTTCTCACGGCGACGCAATTGCTGGATTGCCGTTATGGCCTGCTGGTGAATTTTATGAGCGTCCCAAGGGTGGGGATGATAATTTCCCTTGGTACTACATGTCTCGCAATCGAAAGGCTAAGTGGAAAGATCCGTCTTATACTGTTGTTGCTAACTGGAGGCATGTGTCTCTTCATCCAGCTTCGCATGCCATGAAAATGACATGGTCAAATTTAAAAGACGGGTGGAAGCAGCGATGGGATTTTTCTGAAGAGTATGAGCACTTGCAGGACGGAGAAAGCTATCCTGTGCTAGAGCGTCCCCGCAGACTTTCGTGGCGGGAGTGTGCGATTCTGCAAGGATTTCCGCACACCTTCGAGCCTGTTGGTTCAATTGAATCTAAATATAGGCAAATTGGGAATGCGGTTCCCCCGCCTCTTGCTCAAATAATATTCAGCGGTCTTCTTACCGGGTCATCGATCGTGCAAGCAAAGTAACGCGCAAGGCGGGCTTGAGCCCGCCCTACGCATCGGGGCGAAAACAAGGACACCCACCATTTCCGGCCCAGTGTCGCGAAGACGGTGCCGAACCAGC
>CBFGMS010000036.1:0-39647 GCA_965649985.1 uncultured Gammaproteobacteria bacterium | reverse complement strand
CTGCGCGGCGACGAGTGCCGGCCACAGCGCGAGCGTGCACAGGGCGACGGCCAGCGGCCGCCGACGCGGTTGGCGAGTGGGTTGCGATGTCATGTCCGATCTCCTTGGAATGCGATCCGTTCGTGTTCCATGAGTCTGCGGCGAGGCCTGTACCCGCGACGGGCGATCCTCGCCCCTTCCGGTCCTGCGGCCAGCCCTGCGGCACGGCCCGGGCGGTTCCGTGCCCGGTGCGACGGAGCCGGACCCATCGCACGCCACCCCAGCCTACGCCCGGCCAACGGCTGAAATTGTGATGAAGGTCCGGTTGATCGAGATGTTGGCCGTCCGGATCCGCGCCCTGAACTCCGCCCCCTCGACTCCGCCCGCACCGGGCAGGTCCCGGCAGGCTGCGCCAGCCCAGGTGCGACGCCCTCGCGCACGGCCGCCTGCCCCTGCGGACGATTTGCCGGGCGCGGCGCGTTAGGATGCGGACGCGCCCGCGCATCCCGTCCATCACCCCGGAGCCCGCATGCCCCGCTTCTCCCGACTCGCCGCCGCCCTCGTCTTCGCCACCGCCGCCTGTGCCGCCCACGCGCAGACGCCGCCCACCGAGGCCGTGCGTCCCGAAGTCGATGCCGCCGCCGAGCGCCTGCGCGCCTCGGTGGTCGCCTGGCGGCGCGACATCCACCAGCATCCGGAACTCGGCAACCGCGAGACCCGCACCGCCGCCCTGGTCGCCGACCATCTGCGCGCGCTGGGCCTGGAGGTGAAGACCGGCATCGCCACCACCGGCGTGGTCGCGGTGCTCAAGGGCGGCAAGCCCGGCCCGCGCATCGCGCTGCGCGCCGACATGGACGCGTTGCCGGTGACCGAGCGCAGCGACCTGCCGTTCGCGTCCAAGGCCACCACCACCTTCCGCGGCGAAACCGTCGGCGTGATGCATGCCTGCGGCCACGACGCGCACACCTCCATCCTGATGGGCGTGGCCGAGGCGATGGCCGCGATGAAGCCGCAGCTGCCGGGCGAAGTGATGTTCATCTTCCAGCCCGCCGAGGAAGGCCCGCCGGACGGCGAGGAGGGCGGCGCGGAGGAAATGCTCAAGCAGGGCATCTTCCGCGACTTCAAGCCCGAGGCGGTGTTTGGCCTGCACGTGTTCAGCACGCTCAACGCCGGCACCGTCGGCTGGCGCAGCGGCCCGGCGATGGCGGCGTCCGACCGCTTCAACATCGTCATCAACGGCCGCCAGACCCATGGCTCGCGGCCCTGGGGCGGCGTGGACCCGATCGTCGCCGCGGCCGATGTGATCGGCACCGCACAGACCATCGTGTCCCGCCGCCAGAACATCAGCAAACAGCCGGTGGTGGTGAGCTTCGGCGCGATCAAGGGCGGCATCCGCTACAACATCATCCCCGACAGCGTGGAACTGGTCGGCACCATCCGCACCTTCGACGAAGGCATGCGCCAGGCGGTGTTCGCCGACCTGAAGAACGTGGCGGAAAAAGTGGCCGCCGCCCACGGCGCCACCGCCGTCGCCCAGGTGCCCGACACCAAGGGCAACCCGGTCACCGTCAACGACCCCGCGCTCACCGCGAAGATGCTGCCCAGCCTCAAGCGCGCCGTCGGCGCCGCCAACGTGACCGAACTGGGTCTCAACATGGGCGCCGAGGATTTCTCCTTCTACGCCCGCGAAGTGCCCGGCTTCTTCTTCTTCGTCGGCGCCACGCCCAAGGGCCAGGACCCGATGAAGGCCCCGTCCAACCACTCGCCGGAATTCTTCCTCGACGAGACCGCGCTGGACGTGGGGTTCCGGTCGATGATGCAGGTGGCGCTGGATTACCTGCATGGTGCGAATTGACGGGCTGTTCATCACGATGCGCCGACCCTCGCTTCTGATCGCCTTGTCGCGAGCGATGGTCGTCTGTGGGATGGTCTTCGCCCAGGTGCAGTCTGTGCTCGCCGGAAATTCGCCGCATGCGTCCGGGGTGGTCGCGCAGGCGGCCGAGGTCACGCCGCCGGCTCGGCCTATGGCGACGATACGACGCCCGGGCGCGATCTCCGCGAGTTTCGAGCTGGGAACCGATCCAGGCGACGACCTTGCGCTTCGGATTCGTACGCGGCTCTTCGCTCCACACGACACGATCTTCGTGTCGGTGTCCACAGACGTCGAGGATGGCGGCGTCGCTCCGGCCACCATGGAGGCGGTCTTCACCTACGAAACGGACGGCGAGCCGATCCTTGTTTCCCGTCAGTCTTCCGACCTGACACTGTCTTCCGCAGGACTTACCAATTTCCAGATCAGCAAGCCCGATGGGTTTCCTGAAGGCGGGTATTGCGCCGAAGTGCGGATCAACAATGTGGTCATCGGAGCAATGAGCTTTAAGGTCGGGCGCTGAAACCCTCCTCTCGCTCCCGCCACGACGATGGCCGTGCGATGCGAAACGCCCCCAAGCCCGTGATAATGCGCGCATGACCCATCCCCACATCCCCCTCGGCCGCGACGTCGCCTACCCCGACCGCTACGACCCGGCGCTGCTGTTCTCGATCCCGCGGGCGCAGGCGCGGGAGGAGATCGGCGTGCGTGGCGATGCGCTGCCCTTCGTCGGCCACGACCGCTGGCACGCCTACGAGCTGAGCTGGCTGGATGCGCGCGGCAAGCCCGTGGTCGCCACCGCCACGCTCACGGTGCCGGCGGATGCGCCGCAGCTGGTCGAATCCAAGTCGCTCAAGCTGTATCTGAATTCGCTCAACGGCGCGCGTTTCGAGTCTGCCGAGGCCGTGCGCCGCACCGCCATCGCCGACCTGTCGGCGGCCGCGGGCGCGGCGGTGGCGTTCGACTTCGGCCTGCCGCCCTTCGACGCGGATGGCGGCGGCGATGCGCAGAGCATCGACGCGCTCGACATCGCCATCGACCGCTACGGCCCGCCCGACGCATCGCTGCTCTCCGCCGATGCCGGCGACATCGCCGAGGAGTCGCTGCACTCGGCGCTGCTGAAGTCCAACTGCCCGGTCACCGGCCAGCCCGACTGGGCCGGTGTGCGCATCGATTACCGCGGCCCGCGGATCGACCGCGCCGGGCTGCTGCGCTACCTCGTGTCGTTCCGCGACCATGCCGAATTCCACGAACAGTGCGTGGAGCGGATCTTCGTCGATCTGCTGGCGCGCTGCGGCTGCCGCACGCTGTCGGTGGAGGCGCGCTACACGCGCCGCGGCGGGCTGGACATCAATCCGTGGCGGGCCACGCCCGGTGTGACGCCGCCTGCAGCAGGGCGCGACCTGCGGCAGTGAGCGAACGCGCGCGCCGCGTCGATGGGCGCGCGGGGTCCCATCGCACGACAGCCTGCAAAGCGTCTTTGAAACCATCCTTGCGCAGGCATCGCGACCGCCTGCGACGGAGGCTCGCCTCCGTGTCCGTGCCGGGCTCGACACCGCGTCGAGACCACCACGGAACCCGCACCTGAATCGACGCTGGAACAGCACGCGAGCGGGCATCGCGCATGCCCGTTCCGGCGTTCTGCGGCAGGCCTTCGAGGCTGATGCTTTCTTAACATCGGCCGTGGCATCGTGGCGCCGCCATCCCACCAAGAGCGGCCACGACCATGAGTAGCTCAGACAAGAAAGCCGATGTGAAACCCGACTTTTCAGGCGTGAAGACCGGATTCAAGACCACCGAAGAGGTGCGGCCGGATTTCAGCGCGGTGCAGACCGGATTCCGCACCACCGAAGAGGTCGTCGGCGAGCCGGACGCGGCCCCCCGCACCTACACCATCGAGAAGGGCGACACGCTGTCGCACGTCGCGAAGCGCTTCTACGGCAAGGCGAAATACTGGCGCCAGATCCACGAGGCCAATCGCGAGGCGATCCCCGACCCCGACCGCATCTTCCCGGGTCAGAGCATCGTGCTCCCCGCGATCGACACCGACGGCGACGGCGATCTCGACGAACCCGCAGACGACTGAGCCGGCGCGCATCTCCGCCGCCTGCCTCCCGCCACATCCGCACACACTCGATCGCACACACGCGACCCCCATCACGAGGACGTCCCATGAACGCATCCCGCCTGTCTCCCGCCACGCAGTTCCGCCTCGCACCGGTCCTGCTGTCCGTCGCCGTCGCCGTCGCCGCCGTCGTGGCCACCGGCTGCAAGAAGAAGGAAGAGCCCGCACCGGTGGCTCCGCCGGCCGCCACCACGCCAGCGCCCATGCCGTCGATCACGCCTGAAGCGGCGCCCGCGCCCACGGTGTCGGTGGTGTCGGTGGATCTCGGTACCGAGACCGGCCCCGACCTGAAGATCGCCACGCCGAAAACCACCTTCGCGCCGAAGGACAAGGTGATCGCCTCGGTGGTCACCTCCACCGGCGACCCGGCCACCGCGCTGTCGGCCAAGCTCACCGCCAAGTGGACCTATCAGGACGGCCAGGTGGTGAGCGAGGAGCCCAAGGTCATCAACTTCACCGGACAGGGCGTCAGCGCCTTCGAGATCTCGATGCCCGACGGCCTGCCGACCGGCAACTACACCGTCGAAGTGCTGGTGAACGACAAGGTGGCCCAGAGCCGCAACTTCACCGTGCAGTAATTCCTGCATTGAACCATCCCCGCCGGCCCTGACGGCCGCGCGATCGACAGGCCGCCGCGTGCGGCCTGTCGTGTGTCCGGGGACCGGCGCGCAGGCCATGCGGGTATCCTGTCGCCCGCCCGCGCACATCGCCGCGCGCGTCCCACCGACTTCCGACGGCCCACCGCATGCCTGCCTCTCCGACACCCGACGACGCCCTCGACACCCTCGCCCAGCTGCTCGACACCCGGGCGGTGCCCTTCGGCGGCATGAACCTGGAGGCGCTGGACGGCTTCTTTTCCGCCCTGGTCGTCGGCCCCGAGGCAGTGCCGGCCGAGCAGTGGATGGCCGAGCTGTGGGGCCCGAAACCGCCGAACTGGGAATCCGCGGCCGAGGCGCAGGAGGTGCTCGACCTGCTGATGGGCCACTTCGACCTGGTCACCGAGCGCGTCCGCCATGCCGGCGACGAAATGACCGAGCGCCTGCTGCCGGTGGTGTGGCTGCCGGAGACCGAGGACGATCCCGATGCGGACTACATTGGCCACGACTGGGCGCTGGGCTTCCTGCGCGGCGTCGACCTGTGCAAGACGGCGTGGGAAGGCTGGTTCGAGAGCGAGGAATGGATCGCCCAGCACTATCTCGACATGATCTCGCTGGTGCTCGGCCACGACATGAAGGCCGCCGGAAGCGCCTCGGAGGAAGCGCCGGACGCGGGCGATGCCGACGCACCGGAACAGGCGGCGGACGACGGCGCCGATGCCGATGCCGATGCCGAGGATACGGACGCGGAAGCGGCTCCCTCGCCCGAGGACCTGCCCGCGCTCACCCAGGCCGAGCGGACCGAGATCGTGCTCGACCTGCCGTGGCTGCTGTACGACCTCAACGTCCATCGGGTCGAAGCGCTCACCCCGCGCACGCCGATCCGCGCCGAGGCGGTGCCGGGGCGCAACGACCCCTGCCACTGCGGCAGCGGCAGGAAGTACAAGAAGTGCTGCGGAGCGGTCTGAATGCGCGAAGACAGCCACCGGAGACATCGCGCGCGATGAACTGGACGGCTCGAGACTCAGTGCGTATCGAATGAATTCCACTGATGGGTATCTAGAGTCATTGCGCAATACGGCTCGAACACGTATCGCTCAAGCGCATTCTCGATCTCGATCGCAGCCACCTGAAGCGACCGCAAGTAGGATTGTGCTTGCCTGAAAGAACTGCTGAACAGCTGATCTTGCATGGCCCGACTGCGCGTCCAGGTTTCGACTGTCCGGTCGGGGTGCCGGCTGAACGCGATGCGATAAGCCAAACTGGCATCAAAGTGAGTGTTGCCGTAGACGTGTTGACGGAGCCGGCCGATCACACCCCGCGAGATACCGACATAGACTGCTGTGCCATGTTCGATGAGCACGTAGCAGCCGGGGAAATCCTTCGGCAACGCAAGCTCCTTCAGCAGCGATTTTGTGCCGATCTTGGGCTGCGCAAATCTGGCCATCTGCCACGGATGGGCCATCGCCGCGCGCATTCGAAGCATGCGTTCCGGCAGGACAGTCGAGGCGAGTGCCTCGAATGCATGGGCGCACTCATGGATCGGCATCGGGTGATGGGCCGCTACGCCCGCCGCTGGGCACCGCTGTCGGCGGGCTGCCCGTGGGCGATCCGGCGCAGCATCTCGGGCGCCAGGATCTCCACCCGGCGGCCGGTGACCGCGATCACGCCGTCCTCCTGCAGGCGGGTGAAGCCGCGGCTGACGGTTTCCAGCGCCAGACCCAGATAGCCGGCGATGTCTTCGCGGCTCATCGGCAGGGTCATCCGGTGTGCCGGCTGGCCGATGGTCTGCAGACGCTCGTCCAGGCTGTGCAGGAACAGCGCGATGCGCTCGTTGGCCTGGCGCCTGACCAGCATCGACAGATGGTCCTGGTCGCGGCCCAGGCTCTGGCCGATGATCCGCAGCAACTGCTGCTGCAGGCCGGGCAGCTCGGCGGCGACCTCGCCCAGTTGCTCGTAGGGCAGCTCGCACACGCTGGCGGCGGTCAGGGCCACGCCCTCGCAGCGGTGCTCGCCGCCGCCCAGGCCGTCCAGGCCGATCAGCTCGCCGGCGACATGGAACCCGAGGATCTGTTCTTCGCCTTCCTCGGTCACGCCCACCGACTTGAACGCCCCCTCGCGGGCCACGTACAGCGCATTCAGCGGCTCGCCCTGGCGGAACAGGCGTTCCCCGCGCTTGATGTCGCGCTTGCGCTGGACGATGCGGTCGAGCGAGCGCAGTTCCTCGGCGCCGATGCCGCCCGGCAGGCAGAGCTGGCGGACGGAGCAGTAGGTGCAGCCGCGCCGCAGCTGGATCAGGTCCAGCACCTGTGGCTCGGTGGCGGGACCGCCGTCGTGGGAGGAAGGCCGGGACATCTAGCAAGTGTGCCATGCCGTGCCGGCCCACCCAAGGCGGCCGCAGGCGCGGTGCCCGGGGCCGGCTGCGCTGGCACCGTGTCAGGGGCGCCGCGAGCCTCTATAATGCCGAGGTTTGCGGCCCGGGGGCCGCCCGTCCTGTCAGGTGAGTGAGTCGTGCGCAACTACGATCTGGATTTTCTGAAGCGGTTCTCGATGGTCATCGCCTTCCTGATGGCGGTCACCCTGGCCCTCATCCTGTTCGCGATGTACCTGCACTACGGCCAGCCGCGCGAGCCGAGCGACGCCCAGGTCAAGCAGACCACCGCCCGCATCGCCCCGGTCGGCGATGTCTACGCCGGCGCGAGTGGTGAAGCCGCACGCGCTGCCGCCGAGGCCGCGGCCAGGGCGGCCGCGGCTTCCCAGGTGGCCTACGGCGGCACCCTGGACGGCGGCGTGATCTACGGCAATCTCTGCGCCGGCTGCCACAACGCGGGCGTGGCCGGAGCTCCGAAGTTGGGCGCCGAGATGGCCGCGCGTGCGGGCAAGGGCAAGGATCTGCTGTACAAGCACGCGATCGAAGGCTTCCAGGGCGACGCGGGCGTGATGCCGGCGCGCGGCGGCAACCCGGCGCTCAACGACGATCAGGTCAAGGCCGCGGTCGACTACATGCTGGGCGGCTGAGCCGCCACGTGCCCCCTGCGGGCACCGGCGGGTCGGGCGTCCGGCCCAGACGCAACGCCGCCTCCGGGCGGCGTTCGCGCATCTGGAGTGCGCCCGGCCGGTGTCCTCGGCCGGCCTGCGCATCGATGACTCGTCCGCGCACGGCGTCGTGTGCCGGCGCATCGCGCGGGCGTCATCGTGCCGTCCCCGCGCTTGCGTACACTGCGCTCCCGGACAGTGTGTCGCAGCCGTGACGTGATGCCGCCGTCGCCGTGCCTGCCTGTCGTGCTGTCCTGTGCCGCCGGCGTGCCTCCCGCTCCGCCGTCCACCTCGTCCCGCATCACCCGGAGTTCCCCATGCGCGCTCGGTTTCCTGTCCCGTTCGCCGGCCTGCTGATCTGCTGTCTGCTGGCGCCTGCCGTCCTTGCCCAGCCGGCCGACGCTCCGGCGCTCCGCACGGTCGGCGAGGTGCAGGGCTCGGGGCCGCGCAGCGCGCTGCTGGGCGAGGCGGTGTCGGTGGAGGGCGTGGTGACGGCGGTGATGCGTCACCCCGAATTCTTCGAAGGCCGCGACGGCTGGTTCCTCCAGGGCCGCAGTGATGGCGACCCGGCCACGTCCGATGCGGTGTTCGTGCTCGACTCCGGCGGCCCGCCGGTCGGCACCCGCATCCGCGTGCGCGGCACCGTGGTCGAGCTGGATGCCGGCCAGGGCAGCATGACCGCGCTGCGCCCCGAGGGCATGGCGCCGTTGGGAGCCGGCGCACTGCCGCGCCCGGTCCGCCTCGCCGCGCTGCCCACCGACTGGGAGCGCTACGAAGGCATGCGTGTCCGCCTCGCCGTGCCGCTGACCCTCGCCGGTACCCACCGGCTCGGCCGCGAGGGCGAACTGGTGGTGCATGTCGGCGAGCGCCTGCGCGTGCCCACCGATGTGGTGGCGCCGGGTGCGCCGGCCCGGGCCCTGGCGGCGGCCAATGCCGTGCGCAGCCTGCGCCTGGACGATGGCAGCCTGGAAGAGCGTCCCGCCGCGGTGTGGTACCTGCCCGGCGGCGTCCCGCGCACCGGCAGCCGCCTGCGCGGAGTGGAAGGCGTGCTCGATCAGCGCGGCGGCGGCTATGTGCTGCAGCTCACCCGCGCGCCGACGGTGCGCGACGCGCCGCGGCCGGCAGCACCGAAGGTGGGCGGCGACCTGCGCGTGGCGGCGCTCAATCTCGAGAACTTCTTCAACGGCGACGGCCAGGGCGGCGGCTTCCCGACCCCGCGCGGCGCGCGAACGCCGGCCGAATTCGCCGCCCAGCGCGACCGGCTGGTCGCCACGCTGACCGCGATGGATCCCGACATCGCCGCGCTGATGGAGCTGGAGAACGACGGCGACGGGCCGCAGTCGGCGCTGGCCGACCTGGTGGCCGCGCTCAACCGCGCCGAAGCCGCCCGCGGCGGGGCGCAGGACTGGCGGGCGGTGCCGAGCGCCGGCGTGGATCTGGGCAGCGACGCGATCCGGGTCGGTCTGATCCACCGCACCGGGCGGGTGGAGGCGGTCGGGCCGGCCGCCAGCCTGGTCGACGACCTGTTCGGCAGCCGCAGCCGGCCGCCGCTGGCGCAGAGCTTCCGTGCCGGCGACGGCCCGGTGTTCACGGTGGTCGCCAACCACTTCAAGTCCAAGGGCTGCGGCCAGGCGGCCGGGGCCGATGCCGACCAGCGCGACGGCCAGGGCTGCTGGAATGCCACCCGCACGCTGTCGGCGCAGCGTCTGGATACCTGGCTGCGTGGCGACCCCACGGGTTCAGGCAGCGATCTTGCGATGATCGTCGGCGATCTGAACGCATACGCGCAGGAAGACCCGCTGCGCGTCCTCGCCGAGGCCGGCTGGCGCGATGCCTTCGCCGGGCAGGCCATGCCCTACAGCTATGTCTACAACGGCGAGGCCGGCCGGCTCGATCACGCCCTGCTCAGCCCCGCACTGGCGGCACGCCTTGCCGGGGCCGCGGAGTGGCACACCAATGCCGACGAACCGGTCACCGCCGGCTACCGCGAGCGCCCCGACGCCGCCGGCCCGTGGCGCAGCTCCGACCACGACCCGCTGCTGCTCGGCCTGCGCCTGCGCCGTCCGTGAAGATGCCGATGTCCCGGGCCCGGCCATGCGGGGTCCGGCTTCGCGCCCTCCGCGCGTCCGCAGCCTGACATCGCGCACGGTGCGCCGGCAGGCGCCGGGTCCGCGGCGGCCCTCGCGTATCATCGGCGGATGATCTTTCCCCCGTTCCCCGAGACCGACACCACCCTCAGCCTGCCCGGCCCGGTCGGCAGCCTGGACGTGCATGTCGAACCGCCGGACCCCGAGGCCGAGGCCCGGGCCGTGGTGGCGGTGATCTGCCACCCGCTGTCCACCCAGGGCGGCAGCATGCACAACAAGGTGGTGACCATGACCGCGCGCGCCCTGCGCGAGTCGGGCCTGACCACGGTGCGCTTCAATTTCCGCGGGGTGGGCCATTCCGAAGGCGTCTTCGACGAAGGCCGTGGCGAAGCCGACGACCTGCGTGCGGTGGTGGCCTGGGTGCGCGCCCAGCGCCCGCAGGCGCAGCTGTGGTTGGCCGGCTTCAGCTTCGGCGCCTACGTCAGCCTGAGCGTGGCCGCCGAGCTGGCCCCGGCGGCGCTGATCTCCATCGCGCCACCGGCCGAGCGCTGGAATTTCGACGCCATCCGCACGCCCACCATGCCCTGGCTGGTGGTGCAGGGCGAGGACGACGAAGTGGTGGTGCCGCAGGCGGTCTACGACTGGCTGGAGCGCATCGAGGCCCAGGCCGAGCTGGTGCGCATGCCCGAGACCAGCCATTTCTTCCATCGCAAGCTGATGGACCTGCGCGGCGCGCTCAAACACTGGGCGCAGGCCCACCTGCCCACGCCATGATCTCACCCGAAGGGCCGGCCGCGCTGCCTTCGCAGCGCTATGCCGAAGGCGTCGCCGCAGGCGGCTGGAACGACGACCCGGCCCAGCATGCCGCGCTGGCCGAGCTCGACCGTCTGCATCTCGCCCTCTCCAGCCCCGCCGAGCGCGGCGGGCTGCTGCAGCGCCTGTTCGGCAGGCCGGTGGAGCCGGCGCCGGACGGGCTGTACCTGTGGGGAGGCGTCGGCCGCGGCAAGACCTTCCTGATCGACCTGTTCTACGCCGGGCTGCCCATCGCCGAAAAGCGCCGCACGCATTTCCACCGGTTCATGCGCGACGTGCACGTGCGCCTGCGCGACCACGCGGGCGAGCGCGACCCGTTGGCGGCGATCGCCCGCGAATGGCGCGATGGCCTGCGCGTGCTGGTACTGGACGAGTTCTTCGTCAGCGACATCGGCGACGCCATGCTGCTGGGCCGCCTGCTCACCCGGCTGTTCGAGGAAGGCGTGGTGCTGGTCACCACCTCCAACGCCGCGCCGGGCGAGCTGTACAAGGACGGTCTGCAGCGCGCGCGCTTTCTGCCGGCCATCGCCACGCTCGAACGCCATTGCCGGGTGCTGTATCTGGACAGCCCGCTGGACTACCGCCTGCGCGCGCTCACCCGTTCGCCGGTCTACCGCGCACCGCTGGATGGCGACAGCGAGACCTGGCTGGACGCGCGCTGGCGCGAGTTGGGCGGCGACAGCACCGTGCTCGGCAACGCGCACCGCGACGCCGGCATCATGATCGACGGCCGCCGCATCCCCGTGCGTGCCCGCGCCCAGGGCATGGCCTGGTTCGATTTCGGCGCGCTCTGCGAAGGCCCGCGCGGCAGCGCCGACTACATCGAAATCGCCACCGAGTTCCACACCGTATTGCTCGGCGGGGTGCCGGTGTTCGACGCGCACCGCGACGATGCCGCCCGCCGCTTCGTCACCCTGATCGACGAGCTGTACGACCGCAACGTCAACCTGGTGTGCACCGCCGATGCGCCTCCGCCCGCGCTGTACCGCGGCGAACGCCTCGGCGCCGCGTTCGAGCGCACCGCCTCGCGCCTGATCGAGATGCAGTCCGCCGACTATCTGGCGCGCGAGCATCGCGGCTGAAGTCCGGGCCGCGCATCACTGCGCGGCGCACGGGCGCACGCGGCCCGCCTTCGCGCCTCGTCATCTCTGCACTGCACAGCCCCGCACGGCACATCCTGCGTCGCACATGCGATGCCGCGCTGCGCCGCGCGCTTCGCAGGCGGGTCTGACCATCGGCGGGCCCGTTTCGCGCAGAGGCCGTGCCGAGCTGCGCCATCCCGGTGCCTTCCTGAGTCTTTCCAGCGTCTTTCCGGGTTCTTTCGGGGGTGCGAGCGGGCGCTGTCCGGCGTCTTTCCGGGCTCTGTGGGCGGCGGTTGCTGCCGGGGTCTGCCCGGTGCGTGATCGGTCTGCTTCCGGATCGCGATCGGGCCCTGTGCGGGTTCTTTCCGGGTGCGCGTGCGCCGCCATAGACACCGGCAGCGATCGGTTCGCGGCCGAAACGGGCCTCATCCTGCGGCCGGCTGCGGTGCGCGCGGGCCGGTTCTGCGACAAAAAAACGGGAGATAGACCGCCTGCCGTCGATGGCATTCGGGTGGTCGGTGACGCATCGAAACTTCATCCGTGATCGGCGTGGTGCGCGCCGGTGCCGCTCAGTCGAGCGCGGGGTCTCCCGCCCGCCAGCGCATCAGGCGATGCGTGGGTGTGCCGCCTTCGGGCACCAGCACGAAACCGAGGCGCTCGTACAGCCGCTGCGCCGCCGGATTGGTGGTCATCACATGCAGGCGCATCCCGCAGCCCTCGGCCGCCGCACGCGCCTGTGCGGCGCGCATCAACGCGCCGCCGATGCCGCGACCGCGCGCCTGCGGAAACAGCGCGATATCGACCACCAGGTGTTCGCCCGTCTGCGCTTCCGAGCATTCACCCGCGGCCGCATCGGCGTCGCCGCCTGCCGCGCGCTGCGGATCGCTCTGCAGGTCGCGCTGCAGATCGCGCTGCAGATACAGGCGCCCCAGCGGCGTGCCCCTGTGCTGGATGGCGAGAAAATCGCTGTCGCCGAACATCGCGAGATAGTGGTTGTGCTGCAGCGCGAACTGCTGATCCAGAAACGCGCGCTTCGCCGTCGCTGGCCACGGCAACGGCGCCATCTCCTCGGCGCGCGTGGTGGCATACAGATCGCGCAGCCACGGCAGATCCTCGTCGCTCAGCGCACGCAGAGAAAACCCGCGTCCGGTGAGGGACGCGGGTGTCTGCAGTCGGTCGGGCCGTTCCGGCGGGAACGGCCGCAGCGATGGCATCAGCTGCGCCATGCCACCGTTCTCCCTGTCACGGGAACGAGGGATAGATGCCGAACAGCGCGATGCAGAAATTCACGCCGAGATAGGGCTGCTGGTTCTGGTGCGGCTGGCCGCCGCCCTGGCTCGGGGAGAGCATGTTCGGCGCGAACTGGGTGTTGACGGTTCCCGGCGGAATGAACGCATTGGTGTTCTGTTCGTTCGGTGATGACAGCGCCGAATTCGGGCTCGGTGAAGACGTTCTGTTTTGCGGACTTGCGTAAAGATTGATCGCGTGCGAATGCGCTGGAATTTGGTTCGACGTCAGCGTCACGGTGTTGACGCCGAACGTCTCGCCCAGCGTGCGTGGCGAAAGGCCCGGCCCGTTGCCCTGCTGGCAGCCGCCGCGGCCGGCGAAGTTGGGCAGCTGGAACGTGGTCTGCCCGTTGCCGCCGTAGATGGTGCCGATCAGCGAGAACAGCGCGGTGTTCTGTGCGATCGACAATGTGGCGCCGTTGCAGAACGCCCAGCCGCGCGGGGCGAAATTGAATCCGAACATCTGGATTTCGCCGATGAAGGGTTCGGTCATGATCTGGTTCCTCCGATGAGGGATGTCGCGCGCGGACGCGCGAACGCGCCTGCGTGGCGCGATGGAATGTGAGAGCGGGCGAGGACGGAACTCATGCCTGCGACGGGAAGATGCCGAAGGTGGCGATGCAGAACTGCACGGTCAGCGTGGGCATACAGTTCTCGTGTGGTTGCGATCCGCCGGCCAAAGTCGAGGACTGCGGCGCCAGAGTGAATGGACTGAGCCCGGTGATGTCCGAGATGTACATCGTGTCAGCGTTGACAGTGCCAGGGATAACGCTGGTGCTCGGTGTTCCGGTGGTGGCGGTTGCGGACGTTGCGACAGCAACGTGATTGTGTGCGGGCATCTGTGTCGACAGGAGCGTCACCGTCTCCGTGCCGGCGCGTTGCCCGAGAACGTAGTTGCTGAGGCCAGGACCCGTGCCCTGATGGATGGGCAGACGGCCGCGCAGATCGGGGACGGCGAACGTGGTCTGGCCGTCGCCGCCGTAGGTGGTGCCGATGAGGGCAAACAGCGCGTCGTACTCGGAGATCGGCAGCAGGCTGCCATCGCAGGCCTGCCAGCCATTGGGCGCGCCGCGCGTTCCGAAACCGAACATGCGGATTTCGCCGATATAGGGTGTACTCATGATGTGGGTGCTCCAGCGTTGATGGGGTGCCGGCGTATCGAATGCCGATCACCTCGGATCCATGGCGAAAGATCAGTTGCGCGACGGGAAGATGCCGCTCAGCGCGATGCAGAAATTGATCACGCTGTAGGGCTGGAGGTTGGGGTGGGGCTGATTGCCGCCGGCCGGGGCCACAGTCTGTTGATTGAGCGGAACCAGTGCGCCGTTGGATGGGCCGAAGATGTTTTCGGCAGTCTTGCCGTAGAGATTATTGCGCGGATTCTTGGTGTTCCCGTCGGCAGTGGTCGCGCCAAGTTGATGGCTATGCGCCGGCAGATTCGTGCTGAGCAGGGTGACGTTCTCGACGCCCGCCGACTGCCCGATCTGCACCGAGGGCGGCTGCCAGCTGGGATCCACAGACGAGGCGTAGCCGATCGGCGTGCGGCTGCGCAGGTCCGGCAGCGCGAAGTTGGTGGTGCCGTTGCCCCCGTACTGCGTCCCCAGCAGCGAGAACAGGGCCTGATTCTGGTTGATGGGCAGCAGCTGGCCGTTGGCCAGTGCCCAGAACTTCGGCGCGAAGCCGAAGCCGGCCATCATGATCTGGCCGATAAAGAACTCACTCATCGTGATCCTCCCCTTGGATGGTTGGCGCGACGCGTCGTGCGCCGAGCCGGCTTACTCTGAACCACGCCCATGCGGCGGACAAGTCCCCATCGGATCAGGCCACAGTACGCATCAGTCTGGAGCGAGCCGGCAGGGGGCTTCCCCTTCGTGGCCGATCCTGCTCCAATGAGCCAGTCTAAAGTTGGTGTCAGCCGCCGCGTCCGCATTCCGGAAGATCATGCGTTACCGGGATGGCAGGTCGCTGCAGTCTGCCAGCGAAGGATCACCACTGTGAGCGGTCTGCCACAGGTCAGTCAGGGGAGTAGGGAAATGCAGCATCGTATTGAAGCAGCCTCGCGTTATTCGCAGGCTCTCGCAATTTTTTGTCTCTGGGGGCTGTCGCTCGTCGCCCTCGGCTTCCCGTCCTTGGTATTCGCGCAGACCTCGACACTCTGCCCAACATTGAGCGCGACGGTCGCCTATGGCGGCACCGTCAGCATCAACGCAACGTCCTGCCACGCCGGGTTCGGCCTCGGTACCGTCGCTCAGGCTCCATCGCACGGCATAGCCACCGTCGGGCCGTTTGGCGCGACGCAGTTCATCAACTATTCCCACAACGGCACCTCAGGTACCACGGACAGCTTCGTGGTGCTGGACGGCGAGCCTCCGCCGAACAACCGCATACTGGTCAACATCACAATCACCCCGCCCACTTCGGCGATCGTGGTGTCTCCTGCGTCGCTCCCGACGATGACGGCAGGCACCCCATTCAGTCAGACCCTGACATCCACGGGCGGTGTTGCGCCATACACATACTCTCTGAGCAGCGGTACTTTGCCCACCGGCTTGACGCTAAGTTCATCCGGCGTGATCTCGGGGACTCCAACCCAGCGCGGTGCCTACACTTTTTCGGTACGTTCGCAGGACTCGACAAGCGATTTCGTCGTCAAAGGCTACACCGGAACAGTTCAGAACCCGACGCTCGCCATCGTTCCTTCTTCAGCTACCGGCATTCAGAACGTTCCGTTTTCGCTCAATATCGGTGTCAATGGCGGCGTCGCTCCCCACAGTTTCTTACATGAAGTTGTGGCCGGTGCTCTTCCGCCGGGGATGAGCCTCTCCCCCACTGGAGTGCTCAGCGGCACCCCTACTACAGTGGGCACCACCAATTTTCAAATGCGGGTGACTGATTCCAGCACCGGCCCAGGTAGCTATTTCGAACTTGAGAATTTCAGCTTCACCGTCGCTCCGCCGCCCACCGTGACCATCGCGGTCTCGCCGGCTAGCGTGAGCGAGGACGGGGCGACCAATTTCACCTTCACCGTGACCCGGAGCGCCAATCTCTCGTCACCGACACTGGTGAACCTCACCGTCGCCGGTACCGCCACGGCGGGCGTCGACTACGTGGGCGCGCCGGCCACGATCAACATCCCCGCGGGCGCCACCACGGCCACCTTCACCATCGATCCGACGGTCGACGGCACGGTCGAGCCCGATGAGACGGTCACCTTCATCGTCGCGCCCGGCACCGGCTACACCGTCGGCACGCCGTCCAGCGCCACCGGCACCATCCTCAACGACGACGTGCCCAGCGCCACCATCGCCGTGTCCCCGGCCGCGGTGGCCGAGGACGGT
The DNA here is from genome assembly GCA_965649985.1 of uncultured Gammaproteobacteria bacterium. Lineage (GTDB taxonomy): Bacteria > Pseudomonadota > Gammaproteobacteria > Xanthomonadales > Xanthomonadaceae > Lysobacter_I. The sequence continues at coordinate 23,435 of CBFGMS010000036.1, read as the reverse complement.
GCGCCGAATCTGGTCTACACGGTGACCCTGAACCAGCCGGCGTTCAATCCGATCACCATCAACTACACCATCGGCGGCACCGCGACCAACGGCACGGACTACGCCACCATCGCGTCGCCGCTCGTCATCAACACCGGCAACACCACCGGCACCATCACGGTCAATCCGACCGCCGATGCGACCATCGAAGCTGACGAGACGGTGATCCTCACCCTCGCCGCCGGCACCGGCTACACCGTCGGCGTGCCCAACGCCGCCACCGGCACCATCCTCAACGACGACCTGCCCAACCTGACGATCAACGACGTCACCGCCAACGAGGGCAACGCCGGCATCACCAACTTCACCTTCACGGTGAGTCTGAGCGCGCCGGCCGGCCCGGGCGGCGTCACCTTCGACATCGCCACCGCCAACGGCAGCGCCACCGCGGGCGTCGACTATGTCGCCCAGAGCCTCACCGGCCAGACCATTCCGGCCGGCAGCAGCACCTACACCTTCACGGTGCTGGTCAACGGCGATGCGCTCAACGAGCCCAGCGAGACCTTCTTCGTCAACGTCACCAACGTGGTCAATGCCGTCGTGGTCGACGGCCAGGGCACGGGCACCATCGTCAACGACGACCCGCTGCCGAGCCTGTCGATCAACGACGTGACCGTGGTCGAGGGCAATGCCGGCGTGGTGAACGCGAACTTCACCGTCACCCTGTCCGCACCCAGCGGCCAGACCGTGTCCGTGAACTACGCCACCGCCGACGGCACCGCCACGGCACCGGCCGACTACACCAGCCTCAGCGGCGCGCTGATCTTCAGCCCGGGCCAGACCGCGCTGGCGATCTCGGTGTTCGTCAACGGCGATGTGGTGCCGGAGGCCAACGAGACCTTCTTCGTCAACCTCAGCGGCGCGACCAACGCCACCATCGCCGACAACCAGGGCGTGGGCACCATCACCAACGACGACGTGCCGGTGACGGTGTCGCCGGGGGCGCTGCCCAACGGTGCGGTGGCCGCGGCCTACAGCCAGACCATCACCGCCAGCGGCGGCGTCGCGCCCTACAGCTTCAATGTGAGCGCCGGCGCGCTGCCGGCCGGGCTGAGCCTGTCGCCGGGTGGCCTGCTGACCGGCACGCCCACCGCGGGCGGCACCTTCAGCTTCACCATCACCGCGACCGACAGCAGCCCGCTCCCGGGCCCGTTCAGCGGCAGTCAGGCCTACCTGCTGACCATCGCACCGCCGACGGTCGTCCTGCCGGCGACCACGCTCGCCGGGGGCACCCTGGGCGCGGCGTATTCGGATGCGATCGCTCCCGCCTCCGGCGGCACCGCGCCGTACGCCTATGCGGTCACGGCCGGCGCGCTGCCGGGCGGCCTGACGTTGAATGCCTCGACCGGCGCCATCACCGGCACGCCGAGCGCGCTGGGCACCTTCAACTTCAGCATCACCGCGACCGACAGCAGCACCGGCACCGGCCCGTACACGGCGACGCAGAGCTATGCGATCACCGTGATCGACCTGCCGCCGGTGGCCAACAACTCGTCGCTGACCGTGGCCTACAACGCCGCGGCCACCAACGTGCCGCTGAACATCACGGGTGGCACGCCCACCTCGCTGACGCTGGGCACGCTGCCGGCCAACGGCACGGCAGTGGTGACCGGCACCACCATCACCTACCAGCCGAATGCCGGCTACGCCGGTGCGGACAGCTTCAGCTACACCGCCACCAACAGCGGCGGCACTTCGGCGCCGGCGACGGTCAGCGTGACGGTGCAGGATCCGGTCATCAGCATCACCCCGTCCGGCGGCCTCACCACCGCGGTGGCCGCGGCCTACACCCAGACCTTCACCTTCAACGGCGGAGCGCAGCCGTGGACCGGCTATCAGGTGACCAACCTGCCGGCAGGGCTGTCGATCACCGGCACCACCGCCAACACGGTGACGGTCTCCGGCACGCCGACCCAGGCCGGCTCGTTCAATCTCAATGTGTCCGCCACCGACAGCAGCACCGGCAACGGTCCGTTCGCGGTCGGTGAGGCGTTCACCCTGAACGTGGGACCGCCGGCGCTGACGCTGGCGCCGGCCCCGACCACCTTCGCTCCGACCTATGGCGCTGCGTTCTCGCAGACCTTCACCGCGGGCGGCGGCATCGGGCCGTACACCTATACGGTGACCGGCACCCTGCCGACCGGGCTGACCCTGAGCAGCGGCGGCGTGCTGTCCGGCACGCCGACGGCGCCGGGCAACTACGTGGTGCTGATCACGGCCACCGACACCGGCTCCACCGGTGCCGGCGCGCCGTTCAGCATCGGCCAGAGCTACACCTTCAATGTGGCGCCGCCCGTCATCGTGGTCGACCCGGCCACGCTGCCCAACCCGGCTGCGGCCGTGGCCTACACCCAGACGCTCACCGCCAGCGGTGGTGTCGCGCCGTATGGCTTCGCGGTGAGCGCCGGCAGCCTGCCGCCGGGCATCACGCTGGGCAGCGGTGGCGTGCTGTCGGGGACCACCAACCAGATCGGCAGCTACAGCTTCACCGTGACCGCGACCGACACCTTCGGCCAGACCGGCAGCCGTGCGTACACCGTGACCGTCGCCGCGCCCACGCTGACGATGACCCCGGCCGCGGGCACGCTCAATGCGCCGTACAACACGCCGTTCACCCAGGCCTTCACCGCGAGCGGCGGTTCGGGCAGCTTCAGCTATGCCCTCACCGGCGCCCTGCCGACCGGCCTGAGCTTCAGCGGCAACACGATCGGCGGCACGCCGACGGCGCCGGGCAGCTACCCGATCACCGTCACCGCGACCGACACCCAGCTCACCGGTGCCGGTGCGCCCTTCAGCGTCGCGGTCAACTACACGATCGACGTGCCCGCGCCGGTCATCGTGATCGCGCCGGCCACGCTGCCGGGCACCACGGCGGGTCTCGCCTACAGCCAGACGCTCAGCGCGAGCGGCGGCGCGGCGCCCTACGCGTTCACGGTGACCGCCGGCAGCCTGCCGCCGGGCCTCACCCTGGGCTCGGGCGGTGCGCTGTCCGGCACCACCACCACCTCGGGCACGTTCAACTTCACCGTGACCGCGACCGACAGCTTCGGCCAGGTCGGCACGCAGGCGTACTCCATCGTGGTCGCAGTGCCCACGCTCACGCTCACCCCGGCCACGCTGCCGGGCGGCATCGCGGGCACGGCCTACAGCCAGACGCTGACGGTGAGCGGCGGCATCGCGCCGTACACGACGACGCTGGCCGGCACCCTGCCGACGGGCATCACCTTCGACACCGCCACGCGCAGCTTCAGCGGCACGCCGACGCAGTCGGGCACGTTCAACCTGAGCGTGACCGTGACCGACAGCACCGGCGGCACGGCGGCCACGGTCACCAACACCTACACGCTGACCATCGCCACCCCGACGCTGAGCCTGAGCCCGGCGGCCGGCGCACTGCCGGGCGGCACGGCGGGCGTGGCCTACAGCCAGGCGTTCGCGGCGAGCGGCGGCATCGCGCCGTACAGCTACGCGTTGAGCGCGGGCGCGCTGCCTGCGGGCCTGAGCCTCAACGGCAGCACCGGCGCGCTGAGCGGCACGCCGACGGTGGCCGGCAGCTTCAGCTTCAGCGTGACCGCGACCGACAGCACCACCGGCACCGCCGGCACGGTGACCCAGGCGTACACGCTGGTGATCTCGGCACCGACGATCGTCGTCAACCCGGCGACGCTGACGGGCGGTGTGGCGGCGCTGCCGTATAACCAGACGCTGAGCGCGACCGGCGGCACGGCGCCCTACACCTTCGCGGTGACGGCCGGTGCACTGCCTGCGGGCCTGACGTTGAACGGCACGAGCGGTGCGATCACCGGCACGCCGACGGCGCTGGCCTCGGCCACGTTCACCATCACCGCGACCGACGCGCTGGGCTTCACCGGCACGCGCGACTACACGCTGGAGGTGATCGAGCGTCCGGACCCGACGCAGGATGCGGACGTGCGCGGCCTGCTGGACGCACAGGCGGCGGCGACGCGTCGCTTCGCCGAGGCGCAGACGCAGAACTTCCAGCGCCGGATGGAGACGCTGCACCGCGGCGGCGAACGTGGCGGCAGCGGCGGCTTCGACAACAGCCTGGGCTTCTCGCTGCGCCAGCACTGCGTGCAGCAGACGGGCGCGATGGAGAACGGCGCAAGGCCGGGCGAGACCTGCCGCCAGGACGGCGAGAGCGAAGGTCCGAGTGCCGGCGACAGCACACTCTCCGCAGGCGAGCGCGGCGGTTCCGGCTCCGGCGGCGAAGACAGCCCGGTCGGCCTGTGGGTGGGCGGCACGCTGCGCTCGGGCAACCTGGACGGCCGCGGCGGCAGTGGCGGTGTGGACTTCGAGACCGACGGCATCAGCGCCGGTGTCGATTACCGCTTCAGCCCGAGCTTCGTGCTGGGCGGCGGCGTGGGCTACGGCCGCGACGAGAGCCGCGTGGGCGAGGCCGGCAGCCGGATCGACGGCGAGGCGACGACGGCGGCGATCTACGCGAGCTGGCACCCGGGCGAGGTGTTCTACCTGGATACGCTGTTCGGCCTCCAGCGCCTGGACTACGAGCTGCGTCGCCGGATCGCGTTCAACGGCAACCTGGTGCGCGGCCAGCGCGACGGCGACCAGTGGTTCGCGTCGGTGAGCGCGGGTGGCGAGTTCGCCAACGAGGCATGGTTGTGGGTGCCGTACGGCCGACTGGACGTGGCGCGTGCGACGCTGGACAGCTACACCGAGACCGGCGACCCGCTGCTGGCGCTGCGTTACGAGTCGATGGACGTGGACACGACGACGGGCAGCGTGGGCCTGCGTGTGGACTACCGCCGCAAGACGACGTGGGGCATGTTCTCGCCGCAGCTGCGACTGGAATACCAGCACGACTTCGACGCGGACGCGGAGGCGGGAATCCGCTACGCGGACGGTCTGGGCCCGTTCTACCGCGCGGACGTGACCGGTTACGACCGCAACCGCTTCGTGTTCGGCCTGGGTGCGCTGATGCGCACGGACACGGACTGGACGTTCCGCATGGAGTACCGCGGTCTGATCGACAGCGAGGACCGCGACAACGGGTTCCTGATCAACGTCGAGAAGCAGTACTGAGGGGACGGCCGGCGCCGACGCGCGCCGGCCCCACCGAGACCTGGTTGAGACCTGGTTGAGACCACGAAGCCCCGGCATGCCGGGGCTTCGTGCGTGTGGGCCGGGCACATCGCGATGGAAGGTGGTGGGTGGGAATGCAGGTGCGTCGAGGCTGCGGACACTGCGTTCGCTCCATGCCGGCGCGGCCACGCCGCAGGCCGGCTACGCTGCGGATCCCATCCCCCGCAAAGCCGCCCGCCATGTCCATGCACGCCGCTGCCGTCCCCGCCCTCATCCGCGCCCTCACCCAGCTCCGGCACGTGCTGCGCAAGGGCGCTGCGCACGCCGAGACGCAGGGCTGGGACCCGGCGGTCCTGCTGCAGATGCGCCTGGCGCCGGACATGTTCCCGCTGCTGCGACAGGCCCAGGTGGTCACCGATCTGGCCAAGAACGCGGTGGGCCGTCTGAGCGGTGCGGAGATGCCGCGCTTCGAGGACACCGAGACCCGGTTCGACGAACTGGAGGCGCGGATCGGCCGCGTGCTGGACCTGCTGGAGGCGTCCCCGGTGGAGGCCTGGGACGGCGCGGAGGCGCGCGAGATCGTGGTGCCCACGCGCACCCGCGGCGACCTGCGCTTCGACGGCGCGGGCTATCTCTACGGCTTCGTGTTCCCCAACGTGTATTTCCACGCGAGCATGGCCTACGCCCTGATGCGCCACGCGGGTGTGCCGCTGGGCAAGGCGGATTACCTCGGGCCGATCGGCGGCGCGCAGGGCTGATCCGCGCGGCGAGAGCAGGTGCCTCGGACGCCGACAGGGCAGGCCAGCCCAGAACAGACCTGCCTTCCGGCCTGCCTCGCGTGCGGATGCAGTGCGCGGCCCGCAGCGTCTGTCGCCACAGGCGGCAGGCGGCAGGCTGCGGGCCGGGTGGCGTCGCCGCTGTCATGCCGGGCGTGACACAGCGCCACGGGCAGGGGGCTCTTTCCGGCGGCGATCGGGAACTAGGCTGGTGGCACAGCAGTCGCGTTGCGATGGCCGACCGGGCACATCGGACGCGTCTGCGACGCACAGCCCCGTCCATCCCGATGCCCCATGGAGCCCATCATGCCCACCGCCCATCCGACCCCCGGCAAGACCCTGCTCGACCCGAGCAACCACACGCTGATCCTGATCGACCATCAGTCGCAGATGGCTTTCGCGACCCAGTCGATCGACCCGGTGCAACTGCGCAACAACGCGGCGCTGGTGGCCAAGGCGGCCGCCGGCTTCCAGGTCTCGACCATCCTGACCACCGTCGCCGAGAAGAGCTTCTCCGGCCCGATCTTCAGCGAGATCCGCGAGGCCTTCCCCGACATGGACATCATCGACCGCAGCACGATGAACACCTGGGAGGATGCGCGCATCGCGGAGCGCGTGAACAGCATCGGCAAGCCGAAGATCGTCTTCGCCGGACTGTGGACCAGCGTCTGCATCGTGGGCCCGGTGCTGTCCGCGCTCGACCAGGGTTTCGAGGTCTATGTGGTCGCCGACGCTTCGGGCGACATCAGCGATGAAGCGCACGAACGCGCGATGCAGCGGATGATCCAGGCCGGTGCGCGGCCGATGACCGCCCTGCAGTATCTGCTCGAACTGCAGCGCGACTGGGCGCGTGGCGGGACCTACGACCTGACCACCGGCATCGCGCGGGTCAACGGCGGCGGCTATGGTCTCGGCATCGAATACGCCAAGGCCATGTTCGGCGCGCAGGAAGGCCACTGACATGGCCACGCCGGTCGACCCCGGCCGCCGCGGGCTGCTGGGTGCCGCCGTCGGGCTGGGCCTGGCCGGTATCCTGCCGAGGATGGCGGGCGCATCACACCACCGGGAGAACGACGCGATGGCCGAGGCCGATCTGATCCTGCGCAACGCGCGCATCACCACGCTCGACCCCCGGCATCCCGACGTGTCCGCGCTCGCGGTACGCGATGGGCTGGTGATCGCGATCGGCGACGATGCCGAGGTGATGCGCCATGCCGGCGCGCGCACGCGGGTGATCGACGGCGAGGGCCGGCGCTCGATCCCGGGCCTGCACGACAGCCACACCCACCTGATCCGCGGCGGCCTGAACTACAACATGGAGCTGCGCTGGGACGGCGTGCGCTCCCTGGCCGATGCGATGGCGATGCTGCGCGCGCAGGTCGACCGCACGCCCGCGCCGCAGTGGGTGCGGGTGGTCGGCGGCTTCACCGAGCACCAGTTCGCCGAAAAGCGCCTGCCGACGCTGGAGGAGATCAACGCCGTGGCGCCGGAGACGCCGGTGTTCATCCTGCATCTGTACGACCGCGCCCTGCTCAACCGCGCCGCACTGCGCGCGGTGGGCTACGGCAAGGACACGCCGAACCCGCCGGGCGGGGAGATCCAGCGCGACGCCGACGGCGAGCCCACCGGCCTGCTGCTGGCCAAGCCCAACGCGCTGATTCTCTATGCGACGCTGGCGGCCGGCCCGACGTTGCCTTACGACTACCAGATCAACTCCACGCGACACTTCATGCGCGAGCTGAACCGCCTTGGCGTGACCTCGGTGATCGACGCCGGCGGCGGGTTCCAGAACTATCCGGACGACTACCGGATCATCGAGGAGCTGGCCGCGCAGAAGCAGCTCACCGTGCGCATCGCCTACAACCTGTTCACCCAGAACAAGGGCCGGGAGCTGGAGGACTTCCAGCGCTGGACCAGTCTGGTGACACCCGGCCAGGGCGATGCCATGTTCAAGCACAACGGCGCCGGCGAGATGCTGGTGTTCTCGGCCGCGGATTTCGAGGATTTCCGCGAGCCGCGGCCGGAGCTGCCCGAAAGCCTGGAAGGGGATCTGAAAGCGGTCGTGCGCCATCTGGCCGAGCACCGCTGGCCGTTCCGCATCCATGCCACCTACGACCAGAGCATCGGCCGCATCCTCGACGTCTACGAGGAGGTGGATCGCGACGTGTCGTTCGCGGGCCTGCCGTGGATCATCGACCACGCCGAGACCATCTCCGAGCGCAACATCGAGCGGGTCAAGACCCTGGGTGGCGGCATCGCCATCCAGCACCGCATGGCCTACCAGGGCGAATACTTCGTCGCGCGCTACAGCACCGAGGCCGCCGCACGCACGCCGCCGGTCAAGCGCATGGTCGAGATGGGCGTGCCGGTGGGCGCCGGTACCGACGCCACGCGCGTGGCCAGCTACAACCCATGGGTGGCGCTCTCCTGGCTGACGACCGGCAGGACGGTCGGCGGGCTGGCGCTGTACGGCGACGACAACCTGCTGGGCCGCGAGCAGGCTCTGCGCCTGTGGACCGAAGGCAGCGCCTGGTTCTCCAGCGACGTCGGCCGCAAGGGCCGGCTGAGCGTGGGCCAGTACGCCGATTTCGCGCTGCTCTCGGCGGACTACTTCGCGGTGGACGATGCGCGCATCGCCGACATCGAGAGCGTGCTGACGGTGGTCGGCGGGACTGTGGTGCATGGCGGTGGCGGCTACGCATCGCTGGCGCCGGTTCTGCCGCCGCCGATGCCCGACTGGTCGCCGGTGACGCATTACGGCGGTTATCAGGGCATCACCCTGCACCAGGCGGTCGGCGTGTTCGCCAATGCCCACGCGCACGCCCACGGCGCGGCGTGCCACGTCCATGGCCATCGGCATGCGGCACTGCGCGCGCCGCTGCCGGTCGACGACGAGCGCAGCTTCTTCGGCGCGCTCGGCTGCAGCTGCTTCGCGTTCTGACCTCGGCCGTCGCCGGCATGCGCCCGCCCCCGTCCGATGCATCCGCCGCGCCTGCGCAGGCTCCGGCGCCGGGGCCCTGGGCCCCGCTGCGCGAACCGATGTTCCGCGCGATGTGGCTGGCGGTGCTGGCCTCGAACGTCGGCACCTGGGTCGAGAACGTCGCCACCGGCTGGCTGATGGCCGAGATGACCGGCTCGGCGGCCATGCTCGGCCTCGTGCAGGCCGCGCAGACCTTGCCGGTGGTGCTGCTGGCGCTGCTGGCGGGTGCGCTGGCGGATGTGGTCGATCGCCGCCTGTACCTGCTCGCGACCCAGCTCTGGCTGATGACCGTCGCCACGGCGCTGACCCTGCTGGCGGCTGGGGGATGGCTCAACCCGTGGGTGCTTATCGCGTTGACCTTCGCGGTGGGCATCGGCAGCGCGATGGCGATGCCGGCGCAGAACGCCACCACGCCCGAACTGGTGGACAAGCCGCTGCTCGCTCCTGCGGTGGCGCTGAATTCGCTCAGCTTCAACGTGGCGCGCGCCATCGGGCCGGCGCTCGGCGGCGTGATGCTCGCGCAGTTGGGTGCGGCCTGGGCGTTCGGCCTGAACGCGCTGTCCTACGTGCTGCTGATCGTGGTGCTGCTGCGCTGGAAGCGGCAGGTGCCGGTGAGCACGCTGCCGCCCGAACCTGTGGCTGGGGCCATCGTCGCCGGCCTGCGCTACGTGCGGCAGGCGCCGGTGTTCCGCGCGGTGCTGGTGCGGGCGAGCGCCTTCTTCCTGTTCGCCACTGCCCTGCCGGCGCTGCTGCCGCTGCTCGCCAGTCGGGAGCTCGGCGGTGGCCCCGGGGCGTACGGCCTGCTGCTGGCCGCGATCGGGATCGGTGCGATCGTCGGTGCGGTGCTGCTGCCCGCGGTCAAGGCGCGGGTGGACCGCGACCGCCTGGTCTTCGGCGCCACCGCGGTCTATGCCGCGACCATGGCCGCCGCGGCGCTGATCGACCGGCTGGCCCTGCTGCTGCCGGTGGCCCTGCTGACCGGTATGGCCTGGATCGGCGTGCTGGCCTCGCTGCAGGTCGCCGCGCAGACCAGCGTGCCCGCGTGGGTGCGGGCGCGGGCGCTGTCGCTGTACATCGTGGTGTTCTCGCTGGGGCAGGCGGTGGGCAGCCTCGCCTGGGGCGCCTACGCGCAGCTGCGCTCGCTCGACGAAGCGCTCCTGGTGGCCTCGGCCGGCGCCGTGCTGGCCGGGCTGCTCGCGCTGCGCTGGCGTATCGCCAGTGCCGAGCGGCTGGATCTCACGCCATCGGCGCACTGGCCGCAGCCGGTGGTCGTCGACGAGGTCGCGGGCGAGCGCGCGCCGGCCGTGGTCGCCATCGAGTACCGCATTGCGCCGGAGCGCCGCGCCGAGTTCCTCGCCCTGATGGTGCGGATGGGCCACGTGCGGCGGCGCGACGGCGCGCTGGACTGGCAGTGCGTCGAGGATGTGGCCGCGCCGGGCACCTATCTCGAACTCTTCCGCACCGGCAGCTGGCTCGCACACCTGCGTCAGCACGAGCGCGTCACCGCCGACGACCGCGCGCTGCAGCAGCGGATCACCGCGCTGCACCTGGGGCCGGAACCGCCGCGGGTGCGCCACTTCGTCGGCGGCGAACCGGGCAGCGCGATCGCGCCACACGGGCCGCATGCCGATGCCTGAGCGCGGCCTCACGCGCGCAAGGCGACGGCGTCCGTCGATCGATCCACCGCTGTGCCGCTCGAGCCCCGCTCACGCGCCGGTGTCGAGTGTCTCGACGAGGAAATCGATGAAGCGCCGCGTGCGCACCGGCATGCGACGCGTCTGCGGGTACATGGCGTAGACGGTGATCGGCGGGGCCTGCCACTCGCACAGCACGACCTCCAGCGCGCGCTGCGCGATGGCTTCGTCGACGATGAAGCGCGGCAGCAGGGCGATGCCGGCGCCATCGATCGCCGCCTGCATCAGCAGGTCGCCGTTGTTGGCGCAGATCGGCCCGGTGGCGATGGTCCTGGAGACTTCGTCGCCGCGCGACAGCACCCAGTGCGTGCCGGAGCTGAGAAAGCCGTAATGCAGGCAGGCGTGGTCCGCGAGCTCCTGCGGATGCGCGGGCGTGCCGCGCTCGGCGAGGTAGGTCGGCGCGGCGACCAGCACGCGGGGGGCATCGCACAGCCGCCGGGCGACCAGACTGGAGTCCTCCAGCCGCGCGATCCGCAGGGTCACGTCGAATCCGCCGCGCACCGGGTCCACGAACTCGTCGGACAGCGCGACCTGCAGCTCGATGCCGGGGTTCGCCTTCTGGAAGCGCGCCAGCAGCGGGCCCAGCACGCGCAGGCCGAAGCTCATCGGTGCATTGATCTTCAGCGTGCCGCGCACCTGCCCCTGGCCCTCACGCACCCGCTGCGCGGCCTCCTCGAACCTGTCCAGCGCTTCGCCGGCCGATTCGAGGAACACGGCGCCGGCCTCGGTCAGGCGCAGCGCACGGGTGGTGCGCACCAGCAGCTGCGCACCCAGCTCGGCCTCCAGCATCTGGATCTGCCGGCTCACCTTGGCGCGCGGCACGTCCAGCTTGCGCGCGGCCGCGGCCATGCCGCCCAGCCGGGCGGTCTCGACGAAGGCGGTGAGGCAGGCCAGGCGATCCACCGCGCCCTTTCTACAGCATCGGCGTTGCATGGGCACGCGTGGCCGGGCCGCGGGGCGTGACTGGGGCGGCGGCAGCGCGGTGGCACCGCAAGGGCAGCGCAAGGAGAGCGTGATCCCGCCGGGGAGTCTCCGGCCCTGACGTGGACGCGGGTGTGCGTGGGCTGCACGGAAGCAAAGCACGGGCCGCTGCGGCATGATGGCCGCCCATGTCGCTCGCGTCCGCCCGCTTCCAGCTGATCTCCGGCAACCGCCTGGATGCGCTGGCGGCGCGTCTGGGCGCGCGTCTGGCGCAGCCGCCCGCGGGCATGGGCGATGACGACCTGCGCCCGGAGACGGTGCTGGTGCCGCAGCCCGCGCTGCGCCACTGGCTGCTGCAGACCCTGGCCGAGCAGCACGGCGTGGCCGCCAATCTCGACATCCGCACGCCCACCGATCTGGTCTGGGCGCTGCTGCGCGCCGAGCGCCCGGAGTTGCCCGCGGCCTCGCCCTGGGACCCGGAGCGGCTGCGCTGGCCGCTGTATGCGCTGCTGGCCGACCCCGACGCGGCGCTGCCGCAGGCAGTGCGTGCGCATCTGCAGGCCGTCGGCGGCGGCGATGCCGCGGCGCTGGCGCGCTTCGCCCTGGCCGGGCAGCTGGCGCAGGCCTTCGACCGTTACCTCGGCTACCGCGCGGACTGGCTGGCGCAGTGGGAGGCGGGCGCCGAGCGCGACGACTGGCAGGCCACGCTGTGGCGGCTGCTGCGCCGGCGCATGGGCGAGGCACCGCATCGTGCGCAGTTGATCGCGGAGTGGCTGCAGCGCCACGACCGCGACGGCCCGATGGGCCAGGAGGCCACCCCGCCGCTGGCGCTGCCGCCGCGGTTGTCCGCGTTCGGCACCCTGCTTGTGCCGCCCGACCAGCTGCGCATGCTGGGCGTGGCCGCGCAGTGGTGCGCGGTGGATTTCTATCTGCCCACGCCGAGCGCCGAATACTGGGGCGATGTCGAGACCCTGCGCACGCGCCTGCGCGAGGATGGCCCCGACGCGCTGCCCGCGGCGCTGGCCGACCACCAGCGCGACAACCCGCTGCTCGCGGCCTGGGGCGCGGGCGGGCGCGAGATCGTGGCCCAGCTGTTCTCCTACGACTACGTGGCGCCGGAAAGCGAGATCGAGGATTTCGTGCCGCCCGGCCGCGACACCCTGCTGCACCGGCTGCAGGACGACATCCTGCACCGCGCGCCGCCGCGCACCGATGAAGCGCTCGCCAGCGACGACCTGTCGCTGCAGGTGCACGCCTGCCACTCGCGGCTGCGCGAGGTGGAAGTGCTGCACGACCGCCTGCGCGCGATGCTCGACCCGGACAGCCCCGAAGGCCGCGCGTTCGACCCGCCGCTGCAGCCGCGCGACGTGGCGGTGATGGCCCCGGACATCGGCGCCTATCTGCCGCTGGCGCGGGCGGTGTTCGGCGGCGTCGACCCGGGCGATGCGCGGCATATCCCGTTTTCGCTGGCCGACCGCCCGCTGGCGCAGAGCCACCCGCTGCTGGCCGCATTCCTGGACGTGCTGGACCTCGGCGACACTCCGCTGCGCGCCGGTGCGTTTCTCGACCTGCTGTCGGTGCCGGCCATCGCGCAGGCGCAGGGGCTGGATGCGCCCGCGCTGGCGCGCCTGGCGCAGTGGTGCGAGGCCGCGGCGATCCGCTGGGGCGAAGATGCCGACGCGCGCGTGCGCGCCGGGGTGGGGCGCTGGCGCGAATACAGCTTCGATTTCGGCTTCGACCGCCTGCTGGCCGGCTACGCCGCCGGCAGCGACGCGCTGCTGCCCGGACCGGGCGACGACGGCCTGCCGCTGGCGCCGGTGCCGGTGCTGGAGGGCGGCGATGCCGACGGGCTGGACCGCGCGCTGGCGGTCTATGCCCGGCTGCGCGCGCTGGCCGCGTGGATGCGCACGCCGCACGAGGCGCAGGCCTGGGCCGAGCGCCTCGGCCAGGACCTGCAGGGCCTGCTGGCCCCGGTGCCGGCCGACGGCGCCGAGGCGCAGGCGCGGCAACGGCTGTTGGAGGCCCTGGACGGACTGGCGGTGGACGCGGCCGCGGCCGGCGACACCGCGCTGCCGGCCGCGCTGGTGCGTACCGCGCTGCGCGAGCGCCTGCTGCAGCCGCCGCGGCAGCAGCCGTGGCTGTCCGGTGGCGTGACCTTCGCCGGCATGGTGCCGCTGCGCACGGTGCCGTTCCGGGTGATCTGTCTGCTGGGTCTGGATGCCGATGCGTTCCCGCGGCGCGACGGCGGCGCCGATATCCAGCGCACGGTCGACGCCCTGCAGGGCCGCGCCCAGCGCCGGCTGGGCGACCGCTCGGTGCGCGAGGACGACCGCTTCCTGTTCCTGCAGCTGCTGTGCGCCGCGGGCGAGGTGTTCTACCTCAGCTACGGCGGCAAGGACGCCCGCGACGGCAGCGTGCGCGAGCCCTCGCCGGTGGTGAGCGAGCTGCTGGAGGTGGTGGAGCGCATGCACGGCGCGGACGCGGGGACGCGGCTGCGTCTGGAACACCCGCTGCAGCCGTTTTCGGCGTCGGCCTTCGGGTGGGTGCCCGGGCCGGGCGGTACGGAGGGCGGGGCTGAAGACGAAGACGGGCGAACGGCCTCGGCACTGCCGCGCTTCAGCTATCGCGACGAATGGCGGGTGGCGTCGGTGGCAGCGTCCGCGCTGAAGCCGCCTGCGCCGTTCGTGCCGCCGGCGTGGTCCGCGGAGGCCGTCGACCTGGACCCCGCCGACCCCGCCGAGCCCCCCGACCGCGACACCCTGCAGGACTTCTTCGCCAATCCGGCGCGCGCCTGGCTGCGCGATCGCCTGGGCCTGCGGCTGGGCGAGCGCAGCCGCACCGTGGACGAGGACGAACCGCTGGGCGAGGACGGCCTGCTGCGCCACGCCGTGCTGCGCGCACTGCTGCGGGATCTCGACGGGAGCGATGCCGCGCCGGCGGGTGCCGCGGCGCCGTTGGCCGTGTCGGCTTCGGAGGGCGACGCGGCATCGGTGGCCGCCGACGTCGATGCGGCAGGTGGCGATACCGATGCCGATGCCCTCGCCCGCGAGCTGCGCGCGCGCGGCGCGCTGCCGCCCGGCCTCGACGGTGCGCTGCTGATCGACGACACCCGCCCGCTGGCGCAGGCCTTCCGGCGCGGCGTGGGCCGCGTGCGCGCAGGCGCACACCCCGAACGCACGCCGGTGGAATCCACCGCGCCGGTGGCCTTCCGTTTCGACGATGTCTGGCGCGATGCCGAAGGCCGGCACCTGCGGCTGCTGATCGAACCGGGCAAGGCCAACGGCAAGCGCCTGCTGCGCGCCGGCCTGGACCACCTGCTGCTGGCCGTGGTGCATGGCGCAGACGCGCGCACGGTGCTGGTGACCGAGTGGGACCGCAAGAACGAAAAAGAGAAACAGCAGCCGCCCGACGCCATCGCGCAACAGGCGCGCCCGCTGGAGGCCGAGGATGCGCAGCGCAGGCTGGCGTCGTTGCTAGCGCTGGCCCGGCGCGGGCGCGAACGGCCGCTGGCGTTCGCGCCGAATGCGTCGTGGGTCTACGTCGACTCCTTGAGACAAGAGCCGAAGAAAAACGCATCGCCGCCGGGGCATGCCGAGGCCTGGAAAAAAGCGCAAGAGACTTTCGCGCCCGACTTCGGCGACTTCGGCGAAGTCAACGACCGCTGGCTCGGCCTGGCCTTTCGCCCCGACGGCCTGTTCGATGCGGTCGACAGCAGCAACGCACAGGACTTCGCCGAGACTGCGCGCGCGGTGTTCGACGCGCTGCCGATCTGGGACCCGCTGCCGCTGAAGACGCCCGAAGAAGAAGCGGCCGCGGCGGCGAAGACGCCGCGCGCACGCAGCACGCGCACATCCGCACCGCCCAAGTCGTCCGTACCGCGCAAGTCGTCAGGCGCATCGAATGCGGACGGAGACGGCGCATGAGTACACCCGGCTCTCCGACACCGATGCATGCCGCCGATCCGCCACCCACCGGCGACAGCGGCGACCTCGGCCTGCGCCTGCCGCTGCACGGCCTGCGTCTGATCGAGGCCAGCGCCGGCACAGGCAAGACCTTCGCGCTGGTGACGGTGCTGCTGCGCCTGGTGCTGGAGCGCGGTGCGCCGCTGACCGAAGTGGTGGCGGTGACCTTCACCCGCGCCGCCGCACAGGAGCTGCGGGGGCGTCTGCGCAAGCGGCTGCAGGCGGCGCGCAGGGTGCTGGAGGATGCACCGGAAGAGGCGGACGATGCCGAGACTGCCGCTGCGCGTGCGGTGCTGACCCAGGCCGCGCAGCACGTCGACCGCGCCACCCTGGACCAGCGGCTGGAGGTCGCGCGGCTGCAGCTGGACGAGGCCCTGGTCTCCACCATCCACGGCTTCTGCCAGCGCGTGCTGCGCGAGTTCGGCTTCCGCGCCGGTGTGCTGGCCGATGCGCAGCTGGTCGACGCCGCGCCCGAGGCCTGGGCGGAGGTCGCCACGCAGCTGTGGCGCCGCGCCGCCGGGGGCGAAGGCGAGGAACATCCTGTGCACGGCCTGCTGCGCGCCGCCTGGAAGACCCCCATGGCGCTCGCGAAGGATCTTCCTGCGCTGTGCGACCCGGCGCGCGCGCTGCTGCCGACGGTGAAAGGCTCGGACACCGATGTGCCGAAAGCTCGCGAACACGCGGCGGCTCTGCATGCGCTGCAGGCGGACGCGCAGCGTCTGTTCGCCGAGATCATGGCCCGCCGCGGCGAACGCACCCAGGACCAGCTGATCGCCGCGGTGTGGCAGGCCACGCAGCGCGCCGATGTGGCCGCCGCGCTGGCCGAGCGCTGGCCGCTGCTGCTGATCGACGAATTCCAGGACACCGACCCGCGGCAGTGGGACATCTTCCGCGCGATGTACGACGCGGCGTCTCCCGCGCGGCGTCTGCTGTGCCTGATCGGCGACCCCAAGCAGGCCATCTATCGCTTCCGCGGCGGCGATCTGGAGACCTACCTGCGTGCGCGCCAGCGTGTGCGCGATGCACGGCGGCGTCACGATGAAAAAGGCGGCGACCCGACGGGCGATGGCGAAGCCGACGAATACGCGCTGGACGCCAACTACCGCTCGCGGCCGGAGCTGCTGCGTGCGCTGGATGTGCTGTTCGCCATGGACGATGCGACGGGCGACGTGACGGCTCAGGCGAAGGGCGCCTCCACCACGGAGTCGGACGATGGCGCCGCGGAGGGCGTGACCGGTCCGTTCCGCGACCCGCGCATCGACTATCTGCCCCTGCATGCCAAGGGCCGCGCTGGCGACACGGACCTGCGCGTGGATGGCGTGCCGGAACCGGCGCTCACGATCCACTGGCTGGATGCGCCGGAACCGGATCGCAGCCAGCATCACAGCACCAATGCCCACAAGGGCTTTCGCGAGAAAGACGACGAACTCGCCTTGATGTGCGACGCCGCCGTGGCGCAGATCGCGCGCCTGCTGGCCGACGGCACGCTGCAGAGCGGCGAGGGCGATCCACGTGCGCTGCGGCCCGGCGACATCGCCGTGCTCACCCGCAGCAACGATGAAGCGATGCGCATGCATCAGGCGCTGGCCAGGGCCGGCCTGCCGTCCGCACTGCTGAGCAAGGGCGGCGTGTTCCAGAGCGAGGCCGCCGGCATGCTGCGCAGCGTGCTGCGCGCGCTGGCCGCGCCCGAGGACATCGGCCTGTTCCGCGCGGCACTGGCCACGCCGCTGCTCGGCTTCGACGCGCCCGCGCTGCACGCGCTGGAACACGACCCGGCGCGATTCGACGCGCAGTGGACACATTTCGAGCGCGCCGCTGCGCTGTGGCGCAGCCGCGGCCCGCTGCCGGCGCTGCTGCCCTTCGCCACCGCCACAGCGGAGCGCTGGCTGCAGGAGCAGGGCGGCGCACGGCGGATGACCGACCTGCTGCATCTGCTGGAGCTGCTGCAGGCCGAAGCCCCGCAGCAGCACGGCCCGCTGGAGCTGCTGCGCTGGCTGGAGACGCAGATCGATGCGCCCGGCGATGCCGCCGAGACCCGCCAGCTGCGCCTGGAGGCCGACGCCGACCTGATCCAGATCGGCACCATCCACCGCGCCAAGGGCCTGGAATACCCGGTGGTGGTGGTGCCGTTCGCGGCGTGGAAAAGCGAAAAGAAACGCGGTGCGCTGAGTCGTTTCGATCTGCATGTTCCACCTGAACCTGCAGTGCAGCGGATGTCATCGGATATGGGTGGTGATGCACATGGTGTCTCACCGGAGTTAGACAAAGCCGAGAAGAGCGTCGCTGCACGTGTGTGGACACAGAAAGATGTGTTGGTCCCTGCAAGGCAGGAAGTGCTGAAGGCTGAAGCGCGTCACGAAGAATGCGCTGAAGAGCAGCGCCTGCTCTACGTCGCCCTCACACGCGCGCGCAACGGGCTGCACATCGTCTGGAGCCGCAACCGCAGCACCCACGACACCGCGCTGCACTGGCTGCTGCATCGCGGCGCGCACATGGGCAACAAGAACGACACGCTCGACGCCGCCGGCATGCGCGCACGTCTGCAGCGTCTGCAGACGGCCGCGGCCGGCACCATCGCGGTGCGCGATGTCGATGCCGAGCGACTGCAGAGCGACATCACCGAGGCCGCCGCGCGCGCCGCGCCGCGCGTGGTCGCACAGGCCGCGCCCGCGCCGGTGCGCGCCACCGCGCACCGCTTCCGCATCGATCCGCGTCTGCACAGCTTTTCCTCGCTGCATGCGCGCATCGCCGAGGCCGACCCGCCGCTGCCCGGCGACGGCGGCGATCACGACGCCGAACGCGGCGCGGCCGACGAAGCCGCCCTGCTGGTCGACGCGCCGCTGCCGCCCGCGGACGACGACACCTTGGGCGGCAGCGGCTTCGGCAACGCCGTGCACGAGGTGCTGGAGGCCGCGGACTTCACCGCCTGGGCGCCGGCATCGCCACCGCCACGGCTGAATCCACCGAACGCCCGCGCGGCGTCGCGCGGCAAGGGCGATACACGCCGGCAGGGCGATCTGTTCCCATCGCCCGCTGCACCGGCCGCGACGGCTGCGGCGCCCGGATCGGCCGATGCGGAGCAGGCGTGGCCGGCCTCGCAGCAGCCCTTGCTCGAACGCGCGCTGCGCCGTGCCGGCGTGCTGCCCACGCCTTCGCACCTGATGCAGACCGCGCGCCTGGTGCGCGCCGCGCTCGTCGTGCCGCTGCCCGGCGGCGTGCGCCTGCACGCGCTGCCGGCCGCGCGCTGCGTGCGCGAGCTGGGCTTCCACTTCCGCCTGCGCCCGACCAGGATGGAGGCGCTGTTCGCCCTGCTGGCCGCACACGGCTACCCGCGCCCGCAGCGCGCGCCGGGCGAGACCCTGGCCGGCTTCATGCACGGCTGGGTCGACCTGGTGTACCGCGACGACGCCGGCCGCCACTACGTGCTCGACTACAAGACCAACCGCCTGCCGGGCTACGACGCCGCCAGCCTGGCCCGCGCGGTGCGGCGGCACGACTACGACCTGCAGTACCTCATCTATCTGGTGGCGCTCTACCGCTGGCTGCGCCTGCGCCGCGGCGCCGCCTTCGACCCCGCGCGCGACCTGGGCGGCGCGGTGTATGTGTTCCTGCGCGGGGTGGAAGTGCCGGCCGATGCGGGCGGAGCGACCGCGGGCGACGATGCGGGGGCGTTCCCTGTCGGGACGACGGGCGCCATCAGCGGGGTTCACGTGGACCCGGTGTCGCCCGGACTCCTCGCCGCGCTGGATGCGCTGTTCGATGGCGCACCGGCCGACCGCGCGGGAGATGCGCCATGAGCGGCGCGGGGCATCCCCCGGCGGCGCCCGGCGCCGAGCGCAGCGGCGACATCGCCCGTCGCGCACTGCAGCGCCTGACGCTGTCGGGCGCGTTGCGGACGGTCGACGCCGCCTTCGCCGACCTGCTGCGGCGGCTGGGCGCGGGCCCGGAGGTCGCCCTGGCCGGGGCGCTGGCGATGCGCGCGGTGGCGCAGGGCGACAGCGGCTTCGCCCTGACCCGTGCGCATGCCCTGCTGGCGGCACTGGACGCCAGCGCCAGCCTTCCCGAGCCCGACGCCTGGCGCGAAGCCCTGCGCGGCAGCCGCTGGGTGGCGCTGTCGGCCGTGCCGGGCGCGGAGCTGGCCGGCGATGACGATGACGAGGGCGACGCCGACGCCGAGGCGGCCGACGCCTTCGACGAGCCTGTTCACACCCACGCGGGGCTGCGCCAGCCGCTGCTGGTGTTCGAACACGACCGTGTCGCCCTGCTGCGCTATGCCCGGTTCGAGCACGAGCTGGCGCAGCGGCTGCTGGAGAGGCATGGGCCTTCCAGCGGGAGTTCGCGTCCGGGCGCGTGTTCGGGGACACCCACGAGTGCCGCGAATTCGAGCGCGAATTCGATGACACCCACCGATCTCCCGCCGCCGGGCGACACGCCGCACGGCACCATCGCCCGGCTGCGCCGGCTGTTCGACCTGCCCAATCCCGATACTGATCCCTCTCCTGATCCCGATGCCGGTCCTGCCGACGGCCGCAAGGCGCCCGCCCTCGACCGCCAGGCCCTGGCCGCGCTGGTGGCCCTGCGCCGCCGGCTGCTGCTGCTGACCGGCGGCCCGGGCACCGGCAAGACCACCACCGTGGCCCGGTTGCTGGCGCTGGCCGTGGAGGACGCGCGCGCGCGCGGCCTGCCGCCGCCACGGATCGCCCTGGCCGCGCCCACCGGCCGCGCCGCGGCGCGGCTGGCCGAGGCGGTCGGCGCACAGCTCGCGCGTGATCTCGCCGATGGCCGGCTCGACGCGGCCCTGGCCGACGCGGTGCCGCGCCAGGCCTCCACCCTGCACCGTCTGCTGGGTGTGCGGCCCGGCGGGCCGGGGTTCCGTCACCACGCACGGCGGCCGCTGCCGTTCGATCTGGTGGTGGTGGACGAGGCCTCGATGATCGATCTGCCGCTGATGGGCCGGCTGGTGGCCGCGGTCGCACCCGAGGCGCGGCTGGTGCTGATCGGCGACCCCGACCAGTTGCCCGCGGTCGAAGCCGGCGATGTGCTCGGCGCCCTGTGCGCGGCGGCCGGCGACGGCCTGACGGTGGCGCCGACGGATGCGGACGCCGCGACCTGGGCCCTGGGCGTGCCGGTCCCCGCCATTCCGGTGACGCCCGCGCTGGACATGCCCGTGCAGGGCATGTCCGCTGAGAGCGGACCCATCGAGAGCGTACCCATCGAAAGCCGGCCCGCTCGAAGCCGGTCGGATGCCGATGGCGAGCGGTCCGGTGCCGTCGGTGATCCCGCGGGGCCGTCCGCGCTGCCGCTCTCCGGCGCCCGCGTGCAGCTGGTCCATGGCTGGCGTCAGGCGGGCGCGGCGCCCTTGCAGGCGTTCGCCGCCGCGGTGCGCAGCGGGGACGCCGAACAGGCGCTCGCACTCCTGTCCGTGCCGGAACATCCGAATGGTGGCATGATCGATGCCGATGGCTGCGCACACACAGACGATGGGCCGGAACACGCGTTGTGGCGCCTGCACGGCGACCCGTCGGCGCTCGCCGCATGGCTCCGGACCTGGGCGCTGCCGATGTACACGGCGGTACGCGATGCCGACAGCGCCGAAGAGGCGCTGGCCCTGGCGCAGCGCCTGCGCCTGTTGACCGCACTGCGGCGCGGCCCGTTCGGCGCCGATACCTGGAATGCCTGGTGCGCGGCGGAGCTGGGCGCGCGGGGCCGCTGGTTCCATGGCGCGCTGATCGCGATCGCTGCCAACAGCCGGCATCATGGCCTGTTCAACGGCGATCTTGGCGTGATCCGCCGCGATCACGACGGCAAGCTGTACGCGTGGTTTGGGCTGCGCGAGGCCGGCGGCGAGACCCGCTGGCGCAGCTGGCGGCCGGCGCAGCTGCCCGCCCACGACCTCGCCTTCGCCACCACCGTGCACAAGGCCCAGGGCTCGGAGTTCGAACGGGTGGCGCTGCTGCTCCCCGATCGCGACAGCCGCGCGCTCGGCCGCGAGCTGCTGTACACCGCCGCCACCCGCGCGCGACGCGGGCTCTGGCTGTGGGCCGCGCCCGAGCGCGTGCGCGAGGCGGTCCAGCGCCCGGCGATGCGCGATTCCGGCCTGCTGGCGCGGCTGCGCGCCGGCGGCTGAGGCGGGCACCCGGCGGTCGTTCCGCCGCATGCGCACGCATCCGCCGCCGCCGCGGATGCAGATGCCCTGCGCAACGCTGCCGTGCATGCCCGCAACGGCCGTGCGCGGTGCGCGGGTTACCATGATCGGCCCCATTCGACCGGATTCGATCATGCGCCATCCCTCGCACGACGACGCGCACGACCACGGCGCCTGCGGCCACGCCCATCACGGCCACGACGACGCGCATGCCGACGCCGATGGCGCCGGTGCCGCGGCGGTCGCCGCGGAGCGCTTCGGCGTGAGCCGCGAACAGGCCGAGGACGCGGTGCGCACCCTGCTGCGCTGGGCCGGCGACGACCCGGCCCGCGAAGGTCTGCTCGACACCCCCAAGCGCGTGGTCAAGGCCTACGCCGACTGGTTCAGCGGCTATGCGACCAATCCCGAGGAGTACCTGCAGCGCACCTTCGAGGAGGTGGAGGGCTACGAGGAGATGGTGGTGCTGCGGGACATCCCGTTCGAGAGCCACTGCGAACACCACATGGCGCCGATCATCGGCCGCGCGCACGTGGCCTACCTGCCCAACGGCCGCGTGGTCGGCATCAGCAAGCTGGCGCGCGTGGTCGAGGCCTATGCCCGCCGCTTCCAGGTGCAGGAGAAGATGACCGCGCAGATCGCGCGCTGCATCCAGAACGCGCTGCGGCCGCACGGTGTGGGCGTGGTGATCGACGCCTCGCACGAGTGCATGACCACCCGCGGCATCCACAAGCGCGGCGTGAGCATGATCACCTCCAAGATGCTCGGCGCCTTCCGCGAGGACGCCCGCACCCGCAGCGAGTTCTTGACCTTCATCGACGTCGGCCCGGGGCGCTAGGCCCCGATCCGCCCGCGCCCGTGCGGGCGCGACGACCTGCCGCGCGACCCGCCCCCTCAGCAGCCCCTGCGCTTCGCCACGAAGCGGCTGCCGCTGCGGCAGGCGAGGGTGCCGTCGGCGCAGCGCACCTCGGCGTCCACCCGCAGCTCGCCGCGGCCCTGCCGTGCCACCGCATCGACGAAGGCGTCGAGGCCGCCGCCTCCGGCCGCGTCCGCGGCCGGGCGCGCGTCGGCCCGCAGGTCGTCGAACAGCGGCGCGCGGTAGTTCACCTCGCTGTCGGCCACGTACACGTCCGCGTCCACGCCGGCCTGCAGCAGGCGCAGGGTCAACAGGCTCCAGCCGGCCAGGGTCATGAGCGAGGTCAGGCTGCCGCCGAACGCACAGCCCTTGTCGTTGATGTTGGCGGCCAGCGGCGCATGCAGGCACAGGCGGTCGCCGTCGGCATGGGCGATGCGCAGGCCGAGCGCGGCCACGGGCGGCATCGCGAGCAGTTCGGCTTCGAGCCGGCGCAGCAGGTCGGCCTGCGGCGGTGTGTCGGTGGCCGCGGGCGCAGCGGTAGTGGCGGTGGTCGTTTCGGTCATCGGCGTGGCGGCAGTGGCGGACGGTGAGATGAAGGGCGGTCGGTGATCCGGCGCGGAGCCCGCATTGTGGCGCAGGCCGTCGTCGCCGCCACGTGTCGCGCATGCGCTGCGCTTGCGTCGCTCCGCGCGAATGGCGAAGCTCGGACGATGTCCCGCCACCCTCGCGCCACGCCCGATTCGCCCCCGCCGCTGGTGCTGTCCCTGCGCCCGGTCGGCGATCACGCCGCGCTGCGCCGGGCGGCCGCGGCGCACGGGCTGCGCACCCTGGCGCTGTCGCCGTGGCGGATCGCGGCCCTGGACGATGCGCACACACGCGAGGCGCTGGCCGAAGCGCTCGCGGCGGATGTGCTGATCGCCACCAGCCCGGCCGCCGCGCGCAGTGCCGCGGCGCTCATGCTGCTGCACCGCAGGGATGGACAGGCCTGGTGCGCGGTCGGCCGC
>CBFGMS010000035.1:0-40714 GCA_965649985.1 uncultured Gammaproteobacteria bacterium | reverse complement strand
TGCGCTCCATGCCCGGGCCGCGCGGCATCGCGCCGACCAGCAGGGCGTAGTCGGCCTCCTTGAACGCGACCATCGGATCGTCGGTGCCGACCATGCCGGCCAGCAGCGGGAATGCGCAGTCTTCCAGCTCCATCATCACGCCCTTGAGCGCGGCCTGGGCCTTCTCCATCGGCAGTTCAAGCATCTGCAGGATGACCGGCTGGTCCTTGCCCAGCATTTCGCCGGACGCGATGCGGAACAGCAGGGCGTAGCCGATCTGGCCGGCGGCGCCGGTGACTGCGACTCGGACGGGGGCTTTCATGTCGGAACTCCGGGAATGAGGAATGGGGAATCGAGAGTGGAAAACGCGTCGGGAGGTGCGTCGGGAGGTTACGTAGGGCGGGCCTTGGCCCGCCATTGCGAAGGTTGGGCCGCGATGGAAGCAAGGCGTCTGATACCCAGCTTCCGACGTGATCGGGCACCACGCGATGGCGGGCCAAGGCCCGCCCTACGGCGTGGGCGTTACGCGAGTTCGGCGAAGAACTCCTGGATGCGCGCCAAGCCCGGGGCCAACTGCGGCGTGGGGCAGGTGTAGCTGATGCGCAGCGCACGCGGTTCGCCGAAGGCCGAGCCGGGCACACAGGCCACGCCCTTGGCATCGAGCAGGGCATTGCACAGGTCGATGTCGTTGCCGATCGTCGCGCCGCTGGGGCCGTGGGTCTTGCCGTAGTAGGCGCTGATGTCCGGGAAGACGTAGAACGCGCCCTGCGGCTTGGGACACACGATGCCGGGAATGGCGGCGAAGGCGGCCATCACCTGGTCGCGCTTGGCCTGGAACTCGGCGCACTTCTGCTCGGGCACATCCTGCGGGCCGCCGAGCGCGGCGACCGCGGCGGCGCTGGTCAGCTCGGGGATGTTGGTGATGTGGTTGGAATTGAGCGTGACCACGGCCTTGGCCACCTGCTCGGGGCCGGCCATGAAGCCGACGCGCCAGCCGGGCATGCCGTAGGTCTTGGACAGCGAGTCGATGAAGATGACGCGGTCGCGCAGTTCCGGACGGAAGTGCACGAAGTTGTGGTAACCCACGCCGTCGAACACCATCTTGTTGTAGATGTCGTCGGTGATGATCCAGGTGTCGGGATGCTTCGCCACCACATCGGCCAGCACGGCGATCTCGTCCTTCGTGTACACCATGCCCGTCGGGTTGGACGGGTTGTTGAACAGGAAGACCTTGGGCTTCTTCGCGAGCGCGGCGTCCAGCTGGTCCGGGGTGAGCTTATAGTCCTGCTCCGGCGGGCACGGCAGCAGCAGCACCTCGGCGTTCACGATCTCGGCGATGTCGATGTAGCTGGTCCAGTACGGCGTGGGGAAGGCGATGACGTCGCCTTCGTCCAGCAGGGCCTCGGCCAGGTTGTAGATGATGTGCTTGGCGCCCACGCCCACCGCACAATTGGCACGCGTGTAGCCGTCGAGACCGAGCGTGCCCATGTGGGCGAGGAAGGCGTCCAGCAGCGCATCGGTGCCGCGGTTGCTGCCGTACTGGCCGCTGTCCTTCTCCAGGGCGTCGCGGGCGGCCGCATAGACGTGCGGGCCGGGCAGGAAATTGGGCACGCCGATCGAGAAACTGATGATGTCGCGGCCTTCGGCCTTGAGCTTCTTGGCCTTCTCGGCCACCAACATGATCGCGCTGGGCTTGGCGCGGCCCATCCGCCGGGCGAGTTGCAGCATCGCGTCACCTGCTGTGTAGTGTGGGGGTGGGGGTCCCGCGGCCGGAAGACGCCGCGGAAGGCGCCCGAAATCGCCGGAGGAAGTCCGAAATGTTAACACAGCGTCCGAACCGCCCCCGCCCCGTCGCAGGCCGCCCGGCATGGCGCGCGGCGGCCTTTCCCGCCCGCCTGCTGACCGCCCTGGTCCTGTGCCTGCTTCTCAACGCCTGCGCCTCCAGCCAGATCCGTACCGCCCGCGACGACAGCGGCGACCCGCTGCGCGTGGGCGGCAGCGTGGTGCTGGTGGAGCCGGACATCGAGCTGTACGAGGTGCTGGCCGGCGGCGCGCAGGAACCCCGCCAGGCCTGGACCGAATCCGCGCGCCGGCTGTACCCGGAGGCGGTGCGCGAGATCCTGCAGCGCCGCGGCGTGGCGATGGCCCCGGATTTCGCGATCCCGGCGGCCGGTGGCCACGACGACCGGCTGCGCCAGCTGTATCTGCTCAACCAGGCGGTGTCGATCAGCATCCTGCAGTACTCCAGCCGCAGCACGAGCGCGACATCGGGCCTGCGCAACAAGCACGGCCGCTTCGACTGGACCCTGGGCCCCGGCGTGAGCGCGCTGCGCGAGGCCACCGGCGCCGACTACGCGCTGTTCACCTACATCCGCGACAGCTACACCAGCGGCGGGCGTGCGGCGATGCGGGTGATCGGCTTCCTGCTGCTGGGCGGCGACATCGGCGGCGGCTACCAGATCGGTCTGTGTTCGCTGGTCGACCTGCGCACCGGCCAGGTGGTCTGGCACAGCCTGCTGGTCGACCAGGCCGGCGACCTGCGCGATGCACCCGGCGCGCGCGAGACCGCCGAAGACCTGCTCAAGGGCCTGAACGACAAACCGCCGAAGGCCGGAACGCCCCAGGTCGGCAGCGAGGGCGACCCGGCCGGTGACGCTGGCGGCGGTCCGGGCGGCATCGCCGCGGTCGGCCACGGAGGTGGGGCGTGAGTGCGGCGCATGCAGGCGTGCGCGCGCTGCGCACGGGCGCGGGCGTCGCGCTGCTGAGCGCAGTGCTCGCCGGCTGCGCCACCACCCAGCCGGTCCGCGAACACAGCCCCGGCGACGCGCCGCTGAGCGGCACCGACGAGGCGGAACTGTGGTACGCGATGGAGCGCGCCGAGAACGAGCTGAAACTCTCGCCGCTGCTGGTCAAGGACCCCGCACTCAATGCGTATGTGCGCGGGCTGGCCTGCGATGTCGCCGACGACTACTGCCGCGACCTGCGCGTGTACATCATGGACGTGCCCGAGTTCAACGTCTCGATGGCGCCGAACGGGATGATGATCGTGTGGACCGGCGCCCTGCTGCGCGCCCGCGACGAGGCCGAGATCGGCTTCGTGCTGGGCCACGAGGCCGGGCATTTCACCGCGCAGCATTCGATCAGGCAGTGGCGGCGGCTGAAGGACACCAGCGCGGTGCTGAGCGCGTTCCAGCTGATCGCCTACGGCGCGGGCGTGCCCGATGCCGCCTTCCTCGGCGCGCTCGGCGCCTACGCCGGCATCTTCAAGTACAGCCGCGACATGGAGCGCGAGGCCGACCGGCTGGGCTTCCAGTACGCGGTCGCGCACGGCTACGACCCACAGGCCGGCGGCGACCTGTGGGCCCGCCTCAAGCGCGAGCGCGACACCCGCCCGGACCGGCGCGAGGCGCGGGTGTTCACCACCCATCCGCCCACCGAAGAGCGCCTGAGCGACATCCGTACCGCCGCCGCCGCGGTGGCCGACCCGCCGCGACAGCGCAACCGCGATGCCTATCGCGCGGCGATGCGGCCGTTCCTGGACACGTGGCTGGCGGCCGAACTGGGGCGCAGGCGCTACGAGGCCTCGGTGCTGGTGATCCGCGAGCTGCTGGATGACGCGCCCACCGAAGACCATGGCCTGCTGACCTTCTATCTCGGCGAAGCCCACCGCCGGCGCAACGCCGAAGGCGACCGCACGCGCGCGGCGGAGTTCTATGCCAAGGCCGTCGCCCTGCCCTCGGCCCCCGCGGCCGCCTGGCGCGAGCACGGCTTCGCCCTGCGCGACGCCGGCCGCCCGGCCGACGCCCGCAGCGCGTTGCAGCGCTATCTGGCCGATGCCCCGCAGGCCGACGACCGCGCCTTCGTGCAGCGCGAACTGGACCGACTCGGAGACCGCCCATGAGCCCCCGCATTCCCGCCGCCGCACCCACCGTGCCCGCGCACACCACGCTCGCCACCGCCAGCGCTGCACGCCCGGCGCGCGCCGGCCGACGCCTGCGTGTCGCGCTCGCGTCCATCGCCCTGGTGCTGCTCGCCGCCTGCGGCGGTGCCGGCGGCCCGCTGGTCAAGCCGGGGCCCAACCCGGCCGGCGGCGATCTGGTGATCGACAGCCGGATGGAGTGGACGCGCTTCTCCGGCAGCCGCTTCCAGCTGTGGACGATGGACGGGCCGCTGCTCAACCGCCTGTACCTGGTGCCGACGGTGCGCGAGAAGGAGTTCATCTTCCTCGGCCAGCGCCAGACCAAGCGCCGTCCCGATGGCGCGTTCTACAAGCGCGGCCTGCGCGAGGACGAACTGCGCGACCTGATCCTCGACGGCCTGCGCGCGGTGGGCGCGGTGAATCTGCAGGCGCGCGACCTGCGCCCGGCCAGCTTCGGTGCCCGCGACGGCCTGCGTTTCGAGTTCTCGATGGCCAACGAGGAAGGACTGAAGTACGAAGGCATGGTCGCCGCGTTCGAACACGACAAGGGCCTGGCGCTGGCGATCTTCATGGCACCGGAGGAGTTCTACTACCCCCGCGATGCCGAGCAGGTGTCGAAGATGCTGGAGACGCTGCGGCTGAAGCGCTGAGCGCTGAAGCGGTGCCGAGCGCAGCGCCGCGTCTGTGCCGCGTCTGTGCCGGTTGCGACGGCCTGCGCGGCATTGCGGATGGCGGTAAGCGCGGTGTGGGTCGCGGCTGAAGCCGCTCCTACGGCGGCGATGGTCTGCGCCCATCGGCTGACGCGGACTCGGACCCGCCTTCGGACTCGGCCGCCCCATCGCGCTCCGCCTCCTCGCGCCGCACCGACAGCAGCGCCGGGGCGAAGATGCCGGTGGGCGCAGCCACCAGGCCGAGGCTGGCGATCAGCACCATGAAGGTGAACAGCCTCCCGCCCACGGTGATCGGATAGATGTCGCCGTAGCCGACCGTGGTCACCGTCGACACCGCCCACCACAGCGCGTCCATCAGGCTGGTGAACTTGTCGGGCTGGGCCTGGTGTTCGAAATAGAAGATGCCGAACGCGGCGAAATACACGATCACGCCCAGCACCAGCAGCGAAATCGCCAATTCCTCGCGCGCCTCCACGAAGGCGCGGGCCATGCGCCCGACCGCGGCGTCGTAGCGCGCGAGTTTCAGCAGACGCAGCACGCGCAGCAGGCGCAACGCGCGCAGGTCGACGGCGAAGCTGAGGTAGAACGGCAGGATCGCCAGCAGGTCGACGATGCCCTGGAACCCGAAGACGTAGCGCCACCGGTTCGGCGTGAGATACAGGCGGGTCACGTATTCGACGGTGAAGACCGCCACCACCAGGATTTCCGCGATGTCGAGGAAGCCGCGCCAGGCCGGCGACAGCGTCGGCAGGGTCTCCAGCGGCACGGTGGCCGCGGAGAACAGGATCAGCGCGACGAGCGCCGCCGACACCCAGGGGTGGTCGATCCAGGCCGTGTGCGCCTGCGGCCCGGGCGCAGCGTCCGGTGTGGCCCGATGGGCCGGCTCGCGACGCGGCCTGCTCAAGGCGCGTCGCGCTCCGGTGCGGTTTCGCCGGCCGGCGCGCGTTCGGAGCGTCCGGATTGCGCGGACGTTCCGGCGCCCTCGGCAGCGCCGCCCAGGCGGGTCAGCAGCCCACCGAGCTGCTGCGCCTGCACCGTGTCGACGATCGGCGCGAACGCGCCCAGGTCTTCCGGCCCGTAACCGCCGGCGCGGTAATGCAGCACGATGCGTGTTCCGTCGCGGCCGTCGCGCTGCGCGGGGGTGAGCCTGAATTCGAGGATGCCGTGCACACCGAGGCCCTGCAGCGGGCCGAGGCCGCCGCTCATGCGCAGAAGCGTGCCCGGCTGGACGAACACCACGCGCAGGTGCTCCGCCTGGCGGATGCCGTCGATTTCGCAGAAACAACCGCCGGCGCGGGCGTCGATCGACAGCGCCGTGGCGTCGCCGCCCCAGGTGTGGTCGGCCGGCCACCACAGGCCGACATCGTCGACCAGCGTGGCCCATGCGGCCGCCGGGTCGACCGGCACCCAGCCCGCGTTCTCGAGCGTGAAGCCGTCGGGGCCGGAATCCTTGACCTCGGCGGAGACGCCGCCCGGCACCGCAGCGGTCGCGCAGGCCGCGGCCAGCGCGAGGCGCAGGATCGCGCCGCCGCGCCGCGCGCTCATCGTGCCGACTCGCAGAAGCGCTGGCGGTACTCCATCGCCTTGGGCATGAGCGCCTGCAGGTCGCGGATGCGGGTGTCCGGGCTGGGGTGCGTGGACGAGAACTCCGGCGGGGCCCGCCCGCCGCTGGCCTGGCCCATGCGTTCCCACAGCGGCACGGCCTCCTGCGGGTCGAAACATGCCGCCGCGGCCAGCATCAACCCGACCTCGTCGGCCTGGGTTTCGTGCTTGCGGGCGTAAGGCAGCAGAAAGCCGTAACCCAACGCCGCCTGCATCATCTGCTGTTGCTGCGGGTCCAGGCCGCCGGCGGCGCCGGCCATCTGGCCGAGCTGGCCGAGCTTCTGCTGCGACATGCGCTGCGCGCCGTGGCGCAGCAGCGCGTGGGCGATCTCGTGACCCATCACCACCGCCACCGCGTCGGCGTTCTGCGCCACCGGCAGCAGGCCGGTGTACACCGCCATCTTGCCGCCGGGCAGACAGAAGGCATTCGCCTGCTCGGACTGGATGACGTTCACTTCCCACTGGAAGTGCTCCCACACGCGGTTCGGCTGCTGGCCGCTTTCTTCCGCCAGCGCCGCCTCGACCTCGGGCACCTTCGCGATCAGCCGCCGCGAAATCTCGTTCACGTCGCGCGCCACCTGCGAGTTCGGGTCCACCGGGCGCTCCTGCGAGAGGATCTGCTCGTAGGCCTGCAGGCCCATGGCCACTTCCTGGGTGGGCGTGATGCTGCCGTCGATCAACACCTTCTCGCCGGTGTAGGGGTCGACGGTCTGGTTGGAGAACCAGTAGTACGCGCCGTACACCGCGAACGCGATCAGGATCAGGAAACGCGGGTTGAAGCCGCGCCTGCGGCCCTGCGCGCCCTGGCCTCTGCCGAACGGGTCTTGTCTCATCGCGGTCTCCTCGCGGCCGGGGGCATGCCCCGCACCAGGCGGTTACAGGTCGCGCACCACACGGAAACCGGTGCGTGCATTGGTGACATCGTTCTCGACGAAGCTGCGCCAGGCCGAACGCGTGTGCGCAGGCGAACTCGACCATGCGCCGCCACGCAGTACCCGCACCCGGCAACCGGGGTTGACCCAGGCTTCGCCCTTGGTCGGAGCACGACGATACCCGTCATGCCAGCAGTCGGCCACCCACTCGCTGACGTTGCCGTCCATGTCGTGCAGACCGAAGGCGTTGGCGGGGAAAATGCCCGCCGGCGCGGGCCCCCAGTGGCCGTCGCCATCGCCGGCGAAGGCATTGCCCCACGTGCGTCCACCCGGTGAACGGTCGCCTGCGCTGGCGAAATTTCCGCTGTCCGGCGGCGGCGCGCCGTCGCCCCAGCGGTAGCGCCGGGTGCTGCCGGCACGCAGCGCGTATTCGAACTCGGCCTCGCTCGGCAGGCGGTAGCGCTGGCCGCTGCGCTCGCTCAGCCAGCGCGCATAGGCTTCGGCGTCCTTGGGGCTGACGTGGACGACCGGCAGCGTGTCGGCCGCGAGCCGGCCGCGGTAATCGTGGCGCCAGTCCACGCCGCTGCTGCGGACGAAGGCGCCGCTGCGCTCGTCGTACACCAGCGAATGTCCGCGGCGCACCGCGCGCGACACATAGCCGCTGCTGTCGACGAACCTGCGGAACTGCGCCACCGTGGTTTCGGTGCGGGCCATGGCGAAACCGCGGTCGAAGCGCACGTAGCGCTGCGGGCGCTCGGCATCGTCCGCTTCGGTCTCGGCACTGGATGCGCCCATCCGGAAGCCGCCATGCGGCACCACCACCATCGTCGGACCACGGGCACCGCCGTCCAGGGCATCGGTGAAGCGCTGGCCGGGGCGCATCAGGCCGTAGTGCGCGGCCAGATCGATGCGCGCACGCAGGTCGGCGGCGGTGGGGTGGCCCGGCGCGGCGATCAGCAGCATGTCCGCCAGCGTCTTGCGCGCCTGGTCGAGCCGGTTGGGCAGGCCCGGCTGGGCCAGCAGCGCCAGGCCTTCGTCGTGCAGCTGCGCGATGCGCTGCTGGCGCAGGGCTTCGACGCGTTCGCGGCCGACCATGATGGTGTCGTAGCCCGGACGCAGCGGCACAGCCTGCTGCAGCCAGTGCTCGGCGGCCTCGAAATCGCCGGCGGCCGCGGCATCCTCGGCGCGCCGGATCAGCGCGCTCTCGACCGCGGCCAGGCCCTGCGTCGCGCGCGGCTGCTCCGGCGCCAGCGACAGCACCTGGCGGAACAGCGCGAGCGCACCGGGCTCGTCCCGTCCGGCGTCCGCGTCTTCGCCGCCCGGCGGCCCGGGCACGCCCAGCGCGCCCAGCGCCAGGGCACGTTCGCCATTGATGTTGAGCTCCCACAGGCGCTCGGCCTGGTCGACGCGGGTCAGGTAGGCCAGGGTGTCGGCCTGGTACCGCCCGATGCCCACGCTGCGCGCCACCGCGGCGATCTCGCGCGCCCTGCGCAGCGCCTCGGCGTCGTCGCCGGCGTCGGCCAGGGCCGCATCGCCGGCCGCGATCAGCGCGGTGAAGGCCTCGGACAACCCGTCGTTGGCCGCGCGGTCGAGCGGGTCGCGTGCCAGCAGGGCCAGCTGGATCGGGATGGCCGATTCCGCATCCGCATACAGACGGCCCTGGTCCAGCGCCCGCGCAGCCTGACGGCGGAGGGCCGGCAGCGCCTCGGGATCCACCTCCACCTGCGGCGCACGCCAGGTCAGGGAGGCCGCGATGCGGTCGTCGCCGGTGACGGTGATCCGCCCGGCGGCCGGGTCCGGGTCGCCCGCGGCCGTCAGCGGCGGCAAGGCCGCGCCGCCGGCCTGTGGCGGCGGCGGTGCGGGGTCGCCGCATCCGGCCAGCAGCAGGCAGACCGTCCAGCACGCCCACGCGGTCACCGAAGGGCCACGGCGTGGCCCGCCGCATCCGGCGGGCGATGCGGACCTCGGGGCGTAGGACGTGCGTGACGCGATCGAAGGCACGGGATGGCGGAGTGCGGAAGCGGCGCGGGGCCTGCGGTGGGCTCGTCGGGCCTGGCGGCGGCTCCCCGCAGGACAGCAGGAGGCGCCAGGGCACGGCCCACCTTAGCCGCGGCCGCCGGGGATGGAAAGCGCGCGGCAGCGGATGGATCGCGCCGCCTCCCGGCTCGGCGGGCGAAATCCCCGGCCCGCTCCGGTAGCATGCCCGCTTTCCGATGCCGACCACCGCCTTGACCGACACCCCTCCCTACCGCTGGGTCACCGACCCGGCCGACCTGCAGGCCCGTCTCGACGCCGTGCTCGCCCGCCCCGCCCCCGGCCTGGTCGGGCTGGACACCGAGTTCATGCGCGAACGCACCTACTGGCCGCAGCTGGCGCTGGTGCAGCTGGCCTTCGATGACGCAGGCACCGCGGACGGTCACGGCGACGGCGACGGCGAGATCCTGCTGGTCGACCCGCTGTGCCCCGGCATGGAGGCGCCGCTGCGCCGGCTGCTGGAGGCGCCCGGGCTGACCAAGGTCATGCACAGCGCCGGCGAGGATCTGCTGGCCCTGCGCCAGCACTGCGGCGCCCTGCCGCGGCCGCTGTTCGACACCCAGATCGCCGCGGCGCTGAGCGGCGTCGGTGCGGGGCTGGGCTACCAGCGCCTGGTCCAGGCCGTGCTGGGCCAGGACGTCGACAAGGGCGAGACCCGCTCGGACTGGCTGCGCCGCCCGCTCTCGCCCGCACAGCTGCGCTACGCCGCGGAGGACGTGGTCCACCTGCATGCCGTATACGCCGACCTGGCCGCACGCCTGCAGGCACTGGGCCGCGAGGCCTGGTGCGCCGAGGACTGCGCCCGCCTGGTCGACAACGCCGACGGCGACAGCGCCGAGCCGTGGCCGCATCTGGCCCTGCGCGCCGCGCAGTTCCTCGACGCCGCGGCCCAGCACCGCCTGCTGCGCCTGCTGCGCTGGCGCGACGTGCAGGCGCGCGTCGGCGACCGCCCGCGCAGCTGGATCCTAGACAACGAACTCGCCGTCGCCCTCGCCCGCGACCCGCTGCCGAATGCGGCCGCGATGCAGCGGATGCTCGACGCCCACCCCAAGGCCCCGCGCAAGCTGGCCGCATCGCTCTGGCAGGCGCTCGAGACCCCGCTGGCCGACGAGACCGACGCCCCGCTGGCACGGGTCGACGACCGCGACCGCAAGGCCTACAAGCTCCTGCAGCAGGCCGTCGCCGACCGCAGCGCCGCGCTGGGCCTGCCCGACGGCGTGCTGGCCTCGCGACGCTGGCTCGAAGCCCTGCAGGACGGCGAAGACTGGCCCGGCCCCTTGGCCGGCTGGCGCCGCGGGCAGCTCGAACCCGTCCTCGCCCCCATCCTGGCGGCGATTGGCAAGCGCTGAGGCGCGGGCTTATACTTCCCACCCGCGCGGGCCACCGCCCGCAGCCGCAAGCCCCCCCCAGGGCCTGCCGCACCGCTACACGGGGCCATAGCTCAGCTGGGAGAGCGCGTCGTTCGCAATGACGAGGTCGGGAGTTCGATCCTCCCTGGCTCCACCATTTCAAACAAGAAGCCGACCCGCGAGGGCCGGCTTTTTTGTTGGCCTCCTTCGGCTAGCGCGCGCCTACGCGCCGGGACCACATCACGGCGCATCGCCGCGTTCTCCGTTCGGCGCTCTGCTTCGGCGTTCGGCGTTCGGCTGCGCAGCCAGCGGGCGCGCAGCCTGAACCGTACCCCGCTGCAAGGCCGATGCGCCGTCGAAATCCGACGCTGGCCGCAATTCCGGCCCGGATGCCGGCCGACAATCGAGGTTTGCCCGCCCCCGAGGGAACCCGCCATGCCTGTCCACCCCCACATCGCTCCGCCTCTCCGTCGCCCCCTCCACCACTTCGGCGTCCTGCTGCTCCCGGTCGCACTGGCAGCCTGCAGCGGCTCCGCCACCGGCGACGGGGTGGCGATGCGCGTCTCGAAGACCGAGCCGCAAGCCGAGCGCCGGGAGGAAGGCACGCTGGCAGCCGCAGGCGGAGTGGCGGCGACCGACACCGACACCCCATCCAAGCAGCCGGCCAGCGCCGCCAGCCCCGCCCAGGCCGCGCCCGCCAACATGTCGACCGGCGGCCCCGGCCGTCCGGTGAAGATGCCCGAGCGGCCGTTCACCACCAGCCACAAGGCCACCTTCAACGAACCCTGGGCGATGAGCTTCCTGCCTGACGGCCGGCTGCTGGTCACCGAGAAGCCCGGCTCGCTGCGGCTCTACAACCCGGCCAACGACCAGGTGGGCAGCATCACCGGCGTGCCCACCGTCGACTACGGCGGCCAGGGCGGGCTCGGCGATGTGCTGCCGCACCCGGGCTTCTCCCAGAACCGCTGGGTCTATCTGAGCTACGCCGAAGCCGGCCCCAATGACACCCGCGGCGCGGTGGTCGCACGCGCCCGACTGACCCTCGACGCCAACGGCGGCGGCAGCCTCGCCGACAGCGAAGTCGTCTGGCGGCAGACGCCCAAGGTCACCGGCCGCGGCCACTACAGCCACCGCATGGCGTTCGGGCCTGACGGCAAGCTGTGGATCACCTCCGGCGACCGCCAGAAGATGTCGCCCGCGCAGAGCATGGACGGCAATCTCGGCAAGCTCATTCGCCTGAACGCCGACGGCAGCGTGCCCGCCGACAACCCGTTCGCATCGCAGGGCGGCGTGGCCGCGCAGGTCTGGTCGCTGGGCCATCGCAACCTGCTGGGCATCGCCTTCGACCCCGCCGGGCGGCTGTGGACGCACGAGATGGGCCCGGCCCACGGCGACGAGCTCAACTTCGCCGTGCGCGGCGGCAACCACGGTTGGCCCAACGTCTCCAACGGCGACCACTACGACGGCACGCCCATCCCCGACCACAGCGAAGGCGATGGCTACGTCGCGCCCAAGGCCTGGTGGAACCCCACCATCGCTCCGGCCGGCTTCATGATCTACAGCGGCGAGCGGTTCTGGTATTTCCGCAACAACGGCTTCATCGGCGGCCTGGCCTCGCAGGCACTGATCCGCGTCCAGTTCGACGGCACCAGCGCACGCGAAGTGAGCCGCTACCCCATGGGCCGCCGCATCCGCGAAGTGGAACAGGGGCCCGACGGCGCGATCTGGGTGCTCGAAGACGGCGGCGGCGCGCGCCTGCTGCGTCTGGACCCGGTGAGGTTCTGAGCGCGGCACGCTCCGCATACCGGTTTTCTTCCGGAGCCCGTCCAAGCCTGCGCATCGTGCGATGCGCAGGCTTTTTTCGTGTGCATCGCTGTATTCCGCACGATCCGCACGGGTGACGCATGCAGGTTGGTGGGCATTCAATCGAGCGACGGGACACTGCAGAGGCCACGACCTGCGGCACCACGTGGACGGCAGCCCCGCCACCATCCGCCGCACACGTCGCCCCATCCCACCGGCAGCCTTGCGCTGCCAAGGAGCGAATCATGAGCCACAAACACGTCTACCGCCTTCCCGGCCTCCCCGCCGCACGCGAGGCCATCGCCGCCCTGCAGGCCGCGCACGTGCACCCGGACCGCATCTCGCTGATCGCGCGTGCGGACATCGAGATGGAGCGCATTTCCGACGACTACCGCGACGCGAGCACCGACTTCGTCCCCGCCGCCCTCAAGGGCGCGCTCGGTGGCGGCGGCGCCGGTCTGGTGGCCGGCATCGTCGCGATGGCCTTCCCGCCGCTGGGCATCACCGTGGCCGGCGCGGCCGCGATCGCCGCCGTCGGTGCGCTCACCGGCACCTGGGCGGGCGCACTCGTCGGCTCCACCCTGCCCGACCCCATCCGCCGCCAGTTCGAGGACGACATCGCCGCCGGACGCGTGCTGCTGGTGATCGAACGCGAGGATGACGACGCCGAAGGCCTGCACCGCCTCGATGCCGCCATCGCCGCCACCGGCGGCGTGCGCGTGGAGCACGACAGCGAACTGCTCGGCACGGACTGAATCCGCGGCACAGCGCATCGCCACCCGACATTGGAACGTGCTTGATGAAGCGCGTCGCGGAATGACGGAATCACTTGATTGCCCTGACGAACACGACAGGCATCGCTGCGAATCGTGCCCGACACCCGCGTCGAAACGCCCGCTGCTGCGGGCAATCCACTGCACCAGCCATTCGCATCGGCGCATTGACGGACGCTCTGATTTTCCTCGGCGGCGTGCGCAGTGGATGCACACGCCAGACCGGTACGCTGTGAACACGCCGCACAATGCGACGCCTCCAGCCGCGTGACTTACACCACCCGTCACCTTACTCACTTCCGGTGGGATTGCCGCGATTCATGCCGGCAATTTCAAGACACAAAAAAACCGGCGAATGCCGGTGTTTTCTGGACGCTCTGGATGCTGGGAGATGCCTTGGGAAGGGGCGAATGGTGGGTCGTGAAGGATTCGAACCTTCGACCAAAAGATTAAAAGTCTTCTGCTCTACCGACTGAGCTAACGACCCACTGTGCCCGCATCGCGGAGTACCCGGCTTTGCGCCGGGCCCGTATTTTAGCCAAAAACGCCCGCGCTGTCAGGCCGTGGTCGCGTAGCGGGTGGGGTCGGCCACGCCGGCGGCGGTGAAGCCCTCGGCGCGCAGGTGGCAGGCGTCGCAATGGCCGCAGGCGCGGCCGTCGGCGTCGGCCTGGTAGCAGGACACGGTCTGGGCGAAATCCACTCCCAGACGCAGGCCCTCGCGCACGATGTCGCCCTTGGTCATACGCATCAGCGGCGCATGCACGCGCAGGCCCGCGCCTTCGACGCCGGCCTTGGTGGCCAGATTGGCCAGCCGCTCGAAGGCCTCGATGAACTCGGGACGGCAGTCGGGGTAACCCGAATAATCGACCGCATTCACGCCGCAGAACAGGTCGGTGGCGCCCAGCACCTCGGCCCAGCCGAGCGCGACCGAGAGCATGATGGTGTTGCGGGCCGGCACGTAGGTCGCCGGGATGTCCGCACCGATCACATGGCCGTCGCCATCCACCGGCACCGAGATGCCGTCGTCGGTGAGCGCCGATCCGCCGATGCTGCGCAGATCCACGTGCACCGTCTTGTGCGCGACCGCGCCCAGCGCCTGCGCCACGCGCGCGGCGGCATCGAGTTCGGAGGTATGGCGCTGGCCGTAGCGCACGCTGAGCGCATGCACCGCGAACCCGCGCTCGCGGGCGATGGCCAGAACGACGGCGGAGTCCATGCCTCCGGAAACGAGTACGACGGCGGGTTTCATGAGGGCGTATGACTCGTGGTTCGTGAGCGGAAATTCGTGGCGGGACGTGTCGCAGTCCGGGCAAGGCCTGTGGCGCGGGGTACCGCCTTGCGCACCCCCGGATTCCGGACCGTCGGCTGCGGCCGCTACCGACCCGGCTCGTCGTTCCACAGCAGCTTGTGCAACTGCATCTGGAAACGCACGGGCAGGCGGTCGGCGACGATCCAGTCGGCCAGGTCTCTGGCCGGCAGATCGTCCTTGCTGGGCGAAAACAGCACATCGCAGCGCGCATCCAGGCGATGTTCGGCGAGGATGCCCCGGGCCCAGTCGTAATCGGCACGGCTGCACAGCACGAACTTCACCTGGTCGTGCGCGGTGAGCAGCGGCAGGTTGTCCCAGCGGTTGCGCGCGCATTCGCCGGAATCGGGCGTCTTGATGTCGAGCACGCGGCTGACGCGCGGATCGACCTCGGAGATGTCGATGGCGCCCGAGGTTTCCAGCGACACCCGGTACCCGGCATCGCAGAGCGCACGCAGCAGCGTGGTGCAGCGTTTCTGCGCCAGAGGCTCGCCGCCGGTCACGCACACATGGCGCACGCCGTGGCGGGCGACCTCGTCGAGGATGGCGTCGAGGCTGCGCCATTCGCCGCCGAAAAAAGCGTAGGCCGTATCGCAGTAGGTGCAGCGCAGCGGGCATCCGGTCAGGCGCACGAACACGGTCGGCCAGCCGGCGTCGCGCGCCTCGCCCTGCAGGGACAGGAAGATTTCGGTGATCTTGAGGCGATCCGCCGATGCGGCGTCCGCCGCCGGTGCGGAAACGGTACTCATCCAGCCATTTTACTGATTACGGGCCGCCCCGGAGAGTCGGCGGCACTGTCGCGCGCATGGTGTGTCCACTCGCGCGGTGGATCGGCTGGACCACCTGCAGGCCCCGGTTGCCTGCGTCGGCTGCGGGAGGCCGAGGCTCAGGCCGCTCGTGCGCAGGCCCGGGCTGCGACCGGGTCGGGGCCTGCGTGGAGGGAATCCGCTCGGCGTGATCGGCCCGCATCGACCTGACCGGGCTGCATCCGGGCCGATCCCATCAGCGCTGCGGGCTGACAGGTCAGGCCCGCAGCCACGTGAGTGCCTCTCAGGCATCGATCGATGCGGACGGGCGCGCTGCGCCATGCCGCAGCGCGCGTCAGCGCCGCTGCAGCCGGGAAAGCTGGAGCGCGCGGAGACGATCGTCGGCGGTGCGCGCGGCTTCGGTGCCGG
This sequence comes from uncultured Gammaproteobacteria bacterium, assembly GCA_965649985.1. Taxonomy (GTDB): domain Bacteria; phylum Pseudomonadota; class Gammaproteobacteria; order Xanthomonadales; family Xanthomonadaceae; genus Lysobacter_I. The sequence continues at coordinate 25,231 of CBFGMS010000035.1, read as the reverse complement.
GGTAGCGCGCGATGACTTCAGCCAGGGTCTTTTCCGCATTGTCCAGCTGCCTCAGGCCCTGCTGCGACAGGCCGATCTTCAGCAGCGCACCGGCGGCCTTGTCGTGCGTGGGGAAGCGCGCCAGCAGCTCGCGGAACTGCTCTTCGGCCAGCGCGTAGTTCTGGGTGACGTAATAGCTCTCGCCCAGCCAGTAGAAGGCATTCGGCGCGTAGGTGCCGCCGGGATAGGTCTGCAGGAAACCGCGGAACATGCGCGCGGCATCGGTGTAGAGGCCGGCCTTCAGGGCGTTGAAGGCGGTGTTGTAATCGCTGCGTTCGGACTCCCCTCCGGCGATCAGGCCCGCGTCGCCGTACACCCGGGGCGGTGTGTCCACAGGCTCGGCACTGGCCGCGACCGAGGGCGGCACCAACGGTGCGGGCGCGGGGGGCGATGCAGGTGCAGGTGCAGGTGCTGCCGCGGCAGGCGCGGCCACGGGCGTGGAAGCGGGCACGCCGGCAGCCGGGGCGGCGGGGGCGTTCACAGCAGGCGCCGGAGCGGCGAGCGCCGGGGTGGTGGGCAACGGCGCGGCGGGTATCGAAGCTGCCGGCGGTTCTTCGAGGCCCGCACCACGCTCCAGCCGGCTCAGGCGGGAGTCGGTGTCCAGCGCCTGCAGACGCTCGGCCTCCTGCTGCTGGCGCAGGGTTTCCTGCAGTTCTTCCAGCTGCGCGCGCAGGCTCTGCAGTTCGGCGCGCATGGTGGTCATCTGGTTGAGCAGTTCCACGTTGCCGCTGCGGCTGGCCGCCAGTTGCTGCTCGAGCGCGGTCAAGCGGTCGGACGTGCTGACCCGCTGGGCCTGTGCGGGCGCCACAAAACCCAGACCGCCCCACAGGGCTAGGGCGAGCATCGGGGTGGACAGTCGACGGAGGGCGGACAGATGCATGGTGGGCTCGACGTGCATGGGGAAGGAGTGTTCGAACGACGCGGCCGGCGGCATGGCGCCGTGCGCGCCGGCGATCGGGAGAGCGGCGCCGACTACTGCACACGCAGCGCGCGCGCCCCAGATGCGCGAACGGCCGCCACATCACTGCGGCGGCCGTCGCATTGCGGCCGGAGCCGCAGGTCACTTCGCGGTATAGACGATCTCGACCCGACGGTTGCGGGCCCAGCAGTCTTCGCTCGACTCGGTGCAGGTGGGCTGCTCTTCGCCGTAGCTCACGACGGTGATCTGGCCGCCGTTGCCGCCGTTGGCCTGGATCGAGGAGGACACGGCATTGCCGCGGCGCTCGCCGAGACCGAGGTTGTACTCGCGGCTGCCGCGCTCGTCGGCATTCCCTTCCAGGCTCATGCGCGAAGAAGGACGGTCGCGGAGGTACTTGGCGTGGCAGGCGACGATGGCCTGGAACTCGGGCTTCAGCGCGTCCTGGTCGAAATCGAAGTACACCACGCGCTGACGCAGGCAGGCGTCGGTGTCCAGGTCGCCGGGGCCGTAGGCACCACTGCGGGCGGGGCCGGTGTCGACCACGGTGCCGGTATCCGGGCGGCCGCTGTCGACGGTCTGTCCGGTGTCGGTGTTTTCCTTGACCTTCTTGGTGCAGGCAGCGGCGGCGACGCACAGCGTCGCGGTCAGGAGCAGTCGGGTAACGTTGTTCATGGGTGGTCCTCAGTCTCTGCTTGGCGCGGTGGATGGGATGCGAGGTGTCTGGCGAGATGTCCAGGACGGACGAAGAGGAAGCAGGCGGCGCGGTGGGTGTACGCGGCGCTGCAAGCATACGCCTTTACGAATTTTAAACAATCTGGTGTCGAAGCCTTACGGCAGTTGAACGCGTCGGCACGTGTGAGGCTCAGCGTGGCGGCCCGCGGAACGGGCCCCAGGCCGGTTCGCGCACATCGCCTCCGGCGACCACCAGGCGCTGGCGCACCCGGCCGTCGACCGACACGGCGTACAGCACGCCACGGCCGCTCTCGCGGGCGGCATAGACCACCATGCCGCCGTTGGGGGCGAAGCTGGGCGACTCGTCGACGGTGCCGGGCGAGAGGTTGCTCCAGCGCGCCGAACCGAGGCTGCGATCCATCAGCGCGATGCGATACACGTTGCCGTTGCCCTGGGCCATGACGAGTTTCTGCCCGTCCGCCGACACGCTGACCTTGGCATTGTCGCGGCCCTGGAAGCTGACGCGGCGTGCGAGGCCGCCGGTCGCGGCCACCTGGTAGATCTGCGGCCGGCCGCTGCGGTCGGAGGTGAAGTACAGGCTGGTGCCGTCGGCGTTCCACACCGGCTCGGTGTCGATGCCGTAGTGCTCGGTGAGCTGACTCAGCGCGCGGCTGGCCAGATCCATCACATAGATGTCGAGATTGCCGCCCTTGGACAGCGCCATGGCCAGCTTGCGGCCGTCCGGGGAAAAATTCGGCGCACCGTTGATGCCGCGGAAGGCGGCGACGGTCTCGCGCGAGCCGGTGGTCAGGTCCTGCAGCATGATCGATGAATTGCCGCGCTCGAAGCTGACGTAGGCCAGGCGCCGGCCATCGGGGCTCCACGACGGCGAGAGCAGCGGGTGCGCCGAACGCACCACCGAGCGCGGGTTGTAACCATCGGCGTCGGCGACCATCAACTCGTAATTGGCGGCGCGGCCCAGGCCGGTCTGGACCACGTAGGCGATCCGGGTCCAGAACGCACCGCGCTGGCCGGTGATCTTCTCGTAGATGGCGTCGGCGATCTGGTGCGCGGCGTCGCGCAGCGCGCCTTCGCGGGCGGTCACGGCCAGACCGATCATGCGCTGCTCGCGCGCCGCGTCGAACAGTTCGTATTCGATGCGGAAGGCGCCGTCCGCATTGTCCAGCACGCGGCCGACGACCACGAAATCCTGCCTGAGGGTGCGCAGCAGCGCGTAGTCCAGCTCGCTGCCGCGGGTGGGCGCGCCGAGGGCGGCGAGATCGCGCTCGGGCAGGCCGCGGAAACGACCGGAACGCTCCAGGTCGGCGCGTATCACTGCGGCGACATCGGTCCCGGGCGCGGCCGCGCTGCCCTGGTAGGGCATCGGCATCACGGCGATCGGCATGGCCACCACCTTGCCGCCGACGATGTCGATCTCGGGGATGGGCTCCTGCGCGAGTGCCGCCAGCGGCAGCAGCAGGACGAGGACGAGCGTCGCGCAGCGCGCGAGCAGGCCGGTGCGGATGCGGGAAGGTGTGGGCGACACGGGCGATTCCTGGCTGGACAGCGAAAAGCGGGGGGCGATCGGAGCGGAGACGGGCGGGACGTGAGAGCCGGGTGGAGCGGGCTTCCTGCCGCACCGGCGGACGTGGCCTGTGGCCGCCGATGAACCGCAGACAGCTTGGACGGGATGGCGCCGAGAAAGATGAACGGGGACGGACTCGACCGGGGACAGGCATGCGCCGCAGGAACGCCAAGACCCGCCTTCACGCCGCAAATCCTTGATCCCAAAAGATCATCCGACCACGCAGATCGCCGGTGTCAAAGATCCTCGGCGCGGAAGTTGAGGATGAAGTCGCGCTTGAAGGCCGACTCGAACCCTGCATATGGCAGGGGTTGTGCCTTCAACACTGCAGCTTCCACGGAACGCCTGCCCTGCTCGTCATAGGGACAGGAGGGTTCGACCCGCGCTTCCAGCACCCTGCCGCCCGCGCTCTGGCGGATGCGGATCTTGCAGACCTGGCTGCCGCGGATCTCGTTCGGGCGCACCCAGTTGCGCCGGATCGCCTCGGCGATGGCCTCGAAATAGGCGGCGCTGACATCGTCGCCACGGTTGCCGGGCGGCGGGGTGCCCGCAGCGTCCTGCGCGGCGGCGACCTCCGAGGCTTCACGGGCACGGCGTTCGGCCAGCTCGCGCATCTTGCGCTCCGATTCCTCCGCCTTCTTCCGCTCGGCTTCGATCTGGCGGCGGATGTCGGCCAGCTGCTGCTCGCGCTGTTTCTGCAGTTCGGTCTGGCGGATGCGCTGCTCTTCCTGCAGCTGACGCTCGCGTTCGGTGAGATCGCGCTGGCCCTGGGTCTGCTGCGCGTCCTGCTCGCGCTGCGCGGTCTCGGGCGAATCGCTGTCGGCGCGGACTTCGTCCTGCGCGGTGTCGTCCGGGTCGACGATCAGCTCCTGCGCCTCCAGTTGCTGCGGCGGCGGGATGTCCTCCTCCGGCAGCGCGTCGGGCAGCGGCTCCGGCGGTTCCTCCAGCGGTTCGGGCAGCGGCTCCGGCTCGCGCGCGAGCGCACGGCGCATGCTCGCGGGCAGCGCGCCACGGTCGACCACGGCGGCGACCACCGGCTCGCCGGGCGCGGCGGACTGTTCCGGCGCCGGCCACAAGGCGGCCAGCAGCAGGATCACCGCCGGCACCGCATGCAGCAGCAGCGCCAGGACAACGGCGAGGACGGTATCGGAACGACGTTCGCGCATCGACGCCCTGCCCTAGCGCTCGTTGTCTGGCAGGCTGATCAGGCTCACCTTGGCGATGCCGGCGTCCTTCGCCAGATCGATGCCGCGCAGGATGGTCTGGTAGTCGGCGTCGCGCGCGCCGCTGACCAGCACCGTGGCCTCGGCGTTCTGGCGGTGGATCGCGCCGAGCCGGGCGACCACCTCGGCGGCGTCCATCTCCTGGTTGGCGCCGCGCTCGACCATCAGCGCGTAGCGGCCGTCGGCGTAGATGCTCAGCACCACCGGATCGCGCGGGGTCTGCAGCGACTTGGCCTTCGATTGCGGCAGGTCGATGTCGGTACCGAGGTTCATCAGCGGCGCGGTGACCATGAAGATGATCAGCAGCACCAGCATCACGTCGATGTAGGGCACGACGTTGATCTCGGCTTTCAGCGCGCGGCGCTTGCGGCGTGTGCGATGGGCGGGCATGGCCTGATGTCGGGAATGCGGAAGGGGAAGTGCGAAGGACGACGGTGAACGGGCGGAGCGTGTCGCGGCGGCGCGGGCGATGGCGGAGGACACGAAGCGCCAGGCCCGGCCCCGGCGGATTCACTCGTCCAGATGCGCCTGGCGCTGCAGGATCGAGGAGAATTCCTCGGCGAAGGTGTCGTAGCGGTTGCCGATGCGCTCCACGCGGGTGGCGAAGCGGTTGTAGGCCCACACCGCCGGAATGGCCGCGAACAGGCCCATCGCGGTGGCCAGCAGCGCCTCGGAAATACCCGGCGCGACCGAGGCGATGGTGGCCTCCTGCTGCTGGGCCAGGCCGTGGAACGAGATCATGATGCCGAGCACGGTGCCGAACAGGCCGACGTAGGGGCTGATCGAACCGACGTTGGCGAGGAATTCGAGATTGTGCTCGAGCCCGTCGAGTTCGCGCGAGGCGGCGGCGCGCATCGCGCGCTGCGCGCCTTCCAGCTGCGTGCGCGGATCGACGCCGCGGCGCTGGCGCACGCGGTTGAATTCGCGCATGCCGCTTTCGAAGATCGCTTCCAGGCCGCCGAGATCCTGACGGCGCGAGCCCGCGGCCTCGAACAGGCGACCGAGATCGCCACCGGACCAGAAGCGCTCCTCGAAGCTCTCGGCCTCGCGCTGGGCGCGGTCGAGCACGGCCTTCTTGCGGAAGATGATGACCCAGGAGGCGAACGAGGCCAGCAGCAGCAGGACCATCACGGCCTGGACGCCGAGGCTGGCGTGCAGCATGAGTTCGAGATAGTTGAGCCCCTGCGGCGCGGCGGCGGTGACGGTGTCCACGGCGGCGGCGGTGGCGGCGTCTTCGGGCAGGGCTTCGACCGTGGCGGCCTGCAGCGCGAGTGCGTGCGTGAAGGGGGAAGCGGCTGGCATCGGGTGGGTTACTCGGCGTGGGTGTTGTCGGGACGATGGGGCGCTGCTGCGGCATCGCGACGGGCGGGAAGATGCCCGGCGGCCTGCGGAGTCTCCAGCGACTTGAGCAGCGGGTACAGCGCCGCGGGGATGGGCCGCGGCTTGAAACTGTCGGCGTCCAGTGCCGCGACCCGCACTTCGGCATCGAGCAGCCGCACACCGTCGCGCTCGATGGCCTGGCCGATCACCAGGCTGGCGCGGCGGCAGTCGCGCAGGACCACCGACACCGACAGCAGGTCGTCGATACGCGCCGGAAGACGGAAGTCGATGGTCATCGCGCGCACCGCGAACACCAGAGCGAACTCGCGCCGCAGAAGTTCCTGGCCGTAGCCCTGCGCGCGCAGCCATTCGGTCCGCGCGCGTTCGAGAAACGCCAGATACTGCGCGTGGTAGACCACGCCACCGGCGTCGGTATCTTCCCAGTAAACCCGGGCGGGGTGGGTGAATGTCGCGTTCATCTCGGAGAGGTGCCGTGTTGGGCGCTGGTGACGGGAGCGGGCGAAACGATGAGGGCGGGAACCGCGGCCGATGGAATGACGACGGACTGAACGGGCCGAACGGGCGGACGGGGTTCGCCGCGCTCAGGCATCGGGCGCGGTGAACAGATCGGAAGGGCCGGGCTTGGGCTTCAGGCCCAGGTGGCGGTAGGCCTTGTGCGTGGCCATGCGCCCGCGCGCGGTGCGCACCAGGAAGCCCTGCTGGATGAGGAAGGGCTCGATCACGTCTTCCAGCGTGCCGCGTTCCTCGCTCAGCGCTGCGGCGAGCGACTCCACGCCGACCGGGCCGCCGTCGAAATTCTCGATGATGAGATTGAGCAGCCGGCGGTCGAGGTCGTCGAACCCTTCCGGGTCGACCTTCAGCATCGCCATCGCCGCATGCGCGACGTCGCGATCGATGCGTCCGCCGGCCTTGACCTCGGCGTAGTCGCGCACGCGGCGCAGCAGGCGGTTGGCGATGCGCGGAGTGCCACGGGCGCGGCGCGCGATCTCGCCGGCGCCTTCGGCCTCGCAGCCGATGCCGAGGATCTGCGCCGAGCGGCGCACGATCCGGGTCAACTCTTCGGCGCTGTAGAACTCCAGCCGCTGGACGATGCCGAAGCGGTCGCGCAGCGGCGCGGTGAGCAGGCCGGCGCGGGTGGTGGCGCCGATCAGCGTGAACGGCGGCAGGTCGAGCTTGATCGAACGCGCGGCTGGGCCTTCGCCGATCATGATGTCGATCTGGAAGTCCTCCATCGCCGGGTACAGCACTTCCTCCACCATCGGCGAGAGGCGGTGGATCTCGTCGACGAACAGCACGTCGTGCGGCTGCAGGTTGGTCAGCAGCGCGGCTAGGTCGCCGGCCTTCTCGATCACCGGGCCGGAGGTGCTGCGCAGGTTCACGCCGAGCTCGTTGGCGATGACGTGGCTGAGCGTGGTCTTGCCCAGGCCCGGCGGGCCGAAGATCAGCACGTGGTCGAGCGCCTCGCCGCGACGCTTGGCCGCTTCGATGTAGATGCCCATCTGCTCGCGCACCGGCTGCTGGCCGAGATAGTCGTCCAGCCGTTTCGGGCGGATGCTGGCCTCGGCCAGATCGTCCTCGCGGGTGGCGTCGGGGGCGATGATGCGCTCGCCGGTCATGGGGCGGCGTGGGGGGAGGTGCTCATCCGGCTATGGTCGCACGCCCGGGACACGCCCCCAAGCGCAGACCGCTGGCATCCCCGGGCGCGCGGCGGCAGGGCAGCCAGCCCCGGCGCACAAGGCCGCAGAGGCGGGTCGGCATCGCAAGGCGCGGGACCGTCCCGGCGGCAGCCTGCACGATGCCTGCCGCAGATCGCATGCGTCCTCACCGGGCGACCCGCATCGTGCCGGCCGGGTGGATAATGCGCGCCTTCCATGGAGCCGCACGCGTGCGCCGACAGGGCATTCGCCACCCCGCAAGACTCATCCCCCTCGCCTTCCTGACCACCATCGTGCTCGGCACCCTCGTGTTGATGCTGCCGATGGCGCGGGCGGGCGATGGCGCGAGCGACGCCGTCGGCGCCCCTTTCCTCACCGCTCTGTTCACCGCGGTCTCGGCGACCTGCGTCACCGGGCTGGTGGTGGTGGACACCGCGACCTACTGGTCCGGCTTCGGGCAGACGGTGATCCTGCTGCTGTTCCAGATCGGCGGCTTCGGCATGATGACCGGCGCGACGCTGCTCGCGATGCTGGTCGCCAACCGCATCGGCCTGGGCACGCAGCTCGCTCTGCAGGCGGAAACCCGCAGCGTGGGTCTCGGCGACACGGGCGCGGTGCTGCGGTTGATCGTGGCGATCACGCTGCTGGTCGAATCGCTGATCGCCGGCGTGCTGGCCCTGCGTCTGCGTTTCCAGTACGGCGAGGACTGGGGCGACGCCGTATGGAACGGCGTCTTCCACGCCGTCTCGGCCTTCAACAACGCCGGGTTCTCCACGTACTCGGCCGGCCTGATGCCGTTCCGGCACGATGCGCTGTTCCTGACCGCGATCATGCTGGCCATCGTGATCGGCGGCCTGGGTTTCCCGGTGCTGCACGAGCTGCGCGCGCGCGGGCGCGCCTGGCGGCGCTGGAGCGTGCACACCAAGATCACCGTCTTCGGCACCACCGCCCTCATCGTGGTCGGCGCACTGTTGATGGGCGTCTACGAATGGGACGACCCGGCCACGCTGGGCGCGATGTCCGGCCCGGACCGCGTGCTCAACGCGGTGTTCCTGTCGGTGAGCGCGCGCACGGCCGGCTTCAATGCGGTCGACATCGGCGCCCTGCGCACCGAGTCGCTGGTGCTGCACTATGTCCTGATGTTCATCGGCGCCGGCAGCGCCGGCACCGCCGGCGGCATCAAGCTGACCACCTTCTTCCTGCTGGGTTTCGCGGTGTGGGCCGAAATCCGCGGCAGCAGCGACACGGTGGCCTTCGGGCGGCGCATCTGCCCGCGGATCCTGCGCCAGGCGCTGACCGTGGTGCTGCTGGGCGCGAGCTCGGTCGCGCTCGGTACGCTGGCGCTGACCAGCACCACCAATCTGCCGCTGGAGAAGGTGGCGTTCGAGGCGATCTCCGCCTTCGCCACCGTCGGCCTGTCCACCGGCATCACCGCACAGTTGCCCCCGGCGGGGCAGTGGACGCTGATCGTGCTGATGTACGTCGGCAGGGTCGGCACGATCACCGTCGCCACCGCGCTCGCGCTGCGCGGGCGGCACACCCTATTCCGCTACCCGGAGGAGCGCCCCATTGTCGGCTGAAGAACATCGCACGTCCGTGGACAGCATCGTCGTCATCGGCCTGGGCCGGTTCGGCGGCGCGGTCGCGCAATCGCTCGCCCGGCTCGGGCACGACGTCCTCGCGATCGACGAGAACCTCGACCTCGTGCAGCGCTGGTCCGACCATCTCACCCATGTCGTGCAGGCCGACAGCACCGATGCCGAGACCCTGCGCCAGCTCGGCGTGGCCGGCTTCGACCGCGCGGTGGTCGGCATCGGCAGCGACATCGAGGCCAGCGTATTGACCGTGCTGGCGCTGGAGGAGCTGGGCGTGGAGGACATCTGGGCCAAGGCGATCTCAGACAAGCATGCGCGCATCCTCGAACGCACCGGCGCGCACCACGTGATCCGCCCGGAAGCGGCGATGGGCGAACGCGTGGCGCATCTGGTCACCGGCAAGATGATCGACTTCATCGCCTTCGACGACGGCTTCGCCATCGCCAAGACCGCCGCGCCGCGGATGGCCTGGGGCGTGACCCTGAGCGAGTCGGCCCTGCGCAGCAAGTACGGGGTGACCGTGGTCGGGATCAAGCGCGCCCGCAACGATTTCGTCTACGCCAAGCCCGACACCATCGTCGAGCGCGGCGACGTGCTGATCGTGTCCGGGCCGACCGTGGCGGTGGAGCGGTTCGCGGCGATCAGCTGAGGCGCGCCGATCGAAGCCCGCTGGTCGAGGCGCGCGTGTCGAGGCGCCCGTGTCGAGACGTTACAACTCGACCTGCGTGCCCAGTTCCACCAGCCGGTTGCCGGGGATGCGGAAGAAGCCCGTGGCCGGTGCGGCGTTGCGGTGCATCAGCGCGAACAGCTTGTCGCGCCACAGCGGCATGGCGCCGTGGCGATGGGCGACGATGGTCTCGCGGCTGGCGAAATAGGTGGTGTCCATCGGGTCGAAACAGATGTCCGATTCGTCGGCGCTGCGCATCAGCGCCATCGGCACGTCCGGTGTCTCCATGAAACCGAAACGCACGCACACGCGGTAGAAACCGTCGCCGATCTCCTCGATGGTCAATCGCTTGTGCGCATGCGGCACGCTGAGGGTGACCACGGTCAGGAACACGTTGCGCTCGTGCAGCACCTTGTTGTGCTTGAGGTTGTGCAGCAGCGCGTGCGGCACCACCGTGCGGTCGGCGGTGAGGAACACGGCCGTGCCCGGCACGCGCACGGGTGGCGCCAGCATCAGTCCGGGCAGGAAGGTGTCGAGCTGGATGCCGTCCTTGCGCATCTCCGCGCGCAGCAGGATGCGACCGCGGCGCCAGGTGCGCAGCAGGGTGAACAGGGTGATGCCCAGCACCACCGGGAACCAGCCGCCCTTGAGGATCTTCGCGCCATTGGCGATCACGAACGCGGTATCGGCCACCAGGAACACCGCGCACAGCGGCAGCACCCAGCGCCGCGCCTTCGGCCACAGCGCGTTGGCCACGATGGCCAGCAGCAGGGTGTCGATGAGCATGGTCGCCGACACCGAGATGCCGTACGCGGTGGCGAGCGCGGAGGAGCTCTGGAAGCCCAGCACCAGCGCGATCACGATCGCCATCATCATCCAGTTGATGCCCGGGATGTAGATCTGGCCGATGGTGTCGTGCGAGGTGTGCACGATGCGCATGCGCGGAATGTAGCCCAGCTGCATCGCCTGGCGCGCCACCGAGAAACCACCGGTGATCACCGCCTGCGACGCGATGACGGTGGCCGCGGTGGCCAGCACGATCATCGGGATGCGCGCCCATTCCGGCACGCCGATGTAGAACGGATTCTGCACGGCGGCCGGGTTTTCCAGCACCAGCGCGCCCTGGCCCAGATAGTTGAGCATCAGCGCCGGCAGCACGAAGAAATACCAGGCATAGCGGATGGGCTTCGCGCCGAAATGGCCCATGTCGGTGTAGATGGCTTCGCCGCCGGTCACCGCCAGCACCACCGCGCCGAGGATGAAGATGCCGTGCCACGCATGGGTGGCGAAAAACTGCGCCGCCCACATCGGATTGATCGCGTTCAGCACTTCGGGCTCGTGCAGGATGTTGGTCACCCCGAGCACGGCCAGCGCCAGGAACCAGAGCACGGTGACCGGTCCGAACACCTTGCCCACCTTCGCGGTGCCGAAACGTTGGGTGGCGAACAGCGACACCAGCACCACCAGCGTGATCGGCACGATCCAGGTGTGCAGCTGCGGCGCGACCACTTCCAGGCCTTCCACCGCGGACAACACCGAGATGGCCGGCGTGATCACGCCGTCGCCGAAGAACAGCGACGCGCCGAAGATGCCGAGGATGCCGACCGCATAGCCCGAGCGCGACCCCTTGGGCAGGCTGCGCTGGGCCAGCGCCATCAACGCCATGATCCCGCCCTCGCCCTCGTTGTCGGCGCGCATGATGATGGTGACGTACTTGGTGGTCACCACCAGCACCAGCGACCAGAAGATCAGCGAGAGGATGCCGAGGACGGTGTCGTGGTCCGGAGTGAGCCCGTACGCCGGCGAAAACGCCTCGCGCACGGTGTACAGCGGGCTGGTGCCGATGTCGCCGAACACCACGCCCACGGCGCCGACCGCGAGACCGAACAGGCCGATCTGGCCGTGGCCGCCATGTTGCGACGAGCCATGCGGCGACGAGGCGTGCGGCGATGAGGAGGAATTGGGCATGGAGTCGTCCCGAGGAAAAGCGGGTCAGCGCAGTGCCGACTGCAGTGCCCTGCGGATGATGGCGGCGGCGTCGTCGCCGGCCGCCGCGGCGTCGCGCGCCATCCTGACGGCTTCCGCGGGCTTGTAACCGAGCTGCTGCAGGGCGATGGTGGCCTCGGACTGCGCATCGGCCGGCACGCCGGACAGCGGCGCGCCGCCGGTGGCGAAATCCGCGGCACGGTCGCGCAGCTCCACCACCATGCGTTCGGCGGTCTTCTTGCCGATGCCGGGAATGCGCGTGAGCGCGGCGATGTCGCCGGCCTGCACCAGCCGCGCGAACTCGTCCACGCTGGTGCCCGAGAGCACCGCCAGCGCGATCTTCGCGCCGATGCCGCTCACCTTCTGCACGTCGCGGAACAGCCGACGCTCGGACTCGCGCAGGAAGCCGTACAGCGACACGCTGTCCTCCTTCTGCGCGTAGTGGGTGAACAGCGCGACCTCGCGCCCGACGTCGGGCAGGTCGTAGAAGGTGCTCATCGGCGCTTCCAGCTCATAGCCCACGCCGTGCACGTCGACGACCAGCCACGGCGGCTGCTTGTGCACGAGGACGCCCCTGAGACGGCCGATCATCGCTTCCTCCAGGCCAGCTGGGTGCTCACGCCCAGGCGGCGCGCGGTGGCACGGACGTGGGCGTGGGTGATCGCGACCGCGAGCGCGTCTGCCGCGTCGGCCTGCAGTTTTCCGCCGAGATTGAGCATGAGCCCCACCATGTGCTGGATCTGTGCCTTGTCCGCCCCGCCGGTGCCGACCACCGCCAGCTTGACCTCCTTGGCGGCGTATTCGTGCACCGGGAGATCGCGCTGGACCACCGCGCACAGCGCGGCGCCGCGGGCGTGGCCGAGTTTGAGCGCCGAATCGGGGTTGCGGGCCATGAATACCTTTTCAACCGCGACTTCGTGAGGACGGCAGTCGTCGATGATAGCCCCCAGGCCCTGGAGCAATCGCTTCAGTCGCGCCGGGAAGTCGTCGCGCGCGGCGGGATCGACCAGCGTGAGCGCGGCATGGAAGACGTGACGCATCCGCCCGTCCGCCGCCACATCGATGACGCCCACCCCGGTGCGCTGCGAGCCGGGGTCGATGCCGAGGATGCGGGTGGTCCCGGAGGCGGGGCTGGGGGATTCGGGAGTCGGCATGTCGGCAGGCGGCGGCGTCAGTGCGCCGCAGCGCACCACCCGGGCTGGCGAAGAGGAGGTGTGGCGGGAGGGGTCGGATCCCGGACCGGGCCCCCCGCATCAGGCCTCACGCGTACGCATCCGCGTCGAATTCGGCATTCGAATAGACGTTCTGCACATCGTCGAGGTCTTCCAGCCAGCGCAGCAGCTTCATGACCTGCTGGGCGGTGTCGCCTGCGACCGGGCTGTCGTTGTCGGCGCGGTAGGTCACTTCGGCCAGATCGGGCGCCAGGCCTGCGGCCTGCATCGCCGCCTTGACCGCGTCGAAGGCCTCGGGCGAGGTGACGACGTCGATCGCACCGTCTTCGGGATAGACCACCACGTCGTCGGCGCCGGCCTCGATCGCCACCTCGGTGAGGCGGTCCTCGTCGGCGCCGGCGGCGAAGGACAGCACGCCCAGGCGGCGGAACATGAACGCGACCGAGCCTTCCGTGCCGAGATTGCCGCCGAACTTGCTGAAGGCGTGGCGCACGTCGGCCACGGTACGCACCTTGTTGTCGGTCAGGCAGTCGACGATCACCGCCACGCCGCCGGGGGCGTAGCCCTCGTAGCGCACTTCCTCGTACTCGACGCCTTCCAGCTCGCCGGTGGCCTTTTTCACCGCGCGCTCGATGGCGTCCTTGCTCATGTTGACCGACAGCGCCTTGTCGATGGCGCTGCGCAGGCGGGGGTTGCCCGCCGGGTCGCCGCCGCCGGCACGCGCGGCGACGCCGATCTCGCGCACGATCTTGGTGAACATCTTGCCGCGCTGTGCGTCGACCGCGTTCTTGCGCGCTTCGATGGAAGGACCTCTGCCCATGCTGCCGATCCGGACCCTGGCTGAAACAAGCCGGGGATTTTACCGGAACCGAGCGCCTGCGAACGCCATCACGGACGGACGGCATGCCGCCGGATCGCCGAAGCCCCGCCCTGACGGGGCTCCGCGCTGCGGGTCCATGCCCGTTGATCGGCGGGGGCGGTGCGTGCCGGTGGCCGGTGGCCTCAGGGCGCGAAACGGCCTTCGCGCAGGAAATGCGCAGCCTGCGCGGCGGCACGGTCGCTGAGTACCAGACCGGTGTGCGAGGCCGGCACCACGCAGTGCGCGGCGATGCCGGGCAGGCGCGTTTCCTCCACGGACACCGTACCGTCGGAGGGGCAGTCGAAACGCACGAACAGGCCGCCGAGCCCGCGCGCCCGGTCGCCGGCGATGCTGCCCACGGCGGTCGGTCCGGCCCAGGGCGCGACGCCTTCGCGCAGCACGCCCGCGCTGCCGCCGAGCAGCAGACCGCCGCCGGGCAGGGACGAGAGATTGCGCGCCGCCGCACTGCCACGCAGCGGCGAACCGATGCAGACCGCTCGTTCCACCGCGAGATCGGGCGCCAAGCGCAGCGCCTCCATCAGGATCAGTCCACCCAGGCTGTGGCCCACCAGATACGGCACCGGCCGGGCACGCAACACATCCACCAGCCGCTCGGCCGCGCGCGCGGGCGTGGCGAAGACGCTGTCGTAGCCGAAGACGTCCGGACGCAGACCATGCCCGCGCAGGCGCGCGGCGAAGGGCATCAGCCAGGCGCGCGCATTCCAGATGCCATGCACCAGCAGGGTGTCGCGCGCGCCCACACTCACTCCAACCGCCCCCGGCGCAGGGCGTAGCGGACCGGCTCGGCGGTGTTGCGCATGCCCGGCTTGTCGAGCACGCGCCCGCGGTGGTTATCGGCGGTCTTCATGCTGATGTCCAGGCGCCCTGGGCTCTTCTGGGTGCTCGGGCCCTCGGCGACGGGATGGAAGGCTTCGCGTTCGCGCATGATGAAGGTGCCAGAAGGAACGCCGGCATCGCGTTCGGGGTTCTGCATGCGCTCGGCGGGGCCGGCGGCGGCGTGGACGACCAGCGCGATGTCGCCCTCGGCCTGCGGGGCCGCGACGAGGCGCTCCCTCACAATGGTGTGACCGTCGGCGATGAGCGCGCGCATGCGGCTACGTTGCCGGGCACCGCGCGGGGCGTCAAGCCTGTGCGCGCAAGATCGATCACGGCTGGCCGACCTGTACCGCCCGGCGCCGTCTCCCCGACGCAACGGACCCTGATGTCACATCGGCTCGACGGACGAGAGCGCCGGGCCATTCTTTTGTCCGCATTCCGGCCAGGCAGCGACCCGGGCGCAGACGGGGCCGGGCCCCTCACCGTCCGGCCTTCGGGAGTCATCGCGTTCCGGCAGGGCGGCGCAGGATGAATTCGTGGTCGCGGGTCTCGCCGACCGGGAACAGATACTCGCCCACCCGCTCGAACCCGTAGCGCGCATAGAACCGCTGCGCGCCGAGGTTCTCGCTCCACACGCCCACCCACAGCGTGCGCGGGCCGTTTTCCTGCAGCCAGGCCATCGCCGCGTCCATGAGTTTCGCGCCCCAGCCGCCGTTGTGCGCATGCGCGAGGATGTACAGGCGCTTGATCTCGCCGTCGCCCTCGCGCACCTCCGCGTGCGGCAGCCCGCAGGGGCCGGCGTAGAGATGGCCGATCGGCTCCTCGCCGTCCTCGAGCAGCCAGACCGCCCGCGTCGGATCCTCCAGCGCCTCGCGCTGGGTCTCGGGGGTGTAGCTGGTGCGCAGGAAGTACGCGAGATCCTCCGGCGGATACAGATGGCCGAAGGTCTCGGTGAAACTGCGACAGGCCAGATCGGCGACGCGCGCGGCGTCGGCGGGGGTGGCGCGGCGGATGGTCAAGGTCATGGTGTGCCTGCGGTGTCCGGTGTCGCTGTAGGAGGGGCTTCAGCCCCGAAACGGATCCATCTCCGCCATCGATGCGCTGCGCCGCGTCGCCGGCGCGCCGGTTCCATTCGCCGGCGCGCGTGTCGGGGCTGAACCCCCTCCTACGGGATATGTCAGGTCTGCGGCGGACGCACCTGCACATGCACCTCCGCCAGTTGCGCATCCGGGATCGGCGACGGGGCGCCGGTCATCGGGCACTGGGCGGTGGTGGTCTTGGGGAAGGCGATCACGTCGCGGATCGACTCGCTGCCGGCCATCAGCGCGGCGATGCGGTCGATGCCGAAGGCGATGCCGCCGTGCGGCGGTGCGCCGTATTTCAGCGCGTCGAGCAGGAAGCCGAACTTCAGCTCGGCCTCCTCGGCGCCGATGCCCAGCAGCTCGAAGACCGCGCTCTGCATGCGGGAGCTGTGGATGCGGATCGAGCCGCCGCCGATCTCGTTGCCGTTGAGCACCATGTCATAGCCGCGGCTCACCGCGGTCTTCGCGTTCGCGCGCAGGTCGTCGAT
This sequence comes from uncultured Gammaproteobacteria bacterium, assembly GCA_965649985.1. Taxonomy (GTDB): domain Bacteria; phylum Pseudomonadota; class Gammaproteobacteria; order Xanthomonadales; family Xanthomonadaceae; genus Lysobacter_I. The sequence continues at coordinate 9,111 of CBFGMS010000035.1, read as the reverse complement.
GTCGTCCACCGCCGGGGCCGTAAACGGATGGTGCAGGGCGACGTAGCGCTGCGCCTCTTCGTCCCATTCGAACATCGGGAAGTCGACCACCCACAGCGGGCGCCAGCCGTCCTCGATGAGGTTCAGGTCCTTGCCCAGCTTCAGGCGCAGCGCGCCCATGAAGTCGCTGGCGGTCTTGTACTCGGCGGCGCCGAAGAAGATCGCATCGCCGCTCTGCGCGCCGGTGGCCTGCACGATGGCGGTGAGCGTGGCGTCGTCGAGGAACTTGGCGATCGGCGAATTCACGCCCTCGCGGCCCTTGCCCGCATCCTCGACCTTCATCCACGCCAGGCCCTTGGCGCCGTGTTTGGCGGCATGCGCGGCGCAGTCGTCGATCTGCTTGCGGCTCAGCGCGGCGCCGCCCGGCGCGCGCAGGGCGATCACGCGGCCGTCGTCGGCATTCGCCCAGTCGGTGAACACCTTGAATTCGCAGGCCTTCACGAGGTCGGCGATGTCGACGAACTCCAGCGCGATGCGCAGGTCGGGCTTGTCCGAACCGTAGCGGCGCATCGCCTCGGCGTAGCTCATGCGCGGGAACGGATTGGCCAGCTCCACGCCCATCACTTCGCGGAACACCTCGCGGATCATGTCCTCGGTGGTGTCCTGCACCTCGCGCTCGTCCACCCAGGCGAACTCCATGTCGAGCTGGGTGAATTCCAGCTGCCGGTCGGCACGCAGAGCCTCGTCGCGGAAGCAGCGCGCGATTTGGTAATAGCGGTCGAAGCCGGCCATCATCAGGATCTGCTTGAACAGCTGCGGCGACTGCGGCAGGGCGTAGAACTCGCCCGGGTGCATGCGTGCGGGCACCAGGAAGTCGCGCGCGCCCTCGGGCGTGGCCTTGGTGAGGATGGGCGTCTCGATGTCCTGGAAACCGCACGCATCCAGATACCGGCGCAGCGCCTGCACCAGGCGGATGCGGGTGCGCATGGCCTGCTGCATCTCCGGCCGGCGCAGGTCGAGATAGCGGTACTTCAGACGCACGTCCTCGCCCGGGTTCTCGTGGGCGTGGAAGGGCAGCGGCTCGGCCTTGTTCAGCACTTCGATGGCGGTGGGCACGATCTCCACCTGGCCGCTGCGGATCTTGTCGTTGGGCGCGTAGCGCGAGCGCACCGTGCCGGTCACGCGCACCGCATCCTCGGCACCCAGCTCGGCGACCGCGGCGAACAGGTCGGGCTGATCACTTTCCACCAGCACCTGCACGATGCCCTCGTGGTCGCGCAGGTCGACGAAGGCCTGATGGCTCTGGACGCGGGCCTTGTTGACCCAGCCGCACAGGGTCACGGACTGGCCGATCAGCGTCTCGTCGACGAGACCACAGAAATGGGTACGCATGGGAACTCCGGAAGGAAGGAAGGAAGACGGCCGGCGGGCCGGCAAGCCCGCCATTTTAGCGGCTCACAGGACCCGCCGCAGGCGCTAGGATGACGCCCATGCACGCGAGGTGCCGACGCGCTCCAGCGGATGCCCGTCGTCCGCGCCCGCCGGCGCACCGTTCCGCCCATCCCGGTCGATGCCGCGCGCGTGTCGCGCCCATCCGGCCCGCCACCCCAGTCCAAGGAGCCTTCACCCATGTCCGCCACCCGTTTCGTCCACTCCCTGCCGCTGTTGGCGGCCATCGCGCTCGCCGGCTGGGCCGCTTCCCCCGCGCAGGCCCAGTTGCTGAGCAAGGACAAGGTCCGCTGCGAGAGCAAGGACGGCCGCCGCCAGACCTGCGACACCAAGTGGCCCGGCCAGACCGAGGTGACCCAGCAGTTGTCCGACACCCGCTGCGTGGAAGGCCGCACCTGGGGCTCCAGCCCCGGCAAGGTGTGGGTGGACAACGGCTGCCGGGCGGAATTCGGCCCGCGCTACGCCGGCAAGGAAGTGCGCTGCGAAAGCAGCGACGGCAAGTACAAGACCTGCGGCAAGGGCCTCGACGGCAATGCCGACCTGATCCGCCAGCTCTCCAGCACCGCCTGCACCGAAGGCCGCACCTGGGGCCTGCGCGACGGTGCGATCTGGGTGGACAAGGGCTGCCGCGGCGTGTTCCGCGTGGGCGAGAGCAGCGGCCGCTACAGCACCACCTGCAGCAGCGAGAACGGCCGGCGCACCGCCTGCACCTGGGACCGCAAGCGCGGCACGCCCGTGGTGCTGGAGACCCTGTCCAAGTCGCCGTGCGTGAGCGGCAAGTCGTGGGGTTACGACAAGAAAACCGGCCAGCTGTGGGTGGACGAAGGCTGCCGCGCACGTTTCGGCGTGCGCTGATCCGCAGGCTGTCCTGCCGCCCCTGCCCTGCACCCGGTGCGGCAGCGGGCGGCACCGGTCTCGCCCGCAGCGCCGGGAGTCACCGGCCCGGTTGCCGGCTCAGTCGGCAGCCGACGTGCCCCAGGGCGCCGGCGGCGCGGGGACGGGACGGGTGAGGTCGAACCCCACCCGGAACAGGCGCCCATCCGGGCGCGCCAGTTCATAGACGAAGCGGCGCTCGGACAACTCCACCGCCCAGGTGTTGCGCACCGAGGCGGCGAGCCCGCCGGCCTGGAACATGGCCACCGACTCGGCATCCACCGGGAATTCCAGACGCAATCCGGGCGCAGCGCCGACAGGTGTGGAGACCGCATCGCCGCCGTACAGGGTGATGGCGTCCGGCGAGCCGTCGGCGTGGCGGTGGTCGTGCTTCAGGCGCAGGCCGGTGGCGGTGCGGGTGAACACCCAGGTCCGCGAGTGGTCGTCGCCGACGTGGAAGGGCACGCGCACGGTACGCACACCATCGGGATCATGTCCGCATGCGCGCACGTGCATGACCAGCGGCCTGTCGGCGAAGGCCGATGTGGCCGGTGTCGGGGTATCCACCTCCACCTCGCCGGCGAAGGCCTGACCGCACAGGCGAGTGAGCCCCGCCAGCAGCGCGTCGGCGGTGTCCACGGCGGGAGCCGGGGCCGAGGGCACGTCGCCGCCCGTAGCCGGGCTCGCACGCGAAGGTCCCGGAGAGACGGCGCATCCCGACACGGCCGCCAGCAGGCACAGCCCCGCCGCGGCAGTGGCCGCGGTCCGCGCAGACGTGGCAGTAGTGGCCCGTCGCAGAACCCGCACCCCGGCCATCGCGATCAGCTGCCCGAGGACGAGGTCGCAGGCGCTGCCGCCGGCGCGCTCGCCGCTGCCGGAGCGGACGCGCTCCCGGACGTGCTGTCGGACTTCGGCGCGTCGCTCTTTTCGACGAGGTTGCGCTTCTTGTCGCCGTCGTTCTTGAAGTCGGTTTCGTACCAGCCGCTGCCCGAGAGCCGGAAGGCGGGCGCGGTGATCTGGCGGCGCACCTGCTCCGCGGCGCAGGACGGGCAGGCGGTGGGGTCGGGGTCGGAGAGTTTCTGCAGGCGGTCGAACTGGTGGCCGCAGGCCTCGCATTCGAAGGCGTAGATGGGCATACGGAAGCTCGGCGGAAAGATTCGGAGGGCCGCAGTGTGGGGGCGCCGACGCATTTTTCAAGCCCCGACGCTGGCCCTTCGCTTCGGAGCGCTGCCAGGCTATGCGCCGGCCATGCGCCGGAACACCTGCCGGCACCGTCGGTCGGGACACCGCGGGACAGCCGATCTGAATACGTTTACAGATGCCGGCACCAGGCCATGTGCATCCGCACATCGGGGCGATAGTGCCGGGCGACGGCAGTGGCCGCATCACCCGCACATCGCGCGCAGGCCCGCACGCCTGCCCCGCCCGCATGCGCTCTTGCCCCTGCCCGCCTCATCGACCACGGACCGGCCGCTGCGGTCCGCACCACGGAGATCGCCATGCGACCGCTGCCCCACCGCCACACCCGCTTCTTCCCGGCTGCGGCCCATCTCGTCCTGCTGCTGCTCGGCCTGGCCCTGTCCTGGCTGCCGGCTCCGCGGGCGCTGGCCGCGATCGACGCCTACCAGCTCGGCGCACGCTACGACGCCACGCAGAGCACCATCACCTTCAAGGTGTACTCCTCGCGCGCCACCCGCATCGAGGTGTGGCTGTACAGCCAGGGCTCCGGCCAGCAGGAGAAGGTGCGGTACGTCATGACCAAGGACGCCACGACCAACATCTGGTCGAAGACCGCCTCGGTCTCCACCCTCAGGAACAGCTACGGCATCACCGGCGCCGTCTACTACGGCTACCGCGCCTGGGGGCCGAACTGGCCGTACAACAGCACCTGGAAGAAGGGCACCGCCACCGGCTTCGTGACCGACGTCGACGCCGCCGGCAACCGCTTCAATCCGAACAAGCTGCTGCTGGACCCCTATGCCCGCGAGATGAGCCACGACCCGATCACCGCCAGCTGCAGCGACGGCACCATCTACGCCTCGGGCGCGCAGCATCGCAACAAGGACAGCGGCGCCTGCGCCAGCAAGGGCATCGTGCTGGCGCCCGACACCACCAGCATCGGCACCAGGCCCACCCGCGCGCTGAAGGACGACATCGTCTACGAGGTCCACGTGCGCGGCCTGACCATGAACGACACGTCGATCCCGCTGTTCCAGCGCGGCACCTACGCCGGTGCGGCGCAGAAGGCGGCGTATCTGGCCGGCCTCGGCATCACCGCGGTGGAGTTCCTGCCGGTGCAGGAGACCCAGAACGACCAGAACGACATCGACCCCAACTCCAACAACGGCGACAACTACTGGGGGTACATGACCCTCAACTACTTCGCGCCCGACCGCCGCTATTCCGCCGACAAGAGCCCGGGCGGGCCGACCCGCGAATTCAAGGCGATGGTCAAGGCCTTCCACGACGCGGGGATCAAGGTCTACATCGACGTGGTCTACAACCACACCGGCGAGGGCAGCGCCTGGGGCGGCACCGACGGCCGCACCGTCTACAACATCCAGTCCTGGCGCGGCCTCGACAACCCCACCTATTACACGCTGACCAGCGACTTCCAGTATTCGTGGGACAACACCGGCATCGGCGGCAACTACAACACCCGCCACCCGGTGGCGCAGAACCTGATCGTCGACTCGCTGGCGTACTGGCGCGACACGCTGGGCGTGGACGGCTACCGTTTCGACCTCGCCTCGGTGCTCGGCAACACCTGCCAGCACGGCTGTTTCAATTTCGACAAGATGGACCCGAACAACGCGCTCAACCGCATCGTCAACGAACTGCCGCCGCGCCCCGGCACCGGTGGAGCCGGCGTGGACCTGATCGCCGAGCCCTGGGCCATCGGCGGCAACTCCTACCAGGTCGGCGGGTTTCCCGCCGGCTGGGCCGAGTGGAACGGCATCTGGCGCGACACGATGCGCAAGAAGCAGAACCAGCTGGGCGTGGAAACGGTGACCACCGGAACGCTCGCCACCCGCTTCTCCGGCTCGTCCGACCTCTACGGCGACGACGGCCGCAAGCCCTGGCATTCGGTGAATTTCATGGTGGCGCACGACGGCTTCACCCTCAACGACCTCTACAGCTACAACAGCAAGCAGAACAACCAGCCCTGGCCCTACGGCCCGTCCGACGGCGGCGAAGACAGCAACCACAGCTGGGACCAGGGCGGCGTGGCCGCCGACCAGCGCCGCGCCGCGCGTACCGGCATGGCGTTCATGATGCTCAGCGCCGGCGTGCCGATGTTCAACGGCGGCGACGAGGCCCTGCGCACGCAGTTCGGCAACAACAACGTCTACAACCTCGATTCGCCGGCCAACTGGCTGTACTGGACGCGCACCCAGAGCGAGGCGAACTTCGAGACCTTCACCCGGCGCATGATCGCCTTCCGCAAGGCGCATCCCGCCCTGCGTCCGCTGAACTTCTATTCCGGCAGCGACACCAACGGCAACGTGATGGAACAGCTGCGCTGGTTCAAGCCGGACGGCGGCGTGGCCGATGCGGCGTATTTCAACAGCAGCAGCAACCACGCGATCGCCTGGCGCATCGACGGCAGCGAGTTCGGCGGCACCGGCAATCCCATCTACGTCGCCTACAACGGCTGGTCGGGCCAGGTGAACTTCACCCTGCCCTGGCCCGGCGCCGGCAAGCAGTGGTACCGCGTCACCGACACTGCCAACTGGAACGAAGGCCCCAACACCGTCGCCCTGCCCGGCAGCGAGGCCCTGATCGGCGGCGAGTGGACCGTCTACGGCGTGCATGGCCGTTCGCTGCTGGTGCTGATCGCCCGGTAGGAGGGGCTTCAGCCCCGACCAGGGCCCGTCGACCCGAAGTCGAATCGAGGCCATCCCGATCCACCGCCAGGTCGTCCCGAGGCATCGCCGAGGGACCTGCTTTTCAATGAGGCAAACGCAGGTCCCTCACTGTGTTCGGGACGACATGTCGATCTGCGCTGGTGTCGATCTGCGCGCGTGCCGACAGGCGTGCATGTCGATACGCGCACGGCCGCAGCGCATGCGTGTGGAGGCATCAACCGCTGTCGTCGTCGACATACTGCGTGCGGTCGTCGCGCGGGTCGACGTCGAAGGGCAGCCCCAGCAGCAGCGAAGGCAGCATGGTGTTGATCACCGTGTACAGCAGCAGGCCGCCGATCAACGCACCCGACACCTCGAACTGGGCATGCAGGATGGTCGCCAGCACCAGGGTGAAGACCAGCGTCGGCATCAGCGCCAGCGACACCCGCAGCGAGGCCCGCCAGTCTTCGCGGAAGAACACCAGACGCTGCAGCCACACCGTGACGACCCGCAGCGGCAGCAGCACCACCGTGAGCAGCAGCCCGATCTTCAGCGCCTCCATGCTCAGCGCATCGCGCGGCACGGTCAGCCCGGCATGGAAGAAGTAGAACGGCACGAAGAATGTCGCGAACAGCCGCAGCGCATGCAGGTTGTCCTCCGAGGCCAGATTGGGCATGCGCGAGCGCAGCAGACGGGCGATCAGCCCGGCCACGAACGCGCCCACCAGGTAATACACGCCCAGGCTGTAGGTGATGTAGGCCGCGACCATGCCCACCATCACCAGCAGCGAGAACTCCGAGCCCTGCGCATGCGGCACCACCCAGCGCCCGAGCGCGACGAACAGCAGCGGAAGTGCCACCAGCATCGCCAGCATCGCGCCGGACGACACCACCAGCCCGCGGGTATCGTCGGCCTGCAGCACGAAGAACAGAAGCCCCAGCGCCAGCAGCTCGCCGGCGATCGCCTTGCTGGTCACCCAGAAGCGCTCGTCCTCGTTCAGCCCCATGCGTTCGAGCGTGTCGAGGATGAAGCCGGTGGACGGCGTGAGCAGCGCCAGCGACACCAGCGTCGCCGCCTGCCATCCGAGCGAGAAGTATTCCAGCCCCACCCAGGCCACGCCGGCCAGCACCGCGATGCGGATGCCCAGATGCAGCAGCAGCCGCGGCAGGTTGCGCCGCAGCGCATCCAGGTCGACTTCCAGACCGGCGAACAGGAACAGCGAGGAAATGCCGAGCGTGGACAGCAGCGCGACCACCGGGTCGCCGATATTCTCCGGCCACACCAGCATCACCGCCACGCCGAACGCCAGACAGGTGACCGGCGCCGGCAGCTTGAAGCGCTGCAGCGCGCGCGGCACCACCAGCAGCGCGATGATCAGACTCAGATAGATGAGTTCGCGGCTCATGTGTGCCCCTGCGACGACGACGCTGCAGCATAAGCGGTGCGCCATAGCGCAGCCAAAACTCCTGCACAGCGCACGATGCCCTCGCAGGATGCGGGCAGGGCACGGTCGTCGCGCGTCTTCACGGTTCCGTCATCCGCTCGCGTGATCCGGCGGTGCGGGCGTGCGCATGCGTGCGGCTCCATGTGCATGTGCGCGTGCATCCTCGCCTGCGCATCTGCGCGCGCGGCTGCGCGTAGGCACGCAGCGAACGCGGCGAGGCTGCGCAGCGGCCGGCTCAGCCGTAGAGGTCGAGCAGGACCGCCTCGGCCGCTTCGAGTTCGGTGCGCAGGGTCTGCTGTTCGCGACCGAGATCCGCGGCGCGCTGCCCGGCATCCGCCCAGGCCTTTGGATCGGCCAGCTCGGTTTCGATCGCGGCGAGCCTGGCCTCCAGCTCGGCCACGCGCGCCTCGGCCTTCGCCAGCGTGTGCGGGTTGATCTTCTTCGCGGGTGCGGCGGGCGCGGCCGGAGCGGGCTTCGCTTCGACCGGCGCCGGCGCGGCGGCAGCCTTGGGCTCGGTCTTCTTCTGCTCGCCCGTACGCGTGCGCAGCCAGGCGGCGTATTCGTCCAGATCGCCGTCGAAGGGCTCGACCACGCCGTCGGCGACGCGCACGAACTTGTCGCACACCAGGCCGATCAGATGCCGGTCGTGCGAGACCATCACGATCGCGCCGTCGAAGTCGCTCAGCGCTTCGGCCAGGGCTTCGCGCATGTCGAGATCGAGGTGGTTCGTCGGTTCGTCCAGCAGCAGCACATTGGGCTGCCGCCACGCGATCAGCGCCAGCGCCAGGCGCGCCTTCTCGCCGCCGCTGAAGCCGTCGATGGTCTCGAACGCACGGTCGCCCGGGAAATACCACTTGCCCAGGAAGTCGCGGAAGGCCTGGGTCGGGCTGTCGGGCGAGAGCGTGCGCAGATGATCGATGGGCGAGGTGCCTTCCACCAGCGATTCCACGGTGTGCTGGGCGAAGTAGCCGATGCGCAGATCCGGATGCGCGTAGCGATCGCCGGTCATGACCGGGATCTCGCCGACCAGCGTCTTCACCAGCGTCGACTTGCCTGCGCCGTTGGGGCCAAGCAGGCCGATCCGGTCGCCGGCTTCCAGGCCGAAGCCGACGTCGTGGAGAATGCGTGCCCCGGTGCCGTAGCCGCAGTCCGCATCGTTGAGCCGCATCAGCGCGAAGGGCATCCTGGCCGGCGCGGGGAATTCGATGCGGAACTCGCGCTCGGCGCGCACCGCTTCGGTGCCGGCCAGCTTCTCCAGGCGCTTCATCCGCGACTGCGCCTGTTTGGCCTTGCTGGCCTTGGCCTTGAAGCGGTCGATGAACTTCTGCAGGTGCGCGCGTTCGGCCTGTTCCTTCTCGAACGCGATGTTCTGCTGGCGCAGGTGTTCGGCGCGCTGGCGCTCGAACTGGGTGTAGTTGCCGGCATACAGCTTGGCCTTGCCCTCGTGCAGGTGCAGCGTGTGCGTGGTGACGTTGTCGAGGAACTCGCGGTCGTGCGAGATCACCAGCAGCGTGCCGG
>CBFGMS010000034.1:0-40736 GCA_965649985.1 uncultured Gammaproteobacteria bacterium | reverse complement strand
GCAGCGTCAGGCCGCGGCGCACGTCGCCGTCGGCGGCTTCGGCGATCGTGCGCAGCGTGGCGTCTTCGATTTCCAGGCCGAGTTCGCCAAGCCCGCGCTCGCGGTCGTCCAGCGCCTGCCGCAGCGCGGTGGCGATGTCCTCGGCCGACACCGCTTCCATCACGTGCACGCGGCAGCGCGAGAGCAGCGCGGAGTTGAGTTCGAACGACGGGTTCTCGGTGGTGGCGCCGACGAACAGGATGGTGCCGCGCTCGATGTGCGGCAGGAAGGCGTCCTGCTGCGCCTTGTTGAAGCGGTGCACCTCGTCGACGAATAGCACCGTCCGCCGGCCGGCGTCGAAGCGCTGGCCGGCCTCGGCGAGCACCTGGCGGACTTCGGGCAGGCCGGAAAGCACCGCGGAGATCGCCTTGAATTCGGCGTCGGCATAGCGCGCCAGCAGCAGCGCCAGCGTGGTCTTGCCGCAGCCGGGCGGGCCCCAGAGCACCATCGAATGGACGTGGCCGCGCTCGATGGACGCACGCAGCGCGCTGCCGGGCGTCAACAGCCGACGCTGGCCGACCATGTCGTCCAGTGTGCGCGGACGCATGCGTTCGGCCAGCGGGCGCAATGCGGCGGCCTCCACCGATGTATCGGGAAGCAGGTCGCTGGAATCGGGAGCGGAAGAAGAGCGGGAGCGTGGCACGTCGGGCGTCGTCGCGGGCGGTGTGTAGGGCGAGGACCGAGAAGGCACTGCAGGCGGTCGCCCGTCACCTTAGCAGGCAGCGCTGCGACCCGCTCATGGAGGGCGGGCTGCCACAGGAGTCAGCCGCCGTCGGCCGTCTCGCGTTCGACCGGCAAGGGTTCGCTGGCGGCCGCCTCGGCTGTACGGTCGATACTGCGATCGACCGCATCGGCGCTTCCGCTCAATGGCATCGGCGTGGGCTGGGCGGCGGTATCCGCCATGGGTTGCAGCGCATAGGCCACGCGCAGCCAGTCGCCGACAATGCGGTCGAACAGGCCTTCCACACGCACCGGAGCGGTGCCATCGCGGCCGAAATCGACCATCCCCTCGGCATCGATGCGCAGATAGCGGCTTCCCGTTTCCACGGTCACGATGCGGTCCAGCTGCATGCGCGCCTGCTGGTGGCCGAACTCCAGTGCCACCAGATCCAGGACACGGCCGTCCAGCGCGGACACGAGCGACGCATCGTTGGGCAGCACACGGCCGCCGGTGTCCATGCCGCCGAGATGCAGCTCCGGATAGCCGGTCGTCCCCATCACCGCGTCGTACAGCACGCGGTAGTGCAGGCCGATCCATTCCTCGCCGTCGCCGATCAGCACCGCGCCACTGCCTTCCACCACACGGTCGCGCACACTGGCGATGCCGACCTGCGCCGGATCCAGCCGCAGACGGATCCGGCGACCGCCCAGTTCCTGCTCGAGCGCCGCGACCAGTGCCCCCGCGATGGCTTCATCGCGCTGCGCATCACGCACCCGGGTCTGGACATCGAGCGGGGCGGCGTTGTTGGATGGCGTCGTGGCCGCGGGCCGGGATTGCGCCGGCAGCGGGCCTGCGATCGCCACCGCGCAGCTCAGCGCGAACAGCACACCGGCCCGGTGCGAGATCAGCCTGCGCCGGCCAGGCTGGCCAGCACCCCGGTGGGGGGCGGACTGGACGCCCGGTGCATGCGCGGGGCCGATGGAGGGAAAGTGGGTAATGGACATGGCGTGGGAAAGAACGTGGGCAGCGGCGGTGGCCGGCCTCGCTGCAATGCGGCGTTCAGCCGGCGCCGACCACGTCCACGCCCTTGGGCGGGGCGAAGCGGAAGGTGCCCGAGGCGAAACCCGGGTTGCGCTTCCAACCCGTGAACACGATCTCCGTGCGCTGGCCCAGCGCATCAATGATGCGCATCCGGCTCAGCTGCCCCTTGGCATCGAAGCCAAGCAGCGCATGGTCGAAACCCGCACCGCCGGCCTGCCTGGGGCGCAGCTCCAGCCAGTTCAGGCCATCCTCACCCTTCACTTCGGTGGTCCGATAGTCACGGTCGAGTTTTGCCGGATCGATCAACGCCGCGAGCGGGCTGTTTTCTTCTTCGACGCCCTGCGCGCGCACGGTGGCCTGCTGCAGGTCCGGGTCGTAGACCCACACCTGCTTGCCGTCGGCGACGATCAGCTGCGGATAGGGCTTCACGTACTCCCAGCGGAACAGGCGCGGGGCGGACAAGGCCACGCGGCCGGTCGAGCTTTCCTTGCGCTTGCCCTTGGTGTCGAAGACGTTCTGGGTGAACTGGCCATCCAGGCCCTTGAGCCCGCGGGTGAAGCGTTCGAGGTCCTCGCGTCCGCCGGCATGCGCCACGCTCGCGACAAGCGAGCCTGCAACGAGCAGCAGGGCGGAAGCGGCGGACAGGCAGGTGCGCAGGCGAAGGGCCATGACGACTCCGGAACGATGGGTGGGCGAATGAGGTGGAAGTCTGAATGCGCAAAGCTGAACAGGCCGCGTCCGCGGCCCGAATCGTTCAGCGGAACGCGGCCAGGCGTCAGCGTGGCGGCGGCGGTGCGATGACCGTACGGTCGCCGTTGTGCTCGGGCGGCGAGACGATGCCGGCCTGCTCCATCGCCTCGATCAGGCGCGCGGCGCGGTTGTAGCCGATCTTGAGCCGGCGCTGGACGCCCGAGATCGATGCACGCCGGGTCTCGGTGACGATCTTCACCGCCTCGTCGTACAGCGGATCGCTCTCGTCCCCTGCCCCGCTGCCGGTCTCAGGCAGGCCGGTGGGGCCGACGACCACGCCGTCGCCCATGGTCTGGACTTCCTCCAGGACGCCTTCGACATAGTCCGGGCCGCCGCCGATCTGCTTGAGGTGCTCGACGACGCGGTGCACCTCGTCGTCGCTGACGAAGGCGCCGTGCACGCGCTCGGGCATCGAGGTGCCGGGCGGCATGTACAGCATGTCGCCGTGGCCGAGCAGGGTCTCGGCGCCGGACTGGTCGAGGATGGTGCGCGAGTCGATCTTCGAACTGACCTGGAAGGCGATGCGGGTCGGGATGTTCGCCTTGATCAGGCCGGTGATCACGTCCACCGACGGGCGCTGGGTGGCGAGGATGAGGTGGATGCCGGCAGCGCGGGCCTTCTGCGCCAGGCGGGCGATGAGTTCCTCCACCTTCTTGCCGACGATCATCATCATGTCGGCGAATTCGTCGATGAAGATGACGATGAACGGCATCGGCTCCAGCTCCTGCGGCGCCTCCTGCAGTTCGGGATTGGGGCGGAACAGCGGGTCGAGCATCGGCTGCCCGGCTTCGCGCGCGTCGCGGACCTTCTTGTTGAAGCCGGCCAGGTTGCGCACGCCGACCGCGCTCATCAGCTTGTAGCGGCGTTCCATCTCGGCCACGCACCAGCGCAGGCCGTTCGCGGCCTCCTTCATGTCGGTGACCACCGGCGCCAGCAGGTGCGGAATGCCCTGGTAGACGCTGAGCTCCAGCATCTTCGGGTCGATCATCAGCATCCGCAGGTCCTTGGCGCTGGCCTTGTACAGCAGCGACAGCACCATCGCGTTCACCGCCACCGACTTGCCCGAACCGGTGGTGCCGGCCACCAGCAGATGCGGCATGCGCGCAAGATCCGCCACGGTGGGCCGGCCAGCGATGTCCTTGCCCAGCGCCAGCGTGAGCGGGCTGGTCGCCTTGTCGTATTCCTTGGAGCGCAGCAGTTCGCTGAGATAGATCATCTCGCGCTTGGTGTTGGGCGTTTCCAGGCCGATCACCGACTTGCCCGGGATCACGTCGACCACGCGCACCGACTTCATGCTCAGGCCGCGGGCGATGTCCTTGTCCAGCGAGCTGATCTGGCTGACCTTCACGCCCGGGGCCGGCTCGATCTCGAAGCGGGTGATGACCGGGCCGGGATAGGCACCGACCACCTGGGCCTCGATGCGGAAGTCCTTGAGCTTGAACTCGATCTGGCGCGAGAGCGTCTCCAGCGTCTCCTCGTCGTAGCCCTTGGCCTGCGGCTTGGGATCGTCCAGCAGCGAGAGCGGCGGCACCCCGGCGGGGTCGCCGACGTGGAACAGCGGGATCTGCTGCTCGCGCTTGGCGCGGTCGCTCTTCTCCACCGTGGGCGCCGGCGGCGGCTCGATCTTGACCGGCTCGCGCTTGGCGCGCTTCTCGGTTTCGACCTTGCGCACTTCCTCGCGCTCCTCGCGCATGGCGCGGGCGGCCTGCCAGTCGCTGGCCTGTTTGCCGCTGCGCTGCAGCAGGCGCGACACCAGCGGCGGGAGCTTCAGGGCCCAGTCGCCGAGGGTGTCCATCACCCACAGCCAGGACAGGCCGGTCGCCAGCGTGGCCGACACCAGCAGCAGCGCCAGCAGGAAGAGATTGCCACCCAGCATGCCGAAGGCGCGATACAGCGAGCGGCCGACCAGTTCGCCCAGAATGCCGCCGCCGCCCGCCGGATAGCCCTCGAAGGCCACGCCCAGGCGCAGGTAGAACAGCCCGCATGCCGCGACCAGGAAGCCGACCATGCCGACCAGCCGCAGGGCCGGGCCGAGATCCGGGTCGCCGTCGCCGTCCTGATCCATGCCGAACAGCGCGATCCAGGCGATCACGCCGAGCACGAACGGCAGCACGAAGGCCACGAAGCCGAAGAACTGCAGCAGCAGGCTGGCCAGCATCGCCCCGAAATGCCCGCCGGCGTTCTGCAGCGGTGCGGTCAGACTGCCGGAGTTCGACCAGCTGGGGTCTTCCGGGGAGAACGTCACCAGACTCACCAGCATGTACAGCAGGAACGGCGCGATGACGATGACCGCGATGTCGCGCAGCAACCGCTGCCGGCCGGGGCTCAGGCGCGGAGCGTCCGCGGAGGCGCTGGCCTTCGCGCGCTTGGAGCTGCTGGCTTTGTCTGGGAGCGGGCGTGCCACCGTGTCAACCGACCTTAAGTTTGCTGCTTAATTGCATGATCTTACAGGTTTTCGTGTGGGCAGTGATGGAGGCCGCGACGCGTACCGCAGCTACGCGCTCCTGCCATCGCCGATCCGGCGGTCACGACTCCGGATCGAACATGATCTCGCGAACTTCCTGGGCGCACCGGCATGCTGCGGCGAACCGGGCCGCCCAGGCCAGCGCTTCCTCGCGCGATGCCACCTGCAGGATCGAGAACCCGCCGAGGACCGCCTTCGTCTCCGGTTGCGGGCCGTCGGCCACGCTGCCATCGGTCGCCACGATGCTCGACCGCTGGCGCAGAAGACCGCCGCCGAAGATCCAGGCGCCTGCCGCCCTGGCCTCGCGGGCCACGGCACGGGCCTCGGCTCCTGCCGCCGGCAGGTCCGCTTCCGGAATATGGTCCATCGCGCCATCGTCGAACGAAATCAGATACCTGTGCATGACGCGCCTCCTCGTTCCGATGCACACCGGCCGTGGCTGGCGGGGCGCCAGGCCGTCGCGAACCCGCCGGGAGCGGCCGCGCGCCCTCCCGTCGAGATATGGAGGGCCAGGACGGCCCCCATCCTGCCAGCCGCGGATCGGCGCGGGAACCGCATGTTCAGCTCTCCAGCTCGAACCGGTCCCCGTCCAGCATCGCCGGGAAGCGTTCGCGATGAGCGGCAAGTTCCGCCGCCTGCAGGGTGACGGTCACGGTCACCGCCTCGTCGGCGCATTCACTCACCGGCTGGCCGAGGAAGTCGATCACCGCGCTGTCGCCGCTGTAGTGCAGGCCATTGCCATCGGTGCCGACGCGGTTGAGGCCCGCGACGTAGCACAGGTTCTCGATCGCGCGGGCGCGCAGCAGGGTCTTCCAGGGATAGGCGCGGGCCGAGGGCCAGTTGGCCACATACAGCAGCAGGTCGTAGTCGAGCGCGCCCGGGCGCTCGACGTCGTAGCGGTTGCGCGAGAACACCGGGAAGCGCAGGTCGTAGCAGACCTGCGGGCAGATCCGCCAGCCCCTCCAGTCCACGGTCAGCCGGTCGCGGCCGGCGGCGTAGCGCTTGTGTTCGCCTGCGAAACGGAACAGGTGGCGCTTGTCGTAGTGCGCCAGCCCACCCTCAGGGGTGGCGAACAGCAGGCGGTTGTAGACGCCCTCCCCGTCCCGCAGCTGGACGCTGCCGCAGACCGCGGCGTCGAGCGCGGCGGCCTGCTCGCGCAGCCAGGCGACGGTGGGGCCGTCCATGGTTTCGGCCTGGGCGATGACATCGTTGGAGAAGCCGCTGGTGAAGGTCTCCGGCAGGAGCACCAGGTCGGTCGTGCCGCGCAGGCCGGCGATCAGGCCGCCGTAGTAGTCGCGGTTGCCGGCGGGGTCGTGCCAGAGCGTGGCGCCCTGGACGAGCGTGAGGCGGAGGTCGTTCATCGGGGGAGGCGGGGTTCTGGAAAGGAGGGTCGAGATGCGAGGTGCGAGGCCTGAGGTTCGAGATCTGGAGTTCGAGACTTGGAATTCGGGACAGCGATGACGGGCCAGGGCCCGCCTTACAGGGCCTTCAGACGCTCGATGGCGGCATCGAGAGTGGTCTCGACCTTGGCGAAGCACAACCGGGCCAGGCGCTGGCCGGCGGGCGGCGTCTCGTAGAACGGCGACAGCGGGATCGCGGCCACGCCCTTCTCGATGGTGAGCCAGCGGCAGAAGGCGGCATCGTCCAGGTCGCTCACGTCCGAATAGTCCACCAGCTGGAAGTACCCGCCCGGCACCGGCAGCGGCTTGAGCCGGGTCTGCAGCAACTGGGCGCGGAAAGCGTCGCGTTTGGCCTGGTAGAAGGCGCCGAGCCCTTCGTAGTGCTCGGGCTCCTCGACGATCATCTCGGCGAAGGCCAGCTGCGCCGGGTGGAAGGTGCAGAACACGTTGTACTGGTGCACCTTGCGGAACTCGGCGCTCAGCGCCGGCGGCGCGATGCAGTAGCCCACCTTCCAGCCGGTGCAGTGGTAGGTCTTGCCGAAGCTGGAGATCACGAAGGCGCGTTCGCGCAGCTCCGGGTAGCGCAGCACCGACTCGTGGCGGGCGCCGTCGAACACGATGTGCTCGTAGACCTCGTCGGAAAGCAGGTACACGCCGGTATCGGCCACGATCTTCGCCAGCGCGGCCATGTCCTCGATGCCCAGCATGGCGCCGGACGGGTTGTGCGGGCTGTTGATCATCAGCATCCGCGTGTTCGGGCCGATGGCGGCGCGGACGCGGTCCCAGTCGGGGGCGAAGGTGAGCGGGTCCAGCGGCACATGCACCGCGCGGGCGCCGGCCAGGTCGATGGCGGGCTCGTAACAGTCGTAGCAGGGGTCGAGCACCACCACTTCCTCGCCTGCGCGCACGACCGCATGGATGGCGTTGAAGATGGCCTCGGTGGCGCCGCTGGTGGCGGTGATCTCGGTCTCGATGTCCGGCAGATGGCCGTAGACGCGCTCGGTCTTCTCGGCGATGGCCCGGCGCAGGGCGGGCGCGCCGGTCATCGGGGCGTACTGGTTGGCGCCGGCATGCATCGCCCGCTGCAGGGCGTCGACCAGACGCTCCGGCACCGGGAAGTCGGGAAAGCCCTGGCCCAGATTGACGGCCTTGTGCTCGGCGGCCAGTTGCGACATCACGGTGAAGATGGTGGTGCCCACCTTGGGCAGCTTGGTCTGGATCATGCGGATGCGGGTTCCATGGAATCGGGACGGCACGTGGAGCGGTACGGCGGATATCCGAACGCCCGGCTGACGTGCGGCAGGCACACGGCACGGTGCAGGGCGGGCGGGTCACCCGCCGTGATGGCTCAGGGGGGCGGGCCGGCGGGACGAGGCGTCCTGCACCGGCGGATCGGTCGCGGGGGCGGAGTATGCGACAATCCGGGCCTGCCGGATGGAGCAGGTGCCACGGACAGGGCCCGTTTCCGATCCTGTTTCCGATGCCGCCACGGGCCGCCCGCCAGGGCTGGGCCCATGGCCGCCCCCCGAGATCCCATGCTAACAACTTCCCATCCCCTGGTCGGCGAAGCCCGCATCGCCGCGCTGATCCACGCCTATCTGGTCGCCGACTACCGCTGGGAGCTCGACGGCGTCTGGCGCAATCTGCATGTCGGCCAGCCCGCACCCGACGTGGAAGCCTGGCGTCCCCAGATCGAGCGCTTCGGCCTGCTGTCGGCTTGGGACCCGCATTCCATTCCGCGGCCCGAAGAGGTGAACCGCGCGGCGGACGAAAACCTGCACCGCGACCTCAAGCTGTCCGGGCTGCCTCTCCGCGCTGCGTTTTCCTCGGCCGCCAACCGCACCTGGCGCGAGCCCAGCTGGCTGGTCGCCGGCATGGCCTTCAGCGACCTGGACGCCCTGTCGTGGAGTTACGGGCAACTGGCCACCCTGGCCTGGGAACGGGGCCAGCCGATCCGGCTGCGCGTGGATGCGACGCGCCCGGAGTGCTTCGCTGAACATCCCTGGGTCGACTGGCTCAAGTAAGCCCGCCTCCGCGCATGCAAGACGCTTCCGACCCGCCCTCGCTGCTGGCCGCCCGTGCGCTGCGCTACGCGCGCAACGATGAGCCCATCTTCGGCCCGGTGGCGTTCGCCGTCGATGCCGGCGAGGCGCTGCTGGTGCGCGGCGACAACGGCGCAGGCAAGACCACGCTGCTGCGGGTCCTGGCCGGGCTGCTGCCGGCCGACGGCGGCGAGATCCTGATCTCGGGCCAGTCGGCCTCGGCCGATGCCCGGACCCGGGCCATGGCCTATCTCGGCCACCTGCCTGCGTTCAAGTCCGACCTGGGCGCTCTGGAGAATCTGCAGTTCCTCTGTGGCCTGCACGGGCGCCGGCCCGGCCGCGGGCTGGACGAGGCGCTCGCGCGGGTGGGTCTGGCCGGCTACGACGATGCACTGGCACGGCAGCTCTCGGCAGGCCAGAAAAAGCGTCTGTCTCTCGCGCGCATGTGGCTGTCGCCCGCGCCGCTGTGGCTGATGGACGAGCCCTACGCCAATCTCGACCTGGACGGTATCGATCTGGTGAACCGCATGGTGCGCGCGCATCTGGACGACGGCGGCGCCGCGCTGGTGACCACGCACGGCGCCTACGCCGCGCCGCCGGTGCGCACGCGGGAGCTGGTGCTGCGACGCGTGCAGGAGTCGCCGGCATGAGCGATTCCAGCCGGCAAGGCGCGCGCCACGCCGCAACGACATCCGCCGATGTCGCATTCTCCAGCGCGGCCCGGGACGACCGCGGCGGTGCGCCCACGGCGTTCGGCGCCGCCGCCGCCCTCCTCGCCCGCGACCTGCGCCTGCTCTGGCGCCGGCGCGGCGATGCGCTGCAGCCGGCCCTGTTCGCGCTGATCGTGGTGGTGCTGTTCGCGCTCGCGCTGGGCAACGAGCCGGCCCTCCAGGCGCGGGTGGCCGCCGGCGTACTGTGGGTGGCGGTGCTGCTGTCGGGCCTGCTGGCGCTCGACACCCTGTTCCGCGGCGATGCCGAAGATGGTTCGCTCGAACAGTGGATGCTGTCGCCGGTGCCGCTGGCCTGGCTGATCGCGGTGCGCACGTTCAGCCACTGGGCCACCACCGCACTGCCGCTGCTGCTGGCCGCACCGCTGCTGGCCGAGCTCATGCACCTGCCGCATGCGCAGTGGCCGGTGCTGATGGTGGGATTGGCCCTGGGCACGCCTCTGCTGAGTCTGATTGGTGCGGTTGTGGCGGCACTCACGGTGGGCATGCGTCGCTCCGGTATCCTTGTCGCCCTGCTCGCCCTGCCGTTGTACGTGCCGGTGCTGGTGTTCGGCGCCGGCAGCGTGACGGCGGACGCGCAGGGGCTGGACGCGGTGGGCGCGCTGCTGATGCTGGCCGCCGGCCTGGTCGTGGCCTCCGTGCTGGCGCCGCTGACCGCCGCGGCGGCGATCCGGATCGCGACCAGTTGAGGGCGGCGGCCCGCGCAGGTCGGGCGGCCGCCCCGCGGCCGCTGCTCCCGTTGCGTCGGCGCCACGACTTGCGCTCGGTCAAGCCGCCGGATCGCCGGCGACGCCAGACTGCGCGCACTGCGTCCGCAGCGCCGCTCTCGTCGTCACACCCACCGCCCCTGCCCTGCCCGTTCATGCCGCCGCCGAGCCCATCGTTCCAGACGCCACCGACATTCCAATGAATCCCATCGTCCGCTGGTTCCATCAACTCGGTTCGCCGCCCGTCTTCGACCGCTTCGCGGCGCGCTGGACGCCGTGGGCCTACGCCGCGGCGCTGGTGGTGATGGCCTGGGGGCTGTGGCAGGCGCTGTTCGTGGTGCCCCCCGACTACCAGCAGGGCGACAGCTTCCGCATCCTCTACATCCATGTGCCCGCGGCCTGGATGAGCCTGCTGGTCTTCGGCGCGATGGCCTTCTATGCCGCCATCGCACTCATCTGGCGGATCAAGCTCTGCGAAATCCTGTCGATGGCCTGCGCGCCGATCGGCGCCGCCTTCACCTTGATCACCCTGCTCACCGGCTCGATCTGGGGCCGGCCGATGTGGGGCACCTGGTGGGACTGGGATCCGCGCCTGACCACCGAGCTGATCCTGCTGTTTCTCTATCTGGGCGTGATCGGCCTGTACCGGGCGGTGGACGACCGCCGCGCCGCGGCCCGCGCCGCCGGCATGCTGGCGATCGTCGGCGTGGCCCTGCTGCCGATCATCCGCTACTCGGTGGTGTGGTGGGATTCGCTGCACCAGGGGCAGACCATCCGCGTGTTCGGCGAATCCAGCATGGACCCGAGCATGATGCCGCCGCTGGTGGCGATGGTCATCGCGACCAAGTTCTGGTTCGCGGGCTCGCTGCTGGCCCGCGCCCGCGCCGACAACCTCGAACGCGAGGCCGGCAAGGACTGGGTGCGCCGACGCGCGCTGGGGGAAGACGCCGCCGCCCCGGCACCCGCTGCCGAAGGAGACCGCGCATGAGCTACGCCGGCTACGTGATCGCCGCCTACACCGTGTTCGCGGTGGTCATGCTGTGGGATGCACTGGCGCCCCAGTGGCAGATCGCCCGTGCGCTCCGCATCGCACGCCTGCGCGCCCGCCGCGACGCCGCGCGCCGCGCCGGCGCCGCGCCCGCATCGAGCGCGCCCGCCGCAGCTTCGACACACACTTCCCCGAGCGACACGCAGTCATGAATCCCGTCCGCAAACGCCGTCTCTGGTTCGTCCTCGCCCTGCTGCTGGCCGGCGGCCTCGCCACCACGCTGGTGACCATGGCCCTGCAGCGCAACATGACCTATCTCTACACTCCCAACGAAGTGCTTTCCGGCAGCGCCGGCGCGCGCGTGCAGGACGGCGAAGCCCGCTTCCGCCTCGGAGGGATGGTCGCCGAGGGCTCGTTCCGCCGCGATGCCGGCTCGATGGAGGCACAGTTCAAGGTCACCGACGGCGACGCCCTGCTCCCGGTGCGCTACACCGGCATCCTGCCCGACCTGTTCCGCGAGAAGCAGGCGGTGGTCGCCACCGGGCGCATGCAGGGCGGCGTGTTCGTGGCCGAGGAGGTGCTGGCCAAGCACGACGAGACCTATGTGCCGAAGGAGGTGGCGGACAAGATGGGGTTGGCGCATCAGAAGCACGGCGTTGCGGGTGGCGCCGGGGGCGCTGATCGGGATGCCTCAGATCCCTATCGCAAGGCGGAGGACGCCAGTACTGCATCTCCCGACGCGTACCGGTGATGACCGTCGGGTGCGCGCTGTCGATATGCGAAAGGTCAAGCGCTTCCGCGCTGTCGCGCTGGTTACTTTGCTTTACTTGTGCAAAGCAAAGTAACCAAAAGAAAGCACAGCCCGGTCGTCGCGCCCGGCGCTTTGCGCCGGGTTCGCGTGCCTCGCGGGGTTTTTCGATGGCACATCCCTCTGCCATCGAAAAACGCGCGGCATCCTGCCGCGCGCCCTACGGGCCTGATCCGCGAGTCCCGCCGCTTCGACGGGCGCCAAGGTCGAAATCTCAAGTCAAGAGCACGGGCTCGGCGGCAGATTTCGGAATGCGAGAACGAATAAAACGCTGCAAAACCCACCAAGAAGCATAAGCCGCGTAGCTGCACAAACGCCGACGCTGCCTCCTCACCAGCCTGTGCGACAAGCATCCCAGACCAAAGAGTCACCATGCCCCTCCACATCCTCCCCGAACTCGGCCAGATCGCCCTGATCCTCGCCCTGCTGATCGCCGGCCTGCAGTCGACGCTGCCCCTGCTCGGCGCCCACCGCGGGATCGACGCGTGGATGGCGGTCGCGCGGCCGGCGGTGTTCGCGCAGCTGGCGCTGGTGGCGCTGGCCTATGCCATCCTCACCCACGCGTTCCTGGTGCAGGATTTCTCGCTGCGCTACGTGATGGCCAATTCCAACAGCCTGCTGCCGGTGGCTTACCGCTACTCGGCGGTGTGGGGCGCGCACGAGGGCTCGCTGCTGCTGTGGTCGCTGATCCTCGCGGCCTGGAGCGCGGCGGTGGCCGCGTTTTCGCGGCATCTGCCGGCGCCGGTGATGGCGCGGGTGCTGGGAGTGATGGGCATGGTGAGCCTGGGCTTTCTGGCCTTCATGATCTTCACCAGCAACCCGTTCGAGCGCGTGTTGCCGGCCGCGGTGGAAGGTCGCGATCTCAACCCGCTGCTGCAGGATTTCGGCCTGATCGTGCACCCGCCGATGCTCTACATGGGCTACGTCGGTTTCGCCGTTCCGTTCGCCTTCGCCATCGCCGCGCTGCTGGACCGCACGCCATCCAGCGCCGAGACCGTGGCGGTGTGGCTGCGCTGGACGCGGCCGTGGACCAATGTCGCCTGGGGCTGCCTCACGCTCGGCATCGCGCTCGGCAGCTGGTGGGCCTATTACGAGCTGGGCTGGGGCGGCTGGTGGTTCTGGGACCCGGTGGAAAACGCCAGCTTCATGCCGTGGCTGGCCGGCGCGGCGCTGCTGCATTCGCAGGCCACCACCGAGAAGCGCGGCAGTTTCCGCAGCTGGACGCTGCTGCTCGCGATCGCGGCGTTCTCGCTGTCGCTGCTCGGCACCTTCCTGGTGCGCTCGGGCGTGCTGACCAGCGTGCACAGCTTCGCGGCCGACCCCAGCCGCGGCGTGTTCATCCTGATCTTCCTGGGCCTGGTGGTCGGCGGTTCGCTGCTGCTCTACGCGCTGCGCGCACCGGACGACACCGAGACCGCCAAGCCCTTCACCGGCGCCTCGCGCGAGACCCTGCTGCTGCTCAACAACCTGCTGCTCACCGCCGCCTGCGCGATGGTGCTGCTGGGCACGCTCTACCCGCTGCTGGCCGACGCACTGGAGCTGGGCAAGATCTCGGTGGGTCCGCCGTATTTTTCGCTGTTGTTCATCGTCCTGATGGCGCCGCTGGTGCTGCTGCTGCCGCTCGGCCCGCTCACCCGCTGGCAGCGCGAGGAACCCGCGCGTCCGCTGCGCATGCTCGCGCCGTGGTTCGGGCTGGCGCTGGTCGCGGGCGTGATCGCGTTCTTCCAGGCCCCGCAGGGGCCATGGAAGACCGCCGCCGGTGTGGCCGGCGCGCTGTGGGTCGCGCTGGGCACGCTGCGCTTCGTCTGGCAGCGCCTGCGCAGCCAGGGCGGACGGCTCACGGCGGAAATGAGCGGGATGGTGCTGGCGCATCTGGGCATCGCCGTGTTTCTGGTCGGCGCGCTGCTGATCGAAGCGCAGCAGCAGATGCGCGAGATCGCGATGCAGCCCGGGCAGACGCTCACGCTCGGCCGCGACAGCTTCCGCTTCGACGGTGTCGAACGCGTGCAGGGGCCCAACTATCTCGCCAGTCGCGGCACGGTGCAGGTGTTCCGCGACGACCGCCGCATCACCACCCTGCACCCGGAAAAGCGCGAATACGCGAGCGGCGGCCAGGTGATGACCGAGGCCGGCATCCGGCCGGGCGTGACCCGCGATCTGTTCGTCGCGCTGGGCGAACCGCTAGGCAACGGCGCCTGGGCGGTGCGCGTGCACATCAAGCCCTTCGTACGCTGGGTGTGGGCGGGGGCGCTGTTGATGGCGCTGGGTGGATTCGTCACCGCGTTCGACCGGCGTTTCCGTGTGAAACGACGCGTCACTGCCGGCACATCCGCCCCACCCGTTCCGTCCACCCCCCTGGAGTCCGCAACATGAAACGCTGGTTGCCCTTGGTCATCTTCCTGTCGATCGGCGTGCTGCTCGCCGCCGGGGTGTGGATGAGCGGACGCGAGAACCGCGAAGCGCTGCCCTCGCCGCTGATCGGCAAGGCCGCACCGGCGTTCACCCTGCCGGTGCTGCACGAACCCGGCCGCAGCGTGTCGTCCGCCGACCTGCGCGGCGAACCCTACGTGCTGAACGTGTGGGGCAGCTGGTGCGCGGAGTGCCAGGTCGAGCATCCGGTGCTGACCCGCTTCGCGGAAACCAAGCGCGTGCGCGTGATCGGCTACAACTGGAAGGACGAACCGGCGGATGCGCTGCGCTGGCTGGAACGCTTCGGCAACCCGTACTGGGTGGTGCTGGCCGACCAGGAAGGCGCCACCGCCATCGATTTCGGCATCTACGGCGCACCCGAGACCTTCCTGGTCGATGCCGACGGCATCATCCGCTGGAAACACGTCGGCGCGGTGAGCGATGCCACGCTGCGCGACGAGCTGCTGCCGGCGCTGGACGCGCTCGAACGCGGCCGCTGAGCCCCGACGGTCCGCCGCACAATGCCGATGCAGTCCGACGCCCACTCCCCACGCCCGCCGTCCGCCGCCACGCGGCGGCGGCGCCTGCTGGGCGCAGTCGCGATGCTGGCCGCGCTTGCCGCCGGCGCGGCGGGTGCCGGCTGGTGGTGGGAACGCCGGCAGCCAGCAGGACTCATGGTCGGCACGCAGGTGCCCGATTTCGTGCTGCCGGCCCTGCGCGACCCGGGCGAGCAGATCCGCGCGCGCGAGCTGCGCGGGCAGACCTATCTCATCAGCGTCTTCGCCAGCTGGTGCGGCTTCTGCGCGCAGGAGCATCCCGCGGTGATGCGGCTGTCGCGGCTGTACGGCGTGAAGGTGCTCGGCTACAACTGGAACGACGAACGCGAGGCGGCGCTGGCCTGGCTCGACACCCACGGCGATGCGTACTGGAAGATCGTCGCCGACCAGGACGGCGAGACCGCGCGTGCGCTGAAGATCCACAACACGCCGGCGCACATCCTGGTCGATGGCCATGGCCGCATCCGCTGGAAACACCACGGGATGATGACCGACGCGGTGTTCCGCCGCGCGCTGTCGCCCGTGCTGGACACCATCGCGCGCGAAGAGGCTGCGCGATGAGTGCGGAGGCGACGGTGCCGGCACCCGCAGGCCGAGGACGCGGCGCGAAACTGCTCGCAGTGGCGTCGATGCTGACGGTGCTGGCCGCCTCCGGCTGGGGGCTGCATGCGTGGTTGCAGGACTACCGCGCGCGCATGCAGTACGTCGGGTATCCGCTCCACGCCTTCTCTCTGCCCGACCTGCATGCGCCGGACCGCATCCTGCGCACGTCGGACCTGCGCGGCGCCCCCTTTCTTCTGCACAGTTTCGCGAGCTGGTGCCCGGCCTGCGCCGTCGGCCACGACGACACCGCACGTCTGGCCGAGCGCTACAACCTGCGGTTGATCGGCTACAACCTCGAAGACGAACGCGAGGACGCGCTCGCCTGGCTGCAGCGCAAGGGCGACCCGTACACACGCATCGTCGCCGACCGCAAGGGCGATATCGCCCTGTACGGCCTGCGCATGTACGGCACGCCCTTCTTCGTGCTGGTGGATGCCGACGGCATCATCCGCTGGCGCCACCAGGGCACATTGACCGACGACACGATCGCACAGGGCCTGGAACCGGCGCTGCACGCGATGGGGCACACACCATGAACGACATGTCCCCGCCTGGGGCCGCGATGAACCCACCGACCGACCGCATGCACGCGCACGCGCAGGCTGCGGCCTCTGTGCCCCGCAAGGCGTGGGTCCGTCTGTGGCTCGCCATCGTCTGCGCTCTGCTCACGGCAGGTCTGGCCGCACCGCTGGCGGCGCAGACGGTCACCGACCCCGCCCCGCTGCGCTTCGAGAATGCGGTCGAAGAAAAACGCTTCCACATGCTGGTGGCCGAGCTGCGCTGCGTGATGTGCCAGAACCAGTCGCTGTCGGATTCGAACGCGCAGATCGCGGTGGATCTGCGCCGCGAAGTGCTGGCGCTGATGCGCGATGGCCGCAGCGACAGCGAGATCCGCGACCATCTGGTCGCGCGCTACGGCGAATTCGTGCTGTACCGCCCGCGCCTGCACGGTGCCACCTGGCTGCTGTGGTTCGGCCCGCTGCTGTTCGTGCTGGGTGGCGTGGTGGCGCTGGTGGCCGTGCTGCGCCGGTCGCGCCCCCGCGCGGCCACGGTTCCCCCCCCCGACGATACCGAACAGGAATGGTGACGCGATGAGCTGGTCCACTGCCCACTGGGCGTTTCTCGTGCTCGGCGCGATGCTGATCGTCGGCAGCTTCGCCACCGTGCTGCGCCCGCTGTGGCGGCGGCGCGGCATCGCGCTGGCGATGATCGCGAGCCTGTGCGTGGCCACCGCCGCGCTGTACCAGCTCGTCGGCACACCGCAGGCGCTCGCGCGCAGTGCGCTGGAGCAGCCGACGACGATCGAGGGCGCCATCGCCCTGCTCGAACGCCAACTGCAGGCCCAGCCCGACCGCGACGGCTTCGCCCTGCTCGCCAATGCCTACGCCCGCAGCGGGCAGGATGCGAAGGCGCGCGATAGCTGGGAGCGCGCGCTCGCGCTCGCGCCGGAGGAGGCCGACCTGATGGTCGCCACCGCCGAAAGCCGGCTGAAGGCGGCGGACGGGCAGTTCGATGGCCGCAGCATCGGGCTGCTCGAACAGGCCCTGCGCCGCGACCCCACGCATCAGCGCGCCCGTTTCTTTCTCGGCCTCGGCCACCGCCAGCAGGGCCGCGCGGAGGACGCCGCCCTCACTTGGGAGCCTCTGCTGCAGCAGTTGCCGGACACGGAATCGGCCACGCTTCGTGCCGAGATCGCCGCCGCGCGCGCCGACGCCGGGCTGCCCGCGCTGGCCGGGACGCCCGCGTCGCCGTCCTCTGGCGAGACGGGCGATGGCACTGCCGCCGCCACGCCGGCCCCGGGGACCCTGGTGGTCGAAGTCGGCCTGGACCCGGCATTCGCGGCGCGCGTGCGCCTGCGCCCGGACGCGACCGTGTTCGTGATCGCCCGCGCTCCCGACGGCCCGCCGATGCCGGTGGCCGTGGAGAAACACCGGGCCGCGGATCTGCCGCTCACCGTGACGCTCGACGATGCCGACGGCCCGATGCCCACCGTGCGCCTGTCCTCGCTGAAGGAGGTGGAGGTGATCGCCCGCCTCTCCGACAGCGGCAACGCCACGCGCCAGGACGGCGATATCGAATCCGCCCCGGTGCGCGTCGCGCTGCCTGCGGAGCGGCCGGCCCTGCTGGTGATCGGCGCGCCGTAGTCCATTCCGTTTCTGGGGAGGGATTCGCGTCATGACACCCGTGCCATCCAGACAAGACCTGGACGGGGATGGGGAAAGACGCATCCCAGCCGCTGTGAGGCAATGCCGCCCGGGGACACCGTCCGGACTGGATGCCAGAGAGACACGCCCATGCCGCGCAGCCCGATCGCCCGCTTGACCGATGCCCTCGTGCCGACCGCGCTGTTGGCCTGTCTGGCCGGTCTGGGCCTGCCATGGCTCAGCGGCGCGCTTGCCATTGGCGCGCTTGCCATTGGCGCGGTTGCAGCGGTCGAATCCGCAGCGGATGCCTACGCTGCCGGCGCCATCGGATCGGATGCGACGCGCGCTGCCGCCTCTCCCGGCCAGAGCGCATGGTGGATCGATCTTGCCGCGCACGGGCAGCTGTATTTCGCCGCGGGCTGGGCGCTGCTGCTGATCCTGTGGTGCCTCCGCGGTGGCCGCTCCCGTCTGCGCTGGGTGCCGCTGCTGGTGCTCGCCGGGCTGCCGTGGCTGAGCGCGGCGCCGGCCCTGGAGACCGCGCGCGGTGATCCACGCGCCATGCACGTCCTGCGCATCGCCGCCGCCAACGTGCATGTCTCGAACCACGACCCCGCCCCGTTGATCGCCTGGCTGCGGCAGCACCCGGTGGACGTGCTGGTGGTCCCGGAACTGAGTCCCGCCTATGCCGAAGCGTTGGCGTCCGCGCTGCCGGAGCTGCCGCATCGCGCACTCCACCCGCAGGCGGGGTCGGCGTTCGGCATGGGTCTGTACGCACGTCTGCCGCTGCGCGAGGTGGTGGCGGCGCCGGATGCCGACGGCATCCTCGCGCTCGGTGCGACGCTGGATGTGGGCGGACGGCCGGTGCGCGTGGTCGGCGTGCACCCGATGCCTCCCGTGGCGCCGCGCTGGCATGCCGCCCGCGGCCGCCTGCTCCACGCACTCGCCAGCGGCGCTCACCCCGCACTCGGCCCGGACCGTGGCCTGCCCCGGCTGCTCGCGGGGGATCTCAACGCCACCCCGTGGTCCAGCGCCCTGCATCTGGCCGGAGCGGGCGGGCTGCGGCGCGCCACCGGCTTCCGCAGCACCTGGCCGATGCAGTGGGGCGGATATCTCGGCATTCCCATCGATCATGTGCTCGGCAGCGCCGAATGGCGCGTCATGTCCACACGGCATGGACCCGACATCGGCAGCGATCATGCGCCGATCCGCGTCGAACTCCAGCTTGCCCCACCCCCACCCTGAAGCCGGTCCGCCTGTCCTGCGGGTTGTGCCCCCCTCCGGGCTCCGTAGAATGCCCGGCTGCGTTCAGGATTCCCGGCTTCCAGGATGACCGAGTTCACCCCTCCAGGCACCCGCTTCCTCGCCCTGCCCGCCCCGTTTCCGATGAAGCGCGGCGGCGCGCTGCACGGCGCACGCATGGCCTACGAGACCTGGGGCCGGCCGAACGCGGCCGGGGACAATGCGATCCTCATCCTCACCGGCCTCTCGCCCGACGCTCACGCCGCCAGCCATGCCGACAACCCGGAGCCCGGCTGGTGGGAGGCGATGCTCGGCCCAGGCAAGCCCATCGACACCGACCGCTGGTACGTGATCTGCGCGAACTCGCTGGGCAGCTGCAAGGGCTCGACCGGCCCGGCCTCGATCGACCCCGCCACCGGCCAGCCCTATCGCCTCGCCTTCCCCGAACTGTCCGTGGAAGACGGCGCCGACGCCGCCGCGCACGTGGTGCGCGCCCTCGGCGTGGAGCGTCTGGCCTGCGTGATCGGCAATTCGATGGGCGGCATGGTGGCCCTGGCCTTCCTGCAGCGGCACCCGGGGCTGGCGCGTACCCACATCAACATCTCCGGTGCCGCGCGGGCGCTGCCGTTCTCGATCGCCATCCGCTCCCTGCAGCGCGAGGCCATCCGCCTCGACCCGCAATGGAACGGCGGCGACTACGACGAGGCGCACTACCCCGAGGCCGGCATGCGCATGGCGCGCAAGCTGGGCGTCATCACCTATCGCTCCGCGCTGGAATGGGACGGCCGCTTCGGCCGTGTGCGCCTGGACGGCGACCGCCGCGACGACGACGACCCGTTCGGCCTGGAATTCGAGGTCGAAAGCTACCTCGAGGCCCACGCCCGCCGCTTCGTGCGCCGCTTCGACCCCAACTGCTACCTCTACCTCAGCCGCTCGATGGACTGGTTCGACCTCGGCGAGAGCTGCAGCACCGAGGCCGGCCACGGCTGCACCCGCACCGCTCTCTCGCGGCTGCACCTCGACCGGGCGCTCGCCATCGGGGTCTACACCGACATCCTGTTTCCCATCGAGCAGCAGCAGGAAATCGCCGACGGCCTGCTGGCCGGCGGCGCCGATGCCACCTGCCTGCCCCTGCCCTCGCCACAGGGCCACGACGCCTTCCTGGTCGATATCGCCCGCTTCGGGCCTGCCGTGCGGGAGTTCCTCGACGGCCTGTGAGCTGGCCGACGCCGCACACTCGGCTATACTTCACGCCCGCGCCGGAATGGCGGAATCGGTAGACGCAGCGGACTCAAAATCCGCCGCCCTCAAAAGCGTGTGGGTTCGAGTCCCACTTCCGGCACCAGGCTCCAAGCCCGCGACCTGTTCGCGGGCTTTTGCTTTTCATCGACGCAGCGCGTGCCGACGCAGCATGCAACGCAGCGACGGTCGGTGACGTCCCGGCGCGGTTCGAGTCCCACGTCCGGCACCAGGCACGAAGCCCGCGACTTGCTCGCGGGCTTTTTCTTTCCATCGACGCAGCGCGTGGCGACGCGGCATGCAACGCAGCGACGGTCGGTGACGGCCCGCTGCGGTTCGAGTTCCACGTCCGGCACCCACATCACGCGACTGCCGCCGTCGATCCGACGGCGGCAGTCCTGCATCGGTCATGCGTTGCGGTCACTCGACCGACCTGGCTCCGGTCGCCGGAGCGGTCTGTCGGATGCGGTCCTGCGAGTAGCGCGCGCGATCGCTGTGGCTGGTCAGCAGAGGGCTGTCCTGCGCCGGCACATACTCCGCGGACAACGCGCGGCCAGCGACCGTGCCTGCCGTACCGGTCCATTGCGCCTGGCCTCGCGCATCCAGCGCGATCGGCGTGCCGATCGGCCGGCCATCCGCCAGGAAACGCACGAAGCCTGTCGGAGCTTCGTTCCTGCGTGCATGGCTCACGACGCGGGCCGTCAGTGTCACCGCACCGGGGCGACGCACATCGTCGATATGCAGTGCCGTCGACGTGGCGGCCAGCGAGACCGGCGCTCCCGCACCCTCCTGTGCAGCGAATACCGGGTCGCCGGTGGTGCCGACATCGAACAGGCAGTCCTGCAGCAGCTTCTTGTCCTTGATGCGGGCGCAGACCTTCTTCGCCAGTTCGACGTTCTCAGGCTCCATCGGCGGCACCTTCTCGCTGGGGAACGGCTCGCTGGCGAAGTGTTCCGGCACCACGCCGTACGCATAGTCGAACAGGCTGTTCTTCTTCGTCACGCGCCAGCGGTCCGAGAAGTCCGGCTCCAGCCATTCGTTGCGCTTGAGCACGCCCATGATGCCTTCCGTGGCCATCGTGTGATAAGCGCGCACGTTGAGGTACCACAGCTTCTGGTTGCCCCACCAGTTCGCCGTGGCGGTCATGGTCGTGCCGTCGGGGAAGTCGATGCTGATGCCGTTCTCCCCGAGTTTCGACACACGCGCACCGGTCCCCAGCGCGATCCCGCCGGCAGGGATGGCGGTGAGCGCCCCGTCGATTCGCAGCTCGAGCCCATCCGGGTCCGGCATGACGCCCGTGCCGGGCTGCCACGTCACCCGGTACTTGCCCACCCGTGCGGCCACAGCGGTGTTCACGCTGACCCACGGCAGGCTGTCGACCGGCCGTTGCCTGGTCTGGATTTCGATCGATTGCGAGCGCAGGGCCACGAACTCGCCACCGGTCTGGAAATCGTAGAGCAGGCCGTTGACGGTCCTGATGTGGGGGTCGCCATCGTCGAAGCCGTCGTTGAGCGAGCCGTAGTGCAGCAGCTCGTTGGGCGAGCCGGTTCCGGGGTCGACCACGCCCGTCCATCCGGGCGTGACGCCGAGGACGTTGTTTGCATTGTGGATCGCGGTCCATACCGCAGCGGGAGACGCGAGCGGATGCGTCTGCAGATAGCGTGCGGCGACGCCGGCCACATGCGGCGCCGACATCGAAGTGCCGGACATGATGTCCGTCGATGTATCGTTGACGATACCGGCCGACAACGTATCCACGCCCGGCGCGAAGAGATCCAGGCAACTGCCGGTATTGGAAAACCAGGCGCGGGTGTCGTTGGCCGGGTCGACGGCTCCGACGGTGATCGCCTCCGGTACGCGGCCGGGTGAATGGCTGCAGGCGTTGTTGTTGTCGTTGCCGGCCGCGAGCACATACACCACACCGGATGCGATGGAATTGCTCACCGCCGTATCCAGAGCGGCGCTGCCGCCCCAGATCCGCGAACTCAGATTGACCACCGCCGGCAGGACGCGATTGGCGGTGACCCAGTCCGCGGCCGCGATCAGCGGCGCCAGATAGGTGTCGAAACAATCACCGGCGCGGACCGGATGCAGCTGCACGTTCTTGGCGATGCCGTAGGTGGCACCGCCGACGGTGCCGGCGACATGCGTGCCGTGCCCATGGCAATCGCCCGTGCCGGCGGCGGGGTTCATGGTGTTCGTGCCGCCGCTCACGCGCCCGCCGAACTCGGCATGCGTGGCACGAATACCGGTATCGATCACGTACACATGCACGCCCGTACCGGTTTCGCTGTAGGTATAGCGGTTGTCCAGCGGAAGCAGACGCTCGCTCGTACGGTCCAGACCGGCGGGCGGGCCCACCTGCACGGTCTCGAGCCGCGCCACCTGATCGACTTCGATGTAGGCGACTTCCGGCATCCTGCGTATCGCCTCCAGCGCCTGCGCGGGAAGACTGGCGCTGAATCCATGCAGGGCCGTCCTGTATTGGTGCCTGACCTTGCCGCCCAGTCCGAATGCGCGGTTCATCGCGAGCGACGCCTTGTCTCCGGTGACGCCCTGCTTGAACACGACGATGTATTGACCGGGAATGCGATATGGCGACTGTTCGTTCAGCAGTGGTGCGAGCCTGGGCGGCTCCCCCGACTGTGCGAGCGCATGGTGTGGGCCGACCATCATCACGATGGGGAGGCCGAACCGGCATAGGACGTGCAGGAAGCGGGTGGAGCCGCCTCCCATCCTTCGAGACTCTGTGTTCATTCCATTTCTCCGTGAAGCGAGCGGTGTCCGAACCGACTCTCGCCGCGGCGGCCGGGCACCACTGCACGAGCGGCATGCCGGACCATCGCAGCCAAGCCCCCCGTACAGGAGCCGGCGATTGGCGTGAGTGCGACTGGCCGCAGTTCATGCATCGACCGTGCTGCGGACGATGCGGACGCAGATCAGGCACTCACAGAGAGAATCAACGGCGCGCTCGATACAAAGGGGACAATCGCCATCTTGAGACACCAACGCGCAGTGGAACGGCGCAGGATCGAGCACGCACTGCGAAGCTCACGGCGCTGCGTGACGCAGCGCGCGCAGGTCAGCATGTGAGGCGGTCCGCCCCATGTATCGCATGCGATCCGAACCGACGATCCGAACCAGGCGGTGGGCACAGAAACATTCGCTGGGATCTGCAGCACGCTGCCAGTCGGCATCTGCGTCGTGTGGATACGCATCATGCACCGCAGCCATCCGTGCCAGCCATCCATGCATTCGCGAGCGCGGGAATGCGTGGCAGGCATGCAGAATCCGCTCTCCGGCCGCGGAAGAGCAGCGGACATCGCAGGTTGTGGGCCATGCTGCATTGCAATATGATGCGCGCGGCCTGCACCGCCCGTTCAGAGTCGACGACTCCGCGACAGCGCCTTGTCTTCAGCGACTGCCGCTCACAGGGCCACACTGCCCTGGTGCACGATCCGTATCGATGAAACACACGCGCCCCACGGGCGCCGGGGAGCAAACGATGTCCATGTCCAGCGGATACCCGCTGCGCGAGCAGTGGTTCGGCAATCTGCGCGGCGATGTGCTGTCCGGTGTGCTGGTCGCATTGGCGCTGATTCCCGAAGCCATCGCGTTCTCCCTCATCGCGGGCGTGGACCCCAAGGTGGGGCTGTACGCGTCCTTCTGCATCGCCGTGGTCACCGCCATCGCGGGTGGCCGGCCCGGGATGATCTCCGCGGCCACCGGCGCCATGGCGCTGGTCATGGTCGGCCTGGTGAAATCGCACGGCCTCGAGTATCTGCTTGCGGCCACCATTCTTGCCGGCGTGCTGCAGCTGGTCGCCGCGGCGCTGCGGCTCAATGCGCTGATGCGCTTCGTGTCGCGCTCGGTCGTCATCGGGTTCGTCAACGCGCTCGCGATCCTGATCTTCATGGCGCAGTTGCCCGAGTTGATCGGCATGCCCTGGACCGTCTACGCGGTCTGCGCGGCGGGTCTCGCCATCATCTATCTGCTGCCGCTGTGGACCAAGGCGGTACCGTCCCCGCTGGTCGCGATCGTGGTGCTCACCATCGTGGTCGCGTGGCTGGGCCTGGACATCCGCACGGTGGGCGACATGGGGGCGCTGCCCGACTCACTGCCGGCCTTCCTCGCTCCGGACATCCCGCTGACGCTCGACACGCTGCGCATCATCTTTCCCGTATCCGCGACACTGGCCGTCGTCGGCCTGCTCGAATCGCTGATGACCGCGCAGATCGTCGAGGACATGACCGACACGCCGACCGACCGGCGTCGCGAATGCGTGGGCCAGGGCGCGGCCAACATCGTCGCCGGCTTCTTCGGCGGCATGGCGGGCTGCGCGATGATCGGGCAGTCCGTGATCAATGTCAGCTCGGGCGGCCGCGGGCGCCTGTCCTGCCTCATCGCCGGCGTGGTCCTGTTGCTGCTGGTGGTCTACGCATCGCCGTGGGTGTCGATGATCCCGATGGCCGCCCTGGTGGCGGTGATGATCATGGTCAGCATCGGCACGTTCCACTGGAAGAGCATCAAGGAACTGAAATCGCACCCCAGGACGGCGAATCTCATCATGATCGGCACCGTCGTGGTGACGGTGGCGACACACGACCTGGCGAAGGGCGTGCTGACCGGCGTGCTGCTGACCGCCCTGTCCTTCGCACGCCGCGTGAGCGCCATGCTGGACGTCGAGAGCGAGGCGCTCGAGGACGGCTCACGCCGATATGACGTGAAAGGCCAGGTCTTCTTCGCGTCCGCCGTGCAGCTGGTGAACAGCTTCGACTACATCCATGCCCCCGGCCGTGTCGTGATCGACCTGACCGACGCGCACTTCTGGGATACGAGCGCGGTCGCAGCGCTGGATCGCGTGATCCTCAAATTCAGGCGACACGGCGCGACCGTGGAAGTGATCGGGATGAACGAGGCCAGCGGACTGCTGATCGACAAGCTCGCCACGCATCGGGACCAGACCGCGGCGCCCGCCGGGGGGCACTGAACCCGGGCCCGGACCCTCGTCGTCCGCTCTCACCCCGGCGACAGCGTCGATCCAGTGCCGCGAAGCGGCCGCCGACTCAACCCCCCGCGAAGAACACCTCGCGTACCGCCCCACGCGCCGCCGCCGGCGAGAAGTGCTGCTGCACGCTCGCCAGGCCATTCGCGGCCAGCCGTCCCCACAACGCTTGATCGCGATACAGCCGCACCACGGCATCGGCGAAGGCGTCGGCCTGATCGGCCACCAGCACATCCTCGCCATCGCGCAGATGCATGGCTTCGACCGCGCAGCCCGTGGCGACGACGGGCAGGCCGTGGGCCATGCTCTGGTTGACCTTGCCCTTCACGCCGGCGCCGTAGCGCAGCGGCGCGAGGGCGATGCGGGCACCGTCGAGCCAGGGCGCGAGATCGGGGACGTGGCCGTGGATGCGCAGGCCGTCACGGCCATCCCGCGCGAGAAGATCATCCGGCGGGTCGGCGCCGATGCAGTGCAGCACGACATCGGGCAAGGCGGCACGGATGCGCGGCAGGATGGCCTCGATGCACCAGCGCATGGCATCGGTATTGGGCGGGTGACGAAAGCCGCCGACGAACAGCAGGTCGCGACGTTCCTCGAACGCGGCGCCCGAGCCGGCGATGCGGTGCAGATTCGAAACCAGTGCGATGCGCGCGTCGGGCATGGCCTCCGCCAACAGCGCGCGTTCGCTGTCGCTGACCACTAGGGTGATGTCGGCGGCGGCGACGGCGGCCAGTTCCTGCACGCGGGTGCGCTCGGCGGCGCGCAGCAGCGCGCGGTCGCCCGCGACTTCGGCACCGCGACGCTCGCGGATGTGGTGCAGATCGACGGTGTCGAACACCGCCCGCGCCTGCGGCGCGAAGCGGCGCAGCAGCGGCAGTACGCCGTGGGCGACGAAGCAGCGGCAGGCCATCGCCACCGTGAAGCGCGGGCCGTGGCGGCGCAGCCAGGCCGGCAGCGCGCCGAGCTGGCGGCCATGCCAGACCTCGATGCCTTCGCGCCGCAGCGGCTCGGCGGCGGCTTCGGCCGATGCGGCATCGCCCTCCTCCAGCGCCACCAGGCACACGTCCGCGCCCTCCTCGCGCAGCAGGCGCATGAGATTGAGCAGGCGCAGCGAGCCGGAATCCCGATCCGGGCGCGGCAGCCAGGCCTCGACGATCAGCACCTGGCGCCGGCCGCGGTGCAGCAGGGCCGCTTCATTCGCGACCCACTCATCGCCCGCGGCCTCGGGCGCGGGCTGACGCGCGAGCGCCTCGGCCCAGCGCGCGCGGAAGATGTCGCGATTGCGCACCTGGTAGGCCTTCATGCCCTGGGTGGTGTCGGTGCCGGCGGTCGCGCCTTCCACGTGCACCACCCGCGCCGCGGGCTGCACCAGCACCCGCCGCCCTGCGGCCCGTGCGGCGAAGGCCAGATCGGTGTCCTCGTAATAACCGGGCGCGTAGCGCGCGTCGAAACCGCCGAGCGCGGCGAACAGCGTGCGCGGGATGGCCAGCGCCGCGCCGCTCACGTAATCGACCTCGCGCAGCCAGGCGAAGCGCGGGTCGTCGCCGTCTGCGAAGCGGCCAAGGTTGCGCGCACTGGCATCGGCGAACACCGCGCCGCCGGATTCCTGCAGGTGGCCGTCCGTGCCGAACAGGCGGGCGCCGACGATGCCGGCCGCGGGCTCCGCCTCGAACGTGGCGAGCAGCGCATCCAGCCAGCCCGGCTGCGGCACGGTGTCGTTGTTCAGGAACACCAGGAAGTCGCCCTGCGCCAGCGCCGCGCCGTCGTTGCAGGCGGGCACGAAGCCGCCGTTCTGCGCACGCCGGTGCAGGCGCAGGCCGATGATCTTGGGCAGCCGCTCGCGGGTCTCGGCATCGGGCGAGGCATCGTCGACGACGATGATCTCGATCGTCGCCACGGGCGGATGCGCCGCCAAGGCGCGCAGGCAGCGCAGGGTGTGCGCGCACTGGCCGTAGACCGGAATCACGATGCTGGCCCGGGGCGCCTCGCCGTCGGGAACGGAGGGCACACCGAACGGCACGAACGGCCCCTCCTCCGGCATCCACAGCGCACCGCGCGCGCCGCGCGGCGCCGGCAGCAGCGTACGCACGCGCTGCCAGGTGGCGCGCCAGCCGCGGCTGCGCAGGCTCACCAGCCCCCGCCGCAGCAGTCCGAGGCTGCGGTCGAAAGCGAATCGCAGATCGGCCGCGGACAGTGGCATGGGTGGGCAGACTCCGTACGCGCGTGCGCGGTTGCAGGTGGGTGCGCCGGGACACGACGCAGATTGGCTGATGAGTTCGAGGAAGCGTGGTGGAAGACGATGACCAAGCGCACTGCATGTCGGGCGCACCGTACGCCGGAGCCGTCGACCGCAACAGGACGGCCCGCAAGCCCGGGCAGCAGAATGCAGGAGATCCGCCCCCGCGGACGTGCACGGGCGCAGACCGCCTGCACCCGCGGTCGCGTCCCGCGCGACGCGTCATGCTGCAGACAGCCATGCGGGACCGTGGGCGGATCGGGCCTGCTAGACTCGGCCGGCATTTTCGCATCCCCCGCCCGCCGACAGGCAAGCCGAGCGCCGATGGCCCGCAAACACGATTTCGACGACGACCAGGACGGCATCGACGACCACGACGATCTGGACGATCGCGACGAAGACACCGGCAGCGACCGTTCGCCCCGCACCCGCCGCCTGCTGCGCAGGGCCGCAGTCTGGGGCCTGGCCCTGGTCGGCATCGGTCTGGGCTTCCTGATCCCCTACACCCTGTACCTGAACCAGCAGGTCACCGAGCGCTTCGGCGCGCTGCGCTGGCAGGTCCCCACCCGCGTCTATGCCCGTCCGCTGGCCGTGGCCGCCGGCGTGGCGATGGACGCCCGGACGCTCAAGACCGAGCTGGGCGCGTCCTCCTATCGCGACGACGGCCGTGGCGAGCGCCCCGGCACCTATGCGGTCAAGGGCAACCGCTGGACCATTTCCAGCCGCGGTTTCGAGGACGTGGGCGGGTCGGTGGGCCCGAGCCGGATCGAGCTGACGCTCTCCGGCGGCCGCATCGGCGGCGTGCGCGACCTCGCCAGCGGCAAGGCCGTACGCCTTGCGCGCCTGGACCCGGCACGCATCGCCACGCTCTACGGCCAGAAGCAGGAGGAACGCCGGCTGGTGCGGGTGAGCGACGTGCCCGGCATGCTGACCGATGGCCTGCAGGCGGTGGAAGACCGCGACTTCGCGCGCCACCACGGCATCGACCCAATGGGCATGCTGCGCGCGCTGTACCTCTTCGTGAAGTCCGGCGGCGAAGTGAAACAGGGCGCCAGCACGCTGACCCAGCAGTTGGCGCGCTCGGGCCTGCTCGGCATCGGCAAGGAGCAAACCCCCACCCGCAAGTTCAACGAGATCCTCTACGCCATCATCATCGACGCCCGCTACGACAAGGGCGTGATCATGGAGGCCTATCTGAACCAGGTGGACCTGGGCCAGAACGGCTCGCAGGCCATCCATGGGTTCGCGTCCGGCGCCGAGTTCTATTTCGGCCGGCAGCTGGACGACCTCAACACCGAGCACGTCGCCCTGCTGGTGGCGCTGGTAAAGGGGCCGTCCTGGTACAACCCGCGCAAATGGCCGGAGCGCGCCACCGCCCGCCGCAACCTGGTGCTCGACAAGATGCTGGAGACCGGCATCATCGACCAGAAGGAGCACGACCGCGCGCGCAAGGCGCCGCTGGGCGTGACCGAAGTGCCGGGCAGCATGGTGGCCAACCGCTTCCCGGCCTATATCGACCTGGTCCGCCGCCAGCTGGCCCGCGACTACCCGCGCGACGCCATCTCCGGCGCGGGGCTGAGCGTGATGACCGGCATGTCGCCTTCTGCTCAGGCCTATGCCGAAGGCGCGGTGAAGCGCACGCTGGACGGCATCGGCAATGCCAAGCGCCCGCCGCTGCAGGCCGGCATGGTGGTCACCGACGTGCACACCGGGCAGGTGCTGGCGGTGGTGGGCAGCCGCAGCTTCCAGGAACACGGCTTCAACCGCGCGCTCGACGCACAGCGGCCCGTCGGCTCGCTGCTGAAACCCTTCGTGTACCTGTTGGCGCTGTCGCAGCCGGACCGTTTCACCCTGGCGACGCCGGTGGACGACGGCCCGGTCAGCATCATTCTCGACAGCGGCAAACGCTGGACCCCGGGCAACTCCGACGGCCGCAGTCATGGCACGGTGGCGCTGGTGGACGCACTGGCCAGGTCCTACAACCAGTCCACGGTGCGGGTGGGCATGGAGGTCGGGCCGGAACGGCTGGCGGACTTCGTGCGCACGGTCTCGGGCGTGGAAACCGAGCGCAATCCGTCGCTGATCCTGGGCTCCACCGACCAGAGCCCGTATGCGATGGCCCAGCTCTACCAGTTCCTCGCCTC
Source organism: uncultured Gammaproteobacteria bacterium (assembly GCA_965649985.1). Lineage (GTDB taxonomy): Bacteria > Pseudomonadota > Gammaproteobacteria > Xanthomonadales > Xanthomonadaceae > Lysobacter_I. The sequence goes on along the minus strand of CBFGMS010000034.1, from coordinate 11,532 downwards.
CACCGGCCAGGTGCAGCCTCTGTACGCGGTGCGCGGCGTGCTCGACGCCGAAGGGCAGGCGCTCAGCCGCTACGACAACCCGCCCAAACCGGCACAGGCGGGCGATGCCGTGGCCGCCCGTCTGGTGACAGTGGCCCTGCAGCAGGCGGTGACCTCGGGCACCGCACGGCAGCTTCTCAACGACGGTCTGGGCAAGCTCGGCGCCGCCGGCAAGACCGGCACCAGCAACGACAGCCGCGACAGCTGGTTCGCGGGCTGGACGGGCGACCATCTGGCGGTGGTCTGGGTCGGCAACGACCAGAACCAGCCCACCGGGCTCTATGGCGCGACCGGTGCGATGCGCGTCTGGTCGGGCCTGTTCTCGCGTCTGCCCAGCAGCACGCTGAAGGCCGGCGACGAGGGCCTGGAATATCAGTGGGTGATCGACAACCACAGCACCGACGCCGAATGCCCGGGCGCGCGCCGCTACGCCTTCGTGGCCGGTTTCGCTCCGCCCTACCGCCCCTGCCTGATCGACAACATCCAGCAGCTCGACCCGGCCGGCGGCGACGGTGGCGAAGGCGGCGTGCGCGGCTTCTTCGACCGTCTGTTCAACCGCGACCGCCCGGCCGAACCGCCACCCGCCCCGGCCGCGGACTCCGCCGCCGTGCAGCGCGAGCGCGCGGCCTACTGGCGCGAGCGCGAAGCCCAGGAGCGCCGCCGCGACGCCGAAGACCTGGCCTACCGGCAGCGCCGGCAGCAGCAGGAGGACGAGCGCCATCGCATGGCCGAAGCACGCGCGCAGGCCGAACGCGAGCGGGTCGACCGCGAGTACCGCGAACGCCAGGAGCGCGAGTATCAGGAGCGTCTCGCCCGCGAGCGGGCGTACCGGGAGGCGCGCGAACGCGACGACCTTGAACGCCGGCGCGAGGAAGAAGAGCGCCGGCGCCGCGAGGACGAGGAACGCCGCCGCCAGCAGGATTACGCCGGCGGCACCGCCGTGCTGACCGCTGCACGCGCTGTGGAGCGCCGGGCATGACGCTGGGCATCAACCGGGTCGACACGCCCACGGTGGGCATGCGCCGGTCTGGCATCCAGCAGCCGTACGTGACCGAGTCGCGAATGCACGCGCCCCTGCGCGATGCACATTCGTCGGCCGGGCGCCTTGGAGTGTCGGGCCTGCTGTATGCGGCCGTGTTGCTCGCCGTGTCCGCCTGCACCAGCGCGCCGGAGCCCGTGTGGACCGGCACGCCGCCGGAGACGCTGGTGACGCAGATCCGCGCCGAGCGTCGTTTCGAAGGAGGCCAAGGCCTGCCCGCCGAACTCGACGTCCAGCCGCTGCGCGATCCGGCGGTCGAGGACCTGCTGGCCCGTGCCAGCCGCGCCGAAGCGGCCGGGCGCGCGCAGGAGTCCGCCGCCGCGCTCGATCAGGCGCTCGCGCTCTCGCCGCAGGACCCGGCGCTGCTGCAGGCCCGCGCGGAGACCGCCGTGCTGCTGCGCGACCTGGACAGCGCCGACCGGCTCGCGCGCGAAGCCTTCGCCATTGGCGCGCAGGTCGGGCCGCTGTGCCGCCGCCACTGGCTGACCGTGGCCGTGGTCGCCAAGGAGCGCGCCGCACAGCGTCTCGCGCAGGCGGAACGCAGCCGTCGCGACGCGGAGCGCAGCGCCTTCATCGACCAGGCCACCACCCAGACCGGGCTGGCGACCGACGCCGAACGCCGCGCGGAGGCCTGCATGGTCACCGGGCCGGCGCGCTACTGATGCCTGCCCGCCTGCGCCCGTCGCAGACGCGCCGCCCCTGACTGGACTGCTCCGATCCACATGCCCCCGCACGACCCGGCGCAGGACGCCGCGACCGCTCCCGCCACGCAGCATGCCGACAGCGCCGACGCCGCCCCGTCCACCCTCGTGCGCGGCACCGCCGCTGCGCTCGCTGCGGAGGGCGCCCTGGCCGAACGCATCCCCGGCTTCACCCCGCGTGCGGCGCAGCTGCAGCTGGCGACCGCGATCGCCGCGACCGTCGACAGCCGCGCCTCGCTGCTGGCCGAGGCCGGCACCGGCACCGGCAAGACCTTCGCCTATCTGGTCCCAGCCCTGCTCTCCGGGTTGAAGACCATCGTCTCCACCGGCACGCGCGCGCTGCAGGACCAGCTCTACCACCGCGACCTGCCGCGCGTGCGCGACGCACTCGGCATCGGCCTGAAAACCGCGCTGCTGAAGGGCCGCGCGAATTATCTGTGCCTGTACCGCATGGAGAAGGCCAAGGGCGAGCCGCGCTTCACCAGCCGCGAGCAGACCACGCTGTTCCAGCGCATCGTCGCCTGGAGCGGGCGCACGCGGATGGGCGACTTGGCCGAAGTGGAGGGGCTGCCCGAGGATGCGCCGCTCATTCCGCTGGTGACCTCGACCACCGACAACTGCCTCGGCAGCGAGTGCGCGTTCTGGGAAGACTGCTTCGTGGTGAAGGCACGCCAGCGGGCGCAGGCGGCGGACCTGGTGGTGGTGAATCACCACCTGCTGCTGGCCGACCTGGCGCTGAAGCAGGAAGGTTTCGGCGAAATCCTGCCCGGTGCGCAGGTGTTCGTGGTCGACGAAGCGCACCAGTTGCCGGAGCTGGCCGCGCAGTTCTTCGGCGAAGGGCTGAGCGCCCGGCCTCTGGTGGAACTGGCACGCGATGCACTGGCGGAGGCCAAGTCGGTGACTGGCGCGCTCGCCGTGATCCAGGGGCCGGCACGCGCACTGGAAGAGGCCACGCGCGCGCTGCGCGAGGCGATGGAGTCGCTGCCCGCACGCGGCACCCGTTGGCGCGCGCTGGAACTGCCCGAGGTGTTCGATGCACTCGGCGCGCTCGACGATGCCCTGGTGGCCTATGCCGATGCGGTGGATCCGCTGCGCGAGACGTCCGGCGCGTTCGAAAGCTGCCACGCGCGCGCGGTCGATCAGCGCATCCGTCTGCTGCGCTGGGCGCCGAAGGATTTTGCGCGGCGGCATGAAGTGGATGATGACGACGCTGCGGACGGGTTCGTCCTGTCGGCGGAGCGGATGGAAGCGGATGCCTTGGGCGCCGGCTTCGGTGACGACGCGGGCGGGCCGACCCTCTCCCCCGGCCCCTCTCCCGGGGGGAGAGGGGAGCAAGCCCGGGCTTCGGGTGGTGCGATCAGCGACTCTGCGGGCATCGGCGGCTCTGCGAGTACAGGCAAGGCTTCGGGTGGCACGCGCGCACAGGCTGAAGAGTCCGATGACACTGCCGCAGCCGCCGACGCCAAAACCCTCTGGGACGTGCGCTGGTACGAGCTCTCGCCGCGCGGTTTCCGGCTGCAGCGCACACCGCTGGATGTCTCCGGCCCGCTGCGGGCGCACCGCGAGGCCTCGCGCGCGGCCTGGGTGTTCACTTCGGCCACGCTGGCGGTGGATGGGCGTTTCGACCACGTGTCCACGCGCCTGGGCCTGGACGCGCCGCGCACGCTGATCGCGCCCAGTCCCTTCGACTGGGCGCGGCAGGCGCTGTGCTGGCTGCCACCGCGCATGCCCGAACCCAATTCGCGCGATTACACCGCCGCGGTGGTCGACGCGATTCGTCCGGTACTGCAGGCCTCGAGGGGCCGCGCGTTCGTGCTGTTCGCCTCGCATCGCGCGCTGCGCGAGGCCGCGGCGCTGCTGCGCGAGGACTGCCCGTGGACCCTGCTGGTGCAGGGCGAGGCGCCGCGCTCGGTATTGCTGGAACGCTTCCGCGCCTCCGGCGACGGCGTGCTGCTGGGCGCGGCCAGTTTCCGCGAGGGCGTGGACGTGGCCGGCGATGCGCTGAGCGTGGTGGTGATCGACAAGCTGCCCTTCGCCGCGCCCGACGACCCGGTGTTCGAGGCCCGCCTGGACGCGATCCGGCGCGACGGCGGCAACCCGTTCCGCGACGAGCAGCTGCCGCAGGCGGTGATCGCGCTCAAGCAGGGCGTCGGCCGGCTGATCCGCACCGAAACCGACCGCGGCGTGCTGGTGCTCTGCGACCCGCGTCTGACCACCAAGTCCTACGGACGGGTGTTTTTCGATTCCCTGCCGCCGTTCGTCCGCACGCGCGATCTGGAGGCGGTGCGCGACTTCTTCCCGGACACGGCGGCCGACACGGCAGCCGACTGAAGCGGATCAGCGCAACCCGCCCTTCCTGGGCATGGCCTGCAGCTCGTCGATGACGTCCTTCGGCGCACGCAGGCGGATCTGCACCGGGAAGGATTCCATCACCACCACATCGCGTACCCGGCCTTCGCTTTCGAGCGCGCGCACCCGCTCCAGCACGGGGTCGGGGGTTTCGGCGCTGCCGACGATGGTGGCCTCCTGCAGGACGGAATCGCCACTGCCGGGCGTCCCGGCAGGCGGTGCCGGCGCATCGTCCGGCCTGCGCTCCTGCGTGCAGCCGGCGACGGCGAGCGCGAGCGCCACCATGCCGGCGGCAAGGGGAATGGCACGCGAGGCGGCGATCGTCATCGGCCGCCTCCGGCTCGCATCGATGCATCCGCTGTCTTCATGGGGTGTCTCCTTTGTGATTCCGATGGCCCGGCATGTGTCACGGCAGGCCGAAGATGGAAGCGTGGCGCGCCGTCGAGACGACGCGCCACGCGGAACGCCCGGTCACGATACCGTGCAGTGCGAGGCGTTCGCACTGCGGGCATCGCGCCCGTTCACACGATCACGGATAGGTCGTGATCCAGTTCTGCAGGGTGTTGTACACGGTGGTGGTCAGCCGCGTGCCGCAGTTCTGCGTCGACGAACCGGTGGTGTGGACACCACGCACGACGTTGCCGCTGTCGTAGATGCCGCTGCCGCTCTGACCACCGGCGGTGTCGATGGTGTAGCACAGGCGGAAGGAACCGCTGGTCGACACCGAACCGGAGTGCGTCCACATCGTGCCGGTGGGCTTGTCGCCCGGATAGCCGGTGATGGTGTGGGTGCCGCCCGAATACGTGCCCCAGCCGGCATTGCCGCCGTGCGGTGCCGAGTTGAGCACGATCATCCCGTAGTCGTAATTGGTGTCGCGGTTGTTGTGCCACGCGGTGGTGGTGACCGCACGCGCCCAGGTCGCGGTGCCCCAGGGCTGATAGGTGCCGTTCTGCGCGACGGTGAAATTGAGACTCGAGTACCAGGTGCCCGAGCCGTTGGACACGCAGTGCCCGGCGGTCAGTACATGCTTGGGCGTGATCAGCGTGCCGGTGCAGCCGATCGCGATGCGGCCGATGTGCCAGTAGGGATTGGCCACCGTGTTGGTGATCTGCACGCGGTTGTCGGCGCCGATGACGACCGTCGGGAAGAAGCCGCTCTCGGAGCCGCGCAGCACCGGGATCTTCGGCGACTGGCTGAACGCATCGGGCCTGATGCCCAGCCGTTCCATGTCGGCGATGGCCCGCTCGAAGAGCGCCAGATCCTCTTCGCTCACCTTCGCTTCGTACTGCGTGCCGTTGGGCGTGACCATGACCGCGCTGAGCCCGTCGGCCCGCTGTTTCGGCGTCTGCATGGCGGCGAACATGGTCGCCCCGGTTTCTTCCGGTGCACGGGTCACCAGGTTGTCGCCATAGATGAAGGTGGCCTTGTGCGGCAGCTTGCTGAAGCGCAGCGGCTTGCCGTCGCCCGCCTGCGCATGCGATGCCGCGAAGAGGCAGGCCAGCGCCAGGGCGGCCACCGTGAGGGTCGTGCTCGTGGTATGGGTCTTCATTCACGCACTCCTTGTCGTTGTAGGAAGTCCAGCTGCGATGCGCGACGAGGACATCGCACACCGCATCCGAAGCGCGGGATCGCGCTACGCCGGGCGACGGATATCGCAGTCGATATCGCGCGGCCGCTCCGGCCCATCCTCATGCGTCGATCCGTCGACACTTCGAATCGCCCCGGTGGATGACCGGGACGGCCAACGTGGTAACACGCACATTCCACACCGTCAAACGCATTGCGTCCGTCGAAATACGGCCGGATTCACACCTTCACGCAAACAGACAACAGCAACCCCGCCCGGCGCCCATGGCGGAAGGGTGTCCACCCTGCAAGATCGAACAGGACGCGCACATGCCCGTGGCATTCCACGATCGACGGCGCAAATGGACACGGATCGGTCGATCTGCGCGAACGATACGCACGTGCATCGCGAGCACCCGGCGCACGCAAGCGTTTGCATGGCTGCAGCCGGGCCACGCGCCCGGTGCGGATACCGCAGCCAGCAACGTCAGGCGACAAAGCGGCGCAGCGCGCGGTCGAGCCGCAGAAGGCCTTCCGCGACTTCGTCGTCGGTGATGTTCAACGCCGGCACGAAACGCAGCACGTCGGGCCCGGCCTGCAACATGAGCAGACCTTCGGCCGCAGCGTGGTCCAGCACCTCGCCCGCGCGCCCCGCGTACGCGGGTGCGAGCACCGCGCCCAGCATCAGTCCGCGGCCACGGACTTCGGCGAACAGGCCCAGTCCGGCGTCGAGCTTCGCCAGCCCTTCGCGCAGCGCCCGCGACTGGCGTTCGACATTGGCCGCGATCGCATCCGACTGCAGCCGGCGCAACACCACGCGCGCCACCGCAGTCGCCAGCGGATTGCCACCGAAGGTGGTGCCGTGCGCGCCGAACTGCATCGCCTCGGCCACCTCAGGGCCGGCCAGCAAAGCACCGATCGGCATGCCGCCGCCCAGTGCCTTGGCCAGGGTGACGATGTCCGGACGTGCGCCATCGCCCCAGTGGGCGAACAGCGGCCCGGTGCGGCCCATGCCGCACTGGATCTCGTCCAGCACCAGCAGCGCGCCATGGCGGTCGCAGAGCGCGCGTACGCCGGCCAGATAGCCGTCGCGGGCCGGCATCACCCCACCCTCGCCCTGCACCGGCTCGAGCATGACCGCACAGACGTCGCCGCCGGCCATCGCATCGGCCAGCGCGTCGAGGTCGTTGAAATCGACGTAGCGGAACCCGCCGGGCAGCGGTTCGTAGCCTTCCTGATATTTCGGCTGCGCGGTCGCGGTGACCGCCGCCAGCGTGCGCCCGTGGAAACTGCCGCGGCAGGTCACGATGACCCGCCGCTCCGGCACCCTGCCCTGCGCGCTGGCCCACTTGCGCACCAGCTTGATCGCGGCCTCGTTGGCTTCGGCACCGGAGTTGCACAGGAACGCGCGCGTGGCGAAACGCGAGGCGGCGACCAGCTCCTCGGCCAGCCGCACCGGCGGCTCGCTGTAGAACACGTTGCTGGTGTGCCACAGCTTGCCGGCCTGCTCGGTGAGCGCGGCGATCAGCTCGGGATCGGCATGGCCGAGCCCGCAGACCGCGATGCCGCCGGCCAGGTCGATGTACTCGCGCCCATCGACATCCCACAGCCGGCTGCCGCGGCCGCGCTCGAGCACGAGCTGCCGCGGCCGGTACACCGGCAGATAGTGGCGCTGCGCGCTGTCCACCAGCGCCGCGGTGGGGGCGGAGAGCGCCATCACCAGCTGCCCGTGTTCGGCATCGACGCCCACGGCTCCTGCGGCGGCAGGTGGCCCTTCTGCAGCAGCTCGACCGAGATCAGGTCCGGCGAGCGCACGAAGGCCATGTGCCCGTCGCGCGGCGGGCGGTGGATGGTGTAGCCGAGCGCCTGCAGCCGCGCACAGACGGCGTAGATGTCGTCGACGCGGAAGGCCAGATGCCCGAAATTGCGCCCGCCGCCGTACTCCTCGGTGTTGCCGTGTTCATCGGGCCAGTTGTAGGTCAGCTCGATCTCCGCGTCCGGCGTCTCGTCGGCCGCCAGGAACACCAGCGTGTAGCGTCCGCCGGCGTTCTCCATCCGGCGCGTTTCCTTCAGGCCCAGCCCCTCGCAATAGAAACGCAGCGACGCGTCGATGTCGCGGACGCGGACCATGGTGTGCAGATAGCGCATGGCGATGAGCCTCGGAGTGTGGGGCCGCGATTTTAATGGATCGCCACAGTCGAGCGATGATGATGGTCGGAACGCTGTCGGCCACCTACCCTCGCAGCCATCCCCGTGCCGGGCGGGCCGCCGGAGACAGGGCACCGACGACGCGAGGAGGGCGCAAGCCCGCCTCGCGGTTCGCATGGCGGATGCCGGAAGTCCCTGTCCGCCCCTGTCCCTCGCCCTCCCGGGGCCCTGACCGTGGAGATTCCGTGTCGACCGTCCGTGGTGTGTGGACGGATCTCCCTGTATCGGCCTTGTTCCGGTTTTGGTCCATTCCGGGGTATACGTTTTATCCCCGACATGTCCCTGCCCTGGGACCGTTCGCGACCAGGCGCCGGGGGCACCTCTACTCAGGAAGCGTTGATGGGATCGGCCTTCTTGCCGTTGATTGTGACCTCGAATCCGCTCAGTGCACCGTCGATCACCACCTGGTCTCCACTGTTGATCGGGCCGTAGATATTCCCTCCCGTCCAGCTCACATCCCAGTACTCGATCTTCACGGTGTTTCCGTTTGCGTCGAGCAGCGGCAGCTGACCCTCTCCATGTGTCGGCAGTTCGATCTCCTTACCCTTCGTCCCGTCCGCACCGAATGCGCGGAACTTCGCATCGACGACCGCGATCCGGTTGACGCAGAAGCAATTGTATTCACTGGACATCATGTGTCTCCTCAGGATGTTTCACGCCTGGGAACCGAACTGACAGCAGTCCCGTGATGGGACCCGACAAGGATGGCGCGCGTCCTCTCGGACCTGTCCAATGCAGCCTAGAACGCCTGCGACCTGCGGGCAGGATCTTCCGCGTGCGGATTCGGTGCCTGATCCGAACCCGTACAAACCGGAGGCGGACTGAAGCCGGACACTGGAGCTGAAGACGGCGACATGCGCCACTCGCCATGCAGAACTTCTGCGCCGGACAGACATGACCAGTGCCCCCTTGTGCGCCCCCCCGATTGCAGGCTTCACCAGCGAATTCCCTACAATGCCCGACCCACCGCTCTTCCCGACGCCCGACATGACGACCGCCCGTGCCACCACCGTCGACGCGATCATCATCGGCGGTGGCGCGGCTGGCCTCATGTGCGCGCGCGTCGCGGGGCTGCGCGGGCGCCGCGTGCGGGTGATCGAGCACGCGAACCGCTGCGGCAAGAAGATCCTGATGTCCGGCGGCGGGCGCTGCAATTTCACCAATACCGGCACCACCGCGGCGAATTTCCTCTCGTCCAACCCGCACTTCTGCAAGTCGGCGCTGGCGCGTTTCACACCGCAGCACTTCATCGACCTGGTGGAGGCGCACGGCATCGCCTATCACGAAAAGGAACTCGGCCAGCTGTTCTGCGACGTCTCGTCGAAACTCATCGTGAAGATGCTGCTGGACGAATGCGCCGAGGCCGGGGTGCGCATCGACACGAGCTGCAGCGTCGAAGCGGTCGAACACGGCGACGACGGCTTCCGCGTCCGCACCACGCTGGGCGAACTGCGGGCGCCGTCGCTGGTGGTCGCCACCGGGGGCCTGTCGATCCCCAGCATGGGCGCCACCGGCTTCGGCTACGCGCTCGCGCGGCAGTTCGGGCACACCGTGCTGCCGACGCGCGCCGGACTGGTGCCGCTGACCATGACCGGCAAGCACCAGGAGCGCTTCGCAGAACTGAGTGGCGTCGCGCTGCCGGTCACCGCACAGGCCAACGGCCGCGCATCCACCAACTCCATGCTGATCACCCACCGCGGCGTGAGCGGCCCGGCGATCCTGCAGATCTCCTCGTACTGGAATGTCGGCGACGCGCTGCACCTCGACCTGCTGCCGCAGGCTGATGCATTCGAGACACTGAAGTCGCTGCGCGCACGCAGACCGGCCGCGGAGCTGCGCACCGCGCTGGCCGATCTGTTCCCCAAACGGTTCGCGGAGCGTCTGTGCGAGGTGTGGTTCCCCAGCCGCCCGATCCGCCAGTACAGCGACGCCGAGCTGCAGGCGATCGCCGCCCTGCTACAGGCATTCCCGCTGGTCGCCAACGGAACGGAAGGCTACCGCACCGCCGAAGTGACCCTGGGCGGCGTCGACACCGACGAGCTGTCTTCGAGCACGATGATGTCCAAACGCGTGCCCGGCCTGCACTTCATCGGCGAGGTGGTCGATGTCACCGGCTGGCTGGGTGGCTACAACTTCCAGTGGGCCTGGGCATCGGGGCATGCGGCCGGGCTTGCGGTCTGACCCGCAGGTGGTCTGACTCGCAGGCGGATCGACGCGCGGATGGCCCGTGCCACCTGCCTTCGACGGGCGCACACGCAGGCACGACGGTCACATCATGGCCCCGTATCGGCCGGTCCGGCCGTTCGAGCGTGCGATGCCTTCGGCGGCCAGGCCCCGAAGCGGGCGGTTATCATGTGCCCGACATCCCCGGCAAGAGTCCGTGACATGGCGAAGGCGAACCCGCTCCAGGAACAGCTGCTCAAGGCAGGCCTGGTGAAGAAGTCCAAGGTGGCGGAAGTGGCCCGCGAGCAGCACAAGGCCAAACACGCCAAGGCCGCCTCCGGGCCCAGCGAGATCCAGCGGGAAGCCGAGCGTGCGCGCGCCGAAAAGGTCGAACGCGACCGCGCGCTGGAAGCCGAGCGCAAGACGCAGGCCCGCGCCGCCGAGCTGCGTGCGCAGGCGCGGCAGATCGTCAACGACCGCAAGGTGCCGCGCACCGGCGAAAGCGAATACCGTTTCGCCATGGACGGCACCATCCGCACGCTGCTGATCAACGAGGACCTGCGCAGGAAGCTCTCCAGCGGCGCCCTGGTGATCGCGCGCATCGACGACCGCTTCGAACTGCTGCCCCGGCCCGCCGCCGACAAGGTCCGCGAACGCGTGCCCGAGATGATCGTGCTCGACCACGGCCAGGCTGCCGGCACGGAACCCGACGCCACCACCTCCGAAGACGATGCCTACTATGCGCAGTTCAAGGTGCCGGACGATCTGATGTGGTGAACGCTTGGGCCGGAGCGCCCGCACATCGCCTCGCCCACACATCACCACCCGGCACTTCGGCCGTCAGTCTTCTTCATGCTTCGGCCTGTAGGCCTCGACCAACCGGCTCTGCACCTGCGCAGGCACCGGCTCGTAGTGGCTGAAATCCAGCGAATACCGCCCCCGGCCGGCCGTTACCGACTTCAGTTCGGCCGCATAGCCTTCCAGTTCGGACAGCGGCACCTGCGCCTTCACCACGATCTCGCCGCCGCGCAGTGAATCAGTGCCGTTGATGCGGGCGCGCTTGGAGGCCAGTCCGCCGCTGATGTCGCCCATGTGATGTTCCGGGGCGACGACTTCCAGGTCGACGATGGGTTCGAGCACCTGCGGGCGGGCCCTGGCGATCGCGTCCAGAAACGCCTTCTTGCCGGCGGCGATGAAGGCCACTTCCTTGCTGTCGACGGAGTGGTGCTTGCCGTCGTAGACGATCACGCGCACGTCCTGCATCGGATAGCCGGCGACGGCGCCGCCCTGCAGCACCTGGCGCACGCCCTTTTCCACGGCGGGCATGAACTGGCCCGGGATGGTGCCGCCCTTCACCTCGTCGACGAATTCGAAACCGCCGCCGCGCGGCAGGGGTTCGATGCGCAGGAAGACTTCGCCGAACTGCCCTGCTCCGCCGGTCTGCTTCTTGTGGCGGTGGTGGCCCTC
>CBFGMS010000033.1:0-41400 GCA_965649985.1 uncultured Gammaproteobacteria bacterium | reverse complement strand
CAGGGCTCAGGGCTCAGGGCGTAGGGCTCAGGGCCGGGCCTCACGCATCCTTGTTGTGCCGGCGCATGGCGCGCTGTTTTTCCATGGCCCAGTCGCGGTCGCGGGCGGCGTCGCGCTTGTCGTGGTCGTGTTTGCCCTTGGCGAGGGCGATCTCCAGCTTCACCCGGTTGCCCTTCCAGTACAGGGCGGTGGGGATCAGGGTGTAGCCCTGGCGCTGCATCTTGCCCACCATCTGGTCGATCTCGCTCCGGTGCAGCAGCAGCTTGCGCGTGCGGCGCTCGACCTGGGTGGTGTGGGTGGAGGCGGAGATCATCGGCACGATCTGCGCGCCGATCCAGGCCAGTTCGCCTTCCAGCACCATGGCGTAGCTCTCGCCGATGTTGACCCGGCCGGCGCGGATCGACTTCAGCTCCCACCCCTGCAGGGCGATGCCGGCCTCGATGCGTTCTTCCAGGTGGTATTCGTGGCGGGCGCGCTTGTTCAGCGCGATGGTCTTGGTCGTCACGGCGGCCTTGTCGGCCTTGCCGGCGCCCTTTGCCTTATCCTTTGCGGGTTTCTGCTTGCTCATCCGCAGCATTGTCCCCGAACCGGGGCGCGCAGGCGAGCCGCAGTCGCGTCACCCGCCTTCCGCCCGCCGTCCCTCCGTCTTCGAAGCTCATGCCGGTCATCCAACGTTCCGCCCTGGTCGAACACTCGGCCCTCAAGATGTTCGCCCTGGTCAACGACGTGGCCGCCTATCCCCGGCGTTTCGACTGGTGCGAGGCGGCCGACGTGCTGGAGAACGGCGAGGACCGCGTGGTGGCCCGGCTGGACCTGCGCCTGGCGGGCTTCGGCACCTGGTTCACCACCGAGAACGTGCTCAGCCCGCCGCACCACATCGACATGACCCTGCGCGACGGGCCGTTCAAGCGGCTCAACGGGCGCTGGCAGTTCCATGCACTGGACGAATCGGCCTGCAAGGTGTCGCTGAGCCTGGATTTCGAGCCCACCAACCGGCTGCTGACGCCGGCCTTCGCGCTGGGCTTCCAGGGGCTGGCCGACCGCATGGTGGACGATTTCGTGCGGGTGGCCGACCGTGGCGAATGAGCCGGCCACCGGCGCGGGGCTCGCGGGCGAGGCCATCGAGGTCGAGGCGATCGACGTCGAGGTCATCGAGGCCTGGCCGCATGCATTCCGCAGCCGGCACGTGCGGCTCGGCCCCGGGGCCACGGTGGCGGATGCGCTGGCGGCCGCGGGCATCGCGGCGGATGCCTATCCGGCGGTGGCGGTGTTCGGCGAGCGGGTGACGCCCGACCACGCGCTGGTCGACGGCGACCGCGTGGAGCTGCTCAGGCCGCTGCAGGCCGACCCGAAGGACGCGCGCAGGCGCAGGGCCGCGGCCGGCAAGCCGCGCACGGGCCGTGAAGGGGAGCGATAGGGCGGGAGCGTGAAGCCCGCCGACCCGTATCGGGTGCGGCGGCGTGTGCGGCGCTCAGCGGCGACGCTTCTTCTTGTCGTCGCGGGCGAGGTTGGGGCCGAACTGGCGCACCGAATTCTTGGCCAGCTGGTCGTCCTGCTCGGGGAAGTAGTCGCCTTCCCAGCGCACCACGCTGTCGTTCTCGAACCACACGATGAAGTTCTTGACCTCGGTGGTGCCGCGGCGGTCGAGACGCTGGGTGGCGGTGTAGTCCCAGCGGTTCTGCTGGAAGGGGTCCGCGATCGACGGTGTGCCCAGCAGGCCCATCACGTCCTGGCGGCTCATGCCGACCTGCAGCTGCTGCACGTTGTCGGGTTCGATCAGATTGCCCTGGTAGATCGGCTGCTTGTAGAGCAGGCCGCAGCCGGTGGTGGCGGTGGCGACGACGAGGGCCAGCAGCGGCAGACGCAGGGACTTCAGGAACATGGGGCTGTCGAAACCTGTGATGGGGCGGGAGCCGAGTCGGGCGATGATACACTGCGGCAGCGGTGCATGCCCCGCCGCCGGCCCCGGGCCGGGCCCCGGGCGCCGTGTCGTTCAGCCGTGCCGCCCAGCGGGCCTGCACCGCATTCGCCGCCTCCGCGCCCGCTCCGGCCGCGTCATCCGCCTCGACTCCCCGGCCTCCGGCCCCGCCTGCATCGGTTCCCATGCCCACCCAAGACCTGCGCAAACTCGGACTGAAGGTCACGCATCCCCGGATGCGGATCCTGTCCCTGCTGGAAACCCACCGGCCCCGTCACATGACCGCCGAGGACATCTACCGCACGCTGGTGGAGGAGGGCGACGAGATCGGCCTGGCCACCGTGTACCGCGTGCTGACCCAGTTCGAGGCCGCCGGCCTGGTGCTCAAGCACAACTTCGAGGGCGGGCAGGCCGTGTACGAGCTGGACCGCGGCGACCACCACGACCACATGGTCGACATCGACACCGGCAAGATCATCGAGTTCGAAAGCGCCGAGATCGAGGAACTTCAGCGCAGGATCGCCGCCGAACACGGCTACGAGATCGAAGAGCATTCGCTGGTGCTCTACGTCCGCAAGAAGAAATAAGGCCGCCTGCGCGGCTATCCGCCGCTCTCCCGGGCGAGAGTCGTTCCCAGCGTCCGGTAGCGACATTGCTGCCAATCTGCAGAGAATTCGCTTCGATCATGCGTTGATCGTGCGGATCCGGGCTGTGTCGTCCCATGCCCGGTGCCTCAGCCCGGCGGGCCATCGCCCGCGGCGGGATACACGCAGTATCAATTTGCCTTGAACTCGATCGGGACCTCGATCGCGCCGGCCACCGCGCGCCCGTCCTGCTGCGCGGGACGGAACCGCCACCGGCGCACCGCCTGCACCGCCGCGCGGTCGAGCGCGCGCGAGCGGCTGCTGCGCGCCACGCTGACGTCGGTCGGCCTGCCGGAGGCGTCCACCTCGGCCCGCACCAGCACGGTGCCGCTTTCGCCGCGACGCAGGGCGGCCGAGGGGTATTCGGGCGGCGTGCGTTCCACTGGCTCGGGCCGCGAGATCGAACCGACGGGCGCGGGGTCGAGTGCGCCGTCGGGCAGTGCGTCGCCCACCGGCGCCGGCGCCGCCGTGGGGCGCTCGGCCGTCTGCGGCGGCGGGGGCGGATTGCGGGCCAGCGCTTCGGCGGCTTCGCTCAGGCCGCTGACGCTGCGCCCGTCCGCACCCGGCTGCGGGGCCGGCAGCGGCTCGAACACCTGCCCCGGCCGCTGCGGTGCGGCGGGTTCGGCGCGGAAGAAGTCGCTGTCGTTGCGCTGATCCAGCCAGAGCAGCAGGAAGCCGATCAGGCCGATCGCGAGGCCCGCGGCGAAACCGACGAGCACGATACGCCGGCTGCGCGGGGAGATGGCGAAACGTCCCGCGCCCGGAGGCGGCGCGGAGGAGGGGGATGCGGTCGACATGCGTTCGGGGGCGGGCATGGACGGAGGGCCACGGAGCGCCGATTGTGGCACAGCTCGCCGGCCCGTCCCGGCCGACGTCAGGGCGGGTTCATGCAGCCCTGCGTGCTGCCCGAATGGAGCGGGATGCGGGTGGCGATCGCCGGATCCGCAGGCGCGTCGGCGGCGGCCGGAGCGCCCTGCGGATGGGAGGGGGCGTCCCGGAGGGCGTGCGCAGGGGCCGTGTGCGCAGCGGGATCTCTGGACGCGATGGGCCAGCGTGATCTGCATGCCTGGTCTTCGAGGCCGAGTCTTCGGGCCTGATCTTCGGGATTGATCTTCGAACCCGATCTGCGCAGCAGACGTTGTGGTCCGATCGCCCGGTATGCCGCCGCCTGCGGCCCGGGCTTTCGTGCCCCTCGTCGGGCATCCAGGGCATCGCGATGCCTGATGCGTGCGCGTCGGGTCGGTCCGCGCGGCCGATTCGGGCGATAATCGCGGCTTCCCTCACGTTTCGATGGCCGATCTCATGCTCGACCCGCTGCTGCTGCGCAACCAACCCGCCGAACTCGCCGCCCGCCTCAAGGAAGCCCGCGGATTCGACCTCGACGCCGCGGAACTGGTGCTGCTCGAAACCGAGCGCAAGCAGATCCAGGTGCGCACCCAGGAGCTGCAGAACCTGCGCAACACGCG
The DNA here is from genome assembly GCA_965649985.1 of uncultured Gammaproteobacteria bacterium. Classification (GTDB taxonomy): domain Bacteria; phylum Pseudomonadota; class Gammaproteobacteria; order Xanthomonadales; family Xanthomonadaceae; genus Lysobacter_I. The sequence goes on along the minus strand of CBFGMS010000033.1, from coordinate 37,372 downwards.
CAGCAAGATGATCGGCCAGCTCAAGGCCAAGGGCGAGGACACCAGCGTGGTGATGGCCGAGGTGGCGGCCGTCGGCGACGACCTGAAGGAGTGCGAGCACCGCCTGGCCGAGGTGCTGGGCCGGATCGAGGCCATCGCCGCCGGCATCCCCAACCTGCCCGACGCCAGCGTGCCGCCGGGCGCCGACGAAACCGCCAACAAGATCGAACACTACTGGCACCCGAAGCACGGCCAGCGCGCCGCGGATGCCGACGGCGCGGCCGATGCGCCGGTGGACCTGGGCTTCGCGCCGAAGGATCACGTCGAACTCGGCGCCCGCCACGGCTGGCTGGACGCCGAAACCGCCGCCAAGCTCAGCGGCGCCCGCTTCACCGTGCTGCGCGGCCAGCTGGCCCGCCTGCACCGCGCGCTTGCGCAGTTCATGCTGGACCTGCATACCGGCGAACACGGCTACGAAGAGACCAATGTGCCGCTGCTGGTGAATTCATTTTCGATGCGTGGTACAGGACAGCTGCCGAAATTCAAGGACGACCTTTTCACCCTGAGGACTTCTGGAGATGATGTGAAAGGTGGAAAGCCGTTTTTTGACGCAATTTCAGCGGCGAAAGAAATGCCTGAAATTAATTTGAACACTTTGAAAAAAATATTTCCTGGGGTGGATCCCTTTTGGACTGTCGGTGGTGTCGGTGAGTCTGGGGAGTGGTTGCCTCCGCGTGAAGAACTGAGGCCAATTTTGAATGCTTTTCGTGAATTCATAGATTTGAATGAGAGTCTTCATCTTATCCCCACAAGCGAAGTTCCCCTTACAAACACTGTGCGTGGCGAGATCGTCGAGGCCGACCGCCTGCCGATCCGCATGGCCGCGCATTCGATGTGCTTCCGCGCCGAGGCCGGCAGCGCCGGGCGCGATACGCGCGGCATGATCCGTCAGCACCAGTTCGAGAAGGTGGAGCTGGTGACCATCGCCAGGCCCGCCGAGAGCGACGCCGAACACCAGCGCATGACTCGCTGCGCCGAAGTGGTGCTGGAAAAACTCGGCCTGCCGTACCGCCGCATGCTGCTGTGCACCGGCGACATGGGTTTTTCGGCGCAGAAGACCTATGACCTTGAAGTCTGGCTGCCGTCGCAGGGCATGTACCGCGAGATTTCCTCGTGCTCCAACTGCGGCGACTTCCAGGCCCGGCGCATGCAGGCGCGCTGGCGCAACCCGGAGACCGGCAAGCCCGAGCTGGTCCACACCCTCAACGGCTCCGGCGTGGCGGTGGGCCGCGCGCTGATCGCGGTGATGGAGAACTACCAGAACGAAGACGGCTCGATCACCGTGCCCGAAGTGCTGCGCGGCTACATGGGCGGGGCCGAGCGGATCGCCTGACCCGGCTCCGCGCCTCGCCCTCGACAGAACGGCCGCCCAAGGGCGGCCGTTCTGCATCCGGGTGTCGTTGCTGGATATCGCCATGCCGCTCGACGGCGGGGCGGCGAATGCCGCGGTGTCGATCCGCTCGGAACAGATCGGGTCGGGGCCGCTCGCTTCGGAACGGATCGACTAAAAACAGACCGACTCAGAACGGATCGACTCAGAACAGGTCGATCGCCGGCCACGTGCCCACCTTGTCCACGATCTCGCCCATCATCGTGTTCATCGCGGTGGTGCTGTCGTTGTTGGAATTGGCCGCGGCGGCGAAACCGAAGCCGTCGCTGCGCCGGCGGTAGACCGACATCGTTCCGCTCATCTCGCCGTAATGGCTGTACGGCGTGCCCAGCTGGCTTTCGTATTTCATGAAGCGCAGCAGGTCCACCGGGCGCGCGATCCAGCCGCCGTGCGAATCGAAGCGCGTCGGCTTCACGCTCGAATACGCGCCGCCGCCGTAATACACCACCTCGCCCGGCTTGCGGTCGGCCTTCTTGTCGCCGCCGATGACGATGTCGCCGGCGCCGGCGGGCTTGAGCAGCGCATCGCGCACGTAGGCCTGGTAGGACTTGCCGGTACGCGCCTCGATCACGCGGCCCAGCAGGCAGTAGCCGAAGTTGGAGTACTTCGAGTCCTTGCCCGGCTCGAACCCCAGCGGATAGTTGGCCAGCGTCCACTCAATCAGGCCTTTGTGCGTGGTGCCGCTGTAGGCGAACATCGGGTCGCTCTTGGCGCCGTCCTTGTTGACGTTGACGAAGCCGCCGCGATGGCCGATAAGGTGGTCGATGGTGATGTCCTCGATGTCGGGATTGCCGCTGGGCGTGGGGTAGGTGCCGCCGAGGATGCTGTTCGGCCCGAACACCTTGCTGCCGCCGGTGAGCGAGGTGTCCGCGATCAGCTTGGCCACCGCGGCGTGGGTGATGGGCTTGGACACGCTGGCCACGCGGAAGCGGTGCATCGGGCTCACCGGTTCGCCGGACTCCTTGTCCGCCACGCCGAAGCCGGCGGCATACACCAGTTTTTCGTTGCGCATGATCGCGATGGACAGCCCGGGCACGTCGTTGGCGCGCATGTAGGCACGGGCCTTGTTCTCGATCAGCGCGAGATCCGTGGCGGAGAACACCGGGTTGTGCCAGATGCCGTTGAAGCGCACGCCGCCGCTGCCGTCGAAGGCATCGATGTAGTCCGGCTCCCAGCTCTGGTAGCGCAGGTTGTCGAACACGCTCTGGTAGTGCGCGCCGGGGATGCCGTGCCGCGCCAGTCCGGGACGGCCGCCGGCCTTCACCCAGATGGCGGCGTAGCGGTCGCTGCCGCCTTCGCGGTAGCCGCTCACCGTCTTCAGCCGATAGCCCTGGCGCGTGAACTGGTCGAACGCGCTCTGGTACTGCGCGGAGGTCAGGCCATGGCGCGCCACCCACTGCGGGCCGCCCTTCTCGAAGATCGCCGCGAAGCGCGGCGTGCCGCCCACCGTGTAGGCGCTGACGTGGGCGAGCCCGTAGCCCTTGCCGACGAACTCGTCCACCGCGCTCTGGTACTGGGCCGCGGTCAGCCCGTGACGCGCGCCCCAGGCCGGCCCGCCGGTCTTGGTCCAGATCGCGGCATAGTGCGCCTGGTTGCCGACCGCATAACCGTCGATGAAGCTCAGGCGATAGCCCTGCGAGGTGAGCTGGTCGAAGGCGGCCTGGTATTTCGCGCCGTCGAGCCCGTGCCGCGCGGTCCAGGCCGGCCCGGCCTGCTTTTTCCACAGCGCGGCATAGCGGGTCTGGCCGCCGCCCTGGTAGCCGCTGATCGAGACCAGCCGGAAGCCTTTCCGGCTGAAGTCGTCGAACGCGTTCTGGTACTGCGCCGCGGTCAGGCCATGGCGCGCGGCCCAGTCCGCCGCGAGTGCGGAACCCGCGACAGCGCTTGCGGCCAGTCCCGCGAACAGTGCGCAGCACAGGGCCACTCCTTGCCGCAGCCGGCCGGACGTTCGGCCGGACTTCTGGCCGGAGCCGCGCGCCGCCTCCGGCGCGGCATTCGAATGAACATGTGCGTGCGTGGGTGTGCTCGTCATGACTGGTTGCCTCCGTGGAACGATCGAAAATGCGGCACCGCGTGCCATGCGCATGCGCAGGCGCGGCCTGTGATGAGAGATCGCGGCGTGTCGGCTGCAGGTCGGCCGCATTCGCCTTGTCTGCACGCCAGGCCTGAGGGCCGCCCGTGTGCCGGTGTCGACGCCCGCATGCGGATGGAGCCCCGCCAGGCGGTACGCGCTTGGACAGCCTGGATCGCGGTCCGTCCTCGTGATGGACGTTCGTGCTGCTGTCCCTGCTGTATAACGCGGCCTTTCCGTCGAGGCGGTCATCCCGTGCGGCGGCGCGCAGCGCGCGACTCGCGCGCACGCGTGCCGGGAGCGCGCGTGCGCGGGCGTCCACAGGATGCGGAGCCGGGTGCGCAAACGCCGTCGCGCGCGGTGCTGCTTCGCATCGCGAATGCCGGCTGCTGCTCCAGGCAGGCCCCCGCTACAGCGCCGCCTGCGCATGCCCGATGCCGGTCTGCCGCGCCGCCCGCGGTCGGCGAGGCAGGTCTCCATACGTGTTCTGCATGGCCGATCGAGGCGGCTTGTGTCGGGCTGCCGTTGATGGGCAGCCGTTGGCGGAGCGCGTTCGACAGGGGCGATGGTCCCGGCTCCGGGCCGTCCCCGTCATCGCCGTGCTGCATCCATCCGCTGACCGCGCTACGTCATGGAACGTGGGCTTGCCGGTGCACCGTGTACGCCCCGCGCGCGCTCCCTGAATGCAGGGCGGCGGCATTGGCCTGCGGCCCCTGACAGCGGTAGTCAATTCTGTTGCTGATTCGAAATAATTTTGGTTAAATCCCGCCCATCGTTCCGATATTGGAAAGCTGCCATGTACGACCTGAACGACCTTTACTACTTCGCCATGGTGGTCGAGCACTCGGGTTTTGCAGCCGCCGAACGCGCGCTGGGCATCCCGAAATCCAGGCTCAGCCGCCGCATCAGCCAGCTGGAGACCGACCTCGGCGCCCGCCTGCTGCAGCGCTCCACCCGCCGCTTCGCCGTCACCGACGTGGGCCAGAGCGTCTACCGCCACGCCCAGTCGATGCTGGCCGAGGCCGCCGCCGCCCGCGAGGTGGTGGACCGGCTCAGCGCCGAGCCGCGCGGCGTGGTCCGCTGCAGCGTGCCGGTGAGCATCGCCCAGGAACTCATGCCGCGGCTGCTGCCGGGCTTCCTCGCGCGCTACCCGAAGGTGCGCGTGCACATGCACGTGAGCAACCGCCGCGTGGATGTGATCAATGAAGGCTTCGACGTGGCCATCCGGGTGCGTGCGCGCCTGGACGACGACGGCAGCCTGGTGATGCGCAGCTTCGGCCAGATCCAGGAACTGCTGGTCGCCAGCCCCACTTACCTCGACCGCGCAGGCCGCCCCAAACAGCCCGAAGACCTCACTCAGCACACCACGCTCACCATGGATGAGGACGAAGTCCGCCAGCGCTGGGAGCTCCACGCCGGCGAGGACGTGCGCAAGATCGAGCTCAAGCCCCGCGTGGCCGGTTTCGACTTCCCCATGCTGATGGCCCTCGCCAAGCAGGGCATCGGCGTTGCGATGATCCCCGAGACCATCTGCGCCGAGGCCGTGCGCAACCGCGAGCTGGAAGTGGTCCTGCCCGAATGGCGCCTGCCCCAGGGCATCTGCCACGCCGTCTTCGCCTCCCGCCGCGGCCTGCTGCCGGCGGTGCGCATGTTCATCGACTACATGGCCGAGGAAATGCCGCCCCTGATCGACGGCTCCCGCCTGACTTGCCTTAGCTGCCCCGGTGGCATGGCGCCCGAGAGCGGCAAGCCGGTTAAAATGGTCGAAGTGGCCTGAGCCTGCTTCTTCAGGCGCGGGCGGCCCTCCAAGGACCGCCCGAGGGCTTCACGCCACCGGAGTGCAATGCGCCGGTGGGTGCAACGGGACAGGGATCGCGGCATTGGGCGTACCCGGTAGCGGTCGCCCACACCCAGCACCCGCATTCAACATGGAGAGATGGCCGAGCGGTTTAAGGCACCGGTCTTGAAAACAGTTGTAGGATGAATTTGGAAGCGTGGCAGAGTGGTCGATTGCAACGGTCTTGAAAACCGTCGATCCGCAAGGGTCCGTGAGTTCGAATCTCACCGCTTCCGCCAATGAAAACAAGTGCTTAGCGTAGTTCAATAAACGCGCAAGGGCTTGTAAAGGCGACGAAGAAGGCTCCCAATTTGGGGGCCTTCTTTGTTTCAGGGAAAACGTACCCCGTAAGCACACCATAAGCACAGCTTGGGGTGGCTGCTTGCACCACATTGGTGTAAAGTGGTGCATAAATGGGTGAGCTATGGCTAATCGACGACTTCAATCCAATTGCGAATCAAGCGAGCGAACGGTTCGAGCTTCGGTCAGCTTCCCCGAAGGGGAGTACGCGGAACTAGAACGTATCGCGAGAAGCCAGCGAGTGTCGCTTGCGTGGGTAGTTCGGGAGGCTGTTCATACCTATCTGGCAGAAAAATGGCCGCTATTAGATGGCTCAAATGCCCCCGCTCCAGTTAAGAAAGATGAGCATTCATGACAACTAGAGAGCAAGATTTTGAAGCCATTAAATTGGCGCTGAGCAACAGCACCCGTTTTTCAACCGTCGATGCATTGGTTGCCGAAGGTGATTCTCTTGAGCTGTTGAAAAAACTGCCTGATCACAGTGTTTCTCTAATTCTGACTGACCCGCCGTACCACGCAACGAAGAAGCAAAACATTTACGGCGATACCGCATTTGCGGAAGATCAGCACTACCTAGAGTGGATGGCGCAGTACGCTATTGAGTGGCGCCGAGTGCTCAGAACCAATGGATCGCTCTTCTGCTTTTGTGATAGCTCGATGGCTGCTAGGTTGGAAGTAATGCTGTCAGAGCGGTTCAATATTTTGTCCCATGTCGTCTGGACAAAGCCTAATGATCCAGGCTTTGACGGATGGAAGGGAAAAATGAAGAAAGAGGCGTTGCGCCAATGGTATCCACACTCAGAGCGAATCATTTTTGCCGAGCCCGCCGTTGAGGGAAACCTACATCGATCCCCGTTTGCTCAGTTCCTCAGAGAGGTTAGGAAAAAATCCGGACTTTCTGGTCATCAGCTAACTGAAATGACTGGAGCTTATGGCAAGGTTAATCACGGTGGAGCAGTTTCCAACTGGGAAACTGGGCGCAATATACCTAGTCGTGAGCAGTATGAAAAAATCTGCGATGCCATCTTGTCAACAGGAAAAGTGGAATTCATGCCTCCGTATGAGGATGCAATTCGTGTTTTTAGGATGGATGGAACTAAAGAATTTACTGATGTTTGGAACTTCCCTTCGGTTCGACCTTACAAGGGGAAGCATCCCGCAGAAAAGCCCGCGTCCATGCTGGAGCATGCTATTGAGGCCACGACGTTCCCAGGAGACATTGTTCTGGACTGTTTTGCCGGCTCTGGAAGCACTGCACTTGCATCCTTAAGCCTCGGTCGTAGGGCATTGGCAATGGAAATTGAACCGCAGTGGGTCGAATATATCGGCTCGCGGTTAGATGCAGCAAAGGTAAAAGCGGGCGATCACATGACCTGCAATCGCCCTCATAAGCATGAGACGTCCGTTGCGCCTCAGTTGGGGCTGTTCGTGGGATCGAAGTGACCGTCTTCGATATTGCGCGTCACAACCTTATGCATCCATTCGAGAGTCTCGATGATTCCTGCATCTTTCACGACGACATTGCAGTGGTGGTGCCCCCAGCCCAAGTTGTATGGGCGATGGTTGTAAACACCATATCGAAGTTCAGAGATATGAAATAAATTTAGCTGTGTAACCGTAAGGTCGTGCACCTCGCGACCTTCAGCTTGCTCAAGGCGACTAAAGAAGCCTGTACCCGAAAGCTCCTCAAGGCACAGAGGGCAAATGGTTTTTCCATCCGCATTGATAATGCGGGCCTCACGAAGGCGGTTTAGGTCCAGCAGCCCGTCCCGCTCGCATTGTTGTAAATTGTGTGCGCTTCTATTTTGAGCATTTTCAGCGCTCATTCCATTTTGGATTGCCACATCTAAAGCGTCTCGACACATCCAAAAAAGAGCTTCAAGTTGTATGCGGCACTGCTTAATGACGACGTCGCTGGCATACTCAAAAAGACGAATTCCCGCGCCTTTTCCCTGCGTTGTTGTGAATCCCCGGATGATTTTGTCGCCATTGTCGATTGCTGTGGTTGCCGCAATTCGAGCGACATACTGCCCACCTAGCGGATTGGTGCGACTGACAGCTGGCGTCCATCCCCTAGCTTTCGGGTTATTGGCATTCCACTCTGCTCTGGTCTGATAAAAAACCAGGGCGTTGCGGCCAATCTCCAATCCTCGGTCTTGAAGTTCATTTTCTATTTGAGGGTTTCCGAAGTAATGCAAAGGTGGAATTAGGGCAATAAACCCGTTTGCAAACTGGGTGTCGCCATCAGGAGGACTTGAGGCTTGCCCCCATAGTAGATACGGAATCAGGACCGTACTCGTTCGAGAAACGCGGTTCTGATATATCACATCATCGTCAGCTCCTCGTGTTTGGCCTGTCTTGTAGATCTTGCGATCTAGGAGCTGAGGGAGTTTTGGTATTCTTGAGCGAGGAGGCATTTTGCTGGAACGCTTGCTGTTTGATGACATTAGATTGTCTCAAACAACCGCCTCCCGCGATAGCCTTCGTTACGATGTGCTTATCACGGAGCTGGGGCATCGGTTCAAGTCGTTATGGGTGCGGGCTTTCGGGACGTTGGTCCGCATAACTCCGTGTTTGTCGTTCCTTGCCCGCTGGCATGCGCGCCGCTACAGGCCGCGCAACGGTGCCGCCAGTACCCTAGCGGCAGCAGTGTGGTGATCGTCGTCCCAGCCGCCCGCTACGCTCGCGCAGCCGCACAAACGACAAGCCCCCGCCGGTCATGGGCACCGGCAGGGGCTTGAAGGCAACGTCAGGCAGGTAAGAGTGGCCCAACCCCGCTGCTGCACCCGATCGATTAACGAGGGTCGGTGTGCTTGACCTCGGCCCGGCCTTCTTAATCCGGGCACCACCTACCACTGACGACGATCAGGGCGGTAGGCAGCGTTGCTCGACTTCATCGCAGCAACCCCCAGCCAGCAGTCCCGGCGCGAGCGGTGCCGTCGTCGATCCAGTTCAACACGCAATGCTGCACCACAGGGCCATCGACAGGGCACATGCGACCGTCAGCAATGGCAGCGCCGAGCATGCCATTGACCCAGCCTCGCATCTCGTCGGTCGCACCCCGCGAGCGCTCCAAGTGCTTGAGGCGGGCGAGCATGCCTTTGGCGCTGCTGATGCTCATGTGGTTACTCCCGCAACTCGCGCAGCGCCTCGCCCAGCTTGAAAGCGCGGAGCAGGTTCAGCGCGTCGCTTGTCTCGCGGGCTGCATGTGCCTCGATTCGGCGCTGTTGAATCTGCCGAAGCTCGTCGGGCGTGATGCCGTATTTGACTGGGCGGTTCTCGTGGTCGAGGTTGTCATTCTTCATTGGAGTGTTCCTTTCATCGGGCCGATTGTTTGCAACAGGCGCGCAGCCTGATAGCGCACTGCTGGGTCGTCGCACTTCAAAATCGCCTCATAGCAGACATTGACGATCAGCTTGAGGTCGGCTTGCCCCTGTGGTGTGTCTATCAGGCGTTCGATCTTTGGCCGACCCCAGCCGTAAAAGGGAATGCTGTCGGTGTCGTAGATGCTCATGCTTGTTTCTCCTCTAGCGCGATAAGGCGCGCTTCCAGTTCATCAACGGCGCGGATGCCCGCAACCGACTGGATGCAGTCGATCAGCATCTTTCCGGTCTCTGGATCAATCGCGCCTTCCGCCACCGACGCAAGTACCTGATTGGCCTGCTCGTGCAGCGGAGCGTCCGGGGTCAGTTCAAACGTCACCTTTTCAGCGCGAGCACGGAGCGGAGGCGACAGACGTTGCAGCACCATGTTCGCGGCTTGCATGTCGCCTTGCAGTGCAGCGTCCATGACCACGCGAGCGACCGCGCTGCCTTCCTTCGCAAACTCGTCAGCGATGACATTCTTTCGGTTGCGTGACCCTGCAGGCCTGCCGCGTGGGTTCCCGGACTGGCCGGGTGCCCAGCCGCGCTGACCTGCCGACGAAGCGTTGGCTTCTTGATGCGCTTTCAGCCATTCCGGCGTTTCGGTTTCCGCCATGTTTGATTACCTCGACATCCTGTTGATTACAGGGCTTTACAGGCCATCGCCGAACTTGAGCGCGGCAAGAGCCTTGCTGTTGCCTTCACGAAGTGCGGTGACGCGACCCCAATCACTGCCCATCGCTTTTTCAACCTGTCCCATCACCAGCGGACCGACTTTTTCAACGTGAGCCTTGGCACTGCGAAGGGCGGTAAGGCGGCCGACAACCTCGGGATGCTGAATCTCGTGGAGCTTGCGCGTGTAGTGCGTAACTTCAGCATCCATCAACCCGGACAGATAACCCGGGCCACCGAGAATCGCCGTCAGCGTCGTCAAATCCTTGCGGGCCAGCGCGTCCTCCAAGAACTTCTGGCGCTCCTCAGTCGGCATTGCGCGGACGTGATTCCGAATCTCGGTGTTCAGCGTGCCCATGCCTGCCTTCTGTTGCAGGGGGCCGGTCAGCATCTCGTCCATCGACTTGATCTGTTGATCGAGGGTCTTGGACAACTTGTCGAACTTCGACAGCAAACGCTGCTGTTGCTTGTATGCGGCATCGGATACGGCAATCACTGCCTGCTCCGGCGTCCATGCCTGATTGCGGGCTGCGTGGTCGCGGGCATCATGGATCTTTCCGAGAGTCAGATAAGCGTCATCCAGCGTTTCCATCACGGGGCCGAGATACGGCGCGCTGTCGTCGCTGTAGCCGTCAAGCTGGCGAACATTCTCCGAGTGAAGCGAGGGCGTGATACGGGCATCAATTGGCGTGGGCATGTGCAAACTCCTTGATAAAAGGCGCGTAGCGGGTACGCATTGCTTACATGCTGGGAAATATCAGCGAAGGTCCGCAAGGAATATTTATTTAATACAACGGCTTACAGTTCTAGAACAAACAAAGAACAGGTAATTCAGCGTTATTCGTTCGGCATCACGCGCGTTTTCGCGTGCATCCAAAAAGTCGTTGCCGAGTCTCGGAGACCTGTCTTGCAATACGCCTCCTTCAACACGCACAGGAGCAACGACATGGAAGCCAAGACATACACGAAACGCGAGAACGCCCGCCGCGCTGGTGTTGCCGCAGGGGTGCCCGCTGAACAGGTGGAAATCACCGTGCATAAGAACGGCGACGAGGTGCGCTTTGGATGGAAGGCGATGGAAGCACCGGCACTCGCTGCCGCCGAACCTGTGGTGACCACGAGCAAGCCGAAGAAAGCAGCAGCCCCGAAGGTAGAGCGGGTCGAGCAGAACGGCGTCAAGCGCCCAAAGGATGGGGGGCTGTGCGCTGCCGTCTGGGCGTGGCTGGACGCGAACCCGACAGCAACGATCAAGGACGCGAAAGCTGCCGCCACAGACCACGGCTGGAACGAGAACAACGTGGCCTGCGAGTTCTACGCCTGGCGCAAGTTCAACGGGGTCAGCAGGCAGACTAGCGGCGAGGCGCGGTAGCACACCAAGCCCGCCCAACGACCAGACCTGACCACGCTTGCCTTGCCGTGTTGGTTTGCTGTGCTGCCCTAAGGGAATAGCACAGCAACACGGCAACAAGGCCGGTTGCGTGTGCCCCCTTCCTTGTCGTGCTAGCACACCGTCAGCACACCAAGAGCACAGCAACACACCAAAACCGTTCAGACCTGCTGCGGTAGCTCCATCGGTCGCAGAAACTGCCTCGCGCCACCTTGCCCCGTTGTGGTGATCTTCTCGTCCATCAGCCGGTTGTCTGCCTTGAGCCGCGACACGGCTGCCCGTAGCCTGCCGTTGGACATCAACTTCAAGTACATTAGGTCGTTCTGGCTGTACTTCTTGCCTTGCAGGTATTCTTCACGCAAGAACTGGAAGACCTTCTCCGCGTCGCGGTCGATGACTGCGCCAGCGCCTTCGGTAGCGGCGACCGCATCGAATCGCTCAAAGACGTAGCCACGACGCTTCAGGTAGATGTGGGGCTGTGGCGGACACCATGTCATCTTTGGCCGCGCAAGCACGAACCCCGAATCGTCGTCCGCTAGTTCGTCGCCGGTTGCTTCCGTCCATGCCTCGTGGTCAAGCCGCTGAAGCACATGCACCATGCGCGCCCCGTCTGCGAGCGCGCTGCCGCCGCGCCCGCTGTACTGGTCTAGTGACGCATCCCGCGCGTTCGCCTTGCCGGTGTGATGAACGTAGAGCACCGCACACCGCAGTTCGTTCTTGATCCGCCGTGCGGCATCAATCAGACCCTGCTCGGAATCGTTGATGCGGCTTTCACCGACGCCGAACGACACCATTGGGTCAATGATGATTAGCGAGGGGTGCAGTTCGGAGGCATTGACGACGAATCGGTCAAGGAGCTTGCTCGGTGCCACCACATCCTTTTCCACTGTGGTGAGTTTGAACCCCTTGCCTGACACGTCGGTGATATTCACTTCTTCACGGACTTGCCGTTCCTCATCCTGCGATAGGTTGAGCTGCTGGCACATGTGCCGCAGGCGGGCAATCAGCGTCTCGCGGCTGTCCTCGGCAGTGAGGATGATGACCGGGCCGGGGTTCAGAACCCTGTGGCCGAACAGGTCACGGCCAAGCACGATATGGATGACCTGAAACAGCAGCAGCGTCGTCTTGCCCGTGCCGCCCGGTGCGACGAATACGCCAACGTCCTCGTGGAACCAGTCTTCCACAATGGCAGGCTGTGCAACCCGTGCATGCCACCACTCTTCGGTTGATATTGCGGCACCGAGCTTGAATAGCTCCGTTTGTGCCCGCTGTGCCCTGCGCTCCACCTCGTCAAGGAAGCTACTGGCAAAGCCTACGTTATCTTTCCAAAAGAACCCTTGGCTTTCAGGGCTGCTGGGCGGCTGCGCGGCGGCTGGGGCCGAGATCGCAAGGTTGCCGCCATTGGGGTACTGGCTGGGGCGCTGCGCTTGCTGTAGCGGCGGCTGTGCGCCCTGCAAATTCTCCGAGCCGCCGGAATTGGCTTGTCCTACGCTATGCGTGCTGTGCATGTTGTTCCTCTCCAAAGCCGTCCTGACCCGACGGCTTTTTTCTTGATGGAGTTACGAGGTGCTTGCCAGCGAGGGTGCGGGGTGGGCACGTTGCGCGGCTGCATTGGGTTTGCGTCGCCATGAACGTCAAACAGCTTGTTTGGCGTTCGGCGCGTAGGCGCTGGTACTGGTGAAGGTGCGTGAAGCCAACCAAGCCTTGATCTCGTCGATGTGATACCGAATCGGGTCTTGTTTGGCTGGCCCCATCTTGATGAAGTTGGGGCCTTTGCCCTTACCCCGCCAGATTTCGAGGGTGTTGGGCTTGATGCCGAGCAGTGCGGCAGCTTCTTCGTTCGTCAGCAGATCGTCGCTGAGTGCGGAAAGCGTGGTCATGGGTGGTGTCCTCAGACAATCCACGGCCCGCAAACAAAAAGGGCAGGCGCGGTGGAATCTGCCACCTGTTTCCAGATGACTGATACCCGCTCCTGCCCATGCAGCGCGTCTTCTCCAGTCCGACCCCTCGCGGGGTGTCGCATCACGCTCGAACTGGAGAGCGAGTTAGTTGAAGCAACTATAGGGCAACTTTACGCGGCAAGCAAGCGCAAGTTGTTGATATAAAAGGCGGTTTAGCTTTATGAGCAGTCGTTTAAGGCTGTTGCCTGCTGCTCAATCCAGTCGGATATGCGCTGCGTCTCGGGCTTGAGATATTGCAGGTGCGAAGTCTCAAGGTAGTGGCGCGCGGTCACGCCCTTGGGAACGTGGTTCGTGAGCAATTCGACCTTGTGCAAGTCGATTCCAACTGACGCGACGCCTATCGTGGTGTAGGTGCGGCGCAGGTCGTGCGGCGTGATCTTGGTGCCCGCTACCTCGCTGACCTTCTTCATGGTGTCGCGCGGGTCTTTGATGTGCCCAGCCTTGCCCCAGGACGAGAACACGAACGGGCTACCCTTGACGCGCTGGCGCGTGGTCAGCAACTGCACCGCCTGCGTGGATAGCGGCAGCCATACGGGGTTGCTGTTCTTCGGGTCGGGTATGTGAATCCAGCCTTCCTCAAGATTGACCCGATCCCATGTCAGTTCGCTGCATTCCCCGATGCGAAGGCCGGTCAGCATGAGCAGCATCACAAGGTCAATGCTTGCCAGCGTGTCACGGTTGTATGCCTGCTCACGGGCTTTAGTGAGGAATGACCACACCGCGCCCACCTTGCTATCCGGCACGCGGCTGGTGCGCGGCTTGAGTGGTGCCCACTTCTTGTAGAGCACATCGACGGGGTTGTCCGTCAGCACGGGCGACCCGTCCGGCTCGCGGTATTCGCGGATGGCGTAGTTGAACAAGGCGCGAAGCACAGCGAAGGCCTGATTCGCTTGCGCAGGTGCAGGGCCGTTGCCGGTCGTGCCCTTGGTCTTTATCTCGTTGAAGCGCTTCGTGACCGCCTCGCGGTTGATGTCCTTGAGCGGCTTCTTGAGCCATGCCTCAAAGGTTGTAGTCACATGACGTTCAATCTCTGCCTTGCTGCTGTCCTTCAGCGGGCGGTCGCGCTTGTACCCGTCGGCCACGTCCCGGAGGGTGACACGCTGTGCGGCTTCCTTCTTGGCGACGGCGCGCGGGTCGATGCCCATGCGCATGCTGCGCAGATGTTCGCGGGCAACATCACGGGCTTGATCGACGGTGAAGACCCCATGCGGGCCGATGCTGATGCGAGGCGAACTGCCATTGACGCGCCCCTGCACGATGTAGGTGATCTTGCCGGTAGGGGTGACCCGGAGGCCGAACCCTTTCAGTGAGTCATCCCAGTGGAACGCCTCCTTGTCAGCGGGCGCGGTGATTTTGTCGATGTAGTTCTTCGTCAGCTTAGGCACGGCGCACCTCGCTGACTTGGGCGGTTGTGGTTACTATCGTCATGTCGGTTCCTTGTCGAATAAGGGACGGGCCACGCGGTCGGGACTGTTGGCGCAGTCGCCGGCCGCATCTTTTCAGGCGCTCATAAGCAGTTCGTAAGCGCTCCGTATAAAGTTACGACAAGTTCCACAAAACAAAAAACGGCCGCAAGTCATTGACCCATAAAGGTGCGCAGGGCTTACAATAGCAGCTTAAATCAACGTAAAGCGCGGGTACGGGAAACTTGAAAACCGGCGAAGGGTCAAACCTTCCGTGGGTTCGAATCCCACTCTCTCCGCCAGATACGCACAACGCCCGCCTCGCGCGGGCGTTGTGCGTATCTGGCGGTGTGGGCGGACTTGATGAGGACCCAACGGTTCGACGGATCGGCAGGATTGCCGATCCGCACGGCGAAGCCGCCCGCAGGGCGAGGCACATGGATGTGCCGAGTGAATCCCACTCTCTCCGCCAGATACGCACAACGCCCGCCTTGCGCGGGCGTTTTGCGTATCTGGCGGTGTGGGCGGACTTGATGAGGACCCAACGGTTCGACGGATCGGCAGGATTGCCGATCCGCACGGCGAAGCCGCCCGCAGGGCGAGACGGGGCGTTCGTGCGGCACTGCCGGACGCCGTCGAGCGCCCGCGCATTCGCGCGGGCCGGACCGAGGCACATGGATGGGCCGAGTGAGTGCCACTCTCTCCGCCAACGCCGCTGTCGCTACGTTCACCCGCGCGCGCATTTCGCACGCCCGCTCCGTTTCCTGTGTCGCGATGCAGCGTACTGAGATCGACGGCCTGCATCTCTTGCTTCACGCTGCAGCGATTCGAAGATGCAAGGTCCATGCGCGGTACACGGCGCTCGACAGCTTTGGCTTTCCAGGCTGACATCGGCTCGAAGCCTGCATGCACCCGCATGTGAATGTCTCGCCCGGCGACTGGCGTCATGCATCGCGAAGCAGCTGATTCTTCCGTGCAATTTTCATGGCGAGACCGTGAATTGCATGCTTGCAGAGAAACGTTGACCCGCTTGCGGCTGAGCGTATGCTCGGACGCGAGGCAAGCGCATGCCTCATCGCGTTCGACGTTGCGATCGATCGACCGATCGCGGCATCGAGCATGAATGCCGCTCATCCCGCCTTCAACATGAGTCGAGATGCCTGTTGGATCGATGTGGACGCGGCCGTGTTTCGCGGCCGTGCTGCCCGAAGGAACCGCGATTGCCTCAGAGGCGACCCTCCGCATGCAGTCCACACAGGCCTCACGGCACGTGCGCGATCGCGCAGCCACGACAGCAATGCCCACGCGATGGTCGGTGCATTTCGCCCGGTGGGTTCAGATCCGCCCGTTGCCATCCCGATACCTCCCCCATGCAAGCATCAGGTGATATTCCATGGCTACCAAAAAGCGTACAGCGCCCCGTGGCAAGACAACCGGCTCCGCGTCCGGATCATCCTCGCCCGGACCCACCAAGGCGACACGACGTTCCCGCGCCGATGCCGACACATCGCGCGGCAATGGCGGTGAGCTCCAGCAGCAGGCGGGCGGCAAGCATCCGGTCCTGACGACAGCGCAGGGAATACCGATCGCGGACAACCAGAATTCGCTGACATCGACCCCGCGCGGCCCGACACTGCTGGAGGACTTCATCCTCCGCGAGAAGATCACGCATTTCGATCACGAAAGGATTCCGGAGCGCATCGTCCATGCGCGCGGAAGCGCCGCACACGGGTATTTCGAACTCACGGCCTCGCTCGAGGACTACACCACGGCACGCATCCTCACCCGCAAGGGAGAGCGCACGCCGGTCTTCTGCCGGTTCTCCACCGTCGCCGGCGGCGCCGGTTCCGTCGATACTCCGCGCGACGTGCGCGGCTTCGCGGTGAAGTTCTACACGCAGGAAGGCAACTGGGACCTGGTCGGGAACAACATCCCCGTATTCTTCATCCAGGACGCGATGAAGTTCCCCGACCTGATCCACGCGGTCAAGATGGAGCCCGATCGCGGGTATCCGCAGGCGGGCAGCGCGCACGACACCTTCTGGGATTTCGTGTCGCTCACGCCGGAAGCCATGCACATGGTGATGTGGGCGATGAGCGATCGCACGCTCCCGCGCAGCCTGCGGATGATGGAGGGCTTCGGGATCCATTCCTTCCGTCTGATCGATGGGGAAGGGCGGTCGACCTTCGCCAAGTTCCACTGGCGGCCGGTGCTCGGGCTGCAGTCCACGGTGTGGGATGAAGCGGTGAAGCTGCAGGCGGCGGACAACGATTTCCATCGTCGCGACCTGTGGGAATCGATCGATGCAGGCGCGTACCCGGAATGGGAGCTGGGCGTGCAGCTGTTCACCGAGGAAGACGCCGAAGCCTTTCCGTTCGATCATCTGGATCCGACCAAGCTCATTCCCGAGGAAACGGTGCCGCTGAAGATCATCGGCCGCATGGTGCTCGACAGGAATCCCGACAACGTCTTCGCCGAGACCGAGCTGGTGGCGTACTGCCCTGCGAATCTCGTGCCCGGAATCGATTTTTCCAACGACCCTCTGCTGCAGGGCCGTCTTCATTCCTACCTCGACACGCAGCTGTCGCGGCTGGGCGGGCCGAACTTCCACCAGCTTCCGATCAATGCCCCGAAGTGCCCCTTCGCCCATCACCAGCGCGACGGCCACATGCAGATGGAGGTGCCGCGAGGGCGCGTCGCGTACGAGCCGTCCAGCCTCGATCCGAAATCACCGCGCGCCAGCCGTGCGGACGGCTACAGGCACTACGCCGAAGCATCCTCCGCAGCCGCGAAGGGCCGCGTCCGGCCGGCGAGTTTCGCCGATCACTACAGCCAGGCAAGGATGTTTTTCCGCAGCCAGAGCGCGATCGAACAGGCGCACATCGCGTCCGCACTGGTTTTCGAACTGTCCAAGGTGGAGACCGCGCACGTGCGTGAGGCGGTGGTCGGCCATCTGCAGAACATCGACGCCGATCTCGCGAGGCGTGTCGCGGACGGCCTCGGCATGGAGGCGCTGCCTTCGGCGCCCACACCTGCAGCGTCGATTCTCGACCTTGGGCCGTCGCCCGCGCTGCGCATCATCGACCGCATGAAGGACACACTGGAAGGCCGTTGCATCGGCATTCTTGTGTCCGATGGCAGCAACATGAAGAGTGTCGAGGCCGTGCGCGCGGCGGTGGTGAAGGCCGGCGGCCGTGTCAAGCTGGTGGCGCCCAAACTGTCCGTGCGCGCCGGGAATGGGACGTCGATTTCCGCGGATGTGCAGCTGGCGGGTACGCCTTCGACCGTGTTCGATGCAGTGGCGAGCGTGCTCACCCCGGAGGAGGGCAAACGTCTCGCCTCCGATGGCGCCGCCGTCGACTGGTTTCGGGATGCGTTCGGGCACCTGAAGGCGATCGCCGCCTGCGAAGGGACGCGTACGATCCTCAAGGCCGGTGGCATCAGGCCGGATGCCGGAGTCGTGGCGCCGGACCAGATTCGCGAATTCATCGCACTGGCCAAGATCCGGCAGTGGAAGCGCGAGCCCAGAGTCCGCACGCTGGTCTGATCCCGCCGATGACGTGCCCGTGGCGGCCATGTCCGGGCACGGTCCACGTGATGCATGACGGCGCGCCGAGGCGCGCCTCCTGCATGTCGTGAGCAAGGAGCGGGGGCGCCTGGCCTGTGCCGCTTCCTCACGCGGAGGTGAAGTGAGTGGCTATCTCCCGGTAGCGGGCACAAGAGCTGCGCATCATCCGTGCATCGCACACGCGATGCGGTGGTGGTGGGCCGTTCAACCCACTCCGACCAGGTCGAACGGTCCCCGCCCACTCGCCCCGGTAATCAACCCCAGCACCCGACGTGCTTCGTCGTGGAGCATCGGCCAGTCGAAGCGCCAGGACCAGTTGTGGTCGCCCATGGTGCCGGGGATGTTCATGCGGTGCTCGGCGCCGAGGCCGAGGACGTGCTTGAGGGGGAAGACCGCGAGGTCGGCGACGGAGTTGCAACTCGCGTAAGGCGGGTAATCCGGCTTTCGTAGGGCGGGTCTTGACCCGCCAAAACCGGAGCCGTGCGGATGGAACGTCGGGTCGTTGCGGAATGGCGGGTCAAGACCCGCCCTACGGCGTCGCGGCGGATGCGATGCCTGCGCTGGTGAGTGGATGGGGCGGCTGACGTGCGAGCTTCAGCCGTTCACCCCACCCCCACCAACCCGAATGCCCCCCGGCCACTCGCCCCGGTGATCAACCCCAGCACCCGCCGCGCTTCGTCGTGGAGCATCGGCCAGTCGAAGCGCCAGGACCAGTTGTGGTCGCCCATGGTGCCGGGGATGTTCATGCGGTGCTCGGCGCCGAGGCCGAGGACGTCCTGCAGGGGGAAGACGGCGAGGTCGGCGACGGAGTTGCAGCAGGCGCGGATCATCGCCCAGTGGATGTCGGCGTCGCCGGCGGGCAGGTAGCTGCCGGCATAGGCGCGTTCGCGCGGGGTGGCGGTGTCCCACCAGCCGCGGGCGGTGTGGTTGTCGTGGGTGCCGGTATAGGCCACGAAGGGGCGGCCCCAGTTGTGCGGCAGGTATTCGTCGGTGCCGTCGGTGCCGAAGCCGAACTGCAGGATCTTCATGCCCGGGAAGCGCAGGGCGTCGCGCAGGTCGTAGACGTCCTGGGTGATGAAGCCCAGGTCCTCGGCGACGATGGGCAGCGGGCCAAGCTGGCGTTCGATCGCGTCGAACAGCGCCTTGCCCGGGCCGGGCACCCATGTGCCCTGTTCGGCGGTGGGGCAGGAGGCGGGAATTTCGTAATACGCCGCGAAACCGCGGAAATGGTCGATGCGGAAGACGTCGGCCAGCGCCAGTGCACGGCGCAGGCGGGCGGTCCACCACGCGAAGTCCTCGGCGGCCATGCGGTCCCAGCGGTACAGCGGGTTGCCCCAGCGCTGGCCGGTGAGCGCCATCGCATCCGGCGGGCAGCCGGCGACGATGGTGGGCTGGCACTGGTCGTCGAGCGAGTACAGGTCGGGCCGCGACCAGCAGTCGGCGCTGTGGTGGGCGATGAAGATGGGCAGGTCGCCCATGATCGCCACGCCGCGCGCGTTGGCGTAGTCCTTGAGCGCGCGGGCCTGGGTGTCGAAACACCACTGCACGAAGCTCCAGAAGCCGATCTCGGCGGCGTGCGTCTTGCGTGCCTTTTTGAGCGCGGCGGCGTCGCGGTCGCGCAGGGCATCGGCCCACAGCCACCAAGGCTGGCCGCCGTGCGCGGTCTCCAGCGCCATGAACAGCGCGTAGTCGTCCAGCCAGCCGGCCTCGGCCTTGGCCCACTTCTTGAATGCGCCCTGTTCCCTGGCGTCGTCCTTGACCAGGAAGCCGGCGTAGGCGGCGCGCAGCTGTGCATGGCGCCAGTGCACCACCTTGCCGAAGTCCACGCGCATCGCGTCGAAGCCGCCCTCGGGCGGCGCGGGCTGCGTCAGCCAGCCGGCGGCGACCAGCGGCTCCAGCGCCACCATCAGCGGGCTGCCGGCGAAGGCCGACACACTCTGGTACGGCGAATTGCCCGGGCCGATGGGGTTGGTGGGCAGCCACTGCCAGATGCGCTGGCCGGCGCTCTGCAGCCAGTCGATGAAGCGGAACGCGTCCGGGCCGAAGTCGCCGATGCCATGCGGACCGGGCAGGGAGGTGACGTGCAGCAGCACGCCGGCGGCGCGCTGGTCGAGGGCGATCATGCGGAGTTCTCCGTGGAAACCGGGTGTGACGGCCCGGTGGGCTGCGCGGCGTGGCGCAGCAGCACCAGGCTGCGATAGGGGATGTCGAGGGCGTGCTCGGCCACGAGCGCGTCGGGAAGGCTGCCGCTGCTGTCGAGCGCCAGCGTCCATGGCCCGTTGGGCAGCTGGAAGCGCGCCGGATGCGGGCCGGGATTGAAGGCCAGGCACCAGCGCGGCGGGGTGTCGCGGCCGTCGGCCAACTGGCAGGCGAAGGCCTGGGCGTGGGTGTCGTGCCAGTCGTCGACCTGCATCGGCGTGCCGCGCGGAGTGAGCCAGTGGATCGCCGGTTCGTGATCGCCCGGTGCGGGCGAGAACCAGCGCGCGTGGCGCAGCAGCGGGTCGGACAGGCGCAGCGCGATGAGGCGGGCGATGACGTCGCTGTCGTCCTCGGTGCCGTGCAGGCCGGACCAGTCGACCCAGCCGATCGGGTTGTCCTGACAGTAGGCGTTGTTGTTGCCGCGCTGGCTGTTGCCGCATTCATCGCCCGCGCACAGCATCGGCGTGCCCTGCGCGAGCAACACGGTGGCGAGCATCGCCCGGCGCACGCGGCGGCGCGTGTCCAGCACCACCGGGTGCGGGCTGGGGCCTTCGATGCCGAAATTGGCGCAGACCTCGTGCGAATGGCCGTCGCGGTTGTGTTCGCCATTGGCGTGGTTGTGGCGGTCGCGGTACATCACCACGTCGGCGAGGGTGCGGCCGTCGTGGGCGACGACGAAATTCACGCTGGCCGTGGGCTGACGCTGGCCATGATGGAACACGTCGCTGGAGCCGGTGAAGCGGCGCGCGAATTCGCTGCGGCCCACATGCCGGCCGCCGTCGTGGCCCAGCCAGTAGCCGCGCACGCCGTCGCGGAAGCGGTCGTTCCACTCGAGGAAACGCCCGGGGAAACGGCCCAGCTGGTAACCGTCGTGGCCGGTATCCCAGGGCTCGGCGATCAGATGCACATGGGCCAGCACCGGGTCCTGGCGCAGCGCCACCCAGAACGGCGCCGACGGATCGAAGCCGTGCCGGGTGCGGCCCAGCACCGGCGCCAGATCGAAACGGAAGCCGTCCACACCCATCGTTTCCACCCAGTAGCGCAGCACATCCAGCGCGAACTGCGTGGTGCGCGGGTGGATCAGGCGCAGGCTGTTGCCGCAGCCGCTGACGTTTTCGTAGCGGCTTCGGTCGTCGGGCAGCAGCCGGTACCAGCTCGCGTTGTCGAGGCCGCGGAAGCTCAGCGTGGGCCCGCGCTCGTCGCCTTCGGCGGTGTGGTTGAGCACGATGTCCAGCACCACCTCGAAACCTTCGGCCTGCAGGGTGGCGACCATCGCGCGGAATTCGTCGTCGGCACGCTCGGCATCGGCGGCGAGACGGCGGTCGGGGCAGATGAAGGCCAGGGTGTTGTAGCCCCAGTAATTGCGCAGGCCGCGCTCCACCAGGCCCTGCTCGTCGAGCGCGGCCTGCACCGGCAGCAGCGACAGTGTGGTCACGCCCAGACGCCTGAGCTGGGCGATGGCGGCCGGGTGCGCGAGCCCGGCGAAGGTGCCGCGCAGCGCGTCGGGCACGCCGGGCAGCTGCATGGTGAACCCCTTGACGTGCAGCTCGTACAGCACGCTGTCGGCCACGCGTCGACGCGGGTGCGCGGGTGAGCGCGCGGCACCGGGCGCGGGCGCGCGGACGCGGGCCTTGAGCGCGTGCGCGGCGTTGTCGCGGGTATCGGCCACGCGCGCGCCTTCGGGATGGCCCTGCACGTAGCCGAAGTGCTCGCTGCGCCATTCGAACCCACCCACCAGCGCGCGGGCGTAGGGGTCCAGCAGCAGCTTGTGCGGGTTGAAACGATAGCCCGATTCGGGCTTCCAGCTGCCGTGCGCGCGCAGGCCGTAGACGAGGCCGGGGCCGGCATCGGGCAGAAAGCCGTGGAATACCGCATCGTCCGGCCCGTGCATCGGCAGCCGCACCACTTCGTGACGGCCGTCGGCATCGAACAGGCACAGCTCCATCTTCTTCGCGCGCTGCGAGAACACGGCCACGTTCACGCCGCTGCGGCCATCGGCGTCGCGCACCACGTGCGCACCCAGCGGCCACGGGCGCCCCGGCAGCAGCGCCGGCCCGGCACTGCCCGCGTCGACGGCGGCCACGGCGATGGCCGTATTGCCCGCTTCGCTCATGCCGGCAGCAGGATGAGGGTGGCCAGCGGCGGCAGGTCGAGCGCGATCGAACGCCGGCAGCCGTGGGCGGGAATCTCCTCGGCCACCAGCGTGCGGCCGCCGTTGCCCACATCGCTGCCGCCGTAGTGGTGCGAATCGGTGTTGATGACCTCGCGCCAGCGCGGAGCGCCATCGTCGGGGACGCCGATGCGGTAGTCGCTGCGCGGCACCGGGGTGAAATTGCACAGCACCAGCGCGCTGCCGCCGTCGCCGTCGCGTCGCACCCAGGCGAGGACCGACTGGTCGCGGTCGTCCATGCTCAGCCACGCGAAGCCGGCGGCCTCGCAGTCGAGGCGATGCAGCGCCGGCGTCTCGCGGTAGACGCGGTTGAGGTCGCGGATCAGGCGCTGCACGCCGGCGTGGGTGTCGAAACCCAGCAGATGCCAGGGCAGGGCCTCGGCATGGCGCCATTCGTGTGGCTGGGCGAATTCCTGGCCCATGAACAGCAGCTTCTTGCCCGGGTGGCCCCACATGAAGCCGTAGTAGGCGCGCAGGTTGGCGAAGCGCTGCCAGTCGTCGCCGGGCATCTTCTCCAGCATCGAGCCCTTGCCGTGCACCACCTCGTCGTGCGAGATCGGCAGGATGAAGTTCTCGCTGAAGGCGTACACCAGGCCGAAGGTCATCAGGTCGTGATGCCAGCGCCGGTGCACCGGGTCTTCGTGCATGTAGCGCAGCGTGTCGTTCATCCAGCCCATGTTCCATTTGAAATGGAACCCGAGCCCGCCATTGAAGACCGGTGCGGACACGCCGGGGAAACTGGTGGACTCCTCGGCGATGGCCACCGCGCCGGGCGTCTCGCCGCCGATCAGCGTGTTGATGCGCTGCATCAGCGAGATCGCTTCCAGGTTCTCGCGTCCGCCGTGCACATTCGGCACCCATTCGCCTTCGCCGCGCGAATAGTCGCGGTACAGCATCGAGGCCACCGCATCCACGCGCAGGCCGTCCACGCCGTACTGCTCGATCCAGTGCAGCGCACTGCCGGTGAGGAATCCGCGCACTTCGGTGCGGCCGAAGTTGTAGATCAGCGTGCCCCAGTCGCGGTGTTCGCCTTCCTTCGGGTCGGCGTACTCGTACAGGCAGGTGCCGTCGAAGCGCGCGAGGCCGTGCGCGTCCTTCGGGAAATGCGCGGGCACCCAGTCGACGATCACACCCAGGCCTTTCGCATGGCAGGCGGCGACGAAGCGCCGGAAGCCGTTCTCGTCGCCGAAACGCGCACTGGGCGCGAACATGCCGAGCGTCTGGTAGCCCCAGGAGCCGTCGAAGGGATGCTCGCTGACCGGCAACAGCTCGATGTGCGTGAAGCCGAGGTCCGCGGCGTAATCGGGCAGCTGCGCGGCGAGCGCGTCCCAGTCGAGGAAGTGGCTGGACTGGCCGTCGCCGTTGTCCTCGCCGTGATGGCGATGCCGCCACGAGCCGGCATGCACTTCGTAGACGCTGATCGGTGCATGACGGCCGTTGGCCGCGGCGCGTTCCGGCGGCAGCGGCGTGGCGGACTGCGGTGCCGCGACGATGCTCGCCGTGCCAGGCCGCAACTCCGCGGCGCGGGCGTACGGGTCGGCCTTGGCCGGCAGCAGATGGCCGTCGGGGCCGGTCAGTTCGAACTTGTACAGGTCGCCGGGCGCGACGTGCGGGATGAAGATCTCCCACACACCGGCGGTGTGACGCAAGCGCATCGGGTGACGGCGACCGTCCCAGGCATTGAAATCGCCGATCACGCTGGCGCGTGTCGCATTCGGCGCCCACAGCGCGAAGCGCACGCCGTCGATGCCGTCGACCGTGCATGGATGCGCGCCGAGAAAGCGCTGCGGACGCGCCTCGCTGCCGTCGCGGAAGGCGAGCAGATCGGCTTCGTCGATCTGCGGGCCGAAGGCGAAGGCATCGGCGTAGATGCCCGCCTGCCCGCTCTCAGCGCCGACGGTGTGCCAGCGGATCTTCAACCGATAGTCGAAGCGCTTGCGACGGCGCGGAACCGCGGCTTCGAAGAAGCCGGTGTGCGCCATGTCGCCGAAGACGCGTTCCTCGAGCGCGACGATGCGACGGCCGCTGCCGGCGTCGACCAGTTCGACCGCCACCGCGCCCGGCAGCAGCGCGCGCAGCCACAGCCGACCTTCGTCGTCGGCATGCAGGCCGAGCACGGCGAAGGGGTCGGGGTGTCGGGCCGCGAGCAGCGCCGCGATCTCGGCGTTATCCAGCATGGCGTGCGATCGGTCGGTGTGGGTGGACGTGCGGAGCGGAGCGTGGAAGCGACGGATCGCGAACGGTGTGCCGAAACGACTGCGCCGGACGGCGATGCGTCCGGCGCATTGTCGATCAAGCCCGGCGCCCGCGCGAGGGCCCATGCGCGGGCCCGGGTGGGGCCCACACCTGTTCCGCGTATTCGCGCACGGTGCGGTCGGTGGAGAACCCGCCCATGCCTGCGATGTTGCGCAGGGCCGCCGCGTTCCATGCGGCCGGAGTGCGGTACAGCGCGTCCACCCGCGCCTGTGCGGCGAGGTAGTCGGCGAAATCCGCGAGCAGCAGATAGGTATCGCTGCCCAGCAGGCCGTCGACCAGCGCGCGGTAGCGTTTCGGCTCGCCCGGGCTGAAGGTGCCGCCACCGATCGCGTCCAGCACCCGGCGCAGAGTGGGGTTCTGGCTGGCGATCCAGCGCGGGTCGTAGCCGACCTCGCGCAGCTTCGCCACGCCGTCGGTGCGCAGGCCGAACACGAACAGGTCGGATTCGCCGATGGCCTGGGCCATCTCGATGTTGGCCCCGTCCCAGGTGCCGATGGTCAGCGCACCGTTCATCGCGAACTTCATGTTGCCGGTGCCGGAGGCCTCGGTGCCGGCGGTGGAGATCTGCTCGGACAGATCGGCCGCGGGGATGATGGTCTCGGCCAGGCTCACGCCGTAATTCGGCAGGAACACCAGCTTGAGTTTGCCGCCGGTGCGCGGGTCGCTGTTGATGGTGCGGCCGATGTCGTGCGCCAGGCGGATGATCTGCTTGGCGGTGTGGTAGGCGGACGCGGCCTTGCCGGCCAGGATCACGGTGCGCGGCACCCAACCCTTGCCTTCGGGGCCGTGCGGGTTGTCGAGCATCGCCTGGTAGCGCGCCACCACATGCAGCAGGTTGAGCAGCTGGCGCTTGTACTCGTGGATGCGCTTGATCTGCACGTCGAACAGCGATGCCGCATCGACCTCGATGCCGACGCTGTCGCGGATCAACGCGGCCAGGCGCTGCTTGTTGGCCAGCTTGACCTTGGCCAGACGCTTGCCGAGCGCGGCGTCGTCGGCGTGCGCGCGCAGTGCGGACAGCCCGGACAGGTCGTGACGCCAGTCCTCGCCGATGGTCTTGTCGAGCAGGCCCGACAGGCCGGGATTGGCCTGCTGGATCCAGCGCCGCGGGGTGACGCCGTTGGTGACGTTGATGAAGCGCCCGGGGAACAGCCGCGCGAAGTCGGTGAAGATGGTCTCGACCATCAGCTCCGAATGCAGCTTGGCCACGCCGTTGACCTTGTGCGAGGCCAGCACCGCCAGTGCGGCCATGCGCACGCGACGACCGTGCGCCTCGTCGATCAGCGACACGCTCTGCACCAGCGCCTCGTCGTCTGGATGCGCGGCGCGCACCTCGGCCAGGAACTCGTGGTTGAGGCGGTAGATGATCTCCAGATGCCGCGGCAGCAGCGCCTCGAACATCCGCACCGGCCAGGTTTCCAGCGCTTCCGGCATCAGGGTGTGGTTGGTGTAGCTCACCGCCTGGCGGGTGATGCGCCAGGCCTCGTCCCAGGGCAGGCCGTGTTCGTCGATGAGCAGACGCATCAGCTCGGCCGGGGCGAGGGCAGGGTGGGTGTCGTTGAGATGGATCGCGTTGCCCTGGCCCAGCTGCTCCAGCGGCCGGCCTTCGGCCAGATGGCGGGCGATCAGGTCCTGCAGCGAGGCGCTCACCAGCAGCGCTTCCTGCTTCAGGCGCAGCTCGCGGCCGGCCTCGGTGCTGTCGTCGGGGTAGAGCACCCAGTTCAGCGCATCGGCGGCGAGCTGGTGCTGCGCGGCGCCCGCGTGGTCGCCGCGGCAGAACGCGGCGAAGTCGATCGGCTGCTCGGCACTGGCCTGCCACTGGCGCAGGGTGGCGACCCGCGCGCTGTCGTGCGCCGGCACCACGAAGTCCCAAGCGCGCGCGAGCACGCGCTCGGCCGGCTGCCAGCGGCGGCCGCCGACGCCGTCGGAGACCACCTGGCCGCCGAAGCCGACGGCATATTCGGTTTCGGGCCGCTCGATGTCCCACAGTACGCCGTGGCGCAGCCAGTCGTCGGGCTGCTCGATCTGGCGCCCGTCCTGCGTGGCCTGGGCGAACATGCCGTAGCGGTAGCGCAGGCCGTAGCCGAACGCGGGCAGGCCCAGTTCGGCGAAGGAATCGAGGAAACACGCCGCGAGGCGGCCCAGGCCGCCGTTGCCCAGCGCCGCGTCGGGCTCGGCTTCCAGCACATCGGCCAGCGACAGGCCGCGATGTTCGATTTCGCGCGCCAGTTCGGGTTCCAGCTTCAGCGCCGACAGCGCATTGCGCAGCGCGCGGCCCATCAGGAATTCCATCGACAGGTAGTGCACGCGGCGGTGCCCGGGCCCGCGTGCGGCGTCGTCCGCCTGCGTGGCGGCCCAGCGCTCGGCCAGCACGCTGCGGCAGGTCTCGGCCGCGGCGCGCAGTGCGGCGCGTGCGGCCGGCGACTCGCCGGCGGCGGCATCGGTGCGCTGCGCGGCGAGCGCGGCGCGGAAGCGGGCGATGGTGTCTGCAGCCTGGGCGGAGGTAGCGCCCGCGCTGCGGCGGGAAGCGGTGCCGGCGGTGCGCCTGGCGCTGGCCTTGGTGCCGGTGTCGGCACTGGCCCTGGTCCGGGAATCGGTCATCGAAACTCCTCGTTGAGCTGGCGGGATGGCCGCGGGCGCTTCCAGCGCCTGCAGCCGCCGTCCGGCTGTCCGGATCTGAAGCGGTGACGTCGGCATCGCCGGCGTCGCATATGGACTGCAACACGTCCGGGCAGCGGCGTCGAGACGGCCCTGTTCCCGGGAATGGCTGCAGCACCGTCGCTCGCCCGCGCAGGACGGGTGCAGGGCGAAACGCCCGGCCGGCCCCACGCCGGGAGCGACCGCCGCGAGCTTAGGAGTCGCGGCTGTGCAGGGCGAGCCTGCTGCAAACGTATTCACCCGCAAAGCGTGGCGTGGTCGTGTTCGAGCCTGCATTAATACGTATTCATTCCGCACTGCAGCACGTCCATGACGCCGCGCGCATCGCCATACGGCGATGCGGTTGCGCGGCGCGGTGCGCACCGCGGATGCCCCGTTTCCATCCGTCTGGGCGTCGCGCCCGATGCGCATCGGGCCATCGGCAGCACCCTGCGCGGACCAGCTTGCGCGGCGCGCCATGCGTCGCGAATCGCACGCGCGTGCGCAGGCAGGTGCCGGCAGCGCGCGGATGGCGCCGCGCGGACCGTGGTCTACACTGTCCTCGATGCACGTCCGATGCGTGCCTGCGAGGAGATCCGGCGATGAGCGAGACACGGCGATGGCGGCGCAACGGCGGCACGGTGATCCGCGCCGGCGTGAGTTTCGGCAGTGCCCTGGCGATGGTGATTTCGTGGACGGCCAACAAGTCGCTGTTCTGGGTGATCGTGCATGGCCTGCTGTCCTGGTTCTACGTGATCTATTACGCCATCCGCTACCACTTCTGAGCCCGGGGAGCGCGTCCGCGTGGACCGTCGTCGTTTCATCGCCTTCGCCGGCGGCGTCGCGCTGGCGTCGATGCTGCCGCGCACGGCGGCGGCCGATGCGCCGGGCTGGAGGGCGGTGTTCGCGCGTCTGTCGCCCGCGCTGCGCGCGGTGCTCGACGACCCGGACCGGCAGGTCCAGCTGATCTGGCTGCGACCGCAGCGCCTGCGTGGCGGTGGCGTACGCATGCAGAGCCTCGCGCACGGCCTCGAGCGCAGGCGGTGGTTCTCGCCCGCGAGCGTCAGCAAGCTGCCGATGGCGCTGCTGATGGCCGAGCGTCTGAGCGAGCATGGCCTGGGCGCGGACGCGACGGTCCGCCTGCACGCCCCGCCCATCAGTGGCGAATGGCCGGACGACGAACCACTGGGCGAGTCCTTCGCGCGCGGCGTGAACCGCACCTTCGCGGTCAGCGACAACGCGCCGTACAACCGCTGGTACGAAGCGCTGGGTGCCGACGCCATCCACGCGCGGCTGGCGGCCCTCGGCCATCGCGATGTGCGCCTGCTGTCGCGCCTGGGCTCGGGCGATGCCGAGGCCAACCGCCGCAGCGTCGGTGCCGCGTTGCTCGACGCGCACGGGGGGACGGTGGCCTCCACGCCGGCGATGCACGCCGCACCGCGCCGTTTCCCGTTCGGCGAGGCGCGCATCGGCCGCGGCTGGACGAACGACGCGGGCGAGGTACTCCCGGGCCCGCGCGATGTCTCGCGCAGCAATTTCATGCCGCTGGCCGACAGTCTGGCGATGCTGCAGGCCTTCGTGCTGCCGGAGAGCGTGCCTGCGCGGCGACGCTGGCGGATCGACGACCCGCTGCGCGAACGGCTGCTGGCCGCACTGGGCCTGCGGCCGCGCGACAGCATCGATCCGCCTTACGACGAGGCCGCATACCCGGATGGCCATGCGCGCTGGTTTTTCGTCGGTGACGGCAGGCAACGCTATCCGGACGGTCTGCGCGTGCTGGGCAAGACCGGGATGGCCTGGGGCTGGCTGAGCGAAGTGGCGCATGTACGCGATGCCGACAGCGGCGCGGAGTTCATGCTGGCGGCGTCCATCCACTGCAACGCCGACGGCATCTACAACGACGACCGCTACGACTACGACGCCGTGGGCCTGCCGTTCCTGGCGGAAGTCTCGCGTGCGGTGCTGGCGGTGGAGCGTACGCTGCGCGCGGGTTGAACGCGGTTTCGCCTGGGGGCCGCTGGCGGACTGCCGTGGCGGCAGGGGGCTACAATCCTCGCTGTCGTTCGATGCCGTCCGGAATGCCGCCGTGAAACTCCACGCCCCGTTCATCCAGCTGCCGCTCGCCTTCGACGCCGACGTTCTCGCGGCCGAGGTGCTGGCGATCGAGGAATCGCAGTGGAAGCCGCATCCGCAGGGGTTTCCCGGCAACTCGATGCTGCCGCTGGTGGCGGTGGACGGCGATCCGGACAACGAAGCCTTCGCGGGCCCGATGCTGCCGACGCCGCATCTGCGTCGCTGCCCCTATCTCATGCAGGTGATCGCCCGCTTCGGCGCCACCGTCGGCCGCACCCGGCTGATGCGCCTCTCCGGCCAAGCCGAGGTTTCGCGCCACACCGACCAGGGCTATTACTGGACCGAGCGCGTGCGCATCCACGTGCCCATCGTCACCCAGCCGACGGTGCGCTTCGAATGCGGCGGCGCGGTGGTCAACATGGCCGCCGGCGAATGCTGGATCTTCGACACCTGGCGCCAGCACTGCGTGCTCAACGACGACACGCGTTCGCGCATCCACCTGGTGTGCGACAGCGTGGGCGGGGTCGCGTTCTGGGACCTGGTCGGCCACGGGCGGCCGCATGGCGCGCAGATCGACGGCTGGGCGCCGCGGCATGTGCCGCCGGACACCGGCGCACCGGTCGATTTCGCCTGCGAGCGGGTGAACGTCCCGCTGGTGATGACGCCGTGGGAGCTGACGCAGCATTTCGCCTTCCTGTTCGGCGAGACGCTGCCGCACCCCGCGCTGCAGACCCTGCACCTGATGGCGGCGCGTCTGACGCGCGAGTGGAAGGCGCTGTGGGCGCAACACGGCGAAGCGGAATCCGGGCGCACGGCCTTCCGCGCCGCGTTCGACGCCTTCCTCGCCGCCGCGCGCGCGCCGGCGCAGGGCGTGATGCTGCGCAACGACGTGCCGTGGTTCGAGGTGGTGCAGATCATGCTTGGACGCACCGTGGTGTCCGTGCCCGCGGAGAAGGCGACGGGCGGGCCGCATGATGCGGCCGCACAGCGCGCGGTGGGCGATTACGCTTGAGGCCGCGGACGTACGCACGCGCGACGGCGCTGGCCCAGCATCGCGGCATGGATCGTCATCGGTGTGGTCACATCACCGCTGCCGCATGCTTGAGGTAACGCCAGAATGGAGCCGGCGGCCGTTTCGGCCGCCGGCTCCGTCCGCATCGGATGCGATGCGGCCTGTGGCGGCTCAGTCGCGCGGCAGGCAGAGCGCGTAGCCGTTCGAATAGCGCGTGCTGGTCTTGCCCCAGGCGACGAACGTGCCGTCGCATTTGATCGCGCGGTAGCCGATCTCGTTGCCGTTGGCGTCGTAGTAGTAATAGAACTCGCCGATGGCGGTCGGCCCGGGGGCGGCTGCGATCGCCACGCCGACAACCAGAGCGGCGAGGGCGGCGAGCAGCGGGCGGCCGAGGCGTCGGGCGAGGGGGCGGCAATGCGGCGTGGTGGTCTCATGCATGTGGAACACTCCTGAATCCATGGATGCCGGAGAAACCCGGCGGGTCGAGTGTAGGCGGCCGCAGTCCACGCAGCTGCGACGGTGCGCGCGTCTTCGCGCGTCGCGCCGCGCCTGCATCCGATTGCATCGACGACCGGGCCGGACGCGTGCGTCGCGCACGCCGAGCGGTTCAGTCCGGCAGCCGGTAATCGAAGCCGTAGACGTGCTGTCCGTCGACGATGTCGATGCGCATCTCGCCCCGCAATCCCGTCAGTTCGCCGGTGGCGGAATCCGGCACCACGGTCAGCAGCAGCGACTGCGCGCCGCGCTCCATCACTCCGGCATGGCGGAGCACGAAGCTGCCATTGCGTCCGTCCAGCGCGCCCTCCACCCGCTCCAGTGCGACATAGGCGCCCGAGCCTTCGATCTCGGTCATGTAGCCGAGCATCTCGACCACGCTGCGCGCCTGCAGCGGCCCATCGAACCGCTTCTCGAAACGTACGTGCATGAGTTCGATGCCGCCGCCCAGCAGGCGGCCGGGCAGCATTTCACGCGTCAACGCGAAGGCACCCTGTGCATGGCCCTGCATCGCATCTCTCTGTCCGGGGGAAGGCGCATCATCCCCCAGAACCGGGCCGGGCAGTGGCCCGCACGACGGCCTCCAACTGTGCGGGCCGCGTCCTGGGCTTCAGGCGGAGATCCGCGGCGAAGGTGCCGCGCGAACGCCCGTACCTGGCCACACGCATGGGGTCGCGGATGGGGTCACGAGTGGGCTTCCGCTCGCGGATGGGCTCTGCTAGGCTGTGGCCCGTCGCGGATTCCCATGCCAGCCGGCCCCGTCTCCCGACCCGCAGGTGGATCACCTGTCCGGCCACGCCTTTCGAGGCCCGCGCCGTGGACGATCCGCCGGACCAGCGCCATCGGTCCCGCTCACATGAGCGTTACGCAGTGCCGGCTTGCAGGGCTCCGCGGGATTCCCTTCCCCACATGGAGCGCTCGAAATGAAAGTTCTGGCATGCGACGGTATCCACGAAGACGGCCTTGCGATGTTCCGCGAGGCAGGCTGGACCGTCGAAGTTTCCGACCCGATCAAGGACCCCGCCCAGCTCGCCACGGCGCTGGAAGGCTGCGACGCCGTGCTCGTGCGCTCGGCCACCAAGGTGCCGGCCGACGCGCTGGAAAAAGCCAAGCGCCTGAAGGTGATCGGCCGCGCCGGCGCCGGCGTGGACACCATCGACGTCGACGCCGCCACCGCGCGCGGCATCGCGGTGATGAACGCCCCCGACGGCAACACCCTGGCCGCGGCCGAACACGCGGTGTCGCTGCTCTTCGCGCTGGCCCGCCACGTGCCGCGCGCCGACGCCGGCATGAAGGCAGGGCAATGGCCGAAGGCCGGCCTCACCGGCTTCGAGCTGGAAGGCAAGAAACTGGGCGTGATCGGTCTCGGCCGCATCGGCGGCACCGTGGCCCGCAAGGCGCAGGGCATCGGCATGGACGTGGCCGCCTTCGACCCGTTCCTCCCCGCATCCGCCGCCGGCAAGGGCAGCGTGCCGCTGAAGACGCTCGACGAGCTGCTGGCCTGGGCCGACGTGATCACGCTGCACATCCCGCGCACCAAGGACACCACCAACCTCATCTCCGAGGCGCGCATGCGCCAGATGAAGAAGGGCGCGTATCTCATCAACGCCGCGCGCGGTGGACTGGTCGACGAGGACGCGCTGCTGCGCCTGCTCGATGAAGGCCACCTGGCCGGCGCCGCGCTCGACACCTTCGCCACCGAGCCGCTGCCGGAGGATTCGGCGCTGCGCGGCAACGCCAAGCTCATCCTCACCCCGCACCTCGGCGCCTCCACCAGCGAGGCCCAGCAGGCGGTCAGCACCATCCTGGCGCGCCAGATCATCGATTTCGCCGCCACCGGCGCCGTGGCCGGCTGCGTCAACCTTCCGCCGCTCACCGCCGAGGCCGCGCGCGAAGTCGGCCCGTGGATGCCGTTGATGTCGGCGCTGGGCCGCCTGGCGGTGCGTCTGGTGCGTGCGCCGACCCGCCTGGAAATCACCTACGCCGGCCGCACCGAGGCGCTGGACACGCGTCCGCTCACCCGCCTGCTGGTGTCCTCGCTGCTCGGCACCGCGTCCGGGCGCGTCACCCCGGTGAACGCGCTGCAGGAAGCCGCGGCGCGCGGCCTCACGGTGGCCGAAACGGTCGGCGGCGACGGCGACGGTTTCGACCGTCTGCTGCGGGTGCGCGTGATCGGCGACAACGGTGCCGGCCAGACCCGCACCCGCGAGATCGAGGCCACGCTGCACCGCGGCCCGCGCGTGGTGCGCCTGGACGGGGTGGAGATCGAATTCGATCCGCTGGCGCCGGTGCTGCTGCTGCGCAACGAGGACCGCCCCGGCATGATCGGCACGGTCGGCACCGAGCTGGGCAAGGCCGGTGTGAACATCGTCAATTTCGCGCTCGGCGCTGCCGGCGACGGCCAGGCCCGCGCTGCGATCACGGTCGACAAGGCGCTGACCGACGACCAGGTGGCGGTGCTCAAGACCATCCCGGGCGTGCTGTCGCTGCAGCAGGTCTGAGCGCCGGGCATCCGGCAGGCCAATAGCCCCCTCGGGAGCGGCGCCACACCGTCCACGCAGGCGCGGGCGGTGGGCAGTCCGGCTCCCGGGCCTCGTTCGGTCTCCGGAGGCCCCGTTGCCGCCCCGGTTCCTGCCAGGCCTGTCCCGGATCGCCCGTGGCGTCGCCAAGCGCTTCACCCCCTCTCTTTTCTCCCGAACTCATCCAATGAAAATCCTCCTCGCACGCCACGGCGAAACGCCGTGGAACGCCGAAGGCCGCTATCAGGGCCAGATCGATATCCCGCTGTCGCCCGTCGGTGAAGGCCAGGCGCGCGCGCTCGGTGACCGGCTGGCCGATGTCGCGGTGACCCGTGCCGTCGCCTCGCCGCTGTCGCGGGCGAAGACCACGGCCGAATTCGCGCTCGGCGACGCCCGCCGACAGATGCTCCAGACCGATGCCGGTCTGATGGAAATCGCGCACGGCACCTGGGAAGGGCTGCTCGCCAGCGAAATCCGCGCGCGCGACCCCGACTTGCTGAGCGCATGGCGCGAAGCGCCCGAGACCGTGCTGATGCCGGGCGAAGGCGGCGAGACGCTGCAGCATGTCCTCGACCGGGCCTGGCCCGCCTTCGAGCGCGCCACCGCGGGCCTGGGCGACGGCGACACGCTGCTGATCGTCGCCCACGACGCGGTCAATCGCGTCCTGCTGTGCAGGATCCTCGGCATCCCGCTGCGCCGGCTGTGGAGCTTCCGGCAGGCGCCGGCCACACTGAATCTGCTCGAAGGGCCCAGTGCCGACCGCATGGAAGTGGTGCGGCTGAACGACTGCGCGCATCACACCGCGCTGTTCGGAGAAGCGGTGCATCGGGCACTGTGAGGCCGATGCGGGGTGCTTCGCGAGGAGCGCCCCGCCTGCGGCGCCGGCGCGTGTCGAAAGCAGACGGCCGGGCGGATGGACACGGGCCTGCCCTCAATCGAGGCGAGGGTCTGCGTCGATGGGTTGCGCCGGTGCCGCCAGTCGTTCCGCCGCGGCAGCGTGTTCCGCCGACAGCCCCAGCACATCCCCCGCGGCATGCATCAGGCGGCGCAGGCGGGAGATGCCGGGGTCGCGGATCAGGCGATAGCCGGTGTGCGCCAGCGGCGAGGTGTCGAGATCGTTCGGCGTGACGTGCTTTGCGTCGATGCCGGCGTGGAGATCCACGCCGGCCGCGGCGTAGCAGTGGCGCACCATCGCCGAACAGAACAGCGCGCGTTCGCGGCCCAGCGGGTTGCGGCGGCGGCGCAGCCGGCTGCTGGGCATCGCCAGCAGCGTGCCGAGCAGTTCGCTCACCGAGTAGTGCGGCTGCCCGGAGAGCAGGTCGAGCGCGGCGCCGAGCACCTGCGTCGTCTGCGCATCGTCCAGTCCGAAATCGAGCACCGCGACGTTGGGGAAGGCCTCGCCGTCGAAATACCGTTCCAGCCGGTTTTCCTGCACGCCCAGGCGCACGTGCTTGTAGCGCAGGTCGAGATCGGACTCGATCACCCACCAGTGGCCATCGCCGCGGCGCTCGCCGATCAGGAACGCATGCGACCACAGGCTGCGATGGCGATGGCCGGTCAGCGGCGCCTGCGCCTTGCGGATCGCCTTGCCCAGCACATCGTCCCCGCCGCACAGGCCGATGCGGCCGGTGGCGGCATGACGCAGCAGGAAATCGCGATTGCTCGGAGGCGCGGCGTCGCTCATCGCGAGACAGCGCGCATGTTTTCGATGGCGCGTGCGATCGACGCGGCGGTCTCCTCCGGCCGTTCCATCGGGAAGAGATGGCCGCCGTCGACCCAGTGCAGGCGTTCGCCCACCAGGCGACGGGTGGCGCGCAGTCCGACCTGACGCACTTCACGCGACTGGCGACCGCCGATGAAGGCCACCGGCGCCTGCATTCGCGTGCCCGCGCGCGCGACTTCGCTGGTCGGCAGCGAGCGGTAGATGCGGAATTCCACCTCCGGCGCGAACCACAGTCGGCGCCCGCCGTCCTCGTCGGCCACCGTGCCATGTTCGGCATAGTCGCGCAGCACCTCGGGATGCCAGCGTGCGAAGATCGGCTTGGCCGCGTAGTGCGCATGCGCGGCCTCGACATCCGGCCAGGCCCGGCAACGCTGCAGCGTCTGGCGGATCGGCATGACCAGCCGGTCCAGCCCGGTGACACGTCCGACGCGGACCGCCGCCGCGGCGCGACCGGCGATCACCGGCGAATCCAGCATCACCGCTCCGCCCACGCGCGCGCCCAGACGCGCGGCGGCCAGCACGCTGAGGTAGCCGCCCAGCGAATGCCCGACCAGCCACAGCCGGCCGGGGACCGGCAGGGCCTGGATGTGCTCCACCAGCTCGTCGATCAGATGCGGCCACCCCACCGTGGGTGGCCGTGCGGGGTCGTGGCCGAAGCGCGGCACACCGGTGCTGGAGAAGCCGTGCGCCTCCAGGGCCGCGAACAGCCGGCGGTAGACCGGGAGCGGAAAACCGTTGGCGTGGGAGAAGACGAGGGTGTCGGTCACGGTGGATTCTGCTGTCAATTCCTATCCAGATCCGCAAGTAATTCTTGTGTTGTTTGTTCGCATTCTGGAGTTTGGGAACCTGTACGGTCTGTCGCGATCCTGTATCCGAAAGGGAAGTGATCGCTCACTCCGGATCGTAATCCAGGTTCGCCGCCAGCCAGCGTTCGGCCTGCGCCAGCGACGCGCCCTTGCGGCGGGCATAGTCTTCCACCTGCTCCTTCGACACCCGGCCGACCACGAAATACTGGCTGCGCGGGTGGCTGAAGTAGTAGCCGGACACCGCGGCCGCCGGCAGCATCGCGAAGCTTTCGGTGAGGGTCATGCCGGCATTGGCGGTGGCGTCGAGCAGGCGGAAGATCGTCGCCTTCTCGCTGTGCTCGGGGCAGGCCGGGTAGCCGGGCGCGGGGCGGATGCCGCGGTACTTCTCGTCGATCAGCGCCTCGTTGTCCAGCGCTTCGTCGTCGGCATAGCCCCAGAACTCGGCGCGCACGCGCTGGTGCAGGCGTTCGGCGAAGGCTTCGGCCAGACGGTCGGCCAGGGCCTTGAGCAGGATGGCGTTGTAGTCGTCGTGCGCGGCCTCGAAGCGGGCGACATGCGGTTCGATGCCGAGCCCGGCGGTGACCGCGAACATGCCGATCCAGTCCTGCCTGCCCGCGTCCTTCGGCGCGATGAAATCGGCGAGGCAGAAGTCCGGGCGGTCGACGGGCTTGTCGACCTGCTGGCGCAGGAAGTGCAGGGTCTCGGTGCGGCCGTCGACCTCGACTTCCACGTCGTCGCCCACGCTTTGCGCCGGCAGCAGCGCGAACACGCCCTTCGCGGTCAGCCATTTCTTCTCGACGATGGTCTTGAGCATCGCCCGTGCGTCGCGGTAGAGCTCGCGTGCGTGCGTGCCGACCACCTCGTCGTCGAGGATGGCCGGGTACTTGCCGGCCAGCTCCCATGTGCTGAAGAACGGGGTCCAGTCGATGTAGGCGATCAGCTCGTCCAGCGGGTAGTCGTCGAACACGGTCAGGCCGGGCACGCGCGGCGTGGGCGGCGTGTAGTCCTGCCAGCCGCCGTCGAATCTCTGGCCACGCGCCTTGTCCAGCGAGACCAGGCGCTTGGCGTCGCCGCGGTTGCGGTGACGGGCGCGGATGTCGGCGTAGTCGCTGTCGTTGGCGGCCATGAACGGCGCGCGCAGTTCCGGCGAGATCAGCGACTGCGCCACGCCGACCGCGCGCGAGGCGTCCTTCACCCACACCGTGGGCGAGGTGTAGTGCGGGTCGATCTTCAGCGCGGTGTGCGCACGCGAGGTCGTGGCCCCGCCGATCAGCAGCGGCACCGAAAACCCCTGGCGCTGCATTTCCTTCGCGACGTGGCTCATCTCTTCCAGCGAGGGCGTGATCAGGCCCGAGAGGCCGATGATGTCGGCGTTCTCGGCCTTCGCGCGGTCGAGGATGGTCTGTGCCGGCACCATCACGCCCAGATCCACCACGTCGAAGTTGTTGCAGGCCAGCACCACGCCGACGATGTTCTTGCCGATGTCGTGCAC